>NZ_AP024086.1:0-600000 GCF_019703855.1 Desulfomarina profundi | reverse complement strand
GCATTCTGGGTGAGATATCGCCAATTTCATCAAGAAAAAGAGTTCCTCCATCAGCATGGAACAATCGACCTTTACGATCTCGATCCGCTCCGGTAAATGCACCTTTCCTATGGCCAAAAAGTTCACTCTCTAAAAGGTCCTCCGGGATAGCTGCGCAATCAACCTTTATCAATGGCTTGCTCTTTCTCAGACTCTCAGCATGAAGGGCCTCTGCTGCCAGTTCCTTGCCCGTTCCGGATTCGCCAGTAATCAGGACTGCTGTATCTACTCTGCCAACATTTTCTATCAATTGATATACATCCTGCATTACCTGGCTGGAGCCTATAAATTTCCTGAATGACGTTCGCTTCGGGCCAACAGTCGTCGGCGGTGCCATTGTTATATCTCTCATGACAATTACAGCCCCATTAAATTCATCAACAGAATCCTTAAGTGGTGCAGCATTTAAGCTGATCATGCGGACCGTACCGTCTTTCATTTCACACTCAACCAGATGTTCCTTGACTGTTTCGCCATGGTTGATCACCCTGGTTGCATCATGAAGACATGCTTTACCTATTTCATCGGACAACCCGGCAAGATTAATCACGCCCTCCGGTTCCATGCTACCCAGCCACTCTCTTGCAGTGTTATTCAATTGAACAATATTTGTATGTTCATCCACAGTGATTATAGCGTCACTGACCGAGCTGAAAATCACCTCAAGATACCTTCTGTATTTTTCATTCTCCTGCTGCAATAGTTTTTTTTCCTTCTGAAGTTGCCAGTGACTCAAAGCCTGACGGACAAAACGCAGGAGTGTTTCTTTGTTAACCGGTTTGGATATATAGTCAAATGCTCCATACCGCACAGCATCAGCAGCGGTTTCCAGGTTGGGGAAACCGGTTATCATAACTACCGGGCATCGCAGACCTGTCTTCTGGATATGCCGTAGAAGATCTGTCCCTTTAGCCCCCTCGAGAACAATATCACTGATAATCAGGTCAAAACGTTCTTCATTAATAGCAAGAAGCGCTTCTTCCATAGTGGCAGCTGTTGAAATCCTTCCATATCCAGCACGCTTTAAAAACATCTCAAAGGTGACACGAATCGACTCCTCATCATCAACAATTAGAATATGGATATCTTGAAGATCACCTGACATCATACCTCCAACGCTGGAATTTCAATCGTCATTTCAGTATATTGATTTAAAACAGAATCCACCTTTAATACGCCGTTATGGTTTTTCACAATACCATAACTGATACTGAGACCCAATCCAGATCCTTTCCCAGCGGGTTTGCTGGTGAAAAATGGTTCAAAGAGTTTGTCCAGAATTCCCTGGGGAATCCCGGTTCCCAGATCTTTTACCACAAGACGTATATATTTCTCTTCATCTACAACAACCGGCTGGCAAGTAATGTATATACATTTATCCTCGGCTCCGTTAACATACCGTTCATTCAAGGCATACCTGCTATTATTGATAAGATTCAGTATAACCTGTTGTAACTGCAAAAAATTACCGGACACTAGACATGAAGGCTGAAAGCATTCAGTAACTATTTTGATACCATCTTTCTTCAACTGATGCTGAACAAGAGACAGACTCTCTTTTAAAATTTCATTTAAATCAACAGAAACGAAATCGCTGCCATCTTCGCGAGCAAACGAGAGCAAGTTGTAAATAATTGTTGCTATTCTCTCTCCTTCATTAACAATACGTCTTAAAATCTCGGCCTGTTCAGAATCCTGTGGATTGTCATCAAGCAGAATCTGTGCAAAATTAATAATTCCGTTAATGGGATTGTTTACTTCATGGGCAACACCTGCTGCAAGTTCTCCTATAGCCGCAAGCTGGGCAGTTCTGATTGAATCAACTTTTCTAACCTCATCTTTGGTCAGTTTTCTGGCAATAAGAAGAATCAGGGAGCCTTCCTGGACAGTACCTTCAATAGGAACCACGTTAAGCGAATACTCCCCATTGAGCCCAGGTAAACGAGTATCCTCAATCCTCGGAGAACACGTCAGCAAAAATTCTTCCAGGGGACATTTGATATGTGGCCAGCGACCTCCGTGAATAATCTTGCAGACACCTTCCCCAACAATTTCTTCTCTTGTTTTGCGAGCCGCTTTAAGCAAAGCAGGATTAACTTCAACAATTTTTCCCTCTGGCGTTACAACAAGCAGGGGATCCTGTATCGAATAAAACAATTCTCTTCCAACTTCTGCCGGAACTGATGACCTTTCTCCCATACCTTCTCCCTTTTCGCAACAATCAGGACAAACACGACAGTGTAGTACACAGGATGCCACAACTATATACAAAAATCACCGAATATTTCGCTGGCTGAAATAATCATCAGTAAAACATTCCAATACAGATAGACATTTTTCTTATCCAGATAACATCGAGCGAGATTGGATGAAACAGCAATTCTTTAATACGGCCTTAAGTCGTTATTGATACTTGTTAAACGGGGTGTTAATCCGTATAGTAAAAAAAGAAATGGAAGGATTTAAAAAACTTCCAATAAATTCGTACCAGACTTATCCAACATAATCAGCTCAATACATATTCATATTTTATGAGATTTCTATTCCAGTATACTTTTGCTGTGTTGGCACTCATCTATTATGGAGGACAAGTCTGACCTTTCATGGCAACCCTGTCCCCCGTGACATTGGGGACCACCATAACCATCACGTTTCTTGGCCTTCTGGCCATCAGACCACTATTGTACAAACGATTTGTGTCTGATAAAACTTCGATGCTTCGCGCAAGAAGAGCCTTTTTCATCGAATTCTGCACATGTATCCTCGCTGGAATTCTTATTTTTTCCTACAACAGATTCGTCTACGGTTTTCCAATCTACAGCTTTACATCCTTGATTATCGGCTGCATAATTGTCGGTTTTTTTATAGGACTGGACGCATCACTTTTCCAGGAAAGAAAGGTAATCAGAGAAGCGATGAACAAAGATATTTCTTCCCCCATACCGCAATATTTTTTTTCAATGACCAAGAAGTTTACTTTTGTAGCAGTATCATCAACCTTTTTTATCTCACTGGTTATAATTCTACTTCTTGCCCGAGACGTGGTATGGCTGACAAAAGTTTCTCAGGATGAAGCCTCCATTCATCAAGCGCAACTCTCTGTCGCCTATGAAATTTTTTTCACGATGGCTGTACTGATGGTGTTGATGCTTAACCTTATCGTTTCCTACTCAAGAAACCTGAAGCTCTTGTTTAATAATCAAACCAGAGTGCTGGAGCAGGTCAGTGGTGGAAACCTCAGGCAGAAGGTTCCCGTGGCAACCTACGATGAATTCGGTATTATCGCTGGACATACCAATACCATGATTGATGGACTGCGCCATCGTTTTGAACTCGTCAGTGAAATGAAACTTGCCGAAGAGGTGCAACAAAACCTGCTCCCAGATAAGAGTCCGGACTTTCAGGGCCTTCAGCTGTCAGGCATTAGTATCTATTGTGATGCTACCGGAGGAGACTATTTCGACTATTTTAAACTCTCTGAAAACAAGTTTGGTATTGTAGTGGCAGATGCCTGTGGGCATGGAGTAGGGGCAGCACTCTTAATGATATCTGTTCGTGCTTTTCTTCATACGGCAGTAAAAACTTACAGCTCTCCAGCTGACCTGCTCACAGCTATAAATACATATATTTCCAGAGACTGTGCCAGGTCCGGTCGATTTACTTCCATGTTCTTTCTTGAAATAGACAGAAAAAATGCTTCGATTACCTGGGTACGGGCAGGACACGAACCGGCCCTTTATTACAAATCTGCGGATAAAAAATTTTATTATCTGAACGACCGGGGACTTGTTCTCGGAATTGACGATCAAATTCAATACAAAAACAGCTCTCAAGGTGGTTTGCAGGAAAACGACATTATCCTTATAGGAACCGATGGAATCAAAGAATCACGAAACCCGTCAGATGAAATGTTTGGTCAGGATCGTTTGGAAGAAATCATAATGAACAACGATCACAGATCTGCAGAAACAATCCGGGATAAGGTAATTGAAGAAGTCTCACATTTTCGGGACACCCTTCCCCAGGAAGATGACATCACCCTGGTTGTCATCAAAATAAAAAAAACTGGAATTGAGTCTTGATAACGAATTGAACATCTGCTATCATCCGGCGCCATAATAGCAAAGTTCATGGCGGTCACGGCCACCCGCCTCACCAAAACCGACACTCTGCAGTTGCGTATTATTTCAATATATTTCAGTGGCCATTTCCTCAGTTGAAAATAAAAGATATGGCTACTTTAGATCTTACAAGATATCCCAACGAACTCCTCTGGTTATTACTCCTCACAGCAAATTTTCTCGCAATACTGATTGCCTATAAAAGTTTCGGGAAAACAGGTCTTTATATCTGGATACCAATCTCAACAATTCTTGCAAATATCCAAGTTCTGAAAATGGTAGATCTTTTCTCTATCGGAGTGACACTTGGCAACATTACCTATGCTTCTTCCTTTCTTGCAACTGACATACTCTCAGAAAACTATCAAAAAAGAGATGCCGGGAAAGCTGTTCTCATTGGTTTTTTCTCTCTTTTTTCAACTGTCATCATCATGCATATTGCCCTGGCCTTCAAACCAAATGATGCTGACTTCATCCAGGACAGTTTTACCCGAATTTTCGGTTTGCTTCCCCGGATTGCCCTGGGCTCACTGATCGCTTACGGTGTGGCTCAGTTCCATGATGTCTGGGCATATGACTTCTGGAAAAAGCGTTTCCCTGCTGCCAAATTCATCTGGTTGAGAAACAACGCTTCAACCATGCTGAGCCAGCTGCTGGACACTCTTATTTTCACTACAATTGCTTTTTGGGGTATGGTCGAAACAAATGTCTTTCTTGAAATACTAACCACCACCTATCTGGTTAAGTGGCTTGTTGCCATTGCAGATACGCCATTTATCTACATTGCGAAAATCATGTTTGACAGAAATTGGATTAACAATGACAGTTGATTCGGAATTTATCAATAATCCCCTTTCCAGGTGAATCGATTTTTTCTCCATTTACCTGCATTTTGGGATTGAGGCAACATTTCTCCTGAAAATTGACACAATGTTCAAGAGAAATGCTTTAGGGTGCCATGAAAAATTAGAATTCTCGTTCGAGATCAGGTAAGCACAGACCCCGAAGAACAAGGGGCCAAAAAACAGCAGAATATCAGACACATGCGAACATTTTCCATTTTCCTGTGACGCAGAGATCGGGCAAAAAGGCAATTTTCAAGATAACCATTCAATCAACAGACTTATACATACCTCACTTTTTTTGTTTCTTGCACTTACCCTGAACAGTTCCTATCTCTTTTTGATTGCAACCAGCTATTCCTTCTTCCTCGGCTCTTTCTTCTGATGCATCATCTCTTTGACTCTGATCATTTTGAACCAGGCTCGACCTCCTCCACCCATTGCCGCAAGCTTTGTAAACCCCTTCATAGTCAAAAACCTACCGGCGATATTCTCCTGCTTACCTGCCACATCAGTAATGACCAGAAGTTTATCCTTTGGAAGCTCTTCATATTTATCCTCAAGATCATCCAAAGCGATATGAATGACACTGCCCTGACTTATTGAACCGATTTTATGCAATTCAGGACCACCTATATCAAGTATTACCAGACTATCCAATTTTTTATACACTTCTTCAGGATACATGACAGGAATATCTATTCTCGGATAATTCACAGTCCGAATTACCGGGAACCGTCTTCTTATCCAGTCGGGAATTCCTGCTTTATATTCCTTGACATTAGTATATCCTAGTTTTACTGCCTTCCTGGCAGCTTCCGGACTCTTAAGTCAGCCAGGTCCTTTACAGAAAAACACAATCAATGTGTCTTTATTTTTGGGCAGGAAAGGATTACCTTCGACTCTGCTTGAAGGTATATTAACAGACCTCCTAATTGTAAGGTCTTTGAATTCAATTGGGCTTAAAGCATTGGCCAGAACCATTGGAGGTCCATGGTAAAGCTCATACTTCAATGCCTCTGCCCCTATTGTTGGAATTTCTTCAAAAGCAAATACCATGCCGGGGGATTTCCCCAAACAGCAGAGAAGAGAAACAACCCATACGATTATCAGGTTACTTTTTTTCATTTTTTTCCTTTTTCATAGTAGTTCTTTTCAAATCACTCCCGTCACGAAATCCCTTCCTGTACATTTTAAGAAGAAGTGGATTAGAAATGCTTACTGTCGAATGACCGGCCCTGTCCCGTCGGTCTTTCAAACCTTCTTCAAATCCGATTTGATACGATTGTGCAATCTCGCCCTCACTGGTCTTCGCCCCTGAACGAACTGCAATAACACAGTTACGCAGCATCAGAAGACACACGACTATCAGTATTGCCGCTGTAGCATACGTCCCCAAGCGAGTATGCAGGGGAAGTTTTTCATTAAAAATCATAGGTTGTTTTTCAACTTAAAACATCAGCACAAACAGGCAGCGACCTTAGAGGAACGTCATTTTAAAAATTGTGTAAATTATGGTGAAAACCAGAATCATCCCTATTGTCAGCGCCGAAAAACCAAACACATATGAAAAAATAATCAACCACAACGGTGGCCTGTCAACAATAACATCGTCCAGCCTCCCTTCCTCGACCAGCATTTCATATTCCCTGGGGCGCTCATGTTTTAATTCATCCAGTGTGATTGTCCCGGTGAAGATCACCCTGTCCAGCGGCCACTTTTCGGGACGGATGTGTGTATTGAAAAAATGAATAGTAAAAATAAACCCGGTTGCCAGAAGAGCCTCATCACTATGAATGATGGTAGCAATATTCAACCATGATCCTGGAAAAAACTGCGTAACCCACTCGGGAAACCAGAGGCATATTCCGGTAAGACCAATGACAGCCACACCCCAGAATACAGCAAAATAATCAAATTTTTCCCAGTAGGTCCATCGCCCGTACCTGGGTCTGTCACCAGCTCCGACGAACCATTTCAATGTCTGTCCGATTTCCTTTACATCCTGAATGTTTGGAACCATACCTATGGTCTTATCGAGAATAAAACTGACCAGCGATCTGTCGGTTTTCCGCCAGTTTTGAAAAATCAAAATAAAATGCAGGAAAAAATAGCCAAATGTTAAAACAGCTCCGATCCTATGAAGGACTCCCAGAACTCTGAAACTTCCAAAAACTGCTGCAATAGTGCCGGCCCATGGTTCATCAGCAAATTTCAACGCCATACCGGTCAGGGCGAGAGTCAGGAAACTTATAATTACCGTTAAATGCAACAATCGCGCAAAAACATTAAATCTCTGAACGTATACTGTTTCAGTTTTGCTCATTTCAACTTCCCTTTTCTTTTATACATCCTACACAGATGCAAGGATCCTTTATTGGAGGTTTTATCCTGTTAAAACAGTCTGTCATTCATTCTACTCTTCTTCTTTCCTGCGAGCTTTTTTCATAAGCTCCAGGCGTTCTTTAAAAGAACGAGGGAACCAGAGTAAGGTATGCAGTCCGAACAGTGAAAAGGTACCCAGGAGCAGAATGGTCATGCCCCAGAATGCATAGTACATGTCAGGATTGCGTTCTTTATCACCATGAGTAGCATGGGTACGGTAACTCGTAAAATTTGCCGTTGCAGTTGGATGACATTTTCGACATGTCTTCACTGCATTCTCCGGGGATAACGTACCATCCGGATCTGTCGTGGCAAGGATACCATGACTGCCATGGCAATCGGAACACTGGGCGGCCCTTTCACCCCCTGCCAGCATTGAAGCTTTTCCATGATAACTTTCGCGATATGTCTCAACCTGCTCTTTATGACATTTTTCACACTCACTGGCCTGCTTTTTCCTGAAAGACGCCTCACCGCCCCTCTCGACACCGTGCGCTGAATGACAGTCACTGCAGATTGGAAAATTTGTAGGATCGGCACCAACGGGCGGTTTATGAACGGATTGATTGACTTTCATGGCCACACCATAGTGACATTTCTCACAGGTGTCGCTCACATGTTTCCAATTTACCGTAGCCTCCGGGTCGGATGCGGGCAAAACAAGATGACCGGTATGACAGCTGGCACAGGTCGCGGAAACAAGAAGACCACTTTTCTCCAATCCCTTGCCATGAATACTCATGGAATAAGTGGAAACGATATTTTTTTCCCCACCACTTATTCTCACAGCAGCCTTTTTCCCGTCCTGATGACAGGAACCACAGAGAGAGGGGATATTAATAGGATTTATAAGAGAATCTGGATTTGCCCGAGACATATTGGCATGTTTTCCATGACAGTCGGTACAATACGGGGCATTGGGATCAAGTTTGGCGAGCATTTGACCGTGGATACTCTTCTCGTAGTCTTTATTTTCGTCCGCATGACAGGAGGAACAATCCACACGACCTGAATCTTTGCAAACAGGTTCCCTTGCACTGTCCATATTCGAATGACATTTCACACACGCCAGTTTTTCTTTCTTGTGCAGTGTACCTTTAAACTCATCATACTCATCCAAATCAACGTAGAGGCTGCGTACTCCACCTTCCTCGTCGGCTGTCACAAGGTTTGGGTCACCATGACACTTCATACAGTACTCATCGGTTAAACTGTCCGAGTAGACCACCTGTCTCTGCGTGTGAGGTTGATGACATTCAACGCAGGATGGTATTTTATGAGGTTCTTTCTCCCAAAGTGCCTTCCTGATAACTTTTTGATGGGTAGTTTCAATATTGGCATGACATTTCATACATGTTTTCGCAACATTATGCCGATTTATTGATGAATTCGGGTTTGTGTGCGGCAATACATTATGGGACGTATGACAACTGGTGCACACTGCTGCAACTGTCAGTCCAGCTTTTATCAGCCCCTTGCCATGTATGGACATGGAATAATTCTGCAAAACATTTTGCTGATCGATGTCCGTATGAATCTTTGTCATCGGACTTCCTTCCTTATGACACTTTCCACAGGTAACAGGGATATTGAGGACGTAAACCTTTGACTCAGGATCACTCTGCGGCAGAATGTTATGGGTCCCATGACAGGAAGAACAGTAAGGAGCAAGCTCGTCACCCCTGGTCCTGGCCTTTCCATGCACACTTTTCTCATATACTTCCGACACATCCTCATGACATTCCGCACAGTTTACTCTGGCCAGCTCCTCGGGATGCTCATCATCCTCCGTATCAGCATCCTGATGACATGAAACGCATTCTTCATCTCCATGCACGGATTTGGCAAAAATCACCGCATCCACAAAGACCGAACTGTCATCGGCTTCCCTGGTGATATCTTCTTCTCCGTGACATTCCAGACAATCTTCATTACTCATGGACATCGCCTGCTGTCCCGTCATAACGAGGATAATCAGAAAAATGAAAAAAAATCCTGCCAATACTTTTCTGCTTCCATTGCCTTTTTTTTCCATGAATCGATCCTGTCCCTTCGGTAATTAGATTGTAGAATGCTCTGTGTAAAAACAAGTAGATGGTAAAAAAATGCGAAATAAGATCATTGATACTAAAAAATCAACCTCTAAGTGAGATTGATTATCCGATACAGCTTATTTAATAGTAGCATTAAATTACCCTAAAAAAAAATAAAATAAAACTAATTTTTCACAATAGTACTACAAATATTTATCGCAACCACAATATGATACCACAAATGTCCACCTCTTGAGGCAATACTAAACGACTCACTTCTCCTGGTCTTCTGCAGCTGGATTTTCAGATGAATGGTACCAGTTTTAAATTACAGTTTTTTATTTCACCTCAAAATCACCTTGACAGCATTCCTTATAACATGTAAAAAATATGCCACCTGACGGATAAAATATGACTCCGTAGTAGGGCACTATGTAGGGATTTGCACAGTTTTGATGTTTTTCTGATTAAGAATATCGTTAAACTGTTAAATACACTCCTGTTTCATTACAGACTACCAACAATAAACACTCCACATTAACCCTCAAAAGGAGAAAAAGAACTCCCGGAAAACGGAATAGTTCTTCTGTTGGTTATAATGACGGGTAAGAACAGAAATTGAGGTCCAAACCAAGCTGAACCAACTTTAAAGCGTTTTTCATATACACAATCCATTGGAGTACAAAAAATGACCATCTTTCCCTTGACGAGAATAGGTGTATTGGCCTTTTCATTTTTCTTACTTGTTTCTTCGCGCGGATTTGCTGCACAAGCATACGATGAAGACGCCTATGGTCCGGAAGACAGCATCACCTGGAATACCCCGGTACAGGCATCATTTTCTCACAAGGTTCATACCATGGAAGCAGGACTGGAATGTGCAGATTGCCATGATGATCTATTTCCCCAGGAAGCAAACACTACTGATCCGAAAGACTTCACCATGAAAGCCATGGCTGATGGTCTTTTCTGCGGTGCCTGCCATGATGGTGATTCTGCCTTTGCAACAGATACAAGTTGTGGATCCTGTCATACTATGTCGGCAGAGTCTGTTACCTGGAAGAAACCCACCGAAGTAAATTTCAATCACAAAGCCCATGTTGAGGAATTTGAACTGTCCTGCACCAGCTGCCATGACAAAGTTTTTCCAATGAAAAAAAATATCGCAGCGACACGGGCAGATTTTACCATGTCCGCATTTAAAAATGGAAAGTACTGTGGAACCTGCCATAATGGAGACGATGCCTTTGATTCTTCAACACAGTGTGAATCATGTCATGTGCCTCCAGAAAGAAAAATTGTCTTTTCACAACCTGTAAAATCCGTAGTCTTTGAACATAAAATCCATGTGGACAAGGCACAGCTGTCCTGTGAATCTTGTCACAAAGAAGTCTTTATCATGGGTAAAAAAACAGTTGAAGATGAAAAGCCCATCTCCTCTGAAAACCCGGCTGAAAAGAGAAAATATCTTGAAACGATTCACGCCAGATACTGTGGAACCTGCCATGACTCCTCCCAGGCTTTCGGATATCTTACGCGCTGTACCGTTTGCCACATCGGCGTCAAAGGTCTTGCGGCAATAAATGGTGAAACCGGCAAAAACGGCTCCCACGAAAACAAGAAACATGAAAAGTAACACGAGTGCATTTGTTCTTTTTTCGTGCATAAATACAATTTTCAAAACAGACACATATTATAACTCTACAGAAGAGGCTGAACAATGACAGGAAGGATGGTTGACATTTCCAAAAAATGGGGATTTGATGGCTTTGCAGCCCTGCAGAAAGCCAGTCCTGGCTATAAAATGATAATGGGGTTTTTCGCCCTCCTTGCCCTTGCGGGTCTCGCCGTTGGTTTGCATGGACTGTTCGTTGGATATCATCATGTCTACGGGGTCAGTCGTCAGATTGCCTGGGGTTTGCTTATTTCTGTCTATATTTTCTGTGTTGTTACATCAACGGGTCTTTGTATCATCTCTTCCATCGGTCACGTTTTTGGTGGTGAAGCATTTATGCCCATTGCCAAAAGGGCAGTTTTTCTTTCAATCACCTTTATGTTCGGGGGATTCTGCATCATCTTTTTTGATATTGAAAACCCCTTCAGGATGGCGATCTGGAATGTTTTTTCACCCAATATTGTTTCTAACATGTGGTGGATGGGCACACTTTATGGTCTCTATCTGGTATTTATGATGATAGAGTATTATTTTCTCCTGGATCAAAAACACACCCTGTCAAGGTTAACCGGTTTCCTGGGACTCGTAGTCGGTGTGGCCGCCCATAGTAACCTGGGCGCCGTCTTTGGAATGCTGCATGGCCGTCCTTTCTGGTATGGACCGTATCTGCCGATATATTTTATTTTTTCTGCAGCAATGTCAGGTGGTTGTGCTATTTTATTCTTTACGGTGATTGGCTGGAAGATCAATCCGGAGGTCATGAACCACCGGATGGAACGGGCCGTCAGAGCTGTAACTCAGGTAACCATTTTCCTTATATCTGTAATAATATTCTTTACCATATGGAAAATTATCACCGGTATGGTATCAGAAGGAAAAGAACTTGTTATCATGTCCTTTTTGAAAGGAAATTATTCTATCAACTTCTGGTTTTTTGAAGTTTTCCTGGGTATGCTGCTGCCCCTGGTCCTGCTCATTCGTTCAAAAGGAAAGAATTTCAACATAATACTGTGGGCAACGGGCCTCATGATGATTGGGATTTTCTTCATGAGATATGACATTGTTATTCCTGGCCAGATGGAATCAGTTTATCACTCACTCGGCGTAGTCGAAGAAGCAAATCTGCTCACTTATACCCCTTCATTTCATGAAATCATGGCCTCCCTTTTCGGTATAGGTTTTATCGGTCTGGTATACTTTGCCGGTGAAAAAATGCTCAATGGTCACCAGCTTGAAAAACATGAGATTGTCCCGGAAGGAGGTTATATCTGTCCTGGTTGTGGTGGTATCCATTTTAAAGAGGAAGGTGAAACGGAAGAAGAAGCCATGAAACGACATCACAGCTTTTTTTGATTTAGAAAATAACTCCCTCTAATGCAGTATCAAACCGATCAAATGGATCGACAGACACATTACAGGTTTTGCAGAACAATCAGTAAGTAAAAAGGATTCTGATTATGAATTTTCCAAAGATAGATTTACATAAACTTAAAAATGAGGGTACAGAAACAGTTACAGCCAAGGAAAGAAGAAACTTCCTAAAACTCGGTTTTACTGTTGCCGGTGTCTATGCCGGCGGGAAAATACTCTCTCTCACCTCCCTTGTTGCAACTGCCCATGCCTCAGGCTCAGAGGGGGCACGGAGTTTGTTGAAAAATATCCTTACAACCCGCATTACAGCATGGTCATCCGCCAGTCTCTCTGTATTGACTGTGAGAAATGTGTTGATGCCTGCAACAAGATCAACCATGTACCTGACTACGGTTACAGAACCAGGATACTCACAAAAAAATATACGGGAACCCTGGACAAACAGGTGGAATTTATTCCGGTACTCTGCAACCATTGTAATGCAGCACCTTGTGTAAGAGCATGCCCGACCAGAGCTACATATAAAGATCCGGTCACCGGTATCGTACGTATGGAAAGTAAGAAGTGTATAGGCTGCAAAACATGCATGCTCGCCTGCCCATACGATGCAAGATATTTCAGCGCCGAGCGTCGTGCCATTGACAAGTGTGATTTCTGTTGGGAGGAACGGCTGTCCAAAGGAAAAACCCAAACAGGATGCTCAGCGGCATGCCCTACAGGTGCACGAACTTTTGGCAACCTCACAGATCCGGACAACATAGTCTACAAACTCGTTCATCAACTTGAGGAAAAAGTCTGGGTTATCCGCCCTGCAGATGATACAAAACCAAACGTTTTTTATATGAAAGGGAACATGCGATCTGTTGACAATATACTTCAGGGTCAGAAATTTAAATATTTTGACCCAAATAAATCGTGATTTAAAGATATTATACATGTTTTTTATTTTTACATTCCCGGTCCAGACCACCTGAAAACCGTGTTTCAGTTGTTGAGGGTTCGACTTGAAAAGAACTACCGGATAAAAAACTTGATTTGTCTAAAAACTCCTGTTCCTCTCGAAGTTTTTAAGGCAATTACTCAAATACACTATGAAAGGATAGACTTTTCTCAGGAATTGTTTACAGTCTTGATTAGATGACAATCTGCTAACGGGGTATGTGTGAATCATTCTCCTGTAAATAGTCACCTAAAACGAGACCGACTACATTGTTACAGAGAATTTCTCACAAGAAAAAAATAAACGATCGATCTTCAAACTCTATTCAGGTGACGAAAAGATCAATCTTTTCCTGGGCCTTCAAGGGAAATTTCAAGCTGCAGCTGATTCTTTTCTTCGTCATCGTCCTCATTGTCTTTGCCCGCGTTCTGCCTCTTGAAATGCAGAAAAGGATCGTCAACGAGGCTATTGCTCTCCGGGATGTTTCAAGCCTTATTCTTTTTTGTTCCATATATCTTATCGCAGTAACCGTCACCAGTCTTCTTAAACTTGCGATCAATTACCTTCAGGCTCTTATCGGTGAACGGGCCATGCTTTCCATGCGCAAGGCACTGTATCATCATATTCTCACCATGCCCCTCTCCTTTTTTCGCAAGACCCAGCCCGGCATGGTTGTCTCTTCACTCATGACAGAACTGAGTTCTGCAGGAACTTTTGCCGGCCAGGCTTTCGCCGTACCCGTGACCAATATCCTTACCCTGATCGCCTTTGCGAGCTATCTTCTTTCCCTGCACATCAAACTGGCCTGTGCCACCATGCTTATTTATCCTATCGCTGTCTTTGTTGTTCCCCTTTTACAGAAACGGGCAAACAAGGCCAATAAGGAGCGGGTCGACATATCAAGAGCCACCGCCAACCAGATCGCCGAGTCCATCTCGGGAATCAGTGAAGTACAGGTTCACGGAGCCTATGAACAGGAAAACAGGAAATTTGATGTCCTTGTTGAAACACTGAAGAAAGTAAGAATCCGCTGGTCTCTTTTTCGTTTCGGCATAAAAACAACAAACAACTATTTTGTCAGCCTGGGTCCTTTTATCGTCTTTATTTACGGGGGATACCTGGTTATGCATGGAGAGCTTGAGCTGGGAGCCATGGTAGCCTTCCTCTCTGCCCAAGAGAAGCTGTATGATCCCTGGAAAGAACTGATAGAATTTTACCAGACATACCAGGATGCATCCGTCCGCTATAAGCGGACAATGGAATATTTCGATACGCCTCCAGAATTTTTGATTGAACACAAAACGGATTCCCCCGAAGAAACACCGAAAAACAACAGTGTAAAAATCCAGGATCTCGTTTTTGAGACACCTGAAGGACTTAAACTGCTTAAGGGGGTCAGTTTTTCCCTCAAAGGTGGTGAACATCTGGCAATTGTAGGTTTTTCAGGAAGCGGCAAGTCGGTCCTCGCCCAATGCATAGGAAAAATGTACAATTACTCATCGGGCAACATCCTCATCGGCGACTGCGAACTGCGCTCCCTTTCAAAATCTGTAATTATAGATAAAATCGGCTATATTTCTCAGAATCCCTTTATTTTTACAGGTTCCATCAAGGAAAACCTGCTCTATGCGCGTCTGGCCACTCTCTCCCTGGCAAATCCGTCTCCCGCCTCCGATCACGAACCCGACTTGGACAGAATGATCCTCGTTCTCCAGCAGGCAGGTCTTTTTGTAGACGTGATGCGCTTTGGCCTCGATAGCTATATTAATCAGAATGACAGAAAGATGATGGAGAAAATCGTTCATATCCGCACAATTTTCAGAGAAGACTTTGGTGAGAGACTGAACGATTTCATAGAGTTTTTCGACAGAGACTCCTATCATTTCAACTCAAGTATTCAGGAAAATATCATTTTCGGAACTGCAACTGATTCCAGATTTGCTTTCGACTTGCTTGCCAAAAACCCTCTTTTTCGTAAATTTCTGCTTGCCTCTGAACTGCTTACCCCCCTGCTCAACCTGGGAGAAGAGCTGGCGGAACAGGCTGTCGATATTCTTGGAGGTGTGGAAACACACGATATCTTTTTTGAAAACAGTCCTGTTCCTGCCAACAGGCTGGAAGAGTGTCGAATTATTCTTGGCCATCTGAAAACAGAAAAACCAGCAGACCTGAACGCCAAACAGCAGAATTTCCTGCTCTCCCTGGCATTGAACTTCACCCCTGCCATCCATACAATGACACGGCTTCGGGACGAACTGAAGGGCTGTATCCTCAAGGCAAGAAAAACTTTTTCCACCTGGTCGGATAAAGAGGTCCCCGGTCTCTTTATCTTTTACAAGCAAAATGACTATATCACAGGACAATCCATTCTCAACAACATCCTGTTCGGCAAAGTGAAGTCAGATCTCACCCATGCTCAGGAAAAGATAAACCAGGCAATCATCCATCTCCTGATTGCTGAAGAATGCCTGGAGGAAATTGCCTCCATAGGTATGAATTTCCAGGTAGGAACAATGGGAGACAGACTGTCGGGCGGACAGAAACAAAAACTCGCCATTGCCAGGGTTCTCATCAAACAGGCTCCTATTATTATAATGGATGAAGCCACCTCAGCCCTGGACAACAAATCCCAGACCAGAATCCAGCGACTCATTGAAACGAGGTGGAAGGGAAAACGTACCCTGATCGCCATAATCCATCGCCTCGATACTATAAAAACCTTTGATAAAATCGCTGTAATGAAGGCAGGGAAACTGGCAGAACTGGGAACCTACCAGGAACTCATTGATAAAAAAGGATTACTCCATGAACTCATCTACGGTAAACAGCGAAACAGTTCCTGAAATGCACCAGAACCTCGAGCTTTTAAAAGAGCTGCCGTTTTTTTCCGCATTTCCTCTTCAGGCTCTGAAAATTTTAGCTCTTCTGCCCACAAGAGGTGATTTTCTGCCGGAAGACCTGCTCTATGAAAAGGGAGACGACACAGATCGGGCCTACCTGGTTCTCGAAGGTTGTCTGGTATTGACCACAAATGGGGAAAACGGTACTACAGAAACCATCAGGAAATTCATAGCGGGAGACTTCATCGGCTCACTTTCTCTTTTCGGCCAGAACATTGCCCTCTTTAACCTGAAGGCCGAGAAGAAAACCAGGGTTCTCACCATTGATCGTGAACAGTTCCAGAAAATACTGGAACAGTTTCCCGAAGTACAACCACTCTCTCTCAAGGCGGTTTTAAAAGAAATCAACCGCTGGGAAAGAACCAATATATCTGAGGCGGCTCCCTGTTGTTTTTCCAGGCTGGGAGTAACAGCACTCTGAAAAGATCATGATCAAGGCACGGTGATGGACATCTTCTTTCAAATACGAAATGACTGCTCGGAACTCACAACGATCCATGCGGTTCTTGCAAAACTCAAAAAAAGATGGAATCTTACCCGCCGGATAATATCCGAAATGAATCTCATTCTGGATGAACTGGTGTCCAATATCATCGAGCACGGCAACTGTGACAGGGAGATTGAGATTACAATACGACTTATTAAAAAAGATAATAGTATAACAATAATACTGACGGATACAGGTCCGCCGTTTGACCCGACCATTACCCCCATTCCGGATATATCCCTCCCCCTCGAAGAACGAACATGCGGGGGACTCGGGATACACCTTGTCCGCAAATTCAGCAATAGCTGCAGCTACAAACGAACAGGCAAAAAAAATATTCTTACCCTGAAAAAACTTCTGCCGGAGGAGAACAGATAGGTGACTGTCTGTACAATTCTATGGAAACAGAAATAAGCCGCATGGATAACGCTACTATTTTCGACCTCAAAGGGAGGCTTGACTCACGAACTGCTCCACAGTTTGAAAAACAGGTACAGGATTTTCTTCATTCTCCAGACTGTCACCTAGTGCTCAATTTTAATGAACTTGACTATATCTCAAGCGCCGGACTGCGTATCATTCTCAACACAGCCAAAGCCTATAAATCATCACCTTACTGCTTTGTGACCTGCTGCATGCAGGATCATGTGCAGGAGGTATTTGAAATTTCGGGTTTTGATTCCTTTATCACCATCTATCAGAACCTGGACGATTCCCTGGAACAACTTCGAGCCAGCTCCTGATGTCCATGAAAACAACTATCGAACCACAAGAGCTGTTTTTCCGCCGGAGAACACCTCGCCGATTCGGGCAGCGGTAATGTCTTCAGCAACCAGGTCCTGCAGCAGCCGTTCTCCCTGTTCAGCCGGTAGGGACAGGAGCAGTCCCCCTGAGGTCTGCGGATCATAAAGTATTTCTTCTTCCGCCTTGCCAAGAGAACATTCCAGGGTGAAAGGGAATTTCCCCACCAGCGCCCTGTTGGCCCTGTTGCTTCCGGTTGTCTCTCCTTTTTTATACATATCCAGAGCTCCACCGTAAAATGGCAGGGCCCTATGCTCAACAGCAATCCCCACAGAACTGCCGTCAGCCATTTCCAGGGCATGACCAAGAATCCCAAAACCAGTAATATCAGTGCACGCATGAAGTTCATAACGCAATGCCGTTTCCATGGCTGTCTTATTCAGGGAAGCCAAAACCGGCAAGACCTCTTTTTCCAACTCACCATAGGGGAATTTTCCTGATCGCACCGCATTGAACAGTACACCGGAACCCAGGGGCTTGGTGAGAATCAGGATATCCCCCGGCATGGCCCCCGCATTGGTTATTATCCTGTCAGGATGCACGACTCCATTCACACAGAGACCATATTTCGGTTCGTTATCATCTACCGTATGTCCTCCGACCAGGCAGGCTCCAGCCTCCACAACCTTGTCAGCGCCTCCCATGAGAATCTCCCTTAAAATACCCATATCGAGATGACCGGAAGGAAACATCACCACATTCAGCGCCGTCAGTGGCCTGCCACCCATGGAATAGACATCCGAAATGGAATTGGCAGCTGAAATCTGCCCGAACCAGTATGGATCATCCACAGGTGGTGTGATGAAATCAACAGTGTTGATCATGGCAATTTCAGAGGATATTTTATAGACTGCAGCATCATCCGATGTCTCAAACCCCACCAGCAGATCCTTGTCAGTCGGCCCCTGCAGCCCTTTTAATGCGCCCGACAAGTCCGTCGGACCAATTTTAGCCGCTCAGCCACAGGTTCTGGCAAGGCCGGTCAGCGTTTTTTTTCTGAAAAACCGCATCTTTTTCTCCCGCATTTAAGAACTGCCTGTTCATATTCAATTTCATTCCTGCAAAAATACCCTCACAAAGTAGTATACCATTTACCCTGAACTCCGTCTTCCAAAAATTCAATTCATACATTACAGTAACGATACGACATTGCTTGTACGAAAATTTATATGGAGAAAAATATTTAAAGCCGGAAAAACCCGGGTCAGAGATACAGGACAAAGTGAAAAAAGAACATGCTTATACTAAAATGTGCGGCATGCAGAAAAAAACTGTGGCGATACGACAAGATCGGTCAGGGGGAAGTGCTGCGCTGCCATAAGGACCGAATAACAAAAGTTTTTGCTTTTGATACCCGCGGTAACAAGATAATCTGTACCTGTGGAAAGGATATAGGTATAGACAAGGGCAGTTTTTATAAAATGATTGCAAAAGCTTTTACCTATTCAGGGACAAAGCGGAACTGATTCATAATGAAGATATTGATATATGGTGCAGGGGCACTGGGCCAGGCCCTGGGCTGCATGCTGGCGGCTGACGGTCATCGGGTTGATCTGATCCTGAGAGAGCGATTTATTGAATCGATTCAACAACATGGACTGCGAGTAACCGGCATCTTCGGCAGTCGGGTTGCGCCGGCGGAAAATATCGGTCTTTTTTCCCACGCTTCGGACTCCACAGAGACCTATGACGCCACATTTATTACCACCAAAAGCTATGATACAGAATTCGCCATTCAGGAACTGCACCTGCTGACGCGACGGGCGGGAGATATTGTCTCCATGCAGAACGGCTGTGGAAATGTGGAAAAGGTGGAAGAGGTTTTCGGCTCCGGACGCAGTTTGGGATCTAGAGTCATTACCGGTTTTGAAATTGTAGAGCCGGGCCTGATTAATATCACAGTCTCCGCAGATGCAATCCATATTGGCAACAGCAGCAAAGGAGAGCCTTCCCCAATGGCCGTACAGCTTGCTAAAGCCATTGATCAGGCAGGCCATCCTTGCAGTGCTGTCGAGGACATCCACCAATCTCTTTTTGCAAAACTCCTTTACAACTGCGCACTGAATCCCCTGGGTGCCGTTCTCGGAGTTCATTATGGTGCCCTGGCCGAGGACGAGGGCACAAAAGATATAATTAACAGAATAATCGAAGAAACCTTTGCTGTAATCTCCGGTCTGGGCGGTACCACTCCCTGGGAAAATGCGACTGAATATAAAGTTGAACTGTATGGCAGGCTGCTCCCGGCCACCTTCAACCACCGCCCTTCAATGCTCCAGGATCTGGAAAACGGTAAGCAGACGGAAATTGACGCCCTGACCGGATTTGTCAGTGACCAGGGAAAAAAGATGACTATACCGACGCCCACCTGTGACATGCTGACATCACTGGTCAGGTTCAGAGAACAACAGAAGCTCCGGGAACTTCAAATATGACACCGACTGAGCGAATGAGAAATGGCGGCAAAAGCGTAAAAACTTATGGTCAGAGTACCAATTCGGGCGCTTTCCCGTTCCAGGCAAAGGGCCTGTCCAACTTCAGGGGAACATCCAGTCCGGCATCAAACCTCCCCTTTGTATGATTTCTCGAACGGATCCACACCACATCAGACCCGTCTTCGAAGATAAAAAACCGGGACTGACTGTCCATGAAGGCATCTTCCCGGATGGCACTGACATTGACAAAACAGGTGCCTCCCAGCTCCCGCTCAATACTGATTGTTCCCCACATCCCCTGGGGCAGATGTGAATGACCGGAGGCCCATATGGCCACCTTTTCCTCCCGCAGAACTTTTTCAAATCGCCGTGAATCCGCGATGCGCCTGCTCGGCACAAAGGAAGCGAATAAACCGCTGTGGAGGAGCTGGGCATGGGTTACAGTGATGATTATATCCTGCTGATTGTTCCGCACTGCCTTCCGCCACCATTGAAAAGCCGAATCGGAAATATCTGTTCTTGAGGCTGTGGATTCATCAGAGAGCAGAAGAAAAAGGATATTACCTACCCGGACACCATAATGACCGGGTTTTTTAATATATTGATGAAATACAGGGCCACTTCGAACATCATGGTTTCCGGCAATTTCATACCAGTTGTGTATTGAGGAACGTTTCCTTGTGGAAAGAAACCACTCGAACGATTCCGCCTGACTTCTCGCCTGGAGCAGATCCCCTGCAATCACTGCAAGGTTGACCTCCGTCACACCCCTGTCTGTATCGTTAATTGCCCGTTCAAAGACATGCCTGCCCGGAATTGTTACGGGTTGGATATCAGAAAGCATCCAGACAGTCAGAGTCCGTCCCCTCTCCCTGTCCGGCCGGTAATTGTCATATGTCGGACCTGTGAACAGTCCGCAACTGGAAAGAAGCAGAGGAAAAATAAACAGCAGCCTCCGTAAATAAACCATTCTTACAACCCTGATGAATTCAGGCTACCGTTACCTTCTGAAAAACCGATTGTTATCACCATCATCCACAATTTCGGTATCGTGGTTGTAATAATAGAAGCGGTTGTCATCCCCACTCACCTCTATTTTTTTCACACTTCCCTCAAGTCTTATGGTGTTGGCGTCACCGTTGACATGCATTTTCAATATCCTGCCGGAGGCTGAAATCCGGTTATTATCGCCACTTATTTCAACGTCCTGATGGTCGGCAGCAATATTAATGGCCCCACCGTCACTATCCAGGACAATCCTATTGTCGTTGTTACTGCCCACACCACGAATTGACACTCCCGGCGCCTCAACATTCCCATGTCGGTCAATTTCCACACCGGGCGCACTGACAGAACCGTCAGCACCGATCTCCACACCAGGCGCGGAGACACTTCCATCATCCCTGATTTCAACACCGGGCACACGCACCACAGTATTTGCGGCAAAACCGGAAACAGGCAGAGACAACAGGATCAGCCCCACAACGACATACGCTGTTTTTTTCATAGTTTCCTCAACTTGATGTTTTTTGTCCGGCCTCTTCAAATGCCATACGGATATAAAGCTCCCGAAGATGTTCCGCCATTCTCCCCGGTTTTCCGTCTCCAATTGTCCGGCCGTCAATTTGGGTAATCGGTAAAACAAGTGTAGTCGCACTGCTCAAAAAGGCTTCATCCGCCTCAAGTGCTTCTTTAACTGTAAACAATCGCTCCTCAATTGCAATTTTTTCTTTACGGGCAAGACGAAGGAGACTTTTCCGTCTGATCCCCGGGAGAATAGAACGGGAAAGCGGCCTGGTCACAATAGTCTGTCCCTTCACAATATAGGCGGTGGATGAAGTCCCTTCCGTTACAAAACCATCCTCGACCATCCATCCCTCAAAAGCACCTTTTCTGACCGCTTCCTCCTTTGCCAGGCACTGACCGAGCAGGGCTATCGATTTCACATCTCTTCTCTTCCAGCGAATATCCGGAACCGTCACCACGGAGACTCCACTTTTCGCCAGAGGATTGTCCACCAGTTTCTTTTTCAGGGCGAAGGCCATACAGGAAGGAGAACAGTCCCCGGGAAAGCCGAAGTCCCGTGGTGCAACACCCCGAGTCACCTGGGTATACACCCCTCCCTCCACCAGGTTATTACGGCGGATAAGCTCCTCCAGCATGGCAAGATACCGCTCCCTGGAACAGGGCCAGTCAATACCGACCACACTGAGGCTGTAATCCAGCCGCTCCAGAAAATTATCCCTGTCAATCAGGCAGGAATGAATCACAGGAACAACTTCATACACCCCATCTCCGAACAGATATCCTCGGTCGAAAATGGACACCTTCGCCTGATCTGCCTGCATGAACTCATTATTTAAAAAAACTACACCTTCCATGGGATTCTCCAGTTTATTTACCCTTTGATCACAGCCAGAGGTCGCAACTTGACGACAATTTCAACCAGATCCTTCTGATTCGCCATAACTTTTGAAATATCCTTGTAGGAACCGGGAGCTTCATCCAGATCTTTTCGGGAACGGATTGCATGGATAATACCCAGCTTGTCCAACTTCCTTTTTTCACTGGCCAGATCCAGTTTCCGCCGGGCTTCCTTCCTTCCCATTTTCCGTCCGGCACCGTGGGAACAGGACATGAAACTTTCCGATTCTCCCTTGCCCCTCACCACATAACTTGCGCTCCCCTGGCTGCCGGGAATAATACCTGTCTGTCCAGCAAAAGCCCGGGTGGCTCCTTTTCTGTGCACCATGACTTTTTGGCCGAAATGGGTTTCCATTGCAGCAAAATTATGGGACACATTGATCATCTCGGAATATTCTACAGGACCTGCCACCTCAGAAATAGAGGCTTTCACATGATCCATCATCAACCTTCGATTGGCAAGAGCAAAATCAACACAACACTGCATTTCCAGCATGTAGTTCCGCCCTGCATCGCTCTCCAGAGGTAAAGCGGCAAGCTGCCATTGTTTCGGCACTGAAAAAGGCATTTTCCCGCGCAGGGAGACAGCAAGTTCGTTATACCGTTTAGCCACCTTGAAACCAATATTCCTGCTCCCCGAATGAATCATCAGCCAGATAAAACCATCGTCACCCTGCTGTATTTCGATAAAATGATTTCCACCCCCAGAGTACCTATCTGCTTCAAAGATGAATTATATTCCCTTTCAATAACCGACCAACCCGACAGTTCATTTTTCCGTTCTCCTGTAAGCCAGTCCTTCTGCCGTGACGACCTGTGGCTGAACCCGAGCGGTATCTTACCCCGGATACCACCTTTCATCGTTTTGGATCCACCGAGAATCATTTGGAGACTCTTTTTATCCAGCCCGGTCAGGGATGTCCTTACCGCACACATACCACAGCCGATATCCACACCTACCGCATTTGGAACTACAACCCCACGGGTTGCCATCACAGCACCAATGGGCATACCATATCCCTGGTGTGCGTCAGGCATTATCGCAATATGACGAAAAACAAACGGCAGATTTGCTAGATTCCTTGCCTGCGAAAGAGCACCAGGTTCAATATTCTGAAGCCAGAGTTTTATGGGCTTCTGTTCTGTCCGAATAACCTGTATCATATGTCTACTATTTATCACCTTTATCAAAAAGGACAAGGCCAATGAAAATTACGGATATAAAAATCGGATCCATTTCCGTCCCCCTGAAAACTCCTTTTAAAACCGCATTGCGCACTGTGAACAGTGTCAATGATATCATTGTGAAAATCATAACGGACACCGGCCATATCGGTTACGGTGAAGCAGCCCCGACAGGTGTTATCACAGGTGACACTGCGGGAGCGATTATCGGTGCCATTGAAGATCATATCAGACCTGCCATCACTGGTCTTGACATTGAAAATCTCGAAAAAATCATGTTGAACCTGCATGGATCAATCGTCAAAAACTCCAGTGCCAAAGCTGCAGTTGATATTGCCGTCTACGACCTGTTCGGTCAGCTTCACGGGGCTCCTGTATATAAACTCCTTGGCGGCCATGGAAAAGAAATCACAACTGATATCACAATCAGTGTAAACGGGCCCGAGGAGATGGCTGAAGACAGTCGAAATGCTGTAAATTCCGGATATACAACACTGAAAATCAAAGTCGGCAAGGATGTAAAGAAGGACTTGGCAAGAATGAAAACCATCCGCAAAGCGGTGGGTCCCCATGTTCGTCTGCGAATTGATGCCAACCAGGGGTGGACTCCCAAGGAGGCTGTACTGACTTTGAGAAAAATGGAGGATGCAGGTATCGAAATCGAATTTGTGGAACAGCCTGTACAGGCCCATGATATCGACGGATTAAAACATGTAACCGACAATGTCTCCATTCCGACCCTGGCCGACGAGAGCCTTTTCAGTCCCATGGATGCCATCAGGATACTGGAACGAAGGGCTGCCGATCTCATAAATATCAAGCTTATGAAATCAGGAGGTATCCACAATGCCCTGAAAATCACATCAATTGCTGAAGTTTATGGTGTTGAATGCATGATAGGCTGTATGCTTGAAGCTAAGGTCAGTGTTACGGCCGCTGCCCACCTCGGTGCGGCAAAAAGCATCATAACCAGAATTGACCTGGATGGTCCTGTTCTCTGCAGTGAGGACCCGGTCATCGGTGGTGCGGTCTTTAACGAATCTAAAATAGTACTGGGTGACGAACCAGGGTTCGGTATTCATGATATCACTGGTATCGTTTACAGGAGATAATTATGAATATGACGATATACCGATCAGTGATTTCTTCTGTTCTCCTGCAGTTCCTTGCTTTTTTTCAACTACACCCGGCTGATGCGAATGCGGCAACTGATTATTTTATTTTTCCCCGAACCAATGCAGAGAGCATTTACTGCAGTGAATTACAAATAAAAAACAGCCGGATCCACTGCAGTACCAACGGTATCCTCATGGAATTTGACCAAAAGGACATCAACATGGTTGAGGTGATCCATAACGGTCGATCTCTTAAAATTTCGCACTTTGACAAAAACACAATGGATCGGATCAAGGCTCTTGTCTCCACTGCTCCAGACCCTTCCAGCAAAAATAACACTACGAATTTGATCACAACCCTGCACGTGCCATCATTTACCGAGTGGGCTGCTGTTTTCAAGAAAACGCTTTCCCTGGAAACAAGCATCGGCAAAACAACAACAGCTCTTCTCCTGCTGGGCATGGCTGTTTTTGCAACAGGCTCACTGATGTATGCAGTGGCAGCCTTTCGCACAAGCATGCTCTGGGGGCTGGGCTGCATCTTCATTCCACTTGTTTCAGTGATCTTTCTTTTTGCCCACTGGAAGGCCGCCAGAAAACCATTTGTTATTTCCATATTTGGTCTGCTTACCGCCACAGCTGCTCTTTTTCTCATCAAAAGTGGAGGACAAAAAAGTTTTCAATGTAGAGGGAAAATATACTGTTCGGAAATGACGTCCTGTGCAGAAGCAAAATTTTACTTGCGTAACTGTCCTGGTGTGAAAATAGATGGAGATTACGACGGAATCCCCTGTGAAAAACAGTGGTGCAATTAAAACAGGATTTTTCCGCAGGAGAACAAAATAAAGTGATGATCCCGAGCAGTGCCGTCACTGCTTGGATCAACGATTTCATTATGACTCGTTCTAATTCCCATATCATCCAATCAGCGATAGTCGGAACATCCAACTCTCCTGAAAGTCAAGTGGTTCAAACCTCCATTTTATTGACTTTTCGATACGGGAAATCGGTTGCAGCTCCCTTGGAAGTGGTTATTATATGTCAGAATATATAGGAAAACATCTGGTCAATCTCCCTGTTTTCTCCTGGAACTTGAATTCGTGAGTATTTGACGGGTTACAAGTGGTTTTTTTACCTGCTTGATTTCAGGTGAGATGGTACCATTGCACAAATTCAAAGATAAGGAGTATATTATGTACGAAACAACAGGACAAATGACAATTGCCCAGGCAAGGCAACAGGCGTCTACGCTTTTTCTCGCAAAGGTATTCAACTGGATGGCAGCCGGTCTTGGAATTACCGGACTGGTAGCGTATTTTACCGCATCCACCGGCCTGGCCATGACAATCATCGGCAGCCCGCTTTTTTTCATCCTGGTTCTCGCGGAACTGGGGATGGTCTTCTACCTTTCAGCCCGCATCGGGAAGATACAGGCCTCAACAGCATCGAGCCTGTTTATCGGCTACTCCGTTCTCAACGGTCTTACATTGTCTGTCATCTTCCTGGCCTATACCAGCTCTTCCATTGCCGGAACATTTTTTATAACAGCCGGAATGTTCGGAGCCATGGCTGTTTACGGACTGGTCACTAAGCGGGACCTGTCAGGCTGGGGGTCTTTTCTTTTCATGGGGCTTATTGGTATAATCATTGCTTCGATCGTCAATATCTTCCTGAAAAGCTCCGGAATGGCCTGGATGATTTCCATCCTTGGAGTCTTTATTTTCACTGGGCTGACCGCCTATGATGTGCAGAAAATAAAGAGAATCGGAGAAGAAGGAATTATGAGTCAGGGGATGGAAATGATAAAGAAAGGGGCCATCATGGGTGCACTCACATTGTACCTTGATTTCATCAATCTCTTCCTCATGCTGCTCCGCTTTTTTGGAGGCAGCAGGGACTGATAGAACCCCTTATCATAAATGTAGTCAAAAAAAAGGTCGAAGAGCTGAAACTCTTCGACCTTTGATTTTTCTGGTGCCCCCGGCACGATTCGAACGTGCGGCACCAGGATTAGGAATCCTGTGCTCTATCCCCTGAGCTACGGGGGCATCATGCAGTTTTTGAAAGCGAAATAATACCCAAGTTATTTTAAACCGCAATGGTTTTTCTGTGTTTCCCCACTCTCATATTCGTACAATATTATTTTTTCAAGTAAAAACAGTTAGATCAACGACTCACCATCTTCAATTATTTTTCCGGAAAAATCCGCAAGATTTACGGTGGAATGGATTGCACAGTTTCTGCCGATACGCAGCTCCGCGGGAATATGCGTTCCCTTCCCAACAAGAGTAATTCCGGAATAGAGATGATCCGGATTAAGTTTGTTGGCTACCGCGTGATTTCTGCCACAACCGATTTCTGCGTCTTTCTCTACACAAACCCTTTTATCAAGAATTGCATAATCAATTTTTGCACCTTTTTTTACTACACAATCCGAAAAAATTACGGAATTTCTCACCACGGCACCCTCTTCCACCACTACTCCCGGGGCAAGAACTGACTGTTGGACATCACCCCTGATAGTACTTCCGGCTGAAATAAGAGAAGAATGGACCTTGGCCCTGGAACCAAACCTGGCGGGAGGACGATCAGCAAACCGGTTTCCAGCTTCTATATTTGTTCTGATATTCCAATCGTGTGGAGAAATACCACTGTTTTTTCGAATAACATCCATATTCGCTTCCCAGTAGGCCTGTACAGTGCCCACATCCCTCCAGTATCCATAAAACGGATAGGCAAAAACATTATCCTCCCTGATAGCTCTGGGCAGGATATCCATACCAAAATCCAATTCCAGCGAGTTGCGGGAAAGAGTATCCAGCAGATAATCATAGTCAAAAACATATATTCCCATGGATGCCAGGTTCGTCTTCGGTTCCTTCGGTTTTTCCTCCCAGTCTATAATTCTGTCATCCCTGTCTGTAATACCGGCCCCGAACTGATGTATTTCACTCTTTGAAACCACCATCATGGCAATGGTTACATCCGCATTTTTGGCCCGATGAAATTCTATCATGGCATCAAAATCCATATGATAGATATGATCACCGGACAGAATAACGACTTCTTTCGCGGGATTGGCACGAATAAAATCAAGATTCCTGCGTACAGCATCAGCCGTTCCCCTGTACCAGTCTGATTCGAGTTCCCCCGTACGAGGAGGAAGAATTTTAACTCCCCGTCCTCTGCCTGTAAAATCCCATGGTTCTCCATGACTCAAATGATCCATCAGGGAGAGTGGCTTATACTGGGTCAGAACTCCCACTTTCTGCAAGCCCGAGTTCATGACATTGCTCAGGCTGAAATCTATAATTCTATAGATTCCGGCAAAGGGAACAGCTGGTTTTGCACGTTTCTGCACAAGTATATTCAAGCGACTGCCTACACCACCGGCAAGCAGGAGGACCAGAGCTTCCTTTGCCTTTCTCATTTCAGCACCTCCCCGGGCCTCACATATTCCGGCCACTTTCCTTTCCTGCGCGGATGCACAACTGCACCTGCGCCAATCCGGATATTGTCAGGCACTTCATTATTCCAGCCAATAACAGTGATCTCCTCTGCAACAGAGCCTGTCTTTGCACCAATATTCGCACCGGCACCGAAACTGGTGTTCACATCACTGACAACTGTATTCAAGCGGCAGTTTTCCCCAATTGAATTATCGAAAAAAAGAACTGAATTTTCCACGACTGCACCCTGCCGAACATGAACTCCAGGAAAGAGAATAGAATTTCGTACACTTCCTGCTACCTTGCAGCCGTTATAGAGTAAACTGTTCTGCACAACAGCATTTTCTTCGAGCAGAGCAGGTTCCTGATCCCTGATACCCCTGTGATCCATATTCGTCCTGAACACCCACTTTTCAAGATCAATACGGGGATCAGGCCCGAGAAGATCCATGTTTGACTGCCAGAATTCATTGATTGTCCGGGTATACCCCCAATATCCATTGAACTTATAACCATATACCTTGTAATTTCCATCAAGCAGCATGGGGATAATATCGCGACCGAAATGGTATGATTCCCCGGTCTGGTTTTCCTCCAGGGCACGACAGAGAACGTCGGTATTAAAACAGAGAATTGTCATGGATGCCCACCTTGATTGGGGGTTGACGGCTTTTCGTCATAGGCCGTAACCCTGCCTCCCCGATCTCCATCCTCATCGTCAAGGGAAGCAATGCCGAAACGGTGGGCCGTTTCCAGCGGAACCGGGGTAAAGGCCACGGTCAGGTCCGCACCCTTTTCATAGTGGTAGTCAATCAACTCCTGATAATCCATTTTATATATGTGATCTCCCGACAGAATCAAAACCTCTTCAGGATCATGATGTTGTATGAAATCCATATTTTTATAGACCGCATCCGCAGATCCTCGATACCAGTCAGTTGCCTCCATTCCCTGAAAGGGGGGGAGTATGGAAATATGGCGATACCGGCCGATCATGTCCCAGGCAGCTCCAGTACCTATGTGATTTATGAGAGAAAAGCTGCGATATTGACTGAGGATGGCAACCTGCTCAATTCCCGAGTTCATCAGGTTGCTCAATGAGAAATCGATTACACGACCAAATCCCCCGAAAGGGACAGCCGATTTGGGGCGAAAATAGGTCAGGACTCCAAGTTCATCAACCCGACCACCCGCCAGAATCATTGCCAACGTAGTGGGTTTGAGCATTGTTTTGCCTTCCGGTAAAAGTGCTGAAGGAAATTATAACTATTGCTTTCCCTCTGAATATACCCAACCCAACATCTTAGTGCCACTGGGAAATTTTCACCTGAATCCTGCACTTCGGGAATAAAGAAAAATATTTATACTGTATAAACAGATAATTATCATGTCGTAATACGGGCTGTATTGCTCACTATCCGAGTGAGATTGTTTTTTCTTTATTCCCTTGCCCTGCGGGATTTAGGTTTCAAAATTCCCCGGCGGCGACAACTTCAGTAGCTGACAGGAATAATACAGATTAAATATGCCTCATAATAAGTCGTTTCAAAATATCGGATGAAAACTCTTTATCTCCGAGATTTAGATTTTTCAAAGGGACTTCCGCTCTGGCGGCACCCTTATGCCCCCGGCTGATCCCACTTTACCAAATATCTTGTCGGCCAGCTTCCCGGCACTTTTCCGGTACCCGTCACAGCGAAAAATGACAACAAGTTTCTCCCCATGGATCCCGGAAACGAACACCCAATCTATCTCACCGACATGATTAAGAAAATCAGCAACAATGACCAAAACATCAGGGCTTCTGACCCGACCGACGTGACTATAATATCTGCGTTTGGAATATTTCAGCTCAGACAGAGCAATATTAAAATATTTCAGTTCAGAACGCCTGAGATCAGTGAGTTCAAATTTCCTCACCAGATCGCGATTGGCAATATTGAAAAGGTAACGAAAGGATATACCATCGGCAAGAACCGATTTTCGCTCAAAATCCTGGGTATCAACCTTGATTCCGTAGAATAGTGCTGTGGCAAGAGCCACTGAAGGTTTCATCCCCGCCGCCCGAAGGTATTCAACAGCCATGGAGGATGCTGCCCCATATTCCGGACGAATATCGATAAAGGCCGAATCCCAGTCTCCACCTATCGGATGATGATCAATAATGGCATCAATCTCGAGTTTTTCAAAACAGGGCAGGTGGTTTGGCTGGGAATCAACCATCACCTTTTTACTGAACTCGTTCGGTTTTATATCCTTTAATCGTACCAGAGGAATTTTCAGCCGCTCAACCATTGCAACATTATTGAGACGCCTGATCTCGTTAGGATGGGCAATGGTAACACATTTTACCCGGTAACGGAGAAGTCGTTTGATTGCCAGGGCAAAAGCCAGAGCATCGGGATCCGCATTGATTATAACCAGAACCTGATCCTCTTTTTCGAAAACATCCCAGAAAGCCTGTAATCGATCCCGAGCTGTATTTTTGTATTTCTGCTTACAAAGTTGTTGAGAATTCAGTCGTTTTCGTTTCCGAGCCATAAATGGTAACAGTGGTATTTCAATAAAAGGTTTTTCCCTCCTGTCCTTTCATCGAACAAAGAGAGTTCTTTTAATTGCATTCAGCAGGCGTCTGAAAACTGTGTCTTTCCTTCAGCCCTTTTCTGAAATGCTTTGAAACGCCAGCCACCTCCTATAGAATTCAGTTCCGCTCAGATCTCCAAACAAGTGCACGGAACAGTTCAGCATTGCCGGACGACTTTTTTCGAAGAAGGCACCAAAAAGTTATACCGCTGAAAAAAGCATTTTACCCGCAATAACTCTGTACAGGCAATGCACGCCAACACCACAACAAGTTCTTATTATACCATATCGTATATTTTAATTGCAAGGTTTTGAAAGGTTCTGGGAAAAGGTAACCTGCTCGAACATATTCAAAGCACAACAATATTCAGGGAACTGAACCGAAACCATAAAACCAGGAAAACGAATATGCCTGAGTAAAAAACAAGGGGCTCTCTCTATAGAACCTGATCATCTTCAATATCATCCCCCACTTGACGCAATGCTGCTATAGTGTTACCTAGTGTTACTGAGTTCGCCCGCATTTCTCATCAGTTCAGGCACTGACCTCTGAAGAACATTGTATTAACCTGACAACAGTACTCCTGCCTGCCCGGAAAAGTAAATTTTTATCCGAGTTTCGGGAGTACAGAAAAAAGGACAGTTTCTTGAGGTATATGTGGACATTTTTTTGTAGAGATACAGGAATCGGGCGAAAAACTGTTCAGGATGGACATCAGGTAAAAAACCGAAATGGATCACCATCGGACGCCCACAACTCGGAAATTTTAAAAAACATATAGCGGAACTTGTCAATATCTGACTCAACAGGCAAAAATCCATGGGAAATATTATAGCCATAGCAGTGGGAGGGGGAATAGGCTCCATATGCAGATACAGCATAGCCATCGGCGCAGCAAGGCTCGCCCCGACCTTTCCCCTGGGAACCTTCCTCGCCAACCTCTTCGGATCACTTTTTATTGGGATTTTCTGGTGTTATTTTGATGAAGTTCATATAAGTCATGAGTTCAGACTGTTTCTGTTTACCGGTTTTCTTGGCGGCTTTACGACCTTTTCCACCTTTTCAAGAGAATGTGTTCAATTTTTTAAAGCAGGAGAACCAATTCAGGCGCTCAGCTATCTCTTCTTAAGCAACATTGCCGGTCTCGGTATGGTTGCCCTCGGTTTCTTTCTCTGCCACAGATTTTTTCGTTTCTAGAGGTTTTTGTGAATCTTCTCAATCGTTATTTATTAAGCCAGTTCATAAGATACTTTTTTACCGTCAACGCCGGCTTTGTATCCATATATCTTCTGGTTGATTTTTTTGAAAAATTTGATGATTTCAGCAATGCCGGCAAGCCCCTTTCGCTGGCTCTCAAATATTTTATCATGACAATTCCATTTATTGTCGACCAACTTGGACCGGTTCTTATCCTGCTTTCCGGAGTTATCAGCCTTGGAATCCTGAATCACAGCAATGAACTGACTGCCTTAAAGGCCGGCGGAATTCCCCTGCGTCTCATCATTCGTCCGTTTCTTGTCGGAGCCGTGCTCTTTACCCTGCTCTTTGTTGCCGCGGCAGAATGGTTGCTTCCCTACACCAATGCTACTACCAATAATATCTGGTACGAACAGTTAAAAGGCAAAGTCCCCTTGGGTATTCTTCGAAAAAACCGCTACTACTACAAAGGAGAACACGGTTTTTATTCCTTTGGATGGCCAAATACAAAAAATTTGGTTTTCACGAATTTTTCCTATTCGGAATGGGATGAGAATTATAACATCAAAGAGCTGGTAACTGCTGAATTTGCTGACTGGTCTCTCAAAAAAAACCTGTGGATATTAAAGCATGGGCAGATCCAGGAGCGGGAGGGGGAAAATTACAAAATAACCAATTTTGAAATAAAACAGATCATACTCCGGGAACAGCCTGAGGATTTTCTTGTACCTGAAAATAAATCTGCAGAGCTCTCACTCACGGAACTTTATATGGAAATTGACCGGGCAGAGGTGGAATACCAGAAAAGAGCAGCAACTGCGACCTTTTATGGTCGCATATCATACATGCTCCTGGGCATCCCGCTGCTCCTCCTTGGCCTACCCATCCTACTGATATCATATAGAAAGTGGGGAAGAGATCTCTCAGTTGCCATCCCTGCAAGCTGCGGCCTTGCCTTTGTTGCCTGGGGAGCATGGGGAGCCCTGCAATCCCTTGCCATCGCCGGATATGTTTCACCCCTGGTGGCCGCTACCAGTATCCATATACTTTTTTCCTTAGCCGGTTTTATCCTGCTGGTAAAAAATGACAGGTAGCCCGCATTTCTCATAAACATTGAGTAAATCCAGCCAAATGCCCCCGGCCCTCACTTAAAGTGAACCGGGGGAATGATCTTTTACTTATCTGTTATTTTTCGATTCCCAGAAGCTCAACTTCAAAAACAAGAACGGAATTAGGCTGAATCAAAGGAGCAACGCCTCTCTCCCCATAGGCCAATTCCGATGGAATAACCAGACGGTATTTTGAACCAACATTCATAAGCTGCAAGGCTTCACTCCAGCCTTTAATTACCTGACCGACCTCGAAAACCACCGGCTCCCCACGCTTTTTTGAATTGTCAAATTCCCGACCGTTGATAAGTTTGCCAACATAGTCAACCTTGACCCTGTCTCCCGCCTTCGGTTTTTTTCCTTTCCCCTGGGTCAGTACCTCATACTGCAAACCGCTTTTTGTGACGGTCACACCTTCTTTGCTGCTGTTTTTCTCCAGGTAGGCAGCACCTTCTTTCTTATTTTTTTCCAACATAGCGGCGAGTTTCTCTTTTTGCCGCCCTTCCATTTCCTTGGCAAATTTCTTCTGCACTGCCACCATCTCCTCCCGGGTAAGAAGCGGTTTTGTTCCATCATAGGCATCAGTTATGCCTTTGAGCAGAAGATCCTTCCGGATGTCGTCTCCAGCTCCTTTGAAATAATTACCAACCTCAAATCCCATGCTGTAACTGAGCTGTTCCTTAAAACTCAGGGATTTCATCTTTTTCTCGGCCTGTCCTGCACCAAATGAAACCACCGGAACCACCAGACATACCCCCAACAGCATTGAAACCACTTTCTTTTTCATCAATTTTTCCTCATGTAAAGATCGTATGAAACGATCAGTTTTCAGGATATCACTACAAGTGTAATCCCGCGATTTTTCCGATTCAGATTTCTGTTACCTGCCATCTGGGGATACCGGTGCAGAAGAAATTTGACAGGCCCGGATTTCCTGGTAAAATCCTCCCCCGCAATGACATCCCGTATCAGCCCTTTTTCCTTATAAAAAGCAAGACTCTTTCGACATTCAGAACGAATCACTCCACCCCGCCCACTGGAACCATAGCCATGGATGAAAGTGACGATGTTAACATTATTCTTAACGGCCTCCTCAATGGCACCTTCCATCCTGCGCAAAGCCACTTCCAGAAGAGGACGACCCTTTTCGAGATTTACCGTTTTATGAACAAACTCCCTGCCCATGCCAGAACCATCACCGGTCTGCCTGGCACCACAAAATCTGCAGGTTATCGAGGAACCGGGGATATCATTACCACAAACCTGACAGACAACCATATTCTTATCCGAAACAGAAATGACCAGACAGCTGACGTACTACAGCCGTCGGACTGAAATAACGGAGGACAGTTGCCTGAGATGCTGCAGAAGAACATTGAGGTGTTCCAGGTTTTTCACCTCCAGGGAAATTTTTGCCTCTGCCAGATCCGCCGGTGTAGTATGGGCAGACATATTCACGATATTCACATCGTCGTGGCTTATGGCAGCACTGATTTCCGCAAAGATTCCACGCTTATTCTCCGCCGTAACATGTATATCAACCTTGAACTGCTTTTCCGCAATACCTGTCCAGGACACATCCAGCCAACGCTTCGGGTCAGACTTCAGCAGGTTCACACAGTCTGCCCTGTGAACGGAAACCCCCCGGCCCATTGTAATAAAACCTACAATAAGATCACCGGGAACCGGTTGACAGCATTGGCTGATTTTTACAAGCATGCCATCTACACCGTCAATACGGACACCCGATTTTTCATCTTTGCTCTGACCCGCAGGTTGACTGACAAGAAGGGTCGCCAGTTCCTCAGGTGACAGCTCTGTTGCAGTCGGTTCCGGTTCACGGCGAAGCTCTGGAGGGAGAAGTGCCTTGACCAGATTCTGCACCGTAATGGAACCACTGCCCACTTTGACCAGCATATCATCCAGGGAGTTACAGCGCAGTTCTTTTAAAAGCAACTTGATATGCCCGCTTTTTATCATCTTTTTCAGGGTGGTATCGTGCTTTTTAACCTCCCTCTCACAAATCTCTCTCCCCAGTTTCAGGGCCTTTTCCTTTTCCTCTTTTCTGAGCCACGAACGTATTCTGGACCTGGCCCTGCTCGTTTTTACGAGATCGAGCCATCCACGCCGGGGAACCTGGCTTGGCGAAGTTATTATTTCTACAATATCTCCACTCTGCAGATTGTACTTCAGGGGAACCTGGCGGCCATTCACCTTGGCACCCGCACAATGGTCTCCAACCTCCGTATGAATTGAATAGGCAAAATCAATGGGACAACTCCCCAGGGGAAATTCCTTCACTTCGCCAGTCGGCGTCAGGGCATAGACATCAGGGTCGTATAATTCACCTTTGACACTGTCAAGAAACTCACGGGGATCTTCAACATCCTGCAACGAAGAAACCAGTTTTTTCAGTTCACGAAACAGCTTTGCATCCCTCGGTGAAATTTTCTGACCCTCTTTATATGCCCAGTGAGCGGCAACACCTTCCTGGGCCACCCTGTCCATTTCTTCCGTTCGGATCTGGATCTCAATAAAATGATCACGGGGTCCTTTGACGGTAGTGTGCATTGACTGGTAGTTATTGGCCTTGGGAACAGATATAAAATCCTTTATCCGCCCGGGAACCGGTGCCCAGTTGGCATGCACAACACCCAGTGCTTCATAGCATTCCTTCACGGTATGGGTGATAATCCTGAAGGCAACTTTATCATACACCCGATCAAGCGTAATATTCTGGACAACCAGTTTTTTATAAATTGAATACAGATGCTTTGGTCGCCCGATAATTCGTGCTGGTCTGATATTACTTTCCCGCAGTTTTTCCTTGAGGATTCGTATAACCTCATCAACATATCGCTGCCGTTCATCCAGAGAGCTTTCCAACTTGGTGGACAGCTCATAATATTCTTCGGGATAAAGAAATTTAAAAGCGTGATCCTCCAGTTCCCGTTTGAGCCAGTCAATTCCCAATCTACTGGCCAGAGGGGCATATAGATCCATGGTTTCCCGGGCAATTTCAAGCTGCTGCTCCCTGTCAACCATATCCAGGAGAAACATATCAACCAGACGGTCAACCAGTTTCACCAGGAGAACGCGGATATCCTTGGCAATTGCCAACAGCATTTTCCTGATATTCTCAGCCTGGTTAGCAATCCTGCTGTTATAACGAACCTTGGTTATCCGGGTTGATCCTTCAACTATGGATGCAACATCGTGACCGAATTTCTTTTCAAGCTCGGCAACAGTTACCCCTTCCTTCAGGACACCATGGAGCATACCGGCAAGAATCGTATGCAGATCAAGGTGCATGGAGGCCAGGGTCGAAGCCACTTCAAGGACATGAAAGAGGTATGTTTCCCCCGAAAAATGGTGTTTTCCCCGGTGAATTTTATTGATAATTTCCCATGCATCGTCAATGGGAGTCAGATCGACACCGTGCAGGTAACTGGCAGCCAGAACCTTTAATCCCTGGGGATGAACTGTTGGTGATTGTTGTGACATTGTCAGATAATCTGTATCTCAGCGGCTTTTAAAAAAGAGGAAATTTATTCCATGCTGTTCATGGAATATCCTGATTATGAATAATCCGTTTTCAACTCCGCACTGATCCTTGTACAGAGCTTTTCAACGACATCTTCCGGCCGAAGTTCCTCCACCTCACCGGTACGACGCTCCCGAACCTCCACCAGTCCCTTGCCAACAAAACTCTTTCCCACTGTGACACGGAAAGGAATCCCGAGCAGATCAGCATCCTTGAATTTGGCACCGGGGCGTTCGTCCCTGTCATCCAGAATGACTTCCACTCCCTTTTCCTGCAGTTCCCTGTAGAGTTTTTCCGCCATCCCGCTTATCGCTTCGTCCTTCAGACCGAGATTCAGAACAATGACCTGATACGGAGCAAGAGGAACAGGAAATATAATACCGTTCTCATCATGGTTTTGTTCAATAGCCGCGGCTACGACCCTGCTGACTCCAACCCCGTAACAACCCATTACAAATGGTTTTTCCACACCATCACTATCCTGGAAGGTGGCCTGCATTGACTCGGAATAACCTGTTCCAAGTTTAAAGATATGCCCCACCTCAATACCCTCTGTCAGTTCAAGCCTGCCCCCGCATTCAGGACAGGGATCACTGGTGGTAATCTGCCTGAGATCCGCCACATTTTCTACCTGAAAATCCCTGCCTGGATTCACATTTCTCATGTGGTAGTTTTTTTCATTCCCGCCCACATAAAAATTGACCATGGCCGCCACTTCCTGGTCTGCGACAATTCTCAGAGACAAACCCACGGGACCGAGATAACCGGTCGGGACACCCGTGGCTTCAAAAACCTGTCTGTCATCAGCCATTTTCACTTCAGCAACCCCGAGGAGATTCTTCAACTTCACCTCTTCCACTTCCCTGTCACCCCTGACCAGGACTGCAATCGGTTCTCCATCGGCGAGAAATACAAGAGTTTTAACCAACTGGTTGGGTTCTATCTGCAAAAAGTCACAGACCGCAGCAACTTTTCGCTTGCCGACTGTTTCAATTTTTTCCAGCTCGGCAGGGACTTCCGTGATCTTTTCATCCTCCAGAATAACGGCAGCTTTTTCCATATTGGCGGCATACTCACAGTCCTGACAGATAACAATGGTGTCCTCACCGGTACTGGCCAACACCATGAATTCATGCGAGAAATTCCCACCAATGGCACCTGAATCCGCCTGTACCGCACGGAATTCGAGGCCGCAGCGGGTAAAAATCCGTTTGTACGCTTCAAACATTTTCAGGTAGCTGATTTCCGCATCCCTGTCACTGACATCGAAAGAATAGGCATCCTTCATGACAAACTCGCGTCCCCGCATCAGACCAAACCGGGGTCGAATCTCATCTCTGAACTTTGTCTGAATCTGATAAAGGTTAATGGGCAGATCCCGATAGGAATGCAGTTCTTTTCTGATAATATCAGTGATAACTTCCTCATGGGTTGGCCCGAGGCACGATTCCCGGTCATGGCGGTCATGAAAACGCAGCAGCTCCGGCCCATATTTTTCATATCTTCCCGTTTCTCTCCAGAGGTCAGCGGGTTGTACCATCGGCATCAGCAACTCCTGCGCTCCAGCCCTGTTCATCTCTTCCCGGACAATATTTTCAACCTTGCGGATTGCAGCCAGACCATAAGGGAGATAAGAATAGACCCCTGATGTCAATTTCCGCATAAATCCTGCACGAAGCATCAACCTGTGACTTACAACTTCCGCTTCTGCGGGAGTCTCCTTGAGAGTTGGCAGTAATGCCTGAGAATAACGCATATCTTAATCCTGTCCCATACGGTTTATCTGAAAATCCTGCGACAATGTTTTACCGCAGTAGGATTTTCATTTTTTTTTTAAGCTGAACCTACTGCCCGACCTTACTGACCAGTGCCTGACCGGAAATGAGATCTTTATTCCAGTTCAGGTAAGCTTAGACTCCGGGCTACCTTGAAAAATTGCCTTTTCATCACGTTTCTACCTGTGCTCAATCTCCATCTCAGCCAGTTCTTTCATAAAGACATCGAGCAAATCCTCTTCAGCTACTTTCTTCCAGATTTTACCTTTTTTAAAAATAATACCAACACCATTTCCACCGGCAACCCCTATATCCGCTTCACGGGCCTCTCCGGGACCATTGACCACACATCCCATTACAGCAACTTTGAGCGGTTTTTCCATGGTCTGGACATATCGCTCCACTTTTTCTGCAAGACTAAACAGATCAATCCGGGTGCGGCCACAGGTGGGACAGGAAATCAGCTCCGGTCCCCGCTCACGAATTTTCAGGGAGCGCAGCAGCTCAAAACCAACCCGAACCTCTTCAACGGGATCTCTTGTGAGAGAAATACGAAAGGTATCTCCTATCCCTTTACTGAGGAGATTTCCCAGGGCAACAGATGATTTGACAGTACCAGCTATGAGTCCGCCTGCCTCCGTCACCCCCAGATGGAGAGGGTAGTCCGTTACAGCCGAAAGGTTTGTATATCCGTTTATGGTAGTGAGGACGTCCGCCGATTTTATTGAAATCTTGATATCGTACAATCCATATTTTTCCAGTAACCTGACATTCTGCAGGGCACTTTCAATCAGCGCATCACTGTTTTCAGGAGTCGGATAACCATATTGTTTCAACAATTCCCTGGAGATTGACCCACTGTTGACACCAACCCGGACGGGGATCTGATGTCTGCGGGCGGCGGTGACCACCAACTCAACCTTTTCTTCACCACCAAGATTTCCCGGATTAATCCGAATACCATGCGCACCATTTTCCATGGAAGCAACCGCCAGTCTCCAGTCAAAGTGAATATCCGCAATCAATGGGATAGAGATACTGTCACGTATTGTACGAATTGCTGCCGCTGCTTCCAGATCTGGAACAGCCACCCTGATAATCTCGCAACCGGCCGCTTCCAACCTGTGTATCTGGGCCACAGTTGCTGCAACATCGCCTGTATCGGTATTGGTCATCGACTGAACGGAAATGGGACTGTCCCCACCGATCTCCACATTACCGAGCCGGATTTTCCTGGTTCTTCTCCGCAGGATCATAATTTACTGTTTCCTTTCCCGTCTGCCCTTTTTTTATAACTGGTCACAGGTTTTGTAACTTTGTGTTTTCATCTACATTAATCTTGTAAGTGATCAGGGGTGCCGTAGATTCGTGCAGGCGTGACTGCCCGCTATAGCCCCTCTATGCGAGCAGTCGCGACCGTGCGAATATGCGGTGCCCCTGATCACTTACTTTTTTTATAAGAAGGTGATGGTGGCAGCATCTGTTTCTTTTTTATCAAGTTCAGTTCGGCATCAGACGCACGCACATACATGGGAGTTGCCTCCCCGCTGTTCAGGATTTCACCTGCGTTCAGTTTTTCTCCAGCCAGAAACCCAAGGGATTCAGCCATGGGAATATTAAGACTGGCCGATGCGAATGTGACCATGTCGCCGCAGTTCGATTTCCAGATTTCACCATAAATTCCCAGTGCATCTCCAACCAAAACAACGGGTTCCTGAAAATAATCACATAGCACCCCGGGAGTAACTACCACAGGAGCACCTTCTGCAACTGTCAAACCGCTGCTGTCGGTACGATACAGCGCTGCATAGACCTCTTTTTTCCTGGCATCCATGACGGCACAGATAAAAGGGGCCGGAGCACATCCAGAGGCCAACCCTTCCAGGGTGGAAACGCCTATCATCGGCTTGTCAGCCGCCAATGCCAACCCTTTGGCCGTAGCCATGCCAATTCGCAGTCCTGTAAAACTGCCAGGTCCGAGACTCACACAGAGCGCCCTGATATCGGCCCAGGTTATGTCTGTTTCCTTCATAAGACGATCAATCAGAGGAAGCAGCCGTCTGGAATGAGTCGTTCTCCCAGTAAAACGCAGGGAACCCACAACCCTGCCCGCACTCCTCGTTCCTTCGGTAAGTGCAACAGCGGTACAGACCGTAGATGTATCAATAGATAGGATCAAGAGATCACTCCATGGCCAGGGAACTACCTGCTGAACAATCTGGCAATATCATTATAAAACACGAAAATCATCAATGTCCCCAGGATACCAATTCCCACCTGCTGGGCGAATATCTGTGCTTTTTCATTGAGCGGTTTCTTCATAATTCCCTCGTAGGAGAGAAACACCAGATGACCACCATCAAGCACGGGGATCGGTAGAAGGTTCAGAAAGCCGAGATTGACACTGAGAAGTCCCATAAAGTACACAAGGTTCAACCAGCCTGCCTTCATCTGCTCCCCGGCGATCTGAGCAATAAGGATTGGTCCCCCCAGCTCAGATGCAGGTATGACCCGCTGAAATATTTTTACAAAACCCATAACAGTCAGAGAAATATACATCCATGTTTGGGCAAAACTGCTTTTAACTGCCTCCCACACCCCCACCTTTTCATAGGTCAGTTCATCGGCCTTGACGATTCCGATCATAAACCGTTTTTCAACCTCCTCGCCGAACATGTCCTTCACGCTGTCGATCCTGGGAACAATTGTTAAAACAACCATTCTCCCCCCCTCTCCAGCTTGACTTCGACTTCCCTGCCTTCACTGGATTTCACACCAGTAAGCACATCCATCCAGCTGCCCGCGCGGTGACCATTTATTTCACGAATAATATCACCTGCCAACACCCCGGCTTTTTCGGCAGGGCTCCCCGCTGTAACTTTGCCGATACGTGTAGTATCCACTGAAGTCGGCAACCCGACAAGGGCAAAAACCATGAAAAAAAGAAATATTGAAAAAAGAAAATTAAAAAGCGGCCCGGCCAAAACAATCAGGAATCGCTGCCATACCTTTTTATGGGCAAAAGAGCGGCTTTTCTCTTCTTCATCAATCTCCTGTTCGTCGGGATTTTCACCAAACATTTTTACAAATCCCCCAAGGGAAAGGCGGATATAACATATTCCGTTTCACCAATGGTTTTCCCAACGAGCCTGGGACCAAATCCAAGGGAAAATTTCAACACGCGAACCCGAAACAGCTTGGCAAAAAGAAAATGCCCCAGTTCATGGACAAAGATCAGCAGACCAAGAACAAGAATAAAGGAAAAAAAAGTATTCATAACTGAAATAACCACTCACTTATAGTTTTACTACGGTTCTGAAGAACACACGGAATACGTGGGACAACAGCGTTGTTTTTTACTGTATAAACCGGGCTGCTTCCCTGCGGGCGAGAAAATCTGCCCGAAGAATATCCTCCAGGCTGTCTTCACTGCCTTCCTGAACAATATCCATTGTTCGCGCAACTGTCTCTGTAATTTCAGGAAAAGATATCCTGGACTGAAGAAAAGCTTCCACTGCCACCTCGTTCGCCGCATTCAGGACAGCCGGGGAAACTCCACCGATTTCAAGGGCGGTAAAGGCCAGCTTCAGTGCTGGAAAACTGGTATGATCCGGTTCAATAAACTCCAGGTTTGCGCATTGAGAAAGTTTCAGGGAGTTGAGTTCAAGCTCCAGCCTCTCGGGATAGGAAAGGGCATAGGCAATAGGAATTCTCATATCCGGGATGCCGAGCTGAGCTATCTGTGAGCCATCTTTAAATTCCACCAGGGAATGAATTATTGACTGTGGATGAACGACTACCTCAATATTTTCAGCTTCAATATCAAATAACCATCTGGCTTCGATCACCTCCAATCCCTTGTTCATGAGAGTGGCGGAATCAATGGATATCTTTCTTCCCATTTCCCAGTTTGGGTGATTCAATGCCTCCTTCAAGGTAACGACCTCTAGCTCTTTTTCACCCTTTCCACGAAACGGACCACCTGAAGCAGTCAGGATAATCTTCTGCAGATCTTTCTTCCGACCGGCTTCCAACGCCTGAAAGATGGCTGAATGCTCTGAGTCCACCGGAAGCATGGCAACATTTTTACGCCTGACCGCCTCCATAACAATCTTGCCGCCCATCACCAGGGTCTCCTTGTTGGCAAGACCTATGTCTTTCCCCGCCTCAATTGCGGCAAGTGTCGGCAATAGTCCTGCAGCTCCAACTATGGCGGAAACCGTCATATCTGCCGTATCATGGGCTGCAACCAGCTGGTTCCCTTCATCACCGACAACAATACGGTCGGCATATTCTGCAGGAAGTAATTTCTGAAGTTTTCCGGCATTCTCCTCACTGCCGATTGACAGCAACTCCGGCTGGAATTCCAGGACCTGCTCTGCAAGGAGTTTAATATTTTCTCCGGCAGCAAGGGCAGAAATTCTGAATCTGTCAGGGAAATGCCTGATAACTTCCAGAACATTTACACCAATGGAACCAGTGGAACCCAGAAGAGATATTGATTTCATCAGGCCCCGTGAAAACAAGAAAATAATACATGGCAGGTACGGCAAAAAGCAGAGAATCAATCCGGTCCAGGATCCCGCCATGCCCCGCAAGAAGGGTACCGGAATCTTTTGTGTTCGTCCCGCGCTTAATAATAGATTCGGCAAGGTCCCCGGCGATCCCGACACCTCCAACCACCAGTGCCGCTGCTGCAATAAAAAGATAATTCTTTTCCGGAAGGAGCAACCAGGAAAAAAACAATCCACCGCAAACAGCAAGAAACAGCCCTCCCGCGGCCCCTTCAACGGTTTTGTTCGGGCTTATATGGGGTGACATTTTGCGTTTTCCCACAGCCCCACCGATAAAATAAGCTCCACTGTCGGAACAGGCAGTAATCGAGGTAACAATAATCAGCCAGCTGGCCCCATTATCAAGTTGACGTAGAAGGACAAGATGAGCACCAAGAAAGCCGATATAGATCAGCCCGAAAATCAGCCGCGAATAGAGTTGATAGCTGTCATGGAGAAACCGATACCTTGAAATAACAAAGAATGTGAGGAGAAAAAACGAACTGAAAATCGTGACAGCTAACGATTCGGCTCCAGGAAACAGGCTCACTCCAAGAACAGGAAGAAAGAGAATACTGTCAAGAAACCATTTCGTGAATGTTTCCAATTCACGACCTGCTGCCATTTTCAGGTATTCATCACAACCGATGAAAAGCATGACACAGACAACCGTATTAAATAATAGTATCGACCCCTTTAACAGTAAGATAAGCCAGAAAGCAGCCAGCAGAATTCCGGGTACAATACGTTTCATAATTTAACCTGTCTGTACCTGTTCTCCAGTACGTCCGAATCTTCGTTCACGGGATTGATATTCTCTGAGCGCTTGCATAAACACATCTTTCCTGAAATCCGGCCACATAATATCTGTAAAAACTATTTCAGCATAGGAAAGCTGCCAGAGGAGGAAATTGGACAGCCGGGCCTCCCCGCCAGTCCGGATAAGCAGGTCAGGGTCGGGTAAACCGGCAGTATCAAGGTGATTGCTGATCACCGTATCTGTAATGGATTCTACGCTTCGTTCCCCAGCAAGACACTGGTCGGCCAGATTTCTGACCGCCCTTACAATCTCATCCCTGCCTCCATAACTGAGTGCAAGATTCAGAATCAATTTGGAATTACCGGATGTTGCTGCAATCGTATCCTCAAGGGACACCTTCACCTGGCTTGGGAGTTTATTTCTGTCTCCGATGGAAACGAGCCGGATGTCGTTTTTCTGCATTCGTGGAAGCTCAGCTTCGAGATATCTTTTCAGAATGGACATCAACCCACTCACTTCCTGGGACGGCCTCTTCCAGTTTTCAGATGAAAAAGCATATAGGGTAAGGACTTCAATACCAATTTCCCTTGATGCAGCAACAATATCGCGAACTGAATCAGCACCGGCCTTATGTCCAAACAACCTGGGCTTTTTCTTGCTCTGTGCCCAGCGACCATTCCCGTCCATTATAATAGCCACATGCCTCGGGAGACGGTCCAGGTCGACCAAATCAGAAGAAACCATAATTGTAACTCTTCATTGAAAGCAGAAAAAGGAAAAACCTTCAGTCAACCGAATGAAAAGAACATCCTCCTCATTAAAAAAAAGCCGGTGCTCCCCGGGATTGTATACATCCAGAATCTCCTAAACTTCCATTACCTCTTTCTCCTTGGAGACGGTAATTTCATCTATTTTTTTAATAAAACTGTCCGTTTCAGCCTGGGCCTGATCCTGAAGTTTGAACAGATCATCTTCTGAAATTTCCTTGTCTTTTTTCTGCTTCTTCAAGGCATCAATAGCCTCCCGTCGAATATTGCGAATGGCAACCTTGAACTCTTCAGCAATTTTTTTAACTGATTTAACAAGTTCTTTCCGACGCTCTTCAGTCAGTTGAGGAATATTCAGGCGTATAATCTTGCCGTCATTTGCCGGGGTCAGACCGATATCTGATTTTAAAATGGCTTTTTCAATGGCAGGAAGCATCTGAGGATCCCAAGGCTGAATAACAATAAGCCTGCTCTCGGGAATTGTCAGTGTGCAAACCTGGTTGAGAGGCATGCCACTGCCATACGCATCCACAGAGATATCATCAAGAATGGAGAGAGAAGCCCTCCCTGTACGAACCTTTGAAAGCTCTTTCTTAAATGATTCTACACTTTTGCCCATCTTATCCGACATTTTCGAAATGACTTCACTCATAATCTCATCCCCTCTTCTGCATCATTAACTAGTGTCTGTCCACATTTCTGAACAGACACTAACTACCCTGCACAGTAACTGTTGACTGTTATCCAGAATCCATAATACCTCTATAATGTTTTCCAGGATAATATGTTGAAAAACCTTATCCTTCCTCACCCCGCTCACTGATCAAGGTTCCGACCTGTTTGCCAATTGCAGCTTTTTTGATATTTCCTGACTCACCCATGTCCAGAACCATGATCGGCAATCCATCCTCTCTGGCCAGGGCAATTCCCGCAGCATCCATAACCCGCAAACCTTTGCGAAGCACTTCATCGTAGGACAGTGTTTCAAATTTCAGGGCATCACTATATTTCACCGGATCCTTATCGTAGACTCCATCTACTTTGGTGGCTTTTATAACAATTTCCGCATCAATTTCGAGTGCTCTCAAAACGGCAGCAGAATCAGTTGTGAAATAGGGGTTCCCTGTGCCGGCAGCGAATATTACAACCCGCCCTTTTTCCAAATGCCTGGTGGCCCTTCGACGTATATACGGTTCAGATACAGATTGCATGGGTATTGCAGACATCACCCTCGTTATAATCCCGTTTCTTTCCAGAGCATCCTGCATAGCCAGGCTGTTCATGACTGTCGCCAGCATTCCCATGTTATCGGCAGTAGTTCGATCCATACCCTTGCTTGCTCCGGCAACACCCCTGAAAATATTGCCAGCGCCGATTACAATACCCAGCTCCACGCCCAACTCAATCACTTCTTTTACTTCTGAAGCAACAAATTCAAGGACCTTGGGGCTTATACCGTATGATTCTTCGCCCATCAGGGCTTCACCGCTTAACTTCAACAACATCCTTCTGTATTTTATCGTCATTGTCCTTGCTCTTTCAGATGGGATGGAATGGTAATAATTTTTGACTGCAATCCTGCAACTGCTGCATCAGGGGGTTCCTGTCGGTATATCATCCGACAGGAACATCAATTGCAATAGAAATTAATCAGTGGAACCAACCTGAAATCTGGCAAATCGTTTGATGGATATATTCTCACCCATCTTTCCAACCAGTTCATTGAGCAGATCCTGCACAGTCAGGTCCGGGTTCTTGACATATTTCTGCTCCAGCAGACAGATTTCTGACAAGAATTTCTCGATTTTTCCTGTAACCATCTTTTCGACTATTGCCTCAGGTTTCCCTGAATCCAGGGCTTGCTGGACATAAATATCTTTTTCTCTGGCCACGATCTCGGCAGGGACTTCTTCCCTGGTGATGGCAACCGGATTTACAGCGGCAATATGCATTGCGATATCCCGGGCAAAGGCACGAAAATCATCATTTTTTGCAACAAAATCAGTCTCACACCCAAGCTCAACCATAACACCAAGATTTCCACCGGCATGAATATACGTTTCAATAACACCTTCGCTTGTAGCTCTGCCTGCACGTTTTGCAGCAACAGCCAGACCCTTCTGTCGCAGAAGGTCTACTGCTTTTTCCATATCACCATCTGTATCGGACAATGCCTTCTTGCAGTCCATCATCCCTGCAGCAGTCTTATCCCTCAGTTCTTTTACCATTTTGCTGGTAATTTTCATGGCAAATCTCCTTAACTCAATATGTTATACCTTAATAAACCTGCCCTTTCCAAATCAGTTCGGCAGATATCTTCAGAGGTAACCTCACAGGAATATTGTCCCGGGAAGTCGACATTTATACATACCCCAATCCTGCAATCGACAATCTTGCCAAAGAGACGAACCATCGTAGTGCAGGATTCAGGACATAGTAAAAAGGGGCCGTCAAATGACTGCCCCTTTTCTTAGTTTCTTACATTTAACGAACAACCACTTGCTGTCTCTTACAGCAACCCAGCTGAAACCAACTCCGCAAGGCCGGAAACAATTGCAGAAAAACTATTCCGCACTTTCAATCGGCGCTTCAGCCATTTCACTTCCTGCATCACCCATGGCGGCTGCTACAGCTTCTTCTGAGGCATCCTCTCCGTCCTTCATGGCTTGGCCGGCCAGAACGGCTTCGGCGATATGATGACTTATCAGACGAATAGATCGTATGGCATCATCATTGCCGGGAATAATGAAATCCACATTATCAGGATCACAATTTGTATCAGTTATGGCGACTACCGGAATGTTCAGTTTCTTTGCCTCATTGATTGCAATCGACTCTTTTTTGGGATCGACAACAAAAATAACTGACGGCAGACTTCTCATATTTTTAATTCCGCCAACATTTCGTTCAAGTTTAACCCGTTCCTTTTCCATAAGAAGAATTTCTTTTTTGGGAAACCGGTTGATTGAACCATCTTCCTGCATGGATTCAATGGATTTAAGCCGATCAATTGAATTTTTTATTGTCTGAAAATTGGTCAACATTCCGCCAAGCCAGCGGTGATCGACATAGAACATACCACAGCGCTTTGCTTCTTCGTTGATAATAGCCTGAGCCTGTCTCTTAGTCCCTACAAACAGAACCGTGCCACCTTTTTTGACTTCATTGGTAATGAAATCACACGCCTTGTCAAACAACTTTTTGGTCAGATCCAGGTTGACGATATAAATTCCATTTCTGGGACCATAAATAAAGGGTTTCATTTTCGGATTCCATCGTCTTGTCTGATGTCCAAAATGAAGTCCTGCCTGAAGCATTTCTCTAACAGTTACGTTTGCCATGTTTTTCTCCGTTTCTGGTTTTTCCTCCATCTTCTCAAATCGCGGAAAAAGGATTGTCTTTTCTCCGGCAACACCAGGTTGAATTGAAGATGTGTGTATTATTGCAGGTTCGGATCTTGATTAACCCGACTTGCGTGAAAATAACACTGCTTTTTACCATGAGTTCACTAATTATGCAATGGGATGATGATGCTCATCGTAAAACTTTCGATTCCCCTGTCAGGACAAGTTTTAACCATTCAAACCCGAATTTCATCAATTCAGCATCGTCGGTGGCAATATTTTTTTTCCAGGTTCTGTCAATTCTGAATTGTCCGAGGAGTTTGTGTCTCTCTGTGAACTCTCTGAAAGCATCTATATTATAACAGACCATAAAAGACAGCTGCTGCTTTTCTCCACCAACGCCTTCACCTTTCCATGGATTCTTCATGAACAATGTATCAAGCTCAACCCAGATCTCATTCATACTGTTATACCCAAGCAGCCGCTGATTACGAATCCAGCTTTGCACAGTATGTTTTCGTTTTTCGCGGTGTCCCAGACAATAAGGATGATCAGTCAGAAAATAGAACTCATTTGCCTTTTTTTGCACGATACTTCGATCTACAGCTCTTTCCAGCGGATAAGTTCGACATGCAGAAGGACGCATATCATATACGGTGCACCCATTTTCACATAGGAAGGGACAGGATTTTTCTTCATTATCTTTCAACTTCAATTTCACCGTCGGAAAATACGGGTTTTCTCCCCGAACCAGAAAGGTATATTCCCGCATGAAATCCCCAGAGTCCATCCCCAGACATTTTTTCAACATGAGCACATCATATGGATAGAGAATCATATCCACATCTTTACAGCAGACTGTAAAACACTCAACGCCCGGATGACAGTCAAATGAAAAATCACCATCACCAATCGGAGACATTCCGTCGGGAAAACTCTTTTTTTCACCAGTCATAAGGTATCCCAGATAAATATCCTTGCCCGTCAACTCATGGAGCCAATCGACTCATAACTTATGAGGTAAAATGCGGGTTAATGCCTTGCACTAAAGTTCTGTCGTAAAAAACAAGAAACCAGGGAATGTGTTTTGAAATTAAAAAAAAAGCTGGATAGGAATAATTTCCTATCCAGCCTGAAAGTTCTTGAGAATATCTTAATCAACTCTCATCTTCTACCGGATCAAGAATTTCCTCGTACCCTACAAGTTCAATTATTGCCATGGCAGCACAATCACCTTTTCGTGTACCTGTCTGCAAGATTCGAGTATAACCTCCCTTCCGGTCAGCAAACTGTTCCTGAATATCAGTAAAGAGTTTTTCAACAACATCTTTTCTGCGAATATAGCTCAGTGCCTGTCTCCGGGCATGAAGATCACCTCTTTTGGCAAGAGTAATCATCTTCTCCGCAATCGGTCGCAGTTCTTTTGCCTTTTCTTTCGTTGTAACAATTCTTTCATGCTCAAAAAGGGAAGTAACCATGTTCCTGAACATCGCTTCTCTATGTGAACTGGTCCTTCCCAGTTTTCTTGCAGATTTTCCGTGTCTCATCTCTTAATCCTCGGTAACAGCACTAAATCAAAGTAATGTGGAAGTAAAATTATTCCGGTTAACCAATATCACCTGTCATATTTGCTGGTCATCGGTTTCTTTAACATCAGGTGGAGTCCAGTTTTCAAACTTCATGCCGAGGGTAAGATCCATTTCGGCGAGCAGGGCTTTTATCTCATTCAGGGACTTTCGACCAAAATTCTTGGTTTTTAACATCTCCTGATCGGTCTTCTGAGCGAGATCTCCAATAAAATGAATATCAGCATTTTTCAGACAGTTAGCCGAACGCACAGACAACTCAAGATCTTCTACCGGTTTATCCAGATAAGGATTATCAGGTTCGACCTCTCTGCTGGTATCCTCAGTAACCTCGGGCTCAGCTTCTTCCTCATCAAAATTGATGAAAATAGTCATCTGCTCTTTCAAGATCTTTGCAGCATATGCAAGAGCGCTTTCGGGCCTGAGACTCCCGTCGGTTTCAATTTCAATAGTCAACTTGTCATAATCAGTTTGTTGACCAACTCTGGCCTGGGAGGTTACATACTGTATTTTCTTGATGGGGGTAAAAATTGCATCCACAGGGATCTGGCCAATAGCAAGTTTTTCTTTATCCTGCTGCTCTGCAGGTTGATATCCCTTGCCCCATTCTACTGTCAGTTCAGCTCTGAAAGTAACGTCCCCGGTAAGAGTACAGATCACCTGTTCGGGATTCATCACCTCAACCAGCTCATTACCATCAATATCTGCAGCTGTAACTTTTCCAGGTCCGGTTTTGTCAATAATGACCCTCTGGGAATCGCCGGAGAGCAGTTTGATCCTGATTGTTTTGAGATTCAGGATAATTTCACTGACATCTTCCATTATATCCTTCATGGAAGTGAATTCGTGAAGAGCCCCCTCAATCTTTACCGTGGTAATTGCTGCTCCCTGAATTGAAGAGAGAAGGATTCGCCGCAGCGAATTCCCGATAGTAGTCGCAAATCCCCTTTCAAGGGGCTGACAGACAAACTTTCCATACGTATCCGTATGTTTGTCCCTGTCAACCTCAAGCTTCTCTGGTTTAATAAGCTCGTGCCAGTTACGGTAAAATGGTGTTTTTTCGTCGGCAGCTTGAGTCATAAATTACCTTCTCTACTTTTCTTCTTTACTTTAGAAAGTATCCACCCCTAAACATACAGGAGGCGTTCATTAAGCACAAAAATAAGTCTCTGAAAGGAGACATTATTTTCAGAATCTATTTTATTTTACTTGGAGTACAATTCAACAATGAGCTGTTCCTGAATCGGCATAGTGATCTCTTCGCGATTCGGCATGGCTTTAATTGTAGCTTTGAAATTGTCCTTATCAAGCTCAATCCAGCTTGGGATACCCCGCCTGGCAACAGCCTCCAGATTTTCATTGATTGCACTGTTCGCCCGGCTTTTTTCCTTTAACGTAATAATATCATTAACCGAAACAAGGAACGAAGGAATATCTACCTTTCTGCCATTGACAAGAATATGCTTGTGGCGTACGAGCTGCCGAGCCTGATTCCTTGAAGCGGCGAATCCCAGCCGAAATACGGTATTATCAAGTCGCCGTTCAAGCATAACCAGCAGATTTTCACCAGTAACACCCTTCTGCCTGTCTGCCTTCTGAAAATTCAGTTTGAACTGACCTTCCAGCATACCATACATGGCCTTGACTTTCTGTTTTTCACGCAACTGGACAGCATAGTTGGAGAGTTTTTTAAATCTTGCCTGCCCATGCTGCCCAGGCCCGAAGGCCCTTCTTTCATATGAGCATTTATCTGAGTAACAACGGTCACCCTTGAGATATAGTTTTAATCCTTCTCTCCTGCATCGACGACATGCAGCACCAATATTTCTAGCCAACGTAGGCCTCCATTCAATATATTATTTTTCTTTTCAGTGAAAATTACGAAACAATCAGACCCGACGGCGTTTGGGCGGTTTGCATCCGTTGTGAGGTATCGGTGTAACATCATATATTCGACTCACCTCAAACCCTGTGTTAATCAGTGCTCTTAAGGCAGCTTCTCTCCCGGGTCCAGGCCCTTTAACCTTTACCTCGACTTTTCTCATTCCAAAATCAGCAGCTTTTTTAGCTGCATCAGCCAAAGCATTCTGGGCAGCAAATGGTGTACTTTTCCTGGAACCTTTAAACCCGAGAACTCCGGCACTGCACCAGGCGACAACATTTCCCTGCTTATCGGAAATAGTCACAATCGTATTGTTAAAAGTTGAATAGATAAAAACTATACCTTCCGGTACATTCTTTTTTACCCTTCTTTTTTTTGCAACGGCCATAATATTATACCTGTTTAATTATCTGCTATTTCCGACGCCCAGCTCCTCTTCGAGGTCCTTTTCTGGTACGTGCATTTGTCTTTGTGTTCTGTCCACGACAAGGCAGTCCCATACGATGACGCCGTCCCCGGTAACAACCGAGATCCGTCAGTCGTTTTATATCCATGGAAACTTCCCTGCGACGATCACCCTCAACAGTGTACTCAGATTCTATCACTTTCCTTATCCGGTTAATGTCATCACCGCCAAGATCGTCACTGTTCATCGTGTAGGGCAGATCCACCTTATCAAGAATTTTACGGGCGGATGTCAGGCCGATCCCGTGAATATAAGTAAGTGCCCGGTCAATATGTTTGTTTTTTGGAAGGTCAACTCCTGCTATACGTGCCAAGATCTATCTCCTTAAAGGAAGTAGGAAGTAAAAAGCGGTAACTCCACAATTAACCCTGCCTCTGTTTATGTTTCTTAATTTTACAGGATACGCGAACTACCCCATTTCGCTTAAATATTTTGCATTCACTACATATTTTTTTTACTGATGCGCGTACTTTCATGATAAGACTCTATTTTTTCTTTTTGGCGTTTTTTGCCCTAAACGTAACTCTTCCCCTGGTGAGATCGTAGGGAGAAAGTTCTATCGTAACTCTGTCACCAGGCAGGATTTTTATGAAATGCATCCTCATCTTGCCTGAAATATGTGCAAGCACCTTATGTCCATTGTCAAGTTCGACCCTGAACATTGCATTCGGTAACGGCTCAATAATAGTACCTTCTACTTCAATTGCTTCTTCTTTTGCCATGGATATCCCTGAGTATTCATAGTTTCAATTAAAAACGGAGCATTATACTATACCTCTCAAAAAAAGAGAAGGATTTTTTAAAATTTCTATCGTCTTTTCTGTCAACTGAGAATACGTGGTCCGTTTTCAGTCACTGCTACAGAATGCTCAAAGTGGGCTGAAGGCTTGTGATCTGCTGTGACGACTGTCCAACCGTCCTTCAGAACTTTTACCTTGCCAGTGCCAAGATTAACCATCGGCTCAATTGCCAGAACCATACCAATCCGTAACCTTTCCGTCCTTTCACCCTGGTAAAAATTGGGAATTTCGGGAGGCTCATGTAATGAACTACCGATTCCATGACCGACAAACTGTTTAACAACGGAAAAGCCGTGTCCCTCCACATGATTCTGAACAGCCTGGGATATGTCACTTATATGATTCCCCGCTACAACCTGTTCAATCCCCCTGTACAGAGATTCTTCAGTGACCTTCAGAAGAAAGGCAATTTCCGGCTTAACTTTTCCTACTGCAACAGTTAATGCGGAATCGCCGAAAAATCCTTTAAACTCAACCCCAAAATCTATGGATAGAATGTCACCTTTTTTTAATTTTCTCTTTCTGGAGGGTATGCCATGTACTACCTCTTCATTCACAGAAACACAGAGGCTGCCGGGAAATCCCCTGTATCCCTTAAATGCCGGTCTACCCTTTCGTCTTATGCAATACTCTTCAGCGATCCTGTCAAGCTCCCAGGTGGTAATGCCGGGCCTGACAACTTCCTTTAACAATGTTAAGGCACCGGAGACAATACTGTTTGCCTCGGCCATTATTTCTATTTCAGCAGGGTTTTTAACTATGACAGCCCCACGCCCTGAAGATGAAGCCACGACTTATCTGCGCCCTTTAATCCTTCCCTGTTTCATGAAGCCTTCGTAATTCCTCATGTGAAGGTGAGATTCAATCTGTGAGATTGTGTCAATACCAACCCCGACGACAATGAGCAGGGCAGTCCCACCAAAGTAAAACGGTATATTGAACTCCCGTATGAGCAGTGTCGGCAGAACGCAGACGGCACTGAGATATATAGCCCCAACGACAGTCAGCCTGGTCAGAACCTTATCGAGAAACTCCGCCGTTCTTTTCCCTGGTCGTATTCCGGGAATAAACCCTCCATTTTTCTTCAGATTATCTGCGACATCATCAGGTTTAAACTGAACAGCGGTGTAGAAAAAACAGAAAAAGACAATCATTCCGATATAGCAGATATAATAATAGATCGTACCTGGGGCCATGGCGGCTGAAACTCTCTGCACCCATTCAATTTTGATAAAGCTGCCTATAGTAGCAGGAAACATCATTATAGATGAGGCAAATATTGGAGGAATAACACCTGAAATGTTTATTTTGAGTGGCAGATGCGAACTTTGCCCACCATACACTCTTCTCCCGACTACGCGCTTTGCATACTGTATCGGAATACGTCGCTGAGCCGTTTCAAAAAAGACGATAACTGCTACAATTGCAAACATGAACAGAACCAGGAACGGAACGAAAAACAGTGCAATTTCACCAGCTTTAATAAGCTGAATGGAGTTGACAACGGCAGCTGGTCCTCGTGCGACAATACCTGCAAAAATGATCAGAGAAATACCGTTTCCAATCCCTCTCTCTGTCATCTGCTCACCGAGCCACATAATAAATGCGGTACCGGAGGTCAGTGTGAGCATGGTCATCAGTTTAAACTGCAGACCAGGCACAAGGACAATAGCCTGCCCGCCCGGTCCAGTCATACTCTCAAGGCCAACTGCTATAAATGTTCCCTGAACGACACTGAGAAAAACAGTACCATATCGGGTATATTGTGTAATTTTCCGGTTTCCGGCCTCTCCTTCCTTTTTCAATGCATCCAACTGAGGTATGACAACGGTCAACAGCTGAATAATAATAGAGGCGGAAATATACGGCATGATCCCAAGGGCAAACACTGAAAAGTTCTTCAATGCCCCGCCGGAGAACAAATTGAACATGCCAAATAACGTTCCGGCATTCTGATTGAAAAAGGCCTGAAGCGCTTCACCATTGATGCCGGGCGTCGGTATCTGAACACCCATTCTGTAAACAGCAAGCATAATAAGCGTAAAAAAGATTCGCCTACGCAGCTCCGGTATATTTGCAGCACTCTGCAATCCGCCCATTATAATGTCCTATCTACGTTCCTATACAATAATAACAATACTTGATGTCTCTGACGACAAGAAGCAACTATTTGCCATTCCGATCGGCATCAACAAGCTCAACACTTCCGCCTGCAGCTTCAATTTTTTCCTTGGCAGACGCACTGATCTTGTCAACTTTGACAGTCAGTGATTTTGTAACTTCTCCATTTGCGAGAACTTTAATAAGTGCACCCTTCTTGATCATCCCTGCATCCACTAACACCCTGGCGTTTATTTCCGTGCCGGTATCAAACGAATCCAGTTGATCAAGGGAAACAATTGTATATTCCTTGCGGAAAATATTATTAAAGCCTCTTTTGGGCAGGCGCCTCTGCAGAGGCATCTGACCACCTTCAAAGCCTGGTTTTATTCCTGATCCTGAACGCGATTTAAAACCCTTATGACCTCTTCCCGCTGTTTTACCATGACCTGTTCCAGGGCCTCTTCCGAGCCTTTTTCGATTTTTAGTCGATCCTTTTTGTGGAGAAAGGTTTGCCAGAGTTAACATGCTATATCTCCTCAATATGTACAAGATGACCAACCTTTTTGAGCATACCGCGTATCTCAGGTGTATCTTTTCTTGTCACTTTTTTATTCATTTTGGTGAGCCCAAGCCCAATTAAAGTGGCCCTTATTTTTCTGGTACTGCCGATGCCGCTTTTGACCTGATAAAAAGTTATTGTCTCGGCCATTTGACTACCTTTTTCTTCATATTTTAGACATGAACAACCTGCTCTGTAAAACAGGCGATCTATGCAGTAATTTCATCAACCGTCTTACCACGAAGTTCAGCTATATATTCTGCTGAACGCAACGATTGAAGACCGTTGATCGTAGCTTTAACCATATTATGCGGATTGTGAGATCCAAGACATTTTGTCAATACGTTTGACACACCTGCCGACTCCAAAACCGCCCTTACAGGACCACCGGCAATAAGACCGGTACCCTCGGATGCAGGTTTCAACAGTACTTTTCCTGCACCATACTTTCCAATAATCTGATGAGGAATTGAGGATTCAGTCAGGGAGACGGAAATCATAGATTTCCTCGCTTTTTCAACGCCTTTCCTTATAGCCTCGGGAACCTGGTTAGCTTTTCCAAGTCCGTAACCAACTTTTCCCTTTCCATCACCTACAACAACTATGGCACTAAAGCTGAATCGACGTCCACCTTTTACGACTTTAGCGACCCTGTTAATGAAAACAATTTTTTCTATCAGCTCCTCAGCGTTGTTACTTTTGGAACGTTTAAAATCAGACAAGGGGCACCCCCGTATTAAATAAAATCATTAAAAAATCAAACCACCTTCCCGAGCACCCTCGGAAAGTGATTTTACTCTACCGTGATATATTGATCCTCCACGGTCAAAAACCACCTTGGTAATTCCGGCGGATTTTGCGCGAGCACCTATCATTTCTCCAATCTTTTTTGCAGCAGCTACCTTTCCTTTTTCATCTTCTCCAAGGGAAAAGTCCTTATCAAGTGTAGACACGGATACAAGTGTATGCCCTGCTACATCATCGATTATCTGAGCATATATATGTTTGTTGCTCTTGAAGACTCTCAACCTGGGGCGTTCACTTGTACCGGTAATTTTCTTCCGGATACGCCTGACACGTTTTGCCCGTGCTGTAGTCTTTGTATTCGTCCTGGCCATTTTTTCTACCCATTAATAATATTTGAGTTTCAATAAGTACGATCAACAAGAATTAACTCGCGCCAGCTTTGCCAACCTTACGGACAATGTGTTCATCTTCGTAGCGGATACCTTTCCCTTTATAAGGTTCAGGTTTTCTGACCTGGCGGATTTTTGCGGCAACAAGACCAAGCAGTTCTTTGTCAATACATTCAAGCACAATCTTTGTGTTACCATCAACAGTGGCATTTACCTCTTTGGGCAATTCAAATTCAACTGGATTTGAATACCCTACATTGAGGGTCAGCTTTGAATTACTGACACTGGCCTTATATCCAACACCCTCAATAACAAGAACTCTTTTGAAACCATCGGCAACACCGATGATCATATTATTGATTAGACTTCTTGTAAGCCCTCTGAATGCGTTAACCTTTTTGGTTTCGACCCTGTTCCTGACAGAAATCACACCATCTTCCAGAACCACTTCCACTTCAGGAATGATTTCACGTTTCAACGTTCCTTTGTTTCCGGTCACGGAAATCAGCTGACCCTTCAGATCAACTTTCACCCCGGCAGGGACCGGAATTGGTTGCTTACCAATACGAGACATAATTACCTCCGTTTCCTGCGCGGTCTACCAGACCTCACAAATGATCTCCCCACCAGAATTAAGTGCCCTGGCTGTTTTATCCGTCACAACACCCTTGGATGTGGATATTATTGCTATTCCAAGTCCATTCAATACCTTGGGAATCGCATTTGCCTTTGCATATTTCCTTAAACCGGGTTTACTGACTCTTTTTAAACCGGTTATAACAGGCTCCTGATTCGGACCGTATTTCAGATCGATTTTCAGAGTCCCCTGAACGGAATCTTCAATAACCTGATACCCGCTAATATACCCTTCTTCCTTCAGGACCTTGGCGACATTCACTTTTACTGTCGAGGAGGGCATTTCAACAGTATCAAATTTTACCATTACTGCATTTCGTATCCTGGTCAGCATATCTGCCAGGGGATCGCTCATTGACATAGCGAACACTCCTTATTTTTCAATAGTGTGGATGGCCAAATCAAAAACGGCTGAAATTCTACCAACTTGATTTAGTCACTCCGGTAATTTCACCGCTCAGCGCCAATTTCCGGAAGCAGATTCTGCAAATACCAAACTTTCTGATAAATCCTCTCGGACGTCCGCAGAGAGGACATCTGTTATATTTACGTACTCCAAATTTCGGCTCGCGTTTTGCTTTTGCGATTATGGATTTTTTAGCCAAACCAACCTCCAATAATTCTTTTAAGTAAAGACGTTTCCTACCTGTATATTATTTTTTAAAAGGCATTCCAAGTTTCCTGAGAAGAGATCGCCCTTCTTCATCCGTCTGTGCGGTTGTTACAATCGTGATATTAAGCCCTTTGATCTTATCAATTTTATCATAATCGATCTCCGGGAATATAATCTGTTCCTGAATACCCATGGAAAAATTTCCGCGTCCATCAAATCCTTTAGGTGAAAGTCCCCTGAAATCTCTTACACGCGGAAGCGCTATATTAACAAGCTTGCTGAAGAAGTCATACATTTTATCTCCACGGAGGGTAACACGACACCCAATGGGCATACCCTCTCGGAGTTTAAACGTTGCAATTGATTTCTTAGCTTTTGTAATGACGGCTTTCTGGCCGGCAATTCGTGTAAGTTCTTCTGCAGCACCTTCAACAATTTTCGGATTCTGTACTGCCTCTCCCAACCCCATATTCAAGACAATCTTCTTGAGTTGCGGCAGCTGCATAACGTTTTTATATCCGAATTCCTCTTTCAGCGCAGGAACACATTCGTTCATGTATTTTTCTTTCAGCGCACCCATGTATAACTCCTGGCTTAAACCTTTTTCGATTACTTATTATTTACTTTCGATGGGTTCACCGCAACTCTTGCAGTAGCGGACCTTCGTCCCATCCTCAAGTATCTTTTTACCAATTCGGCCGGTCTTGGTACACTCGGGACAAATAAGCTGAATATTTGATACGTGTATCGGCGCTTCCTTTTCGACAATCTGACCCTGCTGATTCATTTCAGTCGGTTTTGTATGGCGCTTGATCATATTTATCCGCTCAACAACGACCTTATCCTTTGCCCTTAATACACGAAGGATTTTGCCTACCCGGCCTTTGTCCTTGCCTGCAATTACTTCAACCTGATCATTTTTCTTCAGGTATGTTCTGCCCTGTCTCATTTCTATACCTTTTTCCAATCAATGTATCTGACCCGGCGGATCAGGAGGCTCTCCTGTCCTTCAGGACGGTTAAAGTGCCTCCGGTGCCAGTGAGATAATTTTCATGAAACCTTGATTTCTTAACTCACGGGCCACAGGTCCGAAAATACGAGTCCCTACAGGTTCCCCTGAGGTCCCGAGCATTACGGCTGCATTATCATCAAACCTTACCCAGGTATCATCCATGCGCTTCATTTCTTTTGCGGTTCTGACGATTACCGCCTTCATTACGTCACCCTTTTTTACCTTGGCGTGTGGAAGCGCTTCCTTAACTGTAACCACAATCACATCTCCGATGGTGGCGTATCGCTTTCTCGTTCCGCCAAGAACCCGGATACACAAAACTTTCTTGGCTCCTGAGTTATCTGCGACATTCAGTACTGTCTCTGCCTGTATCATAATTTCACCTGATATATCATACGAAACAAAACGTTTCTCAACCTCTGCACTGTCAGTTTTTAAAGTGCCTTCTCCAGTATTGTTCTCACCCGCCACCTCTTTCTCTTGCTTAGTGGTCGGCACTCTTCAATCAAAACAGTGTCACCGATATTACAACGGTTCTCAGGATCATCTGCCAGATATTTGACACTGGTTTTCACGAATTTTCCATAAAGCTTATGACGAATCTTACGCTCAACCTGAACGACAACACTTTTTTCCATTCTGTTGCTGACAACAGAACCGGTTCTTGTCTTCTTGGATTTTTTAATTTCGCTCATAGTTTAATCACTTAGTGATGAATGTATAGAATCTGACCGGTCTCATTCAATTTTCATATTATATGACTAGCTAACAGCCTGTGCTTTGACGGTCTCGATTCTAGCAATATCTTTCCTAATTTTTTTTAACCGCGAGGTATCTTCAAGAGGTCTGATACGATGTTGAAAAGCTAAATTTCCCAATTCTTCTCTCAGTTCCTTTTCCTTGTTCTCAAGATCCTCAGCGGACATTTTACGAATATCCTCAGCTTTCATAAAGTGTTCCTCTTGGTTACTACTTTGGTTGAGAATGGAAGTTTGTTCCCTGCCAGTCTTAATGCTTTTACAGCGAGCTCCTCACTGACTCCACCAATTTCATAAAGGACCATACCAGGCTTTATCATTGCCACCCAGGATTCCGGACTACCCTTACCTTTACCCATCCTTGTCTCGGCTGGCTTCTTGGTAAGAGGTTTATCCGGAAACACCCGGATCCAGACCTTGCCGCCACGCTTCAGTGTCCTGTTGATGGTAACACGGGCAGCTTCAATCTGCTGAGCAGTCATTTTTCCACAGCATGTAGCCTTGATGGCAAATTCGCCAAAGGAAATAGATGACCCTCTGTAGGCAATCCCTCTGTTCCTTCCTTTAAAAACTTTTCTATGTTTAACCTTTTTAGGACTTAACATCTTCTACTCCGAATTATGCGATTAAAACAGCAACCTCAATAAAAATGAGATCCTTTATACGGAACCACTGTCCTTGTCACTGAGCACTTCACCATTGAAGATCCAAACTTTCACACCAATAATCCCGTATGTAGTGTTGGCCTCAGCAAGTGCGTAGTCCACATCGGCCCTGAGAGTGTGCAGCGGTACCCGACCTTCGCGAACCCATTCACACCTGGACATCTCAGCACCTCCGAGTCGACCTGAACACGAGATTTTGATGCCCTGCACACCAAATCTCAAGGCGGAACTGACAGCCTTTTTCATGGCCCGGCGAAAAGCGACCCTTCTGACCAGCTGCTGAGCAATATTTTCAGCGACAAGCTGAGCATCCGCCTCAGGACGCCTGACTTCCTGAATGTCAATTGTAACCTTGCGGGAAATAAGCTTTTCAAGCTCTTTTTTGATAAGCTCGATTTCTGCACCCTTTTTCCCGATCACAATCCCAGGACGTGCTGTATGCAGTTTGATCCGCACGTGTTCCCCGGTGCGTTCAATCTTTACTTTAGACAACCCTGCATGGTGGAGTCGTTTCTTGAGAAACTTTTTAATTTTCTGATCTTCAATCAAAAAGGCGGCGTACTCCTTGTCCGCATACCAGATCGAATCCCATGTCCGGGTAATGTTCAGTCTCATTCCTAATGGATTAACCTTCTGCCCCAAAACAGTCCTCCAACAAATCCAATACTCAAATTAATCTTAGCGATAAGTGGCCTGTTATCCGCTCACCGTATTCCAAACTAGTTCTCATCAACAATAACTGTTATATGACTAGTTCTTTTTATTATGGAGGTAGCTCTTCCCATGGCTCTGGGCCTGATTCTTTTCAGGGATGGTCCACCATCAATCATAATTTTTTTGATATACAGATTATCCACATCAGTTGTTTCATCCTGAGTCGCATTTGCGACTGCAGACTCCAGCACCTTCTGGATAATTCCCGCACCTTTTTTAGGCATGAAACGTAAGGTGTTAATGGCCTCATCCACACCCATTCCCCTGACGACGTCAGCGACAAGTCTCGCCTTCTGCGGAGATATTCTAATATATTTGCCTACGGCTCGTGCTTCCATAGCTTATACTCCCAAGTGAGTTCCCAACAGAAACGTACGTTTCTGATTATTTTCTTCCCTTCTTGTCTGAAGCATGTCCATAATAGGTTCTGGTCGGTGAAAATTCACCAAGCTTATGCCCTACCATATTCTCGGTGACAAATACCGGAATAAATTTTTTCCCATTGTGAACTGCAAATGTCAGGCCTACCATCTCAGGACTGATATCCGAACGCCTGGACCAGGTTTTGATAACCTTCCTGGAGCCACTTTCGATAGCCGCGGACACTTTCTTCTGTAAATGATCATCGATGAAAGGACCTTTCTTAATTGAACGAGACATATTTTACTCCTGGTCTGTTATGATCTCTTCTTGACAATCAGTTTGTCAGAAGCCTTTCTCTTTCGAGTCTTGTAACCTTTGGTCGGACGTCCCCAGGGAGTACATGGATGCCGTCCACCTGAACTCTTACCTTCCCCACCACCCATCGGATGATCAACCGGGTTCATAGCTACACCTCGAACATGGGGTCTTCTTCCTTTCCATCTGTTCCTGCCGGCTTTTCCAAGTTTCTGGCTTTCGTGTTCACGATTTCCTACCTGACCTATACAGGCCCTGCATTTATTATTGAACTTCCTCACCTCACCGGATGGCAACCGGACAAGAACATAGCTTCCTTCCTTGGCCATCAACTGGGCGGACGCCCCGGCACTACGAACAAGCTGAGCACCTTTGCCAATTTTCATCTCTATATTATGAATGATAGTACCAAGAGGAATATTACTCATCGGCAGACAGTTACCAGGCTGAATATCCACATTTTCGCCGGCAATTACCCTATCTCCAACAGATATCCCGTCCGGGGAAAGAATATAACTTTTCTCTCCGTCAAGATAACTGAGCAGTGCAATATTTGCAGACCGGTTGGGGTCATACTCTATAGCGACTACCCTGGCGTCTATGTCGGTTTTATTTCTCTTAAAATCAATGATTCTGTACTTACGTTTATGACCACCACCAATGTGTCGAGAGGTAATGCGCCCGTAATTGTTCCTTCCACCGCTTTTTGACAAACTGCACACAAGACTCTTTTCCGGTCCTTTTGTTGACAGCTCCGGATTCTTGATCGACACGTGGTGTCGTTTGCCAGCCGATGTAGGTTTATATGTTTTTATAGCCATGATTTCCCAATCGCTCCATCAAATAGGGTTAGATACAATCATTAAGTGATTATAATTTACGAACATTTTCCTGCGATATTAACCTACAGTTCGTCTACAAAATTAATCTCACCTTCAGACAGGGTAACATAGGCTTTTTTCCATTCACTGGTAAAACCTATGGTTTTTCCAACCCGTTTTTGCTTGCCGTGCATATTAGCAGTTCTCACATCTTTCACCTTAACGTTGAAGATGAGCTCAACCGCCCTTTTAATCTCTATCTTGTTTGCCTTGGGATGAACATTGAAAACAACCTGCCCTTCCTCTTCCTGGAGCAATGATGCCTTCTCAGTGAGGCATGGTCCCTTCAGCACATTGTATAAATTTTTCATGACGCCAACCTCTTCTCAAGGCTCTCAATTGTGGGTTGCACAAGGATGAGTTTTTTATGAAGGAGAATGTCATACACATTGACACCTTCAGCGGGCAACACTTTATAACCATTGACATTACGGGAAGATTTCGACAAATTGTCATTCTCACTTCCTGCAACAATGAGTGCATTATCAACTTCGAGTGCCCCCATGACCTCAACAAAGTCCCTGGTTTTGATCCTTTCCAGTGTGAAGTCGTCAAGTACAATGAGATTTCCTTCCTGGAACCTCGCACTTATTGCCATAGCAACGGCCTGTTTTTTCACTTTCCGGTTCAGTTTGAATCCGTAATCACGAGGTTTCGGGCCAAAGGCAACTCCACCACCTCGCCAGATCGGTGAAGTTCTGGTTCCAGCTCTTGCACGACCGGTACCCTTCTGACGCCATGGTTTGGCACCACCGCCTCTCACCTCAACCCGTGTTTTGGTGCAGGCATTTCCTGATCTCCGAGCCGCCCTCTGCATTCTTACAACTTCGTGCAGAATGTGTTCCTTGACTTCACGGTTGAACACATCATCTCTCAGCTCAACCTCGCCAACACTCTCATTCTTGGTGTTAACTATTTTTACAGTAGACATATCTATCTCCTCGAGCCTGTTTCAATTCAAAAGCAGTTTATTTTGAAAATATTTTCAACAGGCCGTTCTTGGCTCCAGGAAGGGGACCTTTCAAAAGCACGACATTATCATCAGAACGAATGTCAACGATAATCACATTCTTTTTCAGAACAGTATCGTTTCCCATTCTTCCGGGCATTTTTTTCCCCTTGACAACCCTTCCGGGGTAGGCGCTCATACCAATCGAACCTGGTGCCCTGTGAAATTTAGATCCATGACCTGCACCACCACCGGCAAATCCATGTCGTTTAATAACACCCTGAAAACCCTTACCTTTGCTCGTCCCCTGCACATCAACAAGATCACCGACTTTAAATACCGCATCCAGAGTAATATCCTGTCCTACTTCATACTTTTCCGGATCACTGACCCTGAACTCGCGTATAAAATAGAAACCTTCAGACCCTGATTTTTTCAGGTGACCGGCTACAGCCTTATTGACTCTTGACGCTTTCTTTTCAGAAAAGCCGACCTGAATGGCATTGTATCCATCTGTGTCTTCACTTTTGACCTGGAGGACTTTACAGGGTCCAGCTTCCACAACAGTCACGGGAGTAGCCTGTCCCAGTTCACTGTAAATCCGGGTCATCCCGATTTTTTTACCTAATATACCCATTGACTTTGGCATAATTCTACCTGATGCTTCAATTTACAATTGATATCGTCGCCATCTACGGCAGCTTTATTTCTACATCGACACCTGCAGACAATTCCAGCTTCATCAGCAGGTCTATTGTCTGTTGAGTCGGCTCAAGAATATCGAGCAAACGACGATGAGTCCTCATTTCAAACTGCTCACGGGATTTCTTATCGACATGAGGTGAACGGAGAACACAGAACTTGTTCACCGAAGTCGGTAAAGGAATCGGTCCAGCTACCGCAGATCCGGTTCTTCTGGCAGTCTCAACAATTTCAGAGGTAGACTGATCCAGCAGCTTATGATCGTATGCCTTGAGACGGATACGGATTTTCTCTGTAGGTATCATCATGCACCCTTTTTATAAAATTTCACTGATAACGCCTGCACCAACTGTACGACCACCCTCACGAATGGCAAAACGCAGTCCGACATCCATGGCAATAGGGGTGATCAACTCCACCGTCGCCGCGATATTATCTCCAGGCATGACCATTTCAACACCTTCTTCAAGTGTCAGGACACCTGTCACGTCAGTTGTCCTGAAATAAAACTGAGGTCGGTATCCATTAAAGAACGGTGTATGCCTTCCACCCTCATCCTTACCGAGAATATAACACTCAGCCTTGAACTTGGTGTGTGGTGTTATAGATTTCGGAGCAGCCAGAACCTGTCCTCTTTCTATTTCATCCCTTTTAATACCCCTCAGCAATGCACCGATATTATCACCGGCCTGTCCTTCATCCAGCAACTTGCGAAACATCTCGACGCCGGTACATGTCGTTTTCTGTGTTTCCCGGATACCAACAATCTCCACTTCATCACCGACATGAATTACACCACGCTCCACACGTCCAGTGGCCACGGTACCGCGACCGGAAATGGAGAAAACATCCTCAACAGGCATGAGAAACGGCTGATCGACATCACGCTTCGGCTCGGGAATATAGGAATCGATTGCATCCATCAGCTCCCATATACACTTTGAGTGTTCTTCATCTTCAGGATTTTCAAGGGCCTGCAATGCGGAACCCTGGATAAACGGAATATCATCACCTGGAAACTCATATTTATCAAGCAACTCCCGCAGTTCCATATCCACAAGCTCGATAAGTTCCTCATCGTCAACCATGTCGCATTTGTTGAGAAAAACAACAATTGCCGGAACACCAACCTGGCGGGCAAGAAGAATATGCTCACGGGTCTGGGGCATTGCGCCATCCGTTGCAGCAACAACAAGTATCGCTCCGTCCATCTGGGCTGCACCGGTAATCATGTTTTTGATATAATCCGCATGTCCCGGACAATCAACATGTGCATAATGACGCTTCTCGGTCTCATATTCTACGTGAGCCGTGGCAATTGTAATGCCTCTTTCCTTCTCTTCAGGAGCCTTGTCAATATCACTGAAATCAGTAAATGAAGCCTGCCCCTTCAGAGATAATACCCGGGTAATTGCAGCTGTTAAGGTCGTTTTACCATGGTCAATATGACCTACCGTACCGACGTTAACATGCGGTTTAGTCCTTTCAAATTTTTCCTTTGACATAACTGTTCCTCAATATGTTTGGACCTAGATCCCTCTGATTTTCTTTATTATTTTATCTGCCTTTGAAGCAGGTACTACTTCATATTGTAAAAACTGCATCGTAAATGTTGCCCGTCCCTGTGTTGATGATCTGAGGGATGTTGAATACCCAAACATCTCCGCGAGAGGGACATGTGCTTTTAAAACCTGAAGTTCCTTTTCTGCCTCAACACCAACTACTTTCCCGCGTTTGCTGTTCAAGTCGGATATAACATCTCCAACATATTCTTCAGGAGTTACAACTTCCAAGCTCATGACGGGTTCCAGCAGCTTTGGATCAGCGTCTGCTGCTGCTCGACGAATTGCCATGGCAGCTGAAATACCAAAAGCCATTTCCGTCGACTCCTCGTCGTGATACGAACCCCCCACCAGAGATACCTTGAGGTCTGTGAGTGGATATCCGATCAGGGGCCCGGAGTCCAGACTGTCCTCTATCCCTTTGCGGATAAATTCCAGATATTCGCCCGGCACAGTATCTTCATCAACAAGATTTTCAAACGCAAACCCACTCCCCCTGTCCGCCGGTTCGACCTCAATAATAACATGACCATACTGCCCTTTGGCTCCGGTCAACTGGTCAAACTTTCCTTCCCCGCGACAAAGTCTGCCGATTGTTTCCTTATAGGCGACCTGGGGTGTTCCTACATTGGCAGCTACCTTAAACTCATTGAGTAAACGGTCAACAATGATCTCCAGGTGAAGTTCCCCCATACCGGAAATAATTGTCTGGCCGGTATCACTGTTGGTCGTTATTGTGAAAGACGGATCTTCAAGAGCAATTTTACCAAGCGTTTCCGCAAGCTTTTTTTCTTCCGCCTTACTTTTCGGCTCAATGGCCACGCCAATCACAGGATCGGGAAAATCCATACTTTCAAGAATTATGTGATCCCCTTTTCTGCAAAGCGTATCACCAGTCGTCGTAAACTTAAGACCAACTATCGCACCGATATCACCAGCAAGTATTTCATCTACTTCTTCACGCTTGTTTGCATGAAGCTTGAGAAGCTTGCCGATTTTTTCCTGTTTTTTCTTAACAGGATTAAAAACCTTGTCCCCCACTCCAATCCTGCCGGAGTAGACGCGCATAAAAGCCAGGTTTTCAACAAAAGTGTCACTCATCAGCTTGAAAACCAATCCGACAAAACTATCTTCAGGATCAGTTTTTCTGGTGACAGGTTCACCATTTTTGCCAACTCCTTCTATTTCCTTTACATCCAGAGGAGACGGCAGATAGCGAACCACACTGTCAAGCAATGGCTGCACACCCTTGTTTTTAAAAGCACTCCCGCACAAAACCGGCACTACTTCCAGTGCCAGTGTCGCCTTCCTGAGAGCGCTGTATATCTCAGGCGCAGATACTGTAGTATCATCCAAGTATTTTTCCATGATCTCCTCATCGAAGTCGGCCAACTTCTCGAGGAGCATCATCCGTGCGGCCGTGAATCTTTCAATGTATTCGCCAGGAACTTCAACAACTTCTACTTCCTGGCCAAGAGACTGTTCACCGAAAAGGAGCATTTTTCCCTCAATGAGGTCAATCACTCCCCTGAACTCAGCCTCTTTTCCTACCGGAATCTGTATGGCTACCGGGTTTGCCCCCAGCCTTTCAGTAATCATGTTGAGACATTTACTGAAATCGGCTCCCACACGATCCATCTTGTTAACGAAGGCTACCCGCGGAATTGCATATTTATCCGCCTGCCTCCAAACGGTCTCCGACTGGGGCTCAACACCACCCACGGCACAGAACACCGCTATAACACCATCAAGAACCCTCAGGCAACGTTCCACCTCTACTGTGAAATCAACATGCCCGGGAGTATCTATAATATTTATTTTTTTATCTTTCCAGTAGCAGGTAGTTGCGGCTGAGGTGATAGTAATCCCTCGCTCCTGCTCCTGTTCCATCCAGTCCATGACGGCTGTCCCCTCATGAACCTCACCGATCTTGTAGGAACGACCGGTATAATACAATATTCTCTCAGTTGTCGTTGTTTTTCCGGCATCAATATGGGCCATAATGCCGATATTGCGCACATCGAACAACTCTTTCGGGGCTGCCATAGAAGATCCCTCACACTTTGAGCAAACTTAAAACACAGCCCTTCCCCCGACACCAAGGACAATCCGCCACTACCAGCGATAGTGAGCAAAGGCTTTGTTTGCCTCAGCCATACGATGGGTATCGTCTTTCTTCTTCACCGAAGCACCACGCTTGTTATAGGCGTCCATCAATTCGGCTGCGAGTTTCTCGGACATGGACTTCCCGGATCTGGATCGGGAAAACCCGATAATCCATCTGATGGCAAGTGCATTCCTGCGAGTCTGCCGAACCTCCATGGGCACCTGATATGTAGCACCACCAACCCTTCTGGACTTCACCTCAACTCTTGGCCGCACATTATTCATTGCCTCTTCAAACACAGTCAGAGGATCCTCGTCCTTTACCCTGTCCGCAACTATATCCATTGCCTCATAAAAAATTCTCTGGGCAAGAGTTTTCTTCCCCCTCTCCATCAGGCCATTGGTGAATTTGGACACCAGAACACTGTTATACTTGGGATCCGGATCAACAGGGCGTTTCTCAATTGTTCTTCTTCGCGACATAACTTACTACCTCTCCAATCCACCGACCCTTAAGACGGTCGCTTGGCTCCATATTTTGAACGACCCTGGCGCCTGTCAGACACTCCGAGCGTATCCAGAGTACCCCTGATCACATGGTAGCGCACACCTGGCAAATCCTTCACCCTTCCGCCACGAATCATGACCACAGAATGCTCCTGCAGATTGTGTCCGATCCCTGGAATATAAGATGTTACTTCTATTCCATTGGTCAACCGCACCCTTGCCACTTTCCTGAGTGCTGAATTCGGCTTCTTCGGTGTCGTGGTATAGACCCTTACACACACACCCCTTTTCTGGGGCGATCCTTTCAAGGCCGGTGTATTAGTCTTTTTGACAGACTTTTTTCTACCATACCTTACAAGTTGGTTTATTGTCGGCATTACGTTAACTGCTCCTGTTTTACAAAACCTAATTATTAATTCCCAACAACAAGTGCACATCCGGAAATTTCACAAGCACGAAAGCAATCACTTTTAACCCAGCGGCACTACTGTGTCAAGCAAAAAAACAGCCCGAATATCAATTTACCCGTTATTGGTCACCCCCCAGGCCGGTTCCTGCGGAAATAAGCCTTCCCATAATCACATTTTCCTTCAAACCTTTCAGTTCATCAACCTTTCCGGCCATTGCTGCATTGGTAAGGACCTTTGTAGTTTCCTGGAAGGACGCCGCAGAAATAAAACTCTCCGTTGACAGGGATGCCTTTGTGACCCCCAGAAGCAATGGTTCAGCCGCCCCCGGTTTCTTCCCTTCAGCTATCAACCTGTCCCGTTCTTCCTCAAACTTCCACCACTCGACCTGCTCTCCAATCATGAATTTGGAATCTCCGACTGAAGTAATCATAACCCGTTTGAGCATCTGACGAACAATGACCTCGATATGCTTATCATTGATCTTGACACCCTGCAGTCTATACACTTCCTGAATCTCGTTAACAAGAAATTTGGAAAGCTCCTTTACCCCGAGAACAGAAAGAATATCATTTGGAACAATAGTTCCTTCCATCAATGGCTCTCCAGCCTGTACATAATCACCCTCATGAACAATGATATGTTTTGACTTGGGAACCAGGTACTCTTGAGGTTCTCCATATTCAGGAGTAACAACAACCCGTCTCTTTCCTTTCAGTTCCTTACCGAAGCTGACCTTTCCGTCAATTTTGGTTATTATTGCTGGATCCTTGGGCTTTCTCACCTCAAACAGTTCGGCAACCCTGGGCAGACCACCGGTAATATCCTTGGTTTTTGTTGTCTCCCTTGGAATTTTACCAACAATAGTACCCGGCTGAATGACATCACCTTCATTCACTGAAATGATAGACCCGACCGGCAGACTGTAACGGGCAAAAGCTTCAGATCCCGGCAGTTTGACAGTTTTTCCCTTCTCATTTTTGATTGAGATCCTCGGATTCAGTTGAGTGGAACCGGTGGAATGGACAATCACCATGGAAGCCCTTCCGGTGACTCCATCAACCTTTTCCTGCATGGTCACGCCTTCTAAAATATCACCAAATTTAATGACACCACCCACTTCGGCGACAATTGGGATTGTATAGGCATCCCAGTCTGCAAGGATTGTGTCCCTTTCTACTGTCTCTCCCTCTTTAACCAGTAGCTGGGCACCATAATTCACCTTGAAACGTTCCCGCTCCCTGCCAAGTTCATCCTTAATAAGGATTTCAGCGTTACGGTTCATGACGATATGCGTCCCTTCGGAGTTTTCAACTGAGTGCAGATTATAAAACTCCACTGTACCACCGATATGAGTCTGAAGTTCTGCCTGCTCTACTGAACGGCTGGCAGTACCACCGACATGAAAGGTCCGCATGGTCAACTGGGTTCCCGGCTCCCCGATGGACTGAGCAGCTATGACACCGACAGCCTCACCGATATTCACCATGTGACCCCGACCAAGATCCCTGCCATAACAGGCGGCACAGACACCACGCTTGGCACGACAGCTCAATACCGAACGAATGGGGACCTTGTCAATACCTGTCTCCATGATCTGTTCGACCTTCTCTTCTGTAATTTCTTCACCGGCCTTGACGATAAGCGTATCATTAAAGGGATCAACGATATCCTCCAAAGCAACCCTGCCGAGAATCCTGCCACTCAGAGGAACAATGATTTCACCACCATCCATCAGTGGTTCCGCAATCATACCGTCCAGAGTCATGCAGTCCTTCTCAACGATGGTGGATTCCTGGGCCACATCCACCAGTCTTCTGGTCAGATACCCGGAGTTTGCAGTTTTCAGGGCAGTATCGGCAAGTCCTTTCCTGGCACCATGGGTGGAAATAAAATATTCAAGAACCCCAAGCCCCTCCCGGAAATTCGCTTTAATCGGGGTCTCAATAATAGCCCCGGAAGGTTTTGCCATAAGCCCGCGCATACCGGCAAGCTGACGGATCTGGTCTCTTGATCCACGAGCTCCGGAATCAGCCATGATAAAAATGGAATTGAAGCTCGGAGCCTCAACCACGTTACCATCCTTATCACGGAAATAGTCAACCTTGATCTCGTCCATCATGGCGTTGGCCACTTCCTCTGTAACTTTTGACCAAATATCAACAACCTTGTTATATTTTTCCCCTGAAGTGATGAGACCATCGGTATATTGCTGTTCTACATCAAGCACATCCCTTTCAGCATTTTCAACAAATTCCTCCTTGGCAAGAGGAATCTTCATATCGTTGATACAGATGGAAATCCCGGCCCTGGTGGCATACTCGTAACCAATATCTTTCAGACGGTCAGCAAGAATGACAGTATCCTTGGTTCCGGCATTCCTGTATGTATGATCAATAAGTGCGGCCAGTGCCTTCTTGGTCATGACCTTGTTGACCTCGGCAAATTTGACGGAATCGGGTAAAAGTTGACCGAGAATAATGCGGCCCATGGTTGTTTCCACCAGCTCACCGTCCTTCCGGACCTTGATTTTCGCCTGGAGATGAACCTGATCGTAGTCAAAGGCAATTATCGCCTCTTCATCAGAAGAAAATGCCTTGCCTTCACCCTTTACATTCATCCGTTCACGGGTCATATAGTACAATCCGAGAACAATATCCTGTGAAGGGATAATTACCGGCTCGCCATTGGCAGGTGAGAGGATATTATTGGTGGACATCATCAGCACCCTGGCTTCGACCTGTGCCTCCACGGACAACGGCACATGAACAGCCATCTGATCACCATCAAAGTCAGCATTAAATGCCATACATACCAGGGGATGCAGCTGAATAGCCTTTCCTTCGATAAGAACTGCTTCAAAAGCCTGCATACCGAGTCTGTGCAGGGTCGGTGCACGGTTGAGAATAACAGGATATTCGGTGACGACCTCATCAAGAACATCCCATACCTCTTTCACCCCTTTTTCAACCATCTTACGACCACTCTTGATGGTTGTCACATAGCCTTTTCTTTCAAGCTTATGGTAAATAAAGGGTTTGAAAAGCTCCAGAGCCATCTTCTTGGGAATTCCGCATTGATGAAGACGCAGGTGTGGTCCCACCACAATGACCGAACGCCCGGAGTAATCAACACGTTTACCGAGCAGATTCTGTCTGAACCGCCCCTGCTTGCCCTTCAGCATATCGGACAGGGATTTCAGGGGACGCTTGTTCCCGCCTGTTATGACACGACCCCGACGACCATTATCAAACAGAACATCAACAGCCTCCTGCAGCATTCTCTTTTCATTACGAATAATAATATCAGGAGCGTCCAGCTCAAGCAGGCGCTTCAACCTGTTGTTTCGGTTGATCACCCTTCGATACAGATCATTGAGATCTGATGTGGCGAATCGACCGCCTTCCAGCGGCACGAGAGGACGAAGATCAGGTGGAAGTACGGGAATAACCTCAAGAATCATCCACTCAGGCTGATTACCTGAATCCCTGAATGCCTCAATGACAAACAGTCTTTTCCCAAGTTTCTGCCTCTTGGTTTTGGAATTGGTGTTGGCCATTTCCTCACGCAGCTGATGAGACAACTGCACGAGATCTTTTGAAGCAAGCAGTTTCCTGATAGCCTCGGCACCGATTCCAACCTTGAACTGGCCTGGATATTCAGACAGGGCCTGTCTGTATTTTTCCTCAGTCAACAGTGTTCCCGGAGGCAGACTGTCAGCCTCGGACTCAACAACAGCATACTGCTCAAAATAGAGGATTTTTTCCAGTTGTTTGAGAGTCATATCGAGAACCGCCCCGATTTTACTGGGCAGACTCTTTAAAAACCAGATATGTGCAACAGGCGCTGCAAGTTTTATATGACCCAACCGCTCACGTCTGACTTTTGACTGAATAACTTCAACTCCGCATTTTTCACAGACAACTCCTCTGTGCTTCATGCGTTTATATTTACCACAATTGCATTCAAAATCCTTAACCGGGCCAAAAATCTTGGCGCAGAACAAACCATCCCGTTCAGGCTTGAACGTCCTGTAATTAATAGTCTCTGGTTTCTTGACCTCACCATGGGACCAGTCCATGATTTTCTCAGGGGAAGCAAGAGATATTTTGACGTTTTTAAATTTTACTGGGGCTTTCGGTTTTTGAAAAAAATTGAATAACTCTTCCACGAAATCACCTCTCCCTTATGTTATAGGATTCCTCCACAGCCTGTATTATCGCCAGGCAGTGAAGAGATCAAACCCAAACCAGGGTAATGAGAATAAAGATCGACTGCTACGTCAATCCATCTCTCTTATTCTTCGATAAGTTCCATATTCAGACAGAGGGCCTGAAGCTCCTTCACCAGAACATTAAACGACTCCGGCAGCCCGGTTGTAAGAAAATTATTTCCCTTGACTATTCGCTCATACATTGTCGTCCTGCCTTCTACATCATCTGATTTGGTTGTCAGGAATTCTTTAAGAGTATATGCGGCACCATACGCCTCCATGGCCCAAACCTCCATCTCTCCGAGACGCTGACCACCGAACTGAGCTTTACCGCCGAGTGGCTGCTGCGTGACCAACGAATAGGGTCCGGTGGACCTTGCGTGAATCTTGTTATCAACAAGGTGATGGAGTTTCAGCATATACATGACCCCAACCGTTACCTTGTTCGCAAACGGTTCACCGGTAAGACCGTCATAGAGCTGACTCTGACCAACCTCATCCACACCTGCTTCAACAAGAAGGCGGCGGATTTCCGATTCCGGGGCACTGTCAAAGACAGGAGTAGCCATATGGATACCATCCTTGTGACGTCTTGCCCATTCGATCAGTTCCGTATCACTTTTACCATCGGTTATAGCCTCGAACTCTTCATCGGAAAAAACCGCACGCAGTTTTTTCTTGATCTCATCCACAGCAAAACGGTTGGCAAACTCTTCCAGCTGTTCTCCAAGTTTTTTTGCTGCAAAACCCAAGTGAACCTCAAGAACCTGCCCAACGTTCATCCTGGAGGGAACACCCAGGGGATTGAGTACGATATCAACGGTCCTCCCATCTGCAAAAAACGGCATATCCTCTTCAGGCAACAGGCGTGAAACAACACCTTTGTTCCCATGACGGCCTGCCATCTTGTCACCGACCGAGAGTTTTCGTTTTGTGGCGACATAAACTTTCACCATTTTCACCACACCCGGAGGAAGGTCATCACCTTTCTTCATACGCTCAATGATACCGTCATACCGCTGGGTGATCAATCGTGCCTGACTGTTATATCGTTCATAGACAGCATCAAAGGCATCCTCATACTTTGCCTTCTCGGAAAAATCGATATCACGCAAAAGATCAAAGCCTATTCTGTCAGCATGTTCTTTAGTGATCTTCTTGCCAAGAGCGACAACCACTTCACCACGAGCATCACGAATATCCTTTTTGGCCGTTCTTCCATCGATGATATCACCGATTTCGCGACAGACGCCCCGTTTCAGGCTGCGTAATTCGTCGAGTTTATCCTGGTTGAGCTTTTCTATCTCAAGATCTTCAATCATCAGGGAGCGTTCATCTTTATCCACTCCTTTTCTGGAAAAAACCTTGGCATCGATGACAACTCCACTCACCCCAGGTGGTACACGAAGGGAAGAATCCTTGACATCCTGGGCTTTTTCCCCAAAAATTGCTCGCAGCAATTTTTCTTCAGGTGAAAGTACGGTCTCACCTTTGGGCGTGACCTTACCAACCAGAGTGTCACCCGGTTTCAACTCAGCCCCTATCTGAACAATACCCGATTCATCAAGATTTCGGAGAGTTTCCTCGCTGACATTAGGGATATCCCGGGTGATCTCCTCCTTACCCAGTTTTGTGTCCCTGGCCATTGTCTCGAAAACCTCGATATGAACAGAGGTGTATGTATCTTCTTTTAAAAGACGTTCATTAACCAGAATAGAATCCTCAAAATTGAAACCACGCCATGGCATAAAAGCTATAGTAACATTTTTACCAATGGCTATCTCACCCTGCTCACAGGATGGACCATCGGCAAGTACTGTACCCTTTTTCACACGGGTTCCGGGTAGAACAAGAGGGATCTGATTAAAACAGGTATTCTGATTTGACTTCTTATATTTCTGTAACCTGTAAACTGCAACCCCGGTATCATATCCATCTGTGCCCGGCTCTTCATACCTGACCACAATCCTGTTGGAATCAGCTTCTTCCACAACACCATCTCCGGCACTCATAAGGCATGCCCCGGAATCCCGGGCTACATATTTCTCCATCCCGGTTCCAACAAATGGCGCAGCCGTTTTCAGAAGTGGTACGGCCTGACGCTGCATATTGGAACCCATCAGGGCCCGGTTGGCATCGTCATTTTCCAGAAACGGCACAAGGGAAGCGGCAACACTGATCATCTGATTCGGTGCGATATCCATATATGTGACGTTGTCAACCGATGAGGTAAGAACCTCGCCTTCTTCCCGGGTAATTAAAATATCCGGAATAATACGTTTATTCTCATCGTAAGGTGTGAGCGCCGGAGCAATGATATGGTTCTGCTCCTGCAGAGCGCTGAGATATTTAACTTCATCAAGGACAATGCGATCCTTGACTTTTCGATAGGGAGATTCAATGAATCCATATGGATTAACCCGGGCATATGTCGCCAGTGAAACGATCAGCCCGATATTGGGACCTTCAGGCGTTTCAACTGGACATATCCGGCCATAATGAGTCGGGTGAACGTCACGAACTTCAAAGCCTGCTCTCTCCCTGGAAAGTCCGCCGGGTCCGAGTGCACTCAAACGCCTCTTGTGTGTAACCTCAGAAAGAGGGTTTGTCTGATCCATGAACTGTGAAAGCTGGCTGGTACCGAAAAACTCCTTGATAGCAGCGGATATCGGTTTTGGATTGACAAGGTCATGGGGCATCAGTGTTTCCACGTCCTGAAGAGTCATTCTCTCCTTGATTGCCCGCTCCATTCGTACCAATCCCATCCTGTATTGATTTTCAACAAGCTCCCCGACAGTTCTAACTCTTCTGTTTCCAAGATGGTCTATATCATCCACTCCACCCTGGGTATCTTTCAACCTGACGAGATGACGAACCGCGTGGATGATGTCTACTCTGGTCAGGGCCCTGTTGTTGATATCAATATCAAGCCCGAGTTTAGCGTTTATTTTATAACGACCAACCTCGGAGAGATCATAAAGATCCTGGTTGAAAAAGAGATTTTCAAAGAAGGCCTCAGCAACTTCAAGTGTCGGAGGACTTGAAGGACGCAGTCTCCTGTAAATCTCAAGCAGTGCCTCTTCGGTATTTTTCGCCTTATCGAGGGCCAGGGTTTTACTGAAGGATTCCGAATAATTTACCCCGTCAATATGCAGCACTTTAAACTCATTGATCCCGGCTTCTTCAAGAGTTTCAAGCATCGGTTCAGTAATTTCGGTGTTACAGAGAAAGAGTGGTTCATCTCCATCTTCCTTCATGATGGTATTAGCAAGCACACTACCGAGAAGAGCCTCTTTTGATACAGGCAGGTATTCAATTCCTGCAGCCATAATTTTTTTACAGAGCACCATGGAGATTTTCTTTCCCTTCCGGCCAAGAATTTCACCATCGGCAGGATTAATGAGATCAAACTCGAGCCTCTTGCCCTTAAAAAGTTCAGAGTCAAAAGATTTCTCATATCCATCTTCAGTCTTGCGAACAGTGCTCAGGGGATAAAATTCCCCCAACAACTCCTCATCTGAAAAGCCAATAGCCTTCAGAAGAGTTGTGACCGGAAACTTCCTTCTCCTGTCTATCCTCACATGAAGGACATCCTTAATATCAAATTCAAGATCAATCCAGGAGCCACGTACCGGAATGATGCGGGCCGAGTAGAGCAATTTCCCACTGGAATGGCTTTTCCCGTTATCGTGGGTATAAAAAAGCCCGGGAGAACGCTGGAGCTGAGAAACAATAACCCTTTCAGTTCCATTAATAACAAAGACGCCATCTCCTGTCATAAGAGGCAGGGACCCAAGAAAAACCTCCTGTTCCTTGATATCCCGAATTGACTGGACGCCTGTTTCTTCGTCTACATCAAAGGTAATCAATCGGACTACTATCTTCAGAGGAATCTCATATGTCATTCCCCTCTGCTGGCATTCCTGGACAGTGTACTTGGGCTCTCCGAACTTATACCGTACAAATTCGAGAGAACAGAGTCCGTTAAAATCGTTAATCGGAAATACATTTTTTAAAATCGCCTGCAGTCCAAAATCATCCCTTTCGTCGGGATCTTTATCTATCTGCAGAAACTTTTCGTACGAAAGACGCTGCATGGAGATGAGGTGTGGCGGCTCTATAACAGTTTCAGCCGTGGCAAAGTTCTTTCTGATTCTTTCCATAATTGTCCTCGAAATTGCCTTGTATTCGTGCTAAAAAATCGGGATTCAACAACGTAGATTCGATATTCGTAAACCAGCTCTTCAAAAATCGATTTGACACCCCGTTCATGGGGTTAGAATTGATGATAACATAAGAATTTTTAAACAAAAGCCAGCAAAAACATGATCAATTTTTCCAAGCATATTAAGGTCCTTTTTCAGCAAAATTTTCCCCGTCTCTTGAAACAGAGAAAAAATCCACATAGAACTACTTGATATTCTTAAGTATTTTTCTATATTTTTTCTATACCCTTAAAGCACAACACGCTACATGGCCGAGCCCGTAGCGTGTTGTCGTAAACTGAAGTTGTTCACAAAATGAACAACAGAGTATATGAACTTTTATTTTATCTCTACAGTTGCACCAACACCTTCAATTTTTGTTTTAATCTCTTCTGCTTCTTCCTTGGTAGTACCTTCCTTCAACGGAGCAGGAGCGGATTCGACAAGAGCTTTCGCCTCTTTCAATCCAAGACCGGTGATGGCACGAACTTCCTTGATAACCTTGATCTTCTGATCACCAATACCTGCAAGAATAACATCAAATTCAGTCTGTTCTTCAGCAGGAGCATCACCGCCTGCTGCAGCACCGGCTGCGGCAACTGCTACAGGAGCAGCTGCGGAGACACCAAACTTATCTTCAAACTCCTTAATAAGCTCGGAGAGCTCAAGCACAGACATATTAGCGATAAAATCAATTACATCTTCTTTAGTAACAGCCATGATAAATTTCCTCTTATTGATTGGAACGTTTCCATTCCCAAATGAATTATATTCTAGTTTTCGCTTTCTTTCTTCTCTTTAAGAGCCTGCAATCCATATACAAAAGTACGCGGCACGCCACTGAGTACCCTGACAAGACCGGTTGGAACATTGTTCCAGGTAGACAGCAGCTGGCCAAGCAGTACTTCCTTGGTAGGCAGTTTTGATAAGGCAAGCAGCTCATCAACGCTGATTTTTTCTCCGTCCAGCACGGCAGATCTGATATTGAATTTATCAAAATCATCTGCAAATTTTGCAATCACCTTAGCCGGAGCTACCGGATCGGTATAGGACATCACTACTGCACTAGGGCCGACAAAATCGTCAGTCAATGCATCATTTTCAGTGTCCTTTGCAGCGCGCCTCAGGAGAGTATTCTTGGCAATTCTGATTTCCGAATCACAGTCTCGCAATTCCACGCGAATTTTCTGGATTTGGGAAACATCAAGGCCGCAATAATCAGCAACAACTGTAAATTTGGCTCGGCTGAACGAATCATTCAATTCCGAGACAAGTGTCACTTTTTCATCACGATTCAAAACACTCCTCCAGGTTAAAATTAATGAAACAATTCGAAACAGCAGTTACAAAGAATAAAGGCAGGAAGAACTCGACTCTTTACTCAGCGGAATAGAAATCAATTCTGGCCCTATTCGTCTCGGCAGGTTGTGAACACCTCACAATTAAACAAGCTGTACCCGCTGTCTACGACTCAACCTGCAGCTGAAAGGTAATGATTCCTTTTCGCTGCAGGCAACAAAACTCTATTTTACCATACTTCTCAGAACAAGGGGATCAAGCTTAACCCCAGGCCCCATTGTTGAAGAAATTGTAATACTTTTTAAATAAACACCCTTACTTGCAGAAGGCTTGAGTTGAATAATTCTTGCAACAAAAGCATGGAGATTCTCCTGCATTTTTTCAGGTCCAAATGAAAGTTTACCAATACCCGCATGAATAATACCGGCCTTGTCAACCCTGAAATCAACCTTACCTCCTTTGATTTCTTTGACAACATCGGCGACATCAAAAGTTACAGTACCCAGTTTCGCGTTGGGCATCAAATTGCGGGGGCCAAGAATTCGTCCAATTTTTCCAACGGTTCCCATCATATCCGGAGTAGCAACCGTTTTATCGAATTCAAGCCAACCATCTTTAATTTTTTCTATGAGGTCATCACCACCAACATAATCTGCCCCAGCCTCAAGAGCTTCGGCTTCCTTGGGACCTTTAGCGAAAACAAGTACCCTGGTAACCTTTCCTGTACCGTGCGGCAGGGAAACGGATGACCTGATCATCTGATCCGCATGTCTTGGATCAACACCAAGCTTCATTGCGATATCAAAAGTTTCATCAAATTTTGCGTATGTAGCAGACAGTACAGCCTGTATTCCGTCCTCAACGGTATACAGCACTGACCTGTCTATTGCTTTCAATTTATTAGTATAATTCTTTCCGTGTTTCGGCATATCAGCCTCCTACTCGATCAGGGGATGAAATCCCTGTCGGCAGTAAAATATTAAAATTTAATCTATAACAGTAATTCCGGCACTTCTCGCGGTTCCCTCAATTATGCGCATGGCACTCTCGATATCATAAGCATTAAGGTCTACCATCTTAGTCTCGGCAATTTCACGTATCTTATCGCGACCAATTTCAGCGACTCTCTCCGCTTTGGGATTTCCGGAACCTTTCGCAATTCCAGCAGCTTTCAAAAGCAGAACGGATGCCGGCGGGGTTTTGGTAATATAGCTGAAGGAACGATCCTGATATACGGTGATTACTACAGGAACGATCGTGTCTCCCATTGACTGTGTCTTGGCGTTAAAACTCTTGCAGAATTCCATTATATTCACGCCATGCTGCCCGAGAGCAGGTCCGACAGGCGGTGAAGGATTTGCCTTTCCCGCAGGAATCTGCAGTTTTATGAATGCCATTTCTTTTTTGGCCATTGTATTACTCCAACTCACTCACTAATTTTTAACAAAAATCTGTCAGACCAGATTACATTTTAAAACATCAAGTATTTGTAACCTGAACAAATTCAAGCTCGACAGGGGTTTCCCTGCCAAAAATCGATACCATTACCCGAACCCTTCCCTTTTCCGGAAAAACCTCATCAACAACACCCTGGAAATTGGCAAAAGGACCATCAGTCACACGCACAACTTCTCCAACGGTGAATATAATCTTTGGACGAGGCCTTTCAGAACCATCTTGAATACGCCCTATAATTTTGGCTGCATCCTCATCTGAAAGAGGTATCGGGTTTCTATCATCTCCAACAAAACCGACTACCCGCGGCATGTTCTGATGAATAATATGCCACGTGACATCATTCAAATCCATACTGACAAGCATGTAACCTGGAAAGAACCTCCTGCTTGAAGTTTTGCGGGTCCCCTTGATCATTTCCACAACCTGCTCAGTGGGCACAAGGATCTCACCGAAGGATTCTTCCAGTCCCTCTTTTTTAATACGCTCCTCAAGAGTAGCCTTTACCTTCTCTTCAAAACCGGAGTGCACCTGAAGGATATACCATTGTCTTGCCATAGGATCAGTATCGTAATAGAGTGAAGATACGAATAAAGTATCAGTAAAAGTATGTTATCTGTTCTTACTGTAAAATTGACGCCACAACTTTGCCAAGCAACAAGTCTACCGTTCCCAGGTAGATTGAGATCACCACCGTCAATACCACAACTACACCGGTGAGCCCCAAGGTCATTTTTTTATCCGGCCAGACAATCTTCAAAAACTCTACTTTGACTTCCTCAATAAATTTCTTTATCTGGGCAGGTGAGTACGGTGACGGCTCTTTAACCTTGACTGTTCGATTTTTCTTGGACTTCTGTTTCCCTGCCATCTCATACCTCCCCGAAAAAGATGTGTTCATATTTCCCACTCCGAATCACATCCGGAAAAACTGCCTGCTCCACAAACATCTATGGCAGGCCAGGAGGGACTCGAACCCCCAACATCCGGATTTGGAGTCCGGCGCTCTACCAATTAGAGCTACTGGCCTGCACAAGGTATTACTTGGTCTCTTTATGTGGAGTATGTACTCTACAAAACGGGCAATATTTATTGAACTCCAGTTTGTTTGGCGTGTTTCTCTTGTTTTTCGTCGTTGTATAGTTCCGGCGTTTACAGGTTCCACATGCCAGAGTCACGATATCTCTCATAATCTTACCCTATTCAATACATTAACCTGCTTGCCGAAACAAGCAGGTTAAAACAAATTATCGTGAATAAATCAGGAGAAAATCTCACTGATAACACCGGCTCCAACTGTACGCCCACCTTCACGAATAGCAAAACGCAAACCGACATCCATCGCAATGGGAGTAATCAGCTCAACCGTCGCAGCGATATTATCTCCGGGCATTACCATTTCAACACCCTCTTCCAGTGTCAGCACACCGGTAACATCAGTGGTCCTGAAATAGAACTGAGGTCTATATCCATTAAAGAACGGTGTGTGCCTTCCACCCTCATCTTTCCCAAGAATATAACACTCTGCCTTGAACTTGGTATGTGGGGTGATTGACTTGGGAGCGGCAAGAACCTGACCACGTTCAATTTCATCTCTCTTAATACCACGAAGAAGAGCACCGATATTATCTCCCGCCTGACCTTCATCCAGAAGCTTGCGAAACATCTCAACTCCGGTACAGGTGGTTTTCTGAGTTTCCTTGATACCAACAATTTCAACCTCATCACCAACATGGATAACACCGCGCTCTACTCTACCGGTAGCTACAGTACCACGTCCGGAAATGGAGAAGACATCTTCAACCGGCATCAAAAATGGTTGATCAACATCACGTTTCGGCTCAGGGATATAAGAATCAATAGCTTCCATCAATTCCCAGATGCATTTGGTTTTCTCTTCATCCTCTGGATTTTCAAGTGCCAGCAACGCCGAACCCTGAACAAAAGGAATATCATCACCAGGAAACTCATATTTATCCAGCAGTTCCCTAAGCTCCATATCCACAAGCTCAATCAGTTCTTCATCATCAACCATATCACACTTGTTCAGGAAGACAACGATTGCAGGAACACCAACCTGACGGGCAAGAAGAATGTGTTCCCTGGTCTGAGGCATAGCACCATCAGTCGCAGCCACAACCAGAATTGCGCCATCCATCTGCGCAGCACCGGTTATCATATTTTTGATATAGTCAGCATGACCTGGACAGTCCACATGGGCATAATGACGTTTTTCGGTCTCATATTCCACATGTGCCGTGGCGATAGTGATTCCTCTTTCTTTCTCTTCCGGCGCCTTATCAATCTCGCTGAAGTCAGTGAAATCAGCCTGACCTTTAGTAGATAAGACACGAGTAATCGCAGCGGTCAAGGTTGTTTTGCCATGATCGATGTGACCAACAGTCCCAACGTTGACATGCGGTTTAGTCCGTTCAAATTTTTCTTTTGACATCTTCTTGTCTCCTCAGGCCGTTAAAAAGGATTCTTTGCTTACCCCGACAAAAGGGGTCAGGCACCAAAACTGAAAAGCTTTTCCGCAAAAAAGCGGATGCTGCTCCCGACAGGCACCAGTAACACCCCACATTGAACTGGAGCCCACGACCGGATTTGAACCGGTGACCTCATCCTTACCAAGGATGCGCTCTACCGACTGAGCTACGTGGGCGCCATATCCAAATATGAGAAATAAAATGGAGCGGGAAACGAGACTCGAACTCGCAACCCTCAGCTTGGAAGGCTGATGCTCTACCAATTGAGCTATTCCCGCCCTGGGTATCTCTCACTTTACAAAGCAAAAGAAAATGTGGTGGAGGGGGAAGGATTCGAACCTTCGAAGGCTTGGCCGACAGATTTACAGTCTGTTCCCTTTGACCGCTCGGGAACCCCTCCAGGGGAAGTGTCTGAAAAAAGACAGGCACTTATATTCTCTTTTAACCACTTTGTAAAGTGTTTTTTTTAAATGGAGCTGGCGATAGGACTTGAACCCACAACAACCTCATTACAAGTGAGGAGCTCTACCAATTGAGCTACGCCAGCTTACAGGGTGAGAGAATATACTCACTTCAAAATCTTAATTCAATAAATATTTTCAATTTTAAGCTTTTTTCTTGAGCATATCCACGTGAAACCCACATACAATACTAAAAAACAACGGTATCAGTCAGAGTTACATCCAATAAGTAAAAGAATAATCCTTTCAAACCAGGTGGGAGTCCAAAAAAAAGGGCAGGATTCATTGAGAATCCGGCCCTTTTAAGGATCATCTATAGATACTATTTTTGTGCAAAAGCACTTTCTCTATACTTTTCAAAGGTATAAGCAGCCGTTCTGTAAATAAGGTGCGCCAGTTTGGTGTATGGCAAATAGAGGAAAAGCATCATTATTGCCACAAGATGGAAAAAATAAACTATATATCCCATGGTCGGCATACCTGCCCACCTGAGCAGTTCCGCTGCAAGCCCGGTAACACCCACTGCTGTGATTTCCCAGATTAGAAACCAGTCATAAAATGTTACTTTTGTATCAAGCTCCTGCTCAGCCTTTTTCCTGTTGCTCCACAGTACCGCTATACCAAAAATAAAAGCAACAGCAGAAACATTGGCCAGAATTTTAAAGGGATCCGTCAATGGAAGCGGTCCATGCAGCGAAGGCCAGATAAGACCGAGTACATCATTTTTTAGAAGTGACCAGCAGGTCACAATAAAGAGACCTATAAAGGCAAACATAAGTGGCAGATGCCCTCTTACCCTGTCTATATGTGTAGTACACTCCTTAAAACGATTGTGCTGAATGATCTCCACAATTGACGGCCATAAGAATTCCTTGGTAAATTGTACTGCTGATGGGCGATAATCCGGATTAACACCTTCATTTTCCGCCATGGCTTTCCACATTTTCGTAATACCCTTGAATGCGGAAAAAAGCCCGAGTCCCAGGGAAGGGACCATTATGAGAACAATAAAAAAGATATTCTTGGCATACCATTTAAAACTCCAGGTTCCAAAAAACTGCTGGTAACCATGGTGGGCAAAATCTTCCTGGGAAGGAATATGCATGGCCCCCGAAAGCAGCCACATGATCAGAATAACAATTACCGGGATACCGATCAACATGGGCAATCCTTTCGCACTTGATGCCAGCTTGGCTAGTGGCGCCGGCCAGCCGTAATGAGTATAGGCATAGGCACGAATCGCTCCGAGTACATCGCCGGGTTTGGCACCGCGTGGGCAGTTTGCAGTACAGTCACCACACTGATGACACAAAAATACATCCGGGTCAGCAATAAGCTTTTCCTTCATCCCCCATCCAGACCAGATCATTTCCTTACGGGGAAACGGGCTACCGTCTTTTGAAAGGGGACACATCACAGAGCAGGTGGCACATTGATAACACTTTTTCAGTGTATCCCCTCCTGCTTCCTTCAGAGATCTGATAAAATCTAAATCCGGTTGAACATTCATTTTCTTCCTCCTGCTATATTATCAAAAAATACATCATCTCAAACTTTGCCTTCTGGCGGCAGCATTGAACGCCACCATTTAAGTAGAATGGTGGCGTCATGATAAAAAACAGATTAGAAGCCTTTGAATGGATTTGGTCCCATTTCGACGATTTCCTCTACAAAATCATTAAGAATCTGCGGAATTTTGTCGTAATCGGTAATGGCAACCTGTTCAGCCGCACAACGCTCCGGCTCAAGACCGAGGGTTGAAAGAGTATCACCTATATTTTCCATACGCTTGTTTGCAATTTCAGATCCTTTTACGAAATGGCACTGGTAGTCATCTCCATAAGAGCATCCAAGCAGCATGGCACCGTCCATTCCGGCAGAAAGCGCATCCCTGATCCAGGCCATATTAACTGACCCCAGGCAACGAACCGGAATAAAGCGGATCATATGATTAATACCGTTCCTTTTCATTCCTGCCATATCGAGGGCAGGATACGCATCGTTTTCGCAGACAAACACAATTATTCTCAAACGATCGTCATCGTCTTCCGGAACTTCAACCGATTTAATCATGGAGCCGATCAAATCAATATTGTAATCCTTGAAACCAATAATTCTTTCAGGACATGCACCCATACAGGTACCGCAACGCCGACAACGGGTCGGGTTCGGCAGCGGCGTTCCTTTTTCATCGTCATCCAGGGCACCAAAAGGACATTCCTCTGTACACCGTTTACACTGGGTACATCGCTGCATGAAAAAATCGGGATAGGTCGCATCACCTGAACGCGGATGTACAGCCACACCACGATCCACTGATTCAATACACTGAATAGCCTTGAGAGCGGCACCGGTAGCATCGTCAACAGCCTCTTCCATGGTCTCCGCCTTTCTGACACCACCACAGGCATAAACACCGGTTCTCCTGGTTTCATACGGAAAACAGATAAAATGAGAATCTGCATAACCGTCAAAAAGGTCCAGATCAGAAAAGGCAGGTCCCTGCCGATAAGCGAGATTGATGGAATTTTCATTGGCTGTAACCGGTTCCATGCCAGCAGCCAGAACCACCATGTCAACATCCAGAGTCAGATTCTCACCCAACAGTGTGTTTTCCGCAGATACGCTTAATTTATCACCATTTTCCTCAACTTTCATTACCGTTGCCTTGGTCATGAAAATTCCGTCATGGAGCTGAACATTTTTATAAAACAGTTCCATATGACCGGGAGTACGCATATGCTGGTACAGAATAAACGCTTTACCGTCTTCATTATCCTCACATACATACTGGGCCTGTTTCAGAGCAACCATGGAAGTAACGGAGTTACAGTACGGAAAATCCTTATCGTGCTCTTCTCCACCGGGACTTTGAATGAACGCGACGTTTGCAGGCACCTTGCCTTCCTTGGAAAGTTTTTCAAACTCTGCATTGGTAACAACATTCTTCAAAGTTCCATGACCCAGATGTTCATATTGTGAGACATCAGCAGGTTTCCAGCCTGTGGCCAGAACAACCGAACCAATTTTGATAGCATCAGGATCAATTTCAGTATATTTTTGCAATCCATCATTGGGATCTTCCATCTCACCCTTTTCAATGAGATCCTGCTCGTCAACCGTAACTTTAGCAGGAGCATCCCACTCACTTTTGCTACCAGCATCCTTCAGAGTGACATTAAAATCTCCAGGAGCACCGGAAATACGGGCAACTTCCGTGCCTGTCTTTACAGTGATTTTTGAATTGCCTTCAATCTCTGCAATCAGTGCATCAATAGGATTCTCTTCAAGATCAGTCCATGGAGCCTTCGTGGGAAATGATTTTCTCCAACCATTGGCCTTACCACCGAGTTTGTCCTCTTTTTCAATCAGCAGAACATCATAACCGGCAGCAGCAGCTTCCTTGGCCGCGGTGAGACCAGCAAGACCACCACCCATGACAAGAATGGTCTTATGCAGCATTTCAAGCTGGAACGGTTCGGGTAATTCTGTCTTCTGCGCGCGGGTACAGGCCATTCTCATATAGTCTGCTGCTGTTTCCTGCAGATATTCAGCAGCTTCATCATCAGGCTCTTCACCCTCGGCGGGCTTAATTTCCGCCCAGACCACCTGCTCACGTAAATTTGCACGAACGGTAATCTTGTCATCACCGAAATTAAATTCGTCTGTCATTACCCGGGGAGAACATGCTCCAATAACGACGGTATTGATCCCATCGGCGATATCTTTTTCAATAAAAGCTCGCCCTTCCTGTCCACAGAGGCATTCATGACTTTTGCACTCCATGGACATCTCATCAGTTACAACCTCGGCGAGAGCCTCCATATCAAGCGCTTCCCCGATGCCACAACCGGAACATATATATGCACAATATGTCTTATCCATTGATAATTACCTCCTGGAAACCTGAATTGCCTTAAGGGCAGCAGCAGTTGATGATTGAGTGGTAGTAACGACATCCGCAGCCTTCTTTGCACAGCCTGCGGCTATCATCGCTTTTTCAGAATTGGTTATGACAAAACCATTGCTGTCCATATCGAGAGCAACAGGAGCGCCCTTAATATCCAGAGTCGGCTGCATACCGGTTGCCAACACTGCCATGTCCACTTTCTGAGATATTTTTTCAGCAGTGAGGGCATTCTCGGCGATAACAGTTACCCCGCCATCCGACTCCACTACAATATCTGCAACCTTACCTTTAATAAAAGTCGCCTTTTCATCGGCCATCCTGGCTTCACGAAATTTTTCGTATTTTCCGGGAGTTCGAAGATCTATGTAAAACACGTAAATCTGGGCATCGGGATACTGCTCACGCACATAACTCATCTGTTTGAAAGTTGCCATACAACAGATATGCGAGCAGTACTCAAGATGATTTTCATCCCTGGATCCTGCACACTGGACAAAGGCAATAGATTCTATTTCCTTTCCATCCCCGGGTCTGACAATGGTACCACCCGTGGGACCATTCGGTGCAGCCATACGCTCCATCATCATATTAGTAATAATTGCCTGTGAATCGGCGAAATGAAGATTTTCCATCCTGGTTGGCTCATATGGAGTCCACCCGGTGGCCCATACTATGGATGCGACCTTGACGGTTTTTGTCTCCACCTGCATATCCAGGTCAATGGCATTGTATTTACACGCAGCCTTGATCGCCTCTTCCCCAGCAGTACTCAGAGCTTCTTTTTTAACAACATATCTTCTCGGAAAAGCCATTTCATGAGGCAGATAGGCCGCCTTGCATTTGTCCATACCGAAATTAAATTCATTCTCAATTTCATCGGGACATGCATCACTGCAATCGCCACAAGCTGTACAATTACTGTTCACATAGCGGGGAGCCGTTTCCAGTGTAACTTCATAGTTACCTGGTGTTCCCGAAACTGACTTTACAGTTGTCAGGGTATATGTCCTTATTTTTCGATTGTCCTTGATGCGACGGAAATTGATTTCAAGTCCACAGCTCGGGGGACACAGTTTCGGAAAATATTGATTTAACTGGGCCACCCTGCCTCCAAAACTGGGGCTCTGTTCAACAAGAAATACATCATTCCCGACTTCCGCGGCTTCCAATGCAGCAGTCAAACCACTGATGCCACCGCCCACGACCAATATTGCACTGGAAGTGCCTTGCTCGTCAGTCATACCTTACCTCCATAATTGCTCATAAAAATATTGTACCGTTGACACACATTCACACAACATACCAAATATATGGAACGTATATCAACTATTGAGTGCAACAGAACAACCTGAGCTACCAAATCAGGTGAAACTCGGATCCTCTCTCCGAAAAAACTCTATTAAATAAAAGCTGTCTCAAAACACTGAAAATACAGCTGCGAGTCATCAATATCCGTACCGGATACGAAAGGCGAGTTTTTCAATCTCAAACAGATGAAATTCAGAAGAAATATGTTTAACCGTTTTAATTACCTTTGAAACTCGGCTTACATGAAAATGTAACTGTTTATCGGACTGAGTTCCGAATGTAATCAGATTTTGATTTATGTTGAGCAAGGTCAGAAATTCATTGCCCAACATAAATCAAAATCCCTTTTTACAAAAAAATCTCCAGAAGCCGTAGAGACCCCTGGAGATTTAACTTACATCATATCAACAGTAACCCTTGTTGACCATATTATTAGAGCCAGGGGTCAGTTTCGATGATGTTGATACACTCAACCTTCTCACACTTCCATTCCTGAGTTTCAGGATCGAAGGTGGAGTTTACAAAACACTTCCAGTTCTCGTCATCACAGGTTGGGTAATCAGACCTGTAATAGAAGCCCGGATAACGGGATTCCTTACGGAACTCAATGTGACGGATATGAGTTTCAACACACCAGATACGATGGTAGTTTTCCCAGCAGCGCAGGAGTTCATGCAGATCTCCGGCAGCCATTTTCTCAGCATCTTCACGGAGAAGCTGGAGGAGATCAAGGCAGATATTGAGCAATTTTCCGGAAGTCATGTAATAGGTAGCAACACCACCACCATACTCATCCGTTGCCTTCATAAGACGCATCATAAGACCGGCAGGCTTGCAGTAATTCGGATTTACGTCTGCGGCAGTAGAAGCACCGACGAAATCGTGGTACCGTTTTACTGGTGCATAAATCTCATCTGCAATCTCCTGGGGAGTCTGCTTGAGCTCCGGTGTAAAATCAGCATTATCACGACAGAATTTGACCATCTGCTTGGCGGCAATACGTCCTTCAGCATGGGAACCGGAAGAGAACTTATGACCGGAAGCACCAACACCATCACCAGCGGTAAACAGACCGTCAACAGTAGTCATACGGTTATATCCCCACTTGTACTTATGTACACGGGAATCGTTCTGTACATCGGGTACCCAGTCCTCTTCAGGACCGGAAGTCCAGATACCGCAACAACCGGAATGGGATCCAAGCATGTAGGGCTCAGTCGGCATAATCTCGGAACCTACTTTTTCAGGCTCAATATTCATACCAGCCCAGAGACCTGCCTGGCCAACAGACATGTCGAGGAAATCTTCCCATGCTTCAGATTCAAGATGTTTCCAGAACTTCTTCAGTTTCTTCTCGTCCATTCCTGCTTCACGACGCTCGTCAAGGAATGCATTCAGAGCAACATCGGTAGCCATGTAGATAGGTCCACGACCTTCTTTCAGCTCATTGATCATCAGGTGATTACGCAGACAGGTGGGAGTAACCGCAGATGCACCGTAAGGCATATAGTTGGCCAGCTCTTCCTTTGCCGCATCACCCATTGCATAGAACTCTCCAAGGCCGTTGGAAACTTTGGCTTTGAAAAGGAGGAACCATGCACCAACCGGTCCATAACCATCCTTGAAGCGGGATGGGGTGAAACGATTTTCCATCATGGTCAGAGTAGCACCGACCTGTGCACACATGGTGTAGGTGGAACCTGCGTTCCATACTGGATACCATGCACGTCCTTTACCTTCACCTGTTGAACGGGGACGGAAGATATTTACTGCACCACCACAGGCAACCATGGCAGTTTTACAGCGGAAAATGTGTACTTTGTTTTCACGGGTAGAAAATCCTGCAGCACCAGCGATCTGATTTGGCTTGTTCTTGTCGAGAAGCAGTTTCACGATAAAAACACGCTCAAGCACGTTGTCTGCACCAAGAGCGGTCTGTGCAGGCTCTGCAACGATGCACTTGTAGGATTCACCGTTAATCATAATCTGCCATTTACCGGTACGTACAGGAGTTCCACCTTCACGCAGACTCGGAGCAGGTTTTGCACCGTCCAGGTTTTCCCCGTCAGCATCCTTCTTCCATACAGGCAGACCCCATTCTTCAAACAGCTTGACAGACTCATCAACGTGACGACCACAGTCATAAATAAGGTCTTCGCGGACAACACCCATCAGATCGTTACGAACCATCTTGACATAATCTTCAATTGGATTCTCTCCGATGTATGTGTTAATCGCAGAAAGTCCCTGGGCAACAGCACCGGAACGCTCGAGAGAAGCTTTGTCAACCAGCATGATTTTCAGATCTTCCGGAGCCCACTTCTTGATTTCAAAAGCGGTTCCACAAGCAGCCATACCACCACCAACGATAAGAACGTCCACATCGTGTTCAACGATTTCCGGGTTCACATCGGCTTTGAGCTCACCTTTTGGTTTATTAGGTAACGCCATATTTAAATCTCCTTGGAATAATAAGATTTTTTATCAGTTAAAACCTTCTAACTTTACTTATTTAGGGGTAGGAAGATCGCTTTCAAGGAGCAGACATTCGTCGTCCAGGTTAGCGCCTTTTTCACCCACATAAGCATTGGCAGCACCTTCAGCGGTGGTGCGAATCGGGAACTTGAAGCGTTTCATGGTTCCATTACGGAATTTAACAGTCCACATGATGGAATCGGAAGATCTCATCGGATGAACCTGGCCGCCCATCGGCACGAAGTCATCATAACCCCGCACAAAAATAGCGCCCTGCGGACAGATTTTAACGCAAGAGTAACATTCCCAGCACGCATCAGGCTCCTGATTATACGCCAGCATTTCCTCAACGTTCAAAACCATCAGATCGTTCGGACAGATGTACATGCATGCGGTTTTATCTCCACCCTTGCAGCCATCACATTTGGAAGGATCTACATAACTTGGCATTAAACTACCTCCTCAGTTTGTATTAACTGTTGTGACCCTGAACCGACAAGGCCAACTTAAACTATGTACAATTGATACCACAAAAACCCTCAGCTCCATACAATTTTATTTAACAAAAGTATAAAATACTTTTACTAACATAAAAAAGGATGCAGCCAAGTATTGCTAACAATCATTTATTGACGTACAAATCTTGAAACCTGCACAACAATGAATGACTACTCATTTTCATAGAAGTTTTTTATATTAGGTTGCCTGATAATTGTCAAGGAAATTCATAAACGACTCTCCGCGCTTTAATCGTAGCTATTCCGCACTATAACCTGCCGCGGTTTTGCTCCATCAGCAGGGCCGATTACACCATCTTTTTCCATCTGCTCAATCATTCTCGCAGCCCTGTTATAGCCGACCCTCAAGCGCCGCTGCACCATAGAAATGGACGCCTGTCCCGCTTCCGTAACAATGGCAACAGCCTCATCGTAGCGTTCGTCATATTCATCACTTCCGGAACCATCCTTATCATTTCCATCCCGTTCGATTTCCTCGATCACCTCATCGTCATAACTGCTACTGCCCTGTTTTTTCCAGAAATCGACGATATCCGATGTCTCACTCTCGGAAATAAACGCCCCGTGAATCCGCTTGATCCTTGAAGTACCCGGCGCAAGAAAGAGCATATCACCGGCTCCGAGAAGATGCTCGGCCCCTGAAGTATCGAGAATCGTCCTGGAATCAATTTTTGATGAAACTTTAAATGATATCCTTGTGGGAAAATTGGCCTTGATTAATCCGGTCAGGACATCGACCGAAGGACGCTGGGTTGCTAAAATCATATGCATCCCCGCCGCTCTTGCCATCTGAGCAAGCCGTGCAATGGCCGCCTCAACATCCTTTGATGCCACCATCATAAGATCAGCAAGTTCGTCCACTACTATCACTATATACGGCAGCTTTTCCTCGTTATGTTCATTATAGGAATCAAATGATTTAACCTTGCTTTCCTCCAGCAGCCTGTACCGCCTCTCCATTTCTCTCACGGCCCAGTTCAGAGCACGTGAGGCCAACTTGGGATCAACTACAACCGGGTGAAGAAGATGTGGTATCCCCTCATATCCTGAAAGCTCAATTCTCTTGGGATCAATCATCAGGAAACGAACTTCTTCCGGCGTGGCATTGTATAGAATTGAGGCAATAATGGTGTTGATCCCCACACTCTTACCGGCACCCGTTGCTCCCGCAATCAAAAGATGAGGCATTTTTGCCAGATTTGCCATGGACAGATTGCCGACGACATCAAGCCCAAGGGCAATGGAAAGCTTATTCTGATTTTGCCGGTAATCCTCCGAACCAATCAGGTCGCGAATATATACAATCTCCCTGTTTTCATTTGGAATTTCTACACCAAGAGCTGCTTTTCCCGGAACTGACCCCACGACTCTCACTGAGCTGACTTTCAGCCCCAGGGCCAAGTCATCCGCAAGACCCACAATTTTATTTATTTTTATACCGGGGGCGGGAGCATATTCATACGTTGTAACCACAGGACCAGGAGAAATACCTACAACCTTTCCCGATACTCCAAAATTTTTTAATTTCTGCTCAAGCTGCTTGGAAAGTTTATAGTAAACTTCCTTCTCCACCTTGGCATGAACCTGTTTGTTTTTGCTGAGAAGCGACAGCGGCGGCAGTTTCCAGTCTCCCCTCGCCACTGGCCTGGCCGCAAATTCTTCATCCTCCCGGCTCCTTTTGACACCCGTCGAAAACTCTTTCAATTCTGGGACTGCCTGTGTTCCCACGACCGGTTCCTGCTCCCCGATCATTTTCTTTTTTTTCTTTTCCTGATTGTTTTTATGTTTTACTGTTCGCTTCTGTTTTTCGGTTTCTTTTTTCCGGGGATCCTTTTTAAAAAGAGAAAAGAATTTCCTGATAATTTGCCAGACCAGTCTGACGCTTTCATAGAGAGAAAACTGGGTAGTCAGCATAAGTGCAATCAGAAAAAAAAGGCTGAAAACCATGACAGTACCACCACTGCCTATGACAGACCGCAGGAGAACAAAGCCGGTTCTCCCCAGGAACCCACCGGTATCGAGGAATTTCGGGTCATTGATTGCCAGACTGGACAGCAGTCCGCAAAAGGAGATAAGGGCCATGGAAAGGCCGGCAATGACCTGGGGAAGCCTGTCAAAGGACATCCTTGGTCTGAAAAAAAGAAGGGACAGCAGCAGAGTTAGACTGGGAAGCATATAGGCACCCCAGCCTGTAAAATCGAGCAGCAACCCGGCAAGGAGAAGACCGATTTTCCCACACCAGGAAGTGCCCAGTTCAAAACTTACGGAAAAAAGACTGAGAAAAATAAAAAGTGAGACAAAGATTCCAAAAACGGCCAGTGCCTCCTGCTTCAGCCCCGGTCGTTTCTGATCAGTTTTGGGAGCCATGTATATTACCCCGTTTCCATTGAATACAGATGAATGAACAGCCGAGCGATGTCATTGTCATATCCGAACTGCGTGAATTTTCAACATTTCGGATCCGGATCTCCATGATTTCATGAAGCCGTCATGGATTTGGATGAATGAAGAGAAGAAACCGTAAAACCTACCGGTTCAGGAGAGGGTTTACAAAAAAAGCATTAGAATTGCAAGGAGTTCACAGCCTCGTTGTCAAATCCTTGCGAAAAACATTGTGACAGAACCAGCCGTTCAGCGAACCTGACACAATGTTCACGGGAAATCCGGCCTACTGAAGATGAGCTCGTACTGCATCAAGAACTCCATTTATAAACCTGGGAGACTCGTCACCCCCAAATCGTTTGGCAACCTCCACTGCTTCATTTATAGCCACCTCCGGCGGTACATCCCCAACATGAAGCATTTCATACACCGCAATGCGCAACAGATTTCTATCGGTTGGTGCTAATCTGGGCAGCCGCCAGTGGGTGGCACATTTCTCAATGATTGAATCAATTGATTCCAGTTCAGATAAAACTCCTTTAATCAGGTCATAACCATAGGGTCGTGCCTTTCTGTTCACCTGGTACAAAGAGCAGAAAAGGCCATAGCTATCCAGCAGAGCCCCCTCATCACCCACATCTGCCACTGCAACAAAATCATTCTGATAGAGAAACTGCAGTGCTGCCTCTCTCGATTTCCGACGTGTTCCCATTATCACACCAAAATGGCTGAGAAAAACCCTAATAAATTACCTGATTTGGTTCACAACTCAGCCTGAGGGGGTAGCAAAACCGTCTCCAATCCGGCTGAGTATCAAGGGTAATCTGTATAAAATTACCTTCCTGCTGCATCAAATCAATGCAGGCTTTCAACCAGATTGGCCATCTCTATAGCAGCAACTGCTACCTCAGCACCCTTATTGCCAGCCTTGGTGCCACTTCTCTCAATGGCCTGCTCAATTGTTTCCGTCGTCAGCACCCCGAAAAGAACAGGGACACCGGTTTCAAGACCTACCTGGGCCGTTCCTTTGGAAACCTCATTGACCACAACGTCAAAATGGGGAGTGGCCCCCTGATAACAACACCCAGTACAATGACTGCATTATATTTCTGTGAACCGGCCAGACGCTTGGCAATCAGCGGAATTTCAAATGCTCCCGGCACCCGCACGATATCAATATCGCTCTCCAGGGCTCCCGATCGAACCAGGCTGTCCAACGCCCCTTCAAGCAGTTTTTCACTGATGAAGGAGTTAAACCGTGCAACAACTACTGCAAATTTTTTCCCATCAGCCTTAAGGCTTCCTTCAATAATATTCGCCATATTTTCACCTTACAATTTTTCAAAAGGTCCGATTGAACAATTTTTTTTATCAACCAACCCCTCTCAATCTTCAACAGCTATAAGATGCCCCATGCGGTCCCGCTTACAGAGAAGATATCCCTTGTTTTCTTCTCCGGCAGGCATCTCCAGCGGAATACGCTCAACAACCTCAATACCGTATCCTTCCAACCCGACAATCTTCTTGGGATTATTGGTCAGGATAGCCATTTTTTTTACGCCGAGATCCCGCAGAATCTGGGCTCCTATACCGTAATCCCGCAAATCACTTTTAAAGCCGAGTTTATGGTTTGCCTCAACTGTATCCATTCCTTCATTATCCTGAAGGCAGTAGGCTTTGAGTTTATTCACCAGACCTATTCCTCTTCCCTCCTGACGCATATAGAGGACAATCCCGGCTCCCTCCTGATCAATCATTTTCATCGCCGCTTTAAGCTGCAACCCGCAATCACACCGGGAAGAACCAAACACGTCTCCGGTAAGACACTCGGAGTGAACCCGGACAAGGACCCTTTCAACCTGGCTGATATCCCCTTTGACAAGAGCGATATGTTCGTGGCTGTCTACAGAATTCGTATAAATAACTGCCTTAAATTCTCCCGCATGTTCCGTGGGTATCCTTGCCTCGGCTTCCCGTTTAATCAGGACATCTTCACGCAATCTGTATTCGACAAGATCGGCAATTGTCGCAATCTTGAGATTATGTTTTTCAGCGAATTTTTCAAGATCCGGCATGCGGGCCATTGTACCGTCATCGTTCATGATTTCACAAATGACACCGGCAGGAGTCAGTCCAGCCAGCCTGGAGATATCAACAGAGCCTTCCGTCTGCCCGGTTCTGACCAGCACGCCACCATCCCTGGCCCTGAGAGGGAAAATATGACCGGGGCTGATAAGATCGCCGGGCTTAGCATCAGGGGCAACAGCAGCCTGGATCGTACGTGCCCTGTCGGCCGCTGAAATCCCGGTGGAAACACCTGTCCGTGCCTCTATACTGACCGTAAAACCGGTGCCGTAAGGAGACTTATTGTCATTCACCATCATGGGAAGCTGCAGCTTGTCCACAAGCTCTCCACACAGCGTCAGGCAGATCAAGCCCCTGCCGTAGGTTGCCATGAAATTAATGGCCTCGGCGTCAACGGCCTCGGTTGCCATATAAAGATCACCCTCATTTTCACGGTCTTCGTCATCGACAAGAATTATCATCTTGCCATTCCTGATATCCTCAATTACCTCTTCAATTGGACTCACAGCCATAATATTCACACTCTAAAATTGATGATCTTGTAAAAAGTCGTTCAACGTTCTCAGATGGACTCTGGAAAAACTTCGATATACAAGGCGTGGCGGTGTCGTGTAAGCGCAGGCGTACATAGAGTACGTCGAGCATTACACGATCACCCCACAACGCAGTAGATCGGAGTTTTTACGAGTCCATCAAAATTCCAGATTTTCTTTCATCCAGGTATACCTGTACCTGAATTCCGGTTATACAAATCCATGCTTTGCCAGAAAACCGGGTCCGATACCTTCCCCTTTATTCTCAATATTCCGATCTTTCGATGAAAAAAGAAGCTTCTCCACATATTTCCCTATAAGATCAACTTCTATATTTACCCTGTCACCCACCGTCAACTCTCCCAGCGTCGTGACCGCCAGGGTATGAGGAATTATGGAAACAGCAAAAATACCAGGCCTGCAACTGTTCACTGTCAGACTGACACCGTCAATGGTAATGGACCCTTTTTCAATCACATACCTGTCCAGTTCCGGAGTAAGAGAAAAGGTAAAGATTGTATACTCCCCGGCCTTCTCTATGGTTTTTACCCTGGCCATACAGTCCACATGACCGGCCACCATATGCCCTCCAAGTCGATCAGACAACTTCAGTGCCCGCTCCAGGTTGACATTGTCACCCTGATTGAGCAAACCAAGTCGGGTGCGCTTGAGGGTTTCCGGAGAAACATCAGCCTGAAAACTGCGACCCTTTATATTATAGGCTGTCAGACATGTTCCACTGACTGCAATGGATTCTCCCTCCACAGGATCTCGAAGATCAAATCCGGCCTCAATGGCAAACACAAGACCACCACCAACCGATTTCTTTGCAACGAGTCTGCCAACCCCCTCTATTATTCCGGTAAACATGACAGGTCTCCTCGACAGATCAACCTTCCTTCTCCAGACGTTCAGCCTTTTCAATAAGGCCCGCTGCTATATTATTATGCTTGAAATTTTTATGAATGGAAGCAGCCGTCCTGTAAGCATCCGCCGCACCGTTATTATTTCCAGAATCGATATAAATTTCAGCGAGCAGTTCAAGGGTTGAAACGGCCCCCTGGGGATCGCGATTATCCTGATACCAGTCAAGAACTTCAAGGGCCTGTGATACTGCCTTATCATACTGCTCAAGACCACGATAAGCTCTAATGATATTTTTTGAAACAGCGATAAGACTCATCCTGTCATTGGACTTGTCACAGATTGCAAACGTCTTCTGAAAATGTTCCAGGGCAAGGTCATACTCTTTTTTGACCAGACAGACAAGACCCAGTTGATTGCAGGCATTGGCCACTCCTGACTCATCGTCTCTTTTTTCAAACCCGACCAGGGCGTTATGCAGTGCAACTGCCGCCTGACCCGGATTATTATTTTCGAGAAAACGTTTCCCCTCTTCATACTCGGCCTGCACGGAATCAGTCACTTTCTTTTCCGCCCCATCCCCGGCAACCGGAGCAATCGACTCAATATTCTGTAACTTACTGCTCATCTGACAATCCTCCATCAACGTAACTGGTCACAGGATTTGTAACTATGTGTTTTCATTTACCTTACCTCTGTAAGTGGTCAGGGGTGCCGTAGATTCGTGCAGGCGTGACTGGACGCTATAGCCCACTATGCGGGCAGTCGCGACCGTGCGAATATGCGGTACCCCTGATCACTTACCCATCAACGGCACGAATAGCATCCACAGCAGCCTTGCCAACTGTCATGGATACAGGTTCCCCGTCCTTATAATATATAAATTCCTCACCATCTTCCTGCAATTCCGCAAGTTTTCCCCTGACTTCCTTTGCCCTGATGTTCCCCATAAGACGCACACAGTTACCCCGTACACCTGCATCAGGGTGTTGCAGGAAATCAAAAAGACTGTAGAAGGGAAGGTTTCTGATCAGGTCAGGCCGGTTTTTTGAGACTTCAGCCAATGCCCAGAGCACCTGAGTCCGGGTGGAGGGTTCGTGGATATAATTGAGAAGATGCCTGGCAAACGCTCCAAAAATATCCGGTCGCATGGAAACAATATAACCGATGGTTTCCACCATTCCCCATGGAGTTGCCGCAGAGTCGGAACAGGCCTCAAACAGCCTGTGAAGGAGTTCCGACACCTGCCCCGGTTCACGACTTGACAGCCTGGCACAGACCCGCCCCGTGATCCAGGCCACATACCAGCGGTTCTCTTCCACCGGGTCATAGAGAAGTCTCTGCAGGAGACGAAGTCCTTTTTTATCCCCGAAACAGAGGGCAACAAGACCTTCCACGTCACCCTGGCTGACCAGCCCTTTAATCTGTCTTTTGGTGATTTTTTTCCTGACCGTGTCTTTCTCCGGAAGCGGCTCAATCTCCGCCCTGTCTTCTTTCAGAAGAGCCTGGAGTGTTTCGTTGGTGATTTCCCTGTTTTTCTGTTGTATTTTTTTTGCAATTTCAGAGACATCAGTATGCAAACGAACAAAATAAAGCACCCCGCGAACGGCCCTTCCATCGATATTTTTCTTGGCAACGACCTGATGGGTCCGCTCATCATAATTCTCTATCCGTCCGGTCAGATAATCCTCTTCCGGAAGAAGCTCCCAGGCGAAATCGCTGTTGCCGTCACAGGCGTACATGAGTGCTTCCACCATGGCCGCCCCCACATTGTGACCGGTTGCCTCACAGGCATATACAGCCCCACACTGACACTCCCCCATGGGAAATTCGTACATCTGCCTCTCCGGGCTGTCCGTTGCCCTGCCTACCTTCTGCCCGCAAAACGGACACCAGGGATCTGTTGTTACTATATCTTTAGCCATCTGCCCATTGCTGATAAAAATGAAAACCCCATTCCTGTATTTCGGAAAGTGAAAATAACTACAGGCCCGAATAATCAGCCGAGCTTTTCCGCAAGACTGGCGGCAAATTTGGGATCAACTGAGTAACCCAGTTCCTTTGCCTTATCCAGGTGTTCTTTCGCTTCTGAATATTTTCCGTTGAAATACAGGGCAACGGCCAGATTATTATGACCAAGCGAAGAATCGGGATCCAGCTCCAACCCCTTTCTTGCCGCTTTCTCAGCACGCTCATCTTCCCCTTTCATGGTCAGAACCGAGGTGAGGTTCATCCAGATATTGGCAAGTTTCGGATCGCACTGCAGGGCTTTTTCATACGAAGCAATGGCCTTATCAAGCTCATTGCTCTGTTGATAAATCAGACCAAGATTGGTATGTGCCTGGGCATTTTCCGGCTGTACTTTCACGGCATTCTCATTAAGTTTCCTTGCCTTTTCAAGATTACCCCTGCCGAAATAGATTGCTCCAAGATTAATCATGCTCTCACAACTTAAATCATCAATCTCAATGGCTGTCTCGAGAGCTTTTATGGCCTCGTCAATCCTGCCCGCCTTCATATACACCAGACCCAGGTGATGGAAGGCCATTACAGAGTTGGGGTGTTCCTTGCATTTTTTTTCCAGTTCCGCTATTACTTTGGATAAATCTTCCTGCAGCTGTTCAGACATAATTTTCCTCAAATTTTCTCTATCTATAAAAACAACCCGCTGTTTTTTACAGACGGGATACAGTTTTGTGTACTCTTTGACCTGTCATTTCCCCGGCCGCCTACAATATAGACACCTTCCCTTTACTTGCAACCTAAAATACAGTCGGCACCATCAACGATTGAACCTTTCCCCGCAGGTTGACTGTAATTTATCTTTTTCTGCATGGAGAATCTGTTTTGCCTGTTTGACATCCTTTTCAATCTGAGCGGCCAGTTCCTTCACACCGGGAAATTTACGCTCACTTCTGAGAAATTTAATCAGATTGACTTTTATGGGTTTACCGTAAATATCTTTGTTAAAATTAAAAATATGCGTCTCCGCCACCAGCTGGTCTTCCCCGAAAGTCGGATTGCGACCGATATTGAGGATTCCTCCATAACAATGCCCCTCACATATGACCTGGGTGACGTAAACACCATGCTTGGGCACAAGATCCTCCCGATCAAACTTCAGGTTGGCCGTGGGAAAACCAATCTCTTTTCCCCCACGCTGTCTGCCGACACGAACCGTCCCGCGAATCTGATAATACCTTCCCAGAAGAGCGCAGGCATCCGCCATCCTTCCATTCATCACAAGCTGCCGTATTTTCGTGGAACTGACAAGTTCACCTTTTTCATAAAAAGGATTAATTATCTTAACCGGAAAACCAAATTTTTCTCCTTGTCTCCTGAGAAACTCAATATTACCGCTCCTCCCTTTGCCAAAGGCATAATCATAACCGACTACAAGCTCCTTCAGCCCGAGCTTTTCCACCAGATAATGCTCCACGAAATATTCAGCAGTGGTTTTCGCAAACTCAAGGGTAAAGGGGATGACAAGCAGAACATCTATACCGGCCATCTCCACCAGTTCAATTTTCTGCTCAATGGTCGAAATCAGTTTTATCCCTTGCGGCAGTAAAATCTGAAGTGGATGTGGATCAAAAGTTATCGCCACACTTGTCCCGTTTTTCTTCGACACACTTTTCACAACCTCTGCAAAAAGCTGCTGGTGACCAAGATGTACACCGTCAAAATTTCCTATGGTTACGCAAGCTCCCTTCAGTGGGCTGCTGATCTCACCAATATCTCTATAAATTTTCATAAACCATTTCAGGATACATATTTTTTTTTTATTGGGTCAAGAAAGTCTTGACAAATAACCGCTCAGGGTTCATATTCTACCGCACTTGCCGAAGTGGCGGAATTGGTAGACGCGCTAGGTTCAGGGTCTAGTGAGGGTATCCTCGTGGGAGTTCGAGTCTCCCCTTCGGCACCATTTAAATTTCAAGGCTTTATCCCAGTAATAATGGGATAAAGCCTTTTTTTGTGTCTTCATACTTTTCCTCCTCTCTTGCTGTCTTTTGCTGTTTTATGCTATTTTGGTTACAAAATGAAGCAAAATTGGAGCAAAATTGGCTCGAATTGAAAAACGAAAATCAAATGCGGAATAAGCTATCTGGCGACAGTACGTCGAAAAGGGTTTGAAACCGTTGCCAGGACTTTTGATACCAAAGGAGAAGCTATCGCCTGGGCAACCGTTGTTGAGCAGGATATGAAAGATCAGCGGTATCAAAATCCGCGAAGGGCCATGAATACATCCCTTGGCCCAGCTTTGGAAAAATACATTAACACCATTTCTCAAAAAAAAGCAATTAACACTCATGTCCCGTTCTGCAATGGCAGACGCAATACAACAACAAGTCCTCCATCTGTATGGTTGCGGGCTTCAATGCTTCCACCATGCATTAATACCGCCTGTTTTGCAATGGCCAGGCCTATACCATTCCCGCCGCTGTCCCGATTCCGCGATTCTGCCACCCTGTAAAACGGTTTAAAAATCTGCTCAAGCTTGTCCTCAGGCACGCCAACACCATGATCTCTGATGCGTATTGTCACATGCCCCTCATCCTGTACAACCTCAACGTCAACAACTGTTCCTGCTGCGGTGTAATGTAAACCATTGCGAATCACATTTTCCAGCGCCCTGCCGAGCATCTCTCTGGATCCCAGAACCATGGCATTATCAAGAGTTCCAAGCTGCACCCTTCGGTCAAGACCGGCTGCTTCAAAATTGGCATCGCCTGCTATCTCCTCAACCAGCTCCGAGACGTTCAGCTGTTCCTTTTCCTTATTGTCCACCTTTCCTTCGAGCCTGGTCAGGGTGAGCAGCTGCCCGATGAGGTCGTTCAATCTGTCCGACTCCTTTTCAATTCGCAGCAAATAAGATTCTGCATTTTCCGGTTGCCGCCGAACCAGTTCCAGCGACACATTCATTCGGGTTAAAGGGGAACGCAGTTCATGGGAAATATCTCGCAGTAAGCGTTTCTGCGCTTCAATCAGAAATGCTATCCGTTCAATCATGGTGTTGAAATCCCTGCTCAAATCAGCAATTTCATCTTTCCGTCCGAGAGGCAGGGAAATGCGAACCGAAAAATCTCCCTTGGCCATCTGCTGAACCGCAGCACGCAGATAACGAACCGGGGCAGTCAATGATCTGGCCAGCAGGTAACAGCCGGTGGCAGCCACAAGCATCATGATAAGAAGCGGCAGCCCAAACGGGAAATGAAAAGAAAAGTCATTAAACTGTTTCCGGTTCTGTATTCCCTGTGGAAAAGAAGGCGGCCAGGTGATTCTGGGAATAGTTCCGATCAAAACAGTTTCTTTCCAGCCTGGAACTTCAAAAGGCTTTGCCACAATAATTGCTGTTTCCTCTATAATATATTGAATATCAGCAGAACGATGGACTGATTCAACAAGATCAGCTGCACCAGAGGGCAACTCCCTGCCGGAAAACGTACGACCGTCTGCCTTGACTATAAAAATATGGTCATCAGCATCCTGCTCAATCTCGATCAGGTAAGAGACAAGCTCCTGCTCACCACCAGTTTCCAATATTTTTACTGCTGCAATCCCTGTCACCGCCATGGTGTGGAGAACAGACTGGTACTGATGCTGCTCCAGGCGATTTTTCAACTGGGCATAGGGACCAATCTGTGCCCAGTAGGAAATCGCCGCAGTTGTAACACTTGCCAGAAGTGTGATAAGCAGAAAACTCAGAAATATTTTAATAAAAAGGCTGCGCATAATCACGAATCTTTCAGGTTCAAAGTGTACAAGTAGCCGACAGAACGGACAGTTTTAATCCGTTCCCTGTCATATACCCTGTGACCAAGCTTTTTACGCAGGCTGCTGACATGAACATCAATACTACGATCAAAAATTTCCAACTCCCGCCCCAGTACCTTCCGGGTCAATTCGTTACGTTCCATAACATTGCCGGCATGTTTCATCAGTTCATACAGTAGAGAAAACTCTACAGCCGTAATCCTGACATCCTGGTTGTTCTGTTTTACCGTTCGCGTGGAAACATCTATTATAATATCATCAAGCTGAATCCTGGATGGTGTAGTTTCTTCAACCTTTTCAACAAATTGCACACGGCGGCAGATTGCATGAATCCTGGCTACAAGTTCACGGGGATTAAAAGGTTTGGGTAGATAATCATCAGCCCCCATCTCCAGCCCGATAATCCGGTCAATATCTTCACCTCTGGCAGTGAGCATCAGCACCGGCACCTGCGAGGAAAGCCTGAGACTACGCAGAAGATCAAACCCTGTCATGCCCGGCAGCATCACATCAAGCACCACCAGGCTGTGTTCTTCAGACAGCGCACGTTGAAGACCAATATGGGGATCATGAACGGTTTCAACGTCAAACCCTTCCGACTCTAAAAAATCACTTACCAACTCGCAAAGTTCCCTGTCGTCATCGATAACCAAAACCTGTTTCATACCTTCCACTCCCTCCGGCAATTCAAATTTCCGGATACTACCGCACCCTCTTTTTTTCCAACAACGTACACTACTTTACACCAGGAACAACAATGATGCTGACTGTTATCTGCCGTACCGACCTTTGCGATGGATGATTCTTCAGCTATGAGCAATGAAGAACTCTGTACAATGGTGCACCATACGGAATGCAGGTGAAGCAGAACACAACCCGTTTCGTACGGAATGGCAGCAACAGACAAACAATACAACATCTCCAGAACATCGGCAGGATAGCAGACGTCGAGACAATGCTTCTGCTAACGGTAGGAGCACAACAGGGAAAGGGCCTGGAGTTTAGAGTTTCAGAGATTTGTGGCACGAGCCCTCCGCCGATAATACGAAACTCTGAACTCCAGTTCAACGAGATTACTGATCAAATATGGTTGCCTTGTTTTCTATCTTCATAATCCGGTCACAGTATGGGAGCATTCTGTCATCATGGGTTACCATAACAATTGCCACCTTCTGTTCCACTGCAATCTGTTTCAGCATTTTTACCACATCCACTGAGCGCTGCATGTCAAGAGCCGCTGTCGGTTCATCAGCCAGGATGATTCGCGGATTATTGACCAGTGCCCTGGCAATGGCAACCCGTTGGTTTTGTCCACCTGAAAGTTGGGAGGGCATCGCTTTTTCCTTATCCCCAATACCAAAATAACGGAGTAACTCCATGGCCCTTTTCTGTGCTGCCTTTTCATTGATCTTGTTGGCCTGAGGGAGCAGAGTCAGATTGTCAATGATATTCAAAAACGGAATAAGGTAATGCGCCTGAAAGATAAACCCTATTTTCTCCCTGCGTATTTTTCGGGTTTCATTGGTCAACCATCTGTTATCATATACTTTTTCTTCACCAATCCAGATCTTTCCCGAGCTTGGTTCTTCGACACATCCGATCATCATGAGAAGGGTCGTTTTGCCTCCTCCGCTTGGGGCGATAAGGCCGATCAGTTCACCCTTGTTGATAGTAAATGAGGCATCCTTAATGACCTCAACAAGGCTGTCACCATCGCCAAAGGACTTATGGAGGTTTTCAACCCGTATAGCTATATTGTTCTTCATATCAGCCCCCTATGGCTGAGGCCGGATCAGCATTAATCACTTTTTTCACCCCAACAAACGATGCGGCTATACTTGCGACTACTACCACTCCAAACAACATCCATGCGTCAGGTATCTCCAAAACCACCCGTTTGGGAAATTTGCCATAAATGAGATGGGAGAAGATATTACCGAATATAAAAGCCAGTATGCCAAGCAACAACGTCTCTTCAACGATCATTCTCACAATCATACTATTGGGTAATCCCATCAGTTTCATGATGGCAATTTCCTTCATTTTTTCCAGAGTCATCGTATAAATAATAAGCGATATGATAATCGTGGCAACGATCACCAGGATGGATGTAAACAGACCTATCTGTTTTGATGCTTTTTCAACGACATATTTTGTCAAAACAGCCCGTTGCTGATCTTTTGTGTATACGCTTTTATGCTGCCATTTGCGTATATCCCTGGCAACATTTTCCGCATTGTAACCAGGAAGAACAGTAGCGATAACGGCATTGACCATATGGGTGTCCCGATTAATAATCCCCCTTGCTCTATCGGTCTGGATTCGTTTGTTCGAAAACGAGAACTGCAGTTCCTGGGCATCCTTAATGCTGATATAGACCAGAAGATCTCCTCCGGAGGAGACACTGCCGTGGGTTACGCCGACAACCGTGTAAATATGACGTCCAATCTGTATCTGGTCATGAAGTGAAAAACCCGTTTTATCGGTCACAACGATTTCAAAATGATCTGTTTTCAGCGTTCGACCTCTGACCAGTCTTTCCGGATTTACAGGATTGATATCACCATAGACATCGTAGCCCACTGCAAAAACACGAACTTTATCTTTCTTTTTAGGTAGCTGAATATTCTGGAATGTTATAATGCTGCTTTTGTCAATTCCCGGCACAGATTGAATTGTATACTGAAGATCATCATGTACCCGTGATGCTTCTGCAAAAGGACCAAGTGTCTCTTCCTGCACAACCCACAAGTCCACATTTATATCATGTAACAACACCTCGGCATCGACAAGCATCCCACGATAGACTCCCATCATAATCAAGACTATGCCAAGCAGCATGCCTACACCCATGGCTGTTACAACAAACTTGCCGAGAGTGTGCCTGACGTCTTCCCTGGCGAGATGAATCATTGATAGATCCTCATGCCTTCACTCAGTTCTTTTTTATGTTTGTTCGGGAGAATAATCGAGGTGTTGAGATCTCCTTTAGCTATCGCCATTTCAGAATCATTGGCGGCTATTGTCTTGAGAACTGAAAAATGGGCACGTCTGTTTTCAACAACCCACACACCTGTTTTCCCGTTTCTCTGTACCACCGCAGCAAGAGGAATTTTGACAACATCATCATATTTGCGGACAGCAATAATTACCCTGGCCTGCTCATTGATAAAAAATGGTTTGGGAAGGTTCTCAAAGACAACATTGACTGTTCGCTCCAGGGTGACGGGATCCGTCATGGCATCAATTCTTTTGACCACGCCCCTGTATGGTCTGTCAGGTTGTGAACGGAGGATAATCCTCGCCTCCTGAGATGTTTTGACCTGCGCACCTATTCGCTCATCAATTTTCACTTCAACCCACAGAGACGCAGGATCAACAATTTTCAAAATCAGTGATGAGGGGAGCACATATTGGCTGACCTCTGCCTCTCTTGTGATAACATATCCATCTGTTGGAGAATAAACTCGTAAACGGTCTATTTTTTCCTGCAGCGCATCAACACGCTTAGAAGCAGACAAAACAGCTGCCTGAGAAGATTCAATCCTCGATTCGGTTGCTGTAATGGCAGCCTGAATCCCCTGCCAGTCCGCGAGGGTTTTATCATATTCAGCCTGTGTTACAAACCCCTGTTTAATAAGTTTTTTATAGCGTTTGAATGTGACTAGCAAAAGGGTTTTCTGTGCCTCCTGATTTCTCAATTCACCTTGCAGGGCTTTAACCTCGTATTGAGCTTTGGTATGATCTGCTTTTGCTGCTCCAAGCTGCTGGGATAAATCCACACCATCTATCACAATTAACAGGTCTCCTTTTTTGACCCTTCTACCTTCATCAGTCAAAATCTGTAAAATTTTTCCACCTGTCTGAGCTGTAATGGAATAAACGTTCAGTGCATTAACGTTACCGATGCCCTGTACAGTCACATTGAGCTGACCGGAATATGGGTGAATTATTGCAAATGTATGTTTGGGGACAAACACTTTAAAATATACAACCAACCCAAGGGCTGCCACCAAGGCAACAGCCAGGATATATTTGACAACCGCTTTCATTTGGTTTTTCCTTGTAAATATTCTAATCGATGAATTGTACTGCTTCTGTCATATGTTGCCTGGAGCAGTCCGAGTTCGGCATCCGACATCACGGCCACTGCATCCAGTACCTCAATATACGTTGCAAGTCCTTCACGATAACGTCCTTTCATGACGTCTGCTGTTTGTTGAGCTGAACTGTACTGGTTGGATTTCGCCTTGATCGTATGCTGTAAGCGTTTCAAATCATAAAGCAAGGTTCTATAATCCTGCTTGAGCTCCAACACTTTTGACTTGTATTCATTTTCTGCATTCTGCTTGTCAATAAAAGCTTTCTCCTCCTGGGCCGAAAGTCGTCCACCGGTATACAAGGGAATGCTGAGCATAACCCCGACCACCGTTGCATCATAAGCATTCAATGTATCTAGATGCGAGTACGAGGCTATGGCATCAATGGAACCATATCGAGATGCTCTTGTCGCTTGATAAAGGTATTCGTTTTGTTTGATTTTCCCCTCCAGACCTTGAAGAACGGGTGATTCTTTCAGAACCACCTTTTCATCAATGGAATATACTTCGGTATTGATACTGTTTTTTTCAAAGATAGTATCCTGTGAAACAGGTTCTCCTATGTACAGAGAGAGCATCATCAGGGCTTTTGAAAAATTTGACTCAGCGATTGCCAGGTTGTCTTGTGCAATGGAGGTCGAAGATAAAAATCGTGAGGCATCGGCCCTGGTTTTCAGTCCCTGGTCAACTAGAGCTTTTGCCTGTTTATACAACGCTTCTTTTGTCTGAAAATCATGTTTTCTGACATCAATGGCCTTCTGCTGGACAAGGACCAGTTCATATTGGAGTTTCACCTTATAGGCGAGTAGTGCCCTGGCATCTTGAAGGGATAATTCGGCTATTCCCTGCTGCACTTCCTGGGCGTTAACAAGGGAGCTTGTCCGTGCAAAATCCCATATTTTCTGTTTAAACGTTACTCCAGCCTGCCAGCCATCACTCTCTTTGGTATTGAAGATTCCGTTACCTGGGAAAATATACGTTCTGGTCAGGTCATATTCTGCATCTATTGATATTTGCGGCAGATAATCAGCCCGGGTAATATCAATTTCTTTCTGGTTTGACCTGACCTGCTGGATGAATCGTTTGATGTCGGGATGGCTGCGCAGGGCTTTCTGAATACAATCCTGCAAGCTCAATGTTTGCCCGTAGAGGGGAGATGCCATACAAAATAATAGTAACAGTAACACTATAAATAAGCTGATTTTTTTCACTGCCTGATCCTTATATCTTTGTACGATAAATTCTCTCAATGCCCTGTAACATTTCCCTTAACAAACTCTTCCAAATCCTTCAGGGTGATCCCAAAAAAGATTTACCCACATACTACTGCGCAATTCCTTTTTCCAACATCATCTTTACAAAATTTTACACAACTTGACCGTGGCTTAACAGTAATTGGTAAAGAGGGAAGGCAGTACAAGATCAGCTATCATAAAACAAACTCACGTCTCAAAAGCTTTTTCAAATCACCAAAACACAGAGACGCCGGACTCTAAAAAGTTTCAGCCTATCCTGTCCGTGCTGAACCAACCCTTCTCCCTCACTTATTCTCCAAAGCCAAAAAAGAATGGGGGATACCCGTCGACAATCCCGTTGTTGAAAATGAACGACCCGCACCACACAGAGAATGAACCCGTTTTTTGATTGAGCAAAAAACCTCCTTCACACTGGTATACTGACATCCATATGCATATTCTCCGATATAGGGTCGCCTGTCAGTTAATCAAAATATCCCTGAAAAGTTTCAACATACTGTTACTTGTGAAGTAAATGTAGTGATACAATGGTAGAATATGCAAGCTTGTCCGAAAAACTACTTCCTAAAAATCGCTGGATCAAATGGAGCCTCATGATTCCCTGGGATGAATTTGCTTCCGGCTATTACAAAAACATGAGCTCCACAAAAAGTCGTCCTGGCAATGGTACCCGGTTTGTGATTGGGGCAGTGAGTACAAAACTCAAGCTGCGAAAAGTTGTTAGCACCTAAATTTCACTAGAAAATCTTAAAAAAGGAGCGTTTTTATGAACTTTTCTGTTTTATTGGGATATTCGCTGTTAACTGGTCTAACAGCAGTTTATTGTGTGTTGCTTTGGTATGCATCAGGATTATGGTGGTCTTTTCAAATCTCTTCAGATTCCCTTCAGCTACCTCTGTTTTCATTAATCACCCTGGCTCCATTACCAGTTCCCATCTGGTGGCAGATGATTCACTGGCAATCTCTTGCCGTACTTTCACTGTCTTTCTGTATGTACTGGGGGAGAAAACGCTCGGGTCGGCTTAACGGGGATGGATGCGTATTCTCCATGCTTATGCATGTTATATGGATTTTTTTTGCTGTCTGCTGTCATATGCTTGGGGCTGTTTTGCCAATGCTGTCTGTTGGTACAGTCATCCAATAAACTGATAATTCAAATAGATTGTTATATGTCATGTGGAAAATCACCCTCTGTTGCAACGTTCTTTTACTTTTTTTACTCTGGCTCATTTCCTGGGTTGTTATTACACCGATAAGCAACCTGCTGGTTCAATATACGGAAACTCAAATGCCGTTGCCGATCCTTACCAATTTTGCAATCCGGATCATCTCGTTAACGGGTTTTGTGCCACTATCCTGGGGAGGGCTGACCCTGGTGTTTGGTCTGTGGCTCCGAGGGAAGGAATCGCAATCACGCCATCAATGGCTATTGCTTCATCTTTCAGCAACATTATGCATGGGGCTCGCCATTCTTTTCTTTTTTGCTCTTGCAGCGATTCTACCGATATTAAAGTTTGGAGCAATTCTATTATGAGACTCCTCTGCAGTCATTTTGAAAAACGGCAATCAGCTTTTATAAAAAAACATTTTTCTCTTTCTTCCATTGTTCTTTTCCTTATTTTTACTGCAAGTTTTGCATATGGAGCAGATCGAAAACTCCGCCAATTTGCCATGTATGCCACTCCGTCAATAACAACAGAAGGGTGTGGGTTGACTGAGAGGAGGTCACTGCAAAGCCAACCTGTCGTAAGATTTAAGGGACATGTCATAAGAGGGGAATGTCAGGTATCCATCAGGAAAGAGCGGTATGAGCAGTTATTTCAGCTCTGCTTCATGAGTGGTATAAATCTGTATAAAACCGCCGGTGACAATTCCTTTGAATGTTTTGTCCAGGAACGGGACAATGATTATCTTTTTTTGTCCTCCATATCGAAAAAATCAGGGAAAAACAGTCAGATAATGTGCTATTTCACCTGTGTAGCACATCAGCCGTCAGGAAAATAGACGATTCTGAAAAGTTATTTTCAGGGGTGCTGCTGAACTGATAACTCGACCAAACTACTGCTATGTGGTAATAATTTTCTATGTCAAGCGTTTTTCTAGCTATTTTTTGAGTTTTTATTAGGTTCTTAATACAACTACATCTACTTGTGATACCAGTTTCTTTATTTTGTTAAAATCCGTGAAAGCAGATATCTTACTGATTTCGTGGATATAAATGACTTAAAAAAGAACAACTCATGTCATATGCAAGGTTGGAAAATGGGGAATCCATGACGATATATCCAAAATACAGTTATTGCTTTTTGCTGCCTTTTTTTTGTTTCCTGATTTTTTTTACCAGTTTGTTCTGTATTGCCAGAACGTCTGCCCAGTCTACAGAGATTGCAGGTCGCCGTTTTGATGATATCGTGGTCCATGTGACAACAAAGCAACATGCTGAGTCTTTTGATGTGGAAAAAGCTCTGGCAAGAATAGCCCAACGTTTATCCAGCAAACTCCAGGAACGCAACTTTTTCCCGATTGGTTCATATATCCCAGGGAATCCCTATGGTTGGGGATTCAGGTATGGTTACCCAACAGTAAATATTAACCTGCCCAACCCGGTAAAAAAATTTCTTCTCACGGATAAAAATGCGAAAAAGGGTCATTGGACGGACAGCGGTTCTATTTCAAGGTCACATCGGGTGAATAAAATTCGGATACGTTTAATGACGGGTGAAGATCTGGATAAATATTTTCAACAGGATTCCGTCGAAAAAACGGCTGCTGCATACAAGGATAATGGACAACATAAAGGGTATGCCGTTGTTCTGCAGAATAGCAGGCTTACCAGAGTGTCCTATCCTTTTACCCTGTCCGGGCATCTGCAGAAAAAACAGTACGCAGGAATTGGAGGCAGATTGTTTTCCGTCAACTATAAAGGCAAATTTCCCGTTGTTGCTGCTGAATTGAAAGGTCGTTATCCCTTCCCACTGGTAGAAAAAAGGCATGATAAAGGAAAAAGTCTGCCTGCTATTTTCCGGGGTGCATTCATCCCTGTTATCCAGAAACTGATCAATTACCACGGTTCAGAAAAAATCGATGCTTTTTTTCAATATGACAAACTGCCGAAAGTTCCACCAATCGGCATTCATATTTCAAGTGATCGCCAAGATCTTAACAATGTTGGCAGGAAAGAGATCCCGGTTATCGATGAGACAGTAATTGATCACATAATGGAAATTGCTGCCAGGTTGGTTCTGGAAGAATTTGAGGGAAGACCCTATCGCGATCCGGCAAAGAAAGATTCACAAAAGGAAATAACACCTGAGGGGCAGGAACCACTGCAAATCATCGTTGGGAACAGATTGGGAGCCGTCAGAGATGTCAGCGACGGAGATGTTTTTTACCATCAGGTGAATTTTGCCCATCCTGTTTCTTTGCCAGTAACTCTCAAAGGGGCACAAAAAGTTAATGGAAACTACGAGGCCAGAGTAAAGGTTGGGAAAAAATACAGGTCTCTGCTCACTATTCAGAGTGGCCATGGAACATATTCACGAAAAACTGCAGATGGGTTCAAGATAACAGGGAATAAAGATACTCTTAATTATTTAATTTCTTACTCACAAAGAGAGTTGCAGAAATATTCCTCTCGAGGGCAAGATGAACTGCTGCTGGTGCCGATTACGGTGCAGAGCGGGAACAGTAGAACCATGTTTTATGATCAGATTGCTCCGGAATGGGATATTATTGTAACTCGTTTTCTTGTCAAGGGATCCGGCTATGAAGGGTTGCGGAAGAACTGGACCCGAGCTGGCAAAAAGCCAAATCCAGAAGACTATCGTTTCAATAATTACGTGAAAAAACTCGGTTCTCGCCTCGATGAGTGGAACAAAATCCACACCCTGGCCAGGACGCGGCCGCAGGGAAGGAAAAAGAGCGCTGTTTTCAAAGAGACAGAACAAGTGATTATGGGATGGGGGCCTTATGAGCCGGATGAAAACGCGACACGAAATCCAGTGAATAGAAGTTTTGCCCTCGCCGCTGATCCGACGGAAGAAGATGGTAGAGAAATCCCTGTCTTTCTTGTCAACAGCAAATTACAGATCGAGCTTGGCCTGGAAATATACCAACACCCTCAGATACTGCCTCCTTTAAACCCTGCCGGGGAAACTGAAGTGACAGATACTGAGCCTGAAGAGGGCTTCGAGGATGGTGAAGGGGATGCTCTTTTCTATGAAAATGATCAGGTAACCCTGGATACGTTAAAAAAGATATGGCGTTTGATAGAAGTTGATGATTTTGTTCTTTCTGTCCATAAATTAAACAATGATTGTAGTAAAAAGAAATACCTGAAAACGAAAAACGACTATTCAACCTGTTTTAACCTGCGGAATCAAGCCAGCGACAGAAGAATCAATGATAACGATAGTACAGGCCTGGTTATCGCCGCACGGGAGTCAAATAACCTGTTTGATTATTTCCCTCTTGTCGGACTTGACAGTGCTTCTGGAATGCTCAGGACTGAATCAACGCCTCACATTATAACTGTAACCATACGTGAAGTCGGGGTTTATGAAATACGACTTCAGATGACCCTGTCCGGCGGAGACCTTGAGGATGAAAACGGAGAAAGAGCTAAAAAATCGGTTGATGTGGCCATCCGTTTTCAGGTGGTACCAGTGGGTTTTGATATGAAAGTCCTGCAGAGGACTGGACAACGACGATTATAATTGTTTTCTTTCTCCGTGGACAAATAACAAAAAATTGACAACTTAGCGCAAAAAAGGGGAACGGTGAAGAGTCTAAATCATATCCTGCTGACGGCAATACTGGTTACCGCATACCTGTGTTCACCATTTTTAAACTCGCCGGCCCAAGCCTACTCAAAACGTGATTATCAGGTGGGCAAAATCATTATGGCCACTCTTGGTGCCTCTGATGACACACCGCCCGGCAAGAATTTAATGGCTTCCATCCAGTATTGCGGGAAAAAGAAAAAACCTGACACCTACTGTTTCAGTGAAACACCGATTTTGCGGATAGGTGGAAAACAGACAAAATATAAATGGCAATCCGTCATTGCTTTTAATCGACCCTACCGCAATCTTGATGAAATGATTGTTCCCCAAAAATGGCAACAGGCCTATATCGGCAAAGATCCTCTCGTGGGCGGTAACATGTATTACAAGGTGATCAAAAACAAAAAAACCGGGAGAAAGGCTACGCTGATTAAATACAAACAGCTGATAGATGGGACACAACTGGGACTCACTGTAAAATTCTATTTTCCATTGTCACGGGATCGGGCGATTGAATTGACTCGGAACAGATGGCATCGACTCGTTACAGCAGCAGAAAAAAATGGTTTTTTTACGTCCAATGCCCAGCAGCGCCTGGTCTTGACAAACCTGTCGGGAGATGGACGTGAACTGTCTGATGGTGATGTGATTCAGCATGTTACTAATTTCGCAGATCCGACGGAGTTGCGCCTTTCCATACAGAGGGGCTCTCACACCGGAAGCCAGGTCATTTTTGTTGATCTGCCACCTTCCTCAAAAAAATATATCGATCTTTCTGCCGATAACGCGGATTTAATCAAAACGAACTCTGGTTATCGGGTTACTCCAAAAGCAGAATCGATTGTATTGAATTTGAATTTTGACAAGATCAAAAAATACTCACGTTTGCCGGGTGCGAGCAGTAGTGGAGGGATTCCTATTGGTCCGACTGTCGGAGGGAAAATTCGATTGTGTAACAGCAGGGATGATTGTGATGAGGTGAAAGTGGAAGTTCTTGACTGGGATATTATTGTGCCTCGCTTTATCGTCAGAACTCGACGTGCAGAAGAAAGGAGACAGCGTGGCAATGACGTCAGATCGGTTCCAGGGGGGGAACTGAATTATACGTTTAACAAAATTGTTCGGGATGATTGGTGGTATGAATATATTGTTAACCATAAAATCGTTTCCGGATGGGAAGATTCCATGCTTATGGGTTGGCGTCTTGACAATGCAAAGGATGGCGGTTTGCACGTCGCAGAAAGTGATAATAGAAATCCGGGACAAATAGCTCCATATCTCACCAAAACACCACTCAGTGTAGATTTTGATCTGGAGGTGATCCAGGGAGTTGCTTTGAAGACTCCCGGAAGGAACGAACGTGTTACTCGAGCTTATTGGGACAAGCAGCGAAGACTGTGGAGGGACTACTATGTGAGTTACTTTGCCCTCACTATCCATAAAGTATCAACAGCGAACTGGTCAAAATCTGGAACACTTGGGCTTTGGGACTTACGGGGCAATATTGACCAGGATTGGCCGGCTAGGATGGTGAGAAAAGGAGCGTACGGTGAACACAGTCTTTTTGATTTTGATACTCCCAAGATTATCAGGCTGGGCAGTATTTCCGATGAAACTGGGGATTCGGTACGACCCTACAGTCTGAAACGACTGGAAAAGCCAGGTGTCTATGAAATTCGTCTGCAGATGAAAGTCAGGCGATTAGATGCTCCGGAGAGTGACTGTACAACGCCGGAGGAAAAAGCTGTTGGGCAGTGTAAGGATATTAATGTAGCAATACGTGTTCCAGTGGTCAAACAGAGGGTCAAATACAAGTCTCTTTTACAAACGAATCAGAGATTGCGAAAATATTAAATGTTAAGGAACCGGTCAATTTTGTCTGCCTAAAAGTATTTTTCCAGATAAACAGGTTGTAGACAGGGATGTTACATGAGCCAACAGCCAATTATGAAAAAATGTTTAACAGATAAAGTCCTCAAGATAGCAACATGTTTTCTTCTGATGGGTGCAATATTTTTTGCTGTCAATGCATTTTCACAATCTGCCCAACTGGTTAAGGGAGGCACCGTTGGCAACAGAGTTTATCTTGAAATTGTTAATGATAGTCATGAACCTGTTCTGGATGTCTCCATCAGGAGAAAAAAAATCCCTTCATTTGTAACGAATGTAAATATTCGACCTGAGCATATAGCTAGGATTGGGGCTGGTAAAAAGATACGAGCTGAAGTTACCTTTGATATCAAAAGAAAAACCGGAAAACACTCACCTCAACCACTCGAATTTACATTACATTCCAAAAATGGGCAATTCTCGAACACAACACCTGAGTTATTACTTCAACTTGAAAAACAGAAAAAACATGTTTTGCCTGTTGACCCGAAAAAAACTGCCCGCACAAAAACAGGAAAATACGTGTATGTTCTTACTGAAGTTGAGGTTCATGATAAACCTTATTCGAGCGTGAAGAAGACCAGACAAATAGAACATATTCCCGGCCAACTGGGATACACTATAAAAGACTTCACTCCCGCTTATAAAAAAGTGACTCAACTGCGCTGTATAGACTGTCCAACGGAAATCACTGTTGGTAAGTCGATTCATTTCAAATTTGATCTTCGTACCCGCTATGATTCTGAGAAATACCAATGTGAAGAAAATAAATCCTATGACCGGTGGCCGCCTGGCTTGAGATTTATCAGCAGTACCGGTGATCTTGAGGCAATAGCTAAGGGAAAGCCATTGCATATGCCATCATGTCAGGAATTAGGGCTCAAAGGGCATGAAACACAAAATGATCCGAATTCAAGAGTCATAACAGCTGAGGATAATGTTTATGATCCGGTTGGGCTGACGTTGGATGAGAGAGTCTCTCTCACTACCGATATCAGGTTTACAGGAGATGCCACCGATAGAGATTCCGTCTTTTATAATGACCCGGCATTCAGTTATACAGCAGAGTATACAAGTGACGGGAAACTCTTCAAGGAATTCAGAGAAACAAAATTTACTGTTGAGTATGATAACAGACTGCTGAAAACACCGGATCATTTAAAAGAAAACCGAATACAGTTCTCAATAAACGGGATGTCATTGACCTATACCCTGCAGATAAACGGTGTGCCAAAGTCGATAGCCGTTATCGAAAGTACGAGAGCATCTGCGTTTGATGAACCAGCCTTGAACACCATTCAGGTGGCAGATACGACAGGAAAAATTAATGGCAGGGGAACAGCAAGAGACACAGAAGTCAGGCATACATCGGAAAAAAAACTTCCGACAAAGCGGTCAGAGCTTGAAGGTAAAAGACAGAAAAAACCAATTGTATCAACTGCTGTTGATCCACATCAGCCAGATACCGCTGTGCTTATCAAAAAATGGCTCCAGAGGGCAAAACCTCTCGAAAATGCAGACGGAGCCCGGTTACGTTTTGATAAATGGGGTCGCAAGTATGGAACCGCTGCCAACGGCGGGATCATCACACTCAATAATAGTCCGGATAATCCTGTGAGCTCAATGCCGGAAGTTCATGTCTGGGCCCACCGGCATTCACTTGATTCCATCAATCTCTGTAAACTTGAAGAATACGTGTTGGCACAACTCAATGGAACTGGTTTAGACCATTGTAAAAAAAGCCCCAAAAAGAAAATTACCAGTATTCCCGATGTCACCGGTATGAGTAAAAAACAAGCTGAAACAAAATTAAACGGTCTCGGATTGAAAACAAAGGTGAGTCTTGGAACTCCGGCATCCAGTGAAAAGGAATCCTTGAAGGTAGAAAAGACCACTCCTGGTGTCGGTGCAACAGTCAAACGGGGGGCTACTATAACGATAGTACTCCATACGCCTTTTGTTAACACAAAAAAAGTTCCTGAATTTAAAGGATATAGAGCAAAAGATGTCATAAAAAGAATAAGGAAAATCGGGTTAATACCAAAGATAAATATGGTGAAGGCTGCCTCTTCAAATCAGACAGGTAGAATCAGATCTCTTGATCCGCCTTCAGGTACGCGCCTGAAAGCCAACGCAACAGTCCTTGTTAACGTTTTTGGTCCATATGTCAGGACACTCAGGGTACCGGACGTGAAAGGATACACGGGCAAACAGGCACGGGATCAACTTGCCTCCATTGGCTTGAAGCTGGATATCGTTAAAAATAAACCGACAAAGGACAGGAGCTTGGCAGGTACTGTTGAGTCACAGATACCCGAGGCCGGTTCTACGGTTAAAGCCGGAAAAGTAATAGAGATTGTTGTTTACGAACAGTCTCTGCCGGACTGTTCTGACTTGCCTGGCAGCTCTCCTCTCTGGGATCAGAGGAAACAGAAATATTATTGTGGCTGTACCGGTAATTATGAACGAAACAATGCTGGGAATGGTTGTCGTTTGAAAAAAGAAATTCAGGTAGCCGAAAAAAATTGCCTCACTGGAACACACGCAGAATGGAGTGAAAATCGTGAAAAAGCGCTTTGTTATTGTGATGATGGGACATGGGATAGTTCCTTGAGACGTTGTGTTACTGAACGCGACAGGGCACTCACTGCTCTGAATTGTTCTTACTGTGAAAAACCCTATTATGACGAGTCCAGAAAAAATGCCCGTTGTGTATGTGCAAGTGGGTGTGGTTATGATTCAACTATAGCCCCCTATTGCATGCCCAAAGATAAACTTGCACACCTCAGAAGGCAGCGCCGGCAGGAGGTGGCAAAAAAAGAGCGCCGGAGAGAAGAAGAACGACGTCGACGGAAAAAACAGGAAGAGGCCAATCGGCAGCGGGAATGTCAGCAATATCTCAACCAGTTAAATAACTCGGTCGTAAAAGGCATGAAGCAGTGGCAACAGCTGGTATTTTTAACCAGTGCCACTATAACAGGTTGTAATAAAAACGAAATATTGGCGGCACAGAAAGGGCAATGGCGGAGCAGAACGGGGTCTGGTACGGGAACAGGTACTGGTTCACAGATCGTACTGACCCTACCGAACGGAAGGACTATAGTATACAACGGTGATATAGAGGTTGACAGAAATATGCCGACACCTCCGGATCAATGTCCTGGGGGGATCCTGGGGTCTGCTCCGGGTCCATGTCTGACTGATGCAGAGTACCAAAAGGCCTGGCGTGACTACCAGCGGAGGTTACGTGAGTATAACTCCCAACGGTGAAATAAGAAGGAGCATAGTCTTTGTGTTACCTTGAATTGTCGTTTAAAAAAAGGAAAAAATGAAATATTTCAGTGTATTATTGTTTTTGTTGTTTTTCGTCTGTTGTGTTGAAGCAGCAGAGCTGACTGGCAAGATAACTGGCATTAAAGGGGATATGATTTTCATTGAGATGTCCACCAAAAAGACTCCCGATAGAGGTGATCCTGTACTGATTGTCCTGGATCTTGATGGTGAAATATTTGAAGCGGGAAAAGCCTGGGTTTATGGCACCGGGCAAAACAGTCAGCGTATTATCGCTAAAATGATAAGTGGGACCCCTTCCATTGACATGACAGTGTCTATTCCGCATGAGCAGTACAAGCTTGATCGCCAGTTGTATCAGGCAATCAAGGCAGCAAAACTCAACGACACGAATACTGGTTCTTCGGTTGAGCAGGTCCGGCAGGCTCTGCGAAACGGCGCAGATGTCAATAAAATCTGGTTTGAGAATGACAAGTACCCTCTCGTCCATGCGGTCACATTACCTGCTGCGCCTCATGACCAGAAAGAGATTGTTCGTGAGCTTATCAAGGCAGGAGCGAATCAAGAAGCAATAGATACCGCCTTGCCTTTAGCCGTTTACAATAAAGAAATTGAACTTATTAAGCTTTTATTGCATTCCGGGGCTGATGTTAATACCAAAATGAGTTCAAAAAGTAAACAAACAGAATATCAAGACCCGTCGAGCGGTGCTACCCCACTCATCATTGCTGCTGCGCAACAGGAGTTTAAAATAGTTCGAATGCTGCTGGAAGCGGGTGCTGACATTAATGCCACCAATGCCTGGGGTGAAACAGCTCTGTTTTTTGCTGAAAAAAAAGAAGATGCCCGTTTATTGATCAATGCTGGAGCAAACGTCAATGCAACAAATCATCAGGGCGATACGCCATTGTTTTATCTGGCTGGAATCTCGGGGAATCAGAGCTCAGCTGACGGGGCTCATCCGTGGGAAGCGGTGGCTGAACTCATTCAGGCAGGTACCGATGTAAATGTAGAGAATAAGTTTGGCCAAACGGCAATATTTTATTCCGCACCTCAAAGCACGCGATTGTTGATTGAGTCAGGTGCTGAAATTAACCATAAAGATTCAGTGGGAAGTACTCCTGTATTCTGGCAAAGAAGCGTGGACATTTCCAGTCTCAAGGACATTTCTAGTCTCTGTATGTTGCTCAATGCAGATGCTGAGATTAAGAGCAAAACAACGGCAGAGATTCCGGCGGAAAAACTGGAATGGGATTTTCCTCTTTCAGCTGGCAGCACTGCCCTGATGCGAGCCGCTGCTGATCTTGATCTTTCGGTAGCCCGGATACTGATTCTCGCGGGTGCCGATGTGGCGGCAAAAAATGCCAGTAACCAAACAGCGTTGACGCTGGCAAAACGTAAAGCGGATAAAGAAATTCCCAGGCTGCAAAAAGAGGAAAAAACATCCAGAAAAATACTGGAAAATGAAAAACCAGTTACACGAGACCATATTGATTGGAGAAAAGAAAAATACAATAGAAGGATTACTGATATAAAGCTATTTATTGAAATCTTGCAGAATAGCAATCCGGTCGAAACTGTAAAAAAATCCATGGAAGTCGATCTCTTTAAAGCAATTGAAAAAAAAGAGAACGATTATGCCAGACTCCTTCTCCGGTATGGTGTCAATCCCAATACGAAAAATAAAAAAGATGAGACAATACTCTTCAGGGCTCTCATGAAAATGAATCTGCAAATCGTCCCTGCACTGATTGCTGCTGGAGCTGATGTCAACCAACCAGTTTATGGCGTGAGTCCTCTGTTGGGAGCGGCCTGGCAAGGAGACAGGAAAATGGTAAAGGTATTTTTGCAGGCCGGTGCAGAACTGAACTTTAAGTTTGTCAGTAATGATACGAAACGTGCCGGTATGACACCTCTTATGGCCGCAGCAGCCAAAGGACATAAAGAAGTGGTTTCCCTGCTTCTCGAAGCTGGAGCAGATTCCGGGATGAGGGATAAACAGGGGCGAAGAGCCATTGATCATGCCAGGAAAAATAATCATGCAGGTATTGTCAGACTTCTGACACCAGATAGTTAGAGAGAGAATGTGGTTTATGCGTACCGTTAACACACTCGATTCCGAAGGCAAACAAGAGTTCATCCACTCTATTTGGATACCGACTACCTGCACAAAATATATGGTTTTATTGCTGGTATTATTGACAGGATGGTCACAGACTTCATTTGCCACCCCTGCGGTAAGAGCGAAACTTCCCGATGCCGTGAGGGCATCAATACGGTTTCTTCCCGGTCACTCGCCTGATTCTGACGGCAGGTTTGAAATTGAGATATACTGTGCAGTCCGCTTTGATATAGAATCGATTGAGATCGTGATAGGTCATTCAAAGGAGATTGTATTTGACAGGAACCTGCCCTCATTCAATGGAAAAATGCGGGCAGGGAAGGCGATACTCTGGAAGCTCAAGGGAGTGATTCAGGAAAACCAAAAATTTAAGGGCAGGATGATACCGGCAGGTATCACACTGGGGATCAGGTATCTTTATCCATATGAAAATGGACTGGAGTACTTAAAACAACATTATGCCACCGATTTTTTTGGCAGGAAAATATTACCGGATGCAGAATACCTGGAACAGTTTAGCGATTATCGAGGCAAGACCATTAAAATTATACGACCATTGCCGGTTTTTAAACCTGACTATAAGGATGTGAAAAAACAATAGCCCGGATTTAAAGCCACCGGTTTTGCCGATGGATACTTTTTTTATTAAGAAAAATCCTGTTCAAACATCCGCAGATCAACCGGATTATTTGTTTTTAAACCTTATTCCATATTTCGAAACACTGAACAGCCTTCTCCCCTTGTACAATAGAAAAAGACACTTTTGCGGCCACGATATTCGTATAAAAATCATGACTTTCTACAACCCAGTGCTTGTACCTCCTTTTATCATAAAGCTGCCAATCACAATTGACTGCAGTTCTTGTTTCTGTCAAAGATCGAAGAAGGGATGAGTTCTGTACAACAAGGTAATAGGACATCAAATCAGTACCTTCGACATATGGATACCCTCTCAGCTTCTGAAAACGGGTTGATGAAACATGCCACACTCCCTCAAAATGCAGGCAACCAACATATGCAGCATCTTCAAAGTCTGATTTAAGGCATCGAATATAGAACCACGCTTCATCTCTAACATGCTCAATCAACACATATCCCTGTGGGTCCTTCCGAACAGGGAGTTCGATGGGTTTTGCATAATCGATTTTCATCTCTTTCAATCTCCCGAAAAGAACGTTTATCATATAACATCGATTCTTGAAAAAGGTATTGCCAGGCGTGCTGCTGAACAGATCGCTTACCTTTCGTCAGGGGCCATATTCCCATTTGATGTATGAGTTAGTGCTATGTTAATTGGAGCAATGACATCATACAGCCTTATGTTTCCAATAAATGTTTCTTCTTCGCTATCCCACCAATAATGTGAAATATCCCAAAACCACTCTGGGTTAATTGGATTGAGAGCATTGGGGTTATGAAACATGATAAGATTGTCTGACCATGATTCTTCATACCTCTCATCGTCGACGTCAATTGCAAATGGTATTGGAATAAAAGCCTCTGGTAATCAACGACAATTATAATTCCCGGCTGGCGACAATTATAATTCCGGCCTTAACCACATAATAATACGCAATAATATTTCATTGCTTTTTCTGTTTCTGTTGCAGTGTCCTCATCTAAAATGTAACTTATTTGTACTCATCCGGAGGATAGGGCAACGCTGAGGAGCGACCCGAGCGCCGAGATGAGTGCCGTAAGGATGAAGACCGGGTATAAGGATTTGCCCGGTCTTTTCTTTCTTCATCCTCATGGCCACAATGCGTTAAACCTCGGGGGTTGGGGGCAGAGCCCCCTATTCTGTGATTATTAATTTTCCTCAAGGCTTTGTTTTGCTTTTTCCAGTCTGTAGCTATCAAGATTAAGTTCCAGTATTACGCTATGATGCACAAGCCGGTCTATCGCTGCAGCCGTAGTCATTGGATCTTTAAATATCTTCTCCCACTGTGAAAATGGTAAATTGCTGGTTAGCATGATACTGTTCCGTTCATAACAATACGCAAGAAGGGTAAAGAGCACTTCCATTTCTTCTCGGCTTTGCTGGACATAGCCGATATCGTCGATCAGTATGGCATCATACTTGGCAAGTTTTTTCAGAAATCTTGGAAGAACAAGCTCCTTTTTGGCCACCAGCAGATTTTGCACCAGCAGACTGCACGGAGAAAAGAAAACACGCCTATCCTTGTTAATCAGTTCCTGGGCAATGGCACAGAGCAGATGGGTTTTTCCACTACCTGGGTTTCCAAAAGCTAGTATGTTTTCACACCTGTCAAGAAAAGAACCTTCCAGCAAACTATTGACAAAGCCGCTCAGTTTGGCCGGAAGCCGATCCATTTCAAACGAAGCTAAGTTTTTTTCCAGGGGCAGTCTGGATTCTCGCAAATATCTGGTAATGCGTTTATGGCGTCTTTCTTCACACTCCCGCACAACCAGTTCCTGAAGGTATGATTCATAGCTTAGTGATTCCTTTCTCGCCAAATCCGCCTCCTCCTGGTAACAGGCTCGGATAGTTGACAGATAAAGCTTTTTAAGAGACGCATCCAGGATAATTCGATTATCGGTTGAACTCATCTGCAACCCTCCTGTAAGAGTTGATCATAGCCTGTGAGGGCAACAGTCTGGACAGAAATATTGGTAATCGGTTCAACCGGTTTACCAGAGACAAGCAGTGTTTTTACCTGGGCAAAATCAATGTTCTTTTCATGGTCAATCAGATGACGAAGGGCATCATCTACAGCTGTCTCATTATCTTGGGCAGCAAGCTGTAAAATAGATAAGTATTCTTTTGCTGCTCCCGTAACGGTACGAAATTTGCGCAGAGAGTCATAGGCAACCCGGAACCTGCTCGTAGGAAAAAGATCACTGCGGTATCTGTAGTTCTCAAATGCACCGGGTTTTCGAACCAGCCAGTCAATTATATGGCGGTACTGGATATAATGTTTGCTACCGCCTCGTATTCTGGGGATATTCTCAATATGTTTCTGACCGTACCAGATCTCCAGATACTCTGCATACAGCCGCACTGTGACTGTTTCTTTGATAAGTCGACTATTCACCGAGTAAACCTTGTGCTTTACTCTGATCGTACTGCTGGGACCAACTCGAACTTCAAAACGAGTACATGTGTCGAGCTTACCCGAAGGCAGTGGACGCAACATCGACTGTTCTTCTTGAAAGCGCTCCTGGCGGTTGCAGTTGAGTTGTGCAAACAGCTTCTGTAGAAATAACTCATATTCCTTGCGTGTAGTAAAATCCCGGTTACCTCGCAGCATCAGGGCCTGATCTACGGCTTTCTTGAAACGATGATGGCGCTGCTCAATGTCACCATTTTCGTGGGGCTTGACGAATTGATTTTACGGCCTTGCAATTTGTAATGGGCCAAAAGCCCCTGGTAGCCACGGGTAAACTCTTCCGGGTTATCCGGTTTATTCACCGCAGCTGACAACCTGTCTGTTTGATGTTGTTCTGGAACTCCGCCAAGTTTCCATAGACTCTTCTGTAATCCTTCGCTCAGGCTTTCGAAACTCTCGGAAAAACAGATCGTTCCTGTCTCCCAGTTCGAATATGTCAGCACAAAATGGTAGATCAGGTGATCAAAAGGCTGACCACCAATACTGATCTGTAATTGGGACATATCTGTAAAATCAGACTGACTCAACCGTGCAGGCACATGCACCTGGGGAAAATAAACTTCACGTCCTGGACCTTCTGTACAACGCCAGGTTTTTACTCGACGTTGAAACGTGCGGAGCTGGCCATCTCCAAAAGAACCGGGATAAATCCTTTGAAAATGGGTAAAAAGAGTTTTGGCTTCCAAACCTTCATTAGTTTCCAGAAATTGTAAAACCTCTGGCCATATACCTTCAAAAGGATCTTTACGAGTTCGCCACTCCCTCACTCGCTCCGCACTGATCTCACTTGGCAATTTGCCATTATCTCTATACTTGCGACCGGTTTTCTCATCCATGCCGGCTCTAGCCGCTGCTACTTCCAACGTCTTCCCTTGACTTAAGTATTTCTTCAATTTCCTCACCTGAATATCTGTGACCATCCATATTCCTCCTTTGAGAAATATGAATAATCAGATCACAATTTTCCGGGAAATTTAATTGTCGTCAAAAGGAATTATAATTGTCGCTGGTCACTCTGGATCAGGATTGTACATAAAACCTTGGCGAATAAGTTTAACGTCTTTACTGCCTAAGCCTGCTAACTTTCCCATTCTGTTAAACTTGGTGATGGTTGCCGAATTAGTAAATAATACGGCACTAATGTTTTCAGCTCCAGGTTGGGCAAAAAATTTAGATGGAATTGTTTTTCCGTTCCATGTGTGGGATTCTATTTTTTCTAATACTGGTTCCGGGTCACCTGCACCATTTTGGTGCAAACTTGTTCTTGCTCCATACAAATAGTCTGACAATGCATTATGCGACCAAGTCATTGAGCCAGGCATATGAAAGTCATGTATTGCTACAATCAAAGGTTTGCCAGCTACATGCTCTTTTTCCCAATATTTTTTTTGGTGTTTGGAAATATAAAGAACTCCCGTATTTAATAGGTAAAATAATCTTTTTTTAGTATGTTTATTTCGTCTTGAGTCTCTGGTTGTGTTGGGTCAGGTCTGTTGGGATTTTGACTCGGATTCACTGTGACCACTTCAATAAAGCACTCATTTCCAAACCAAGACAAATGAAAATCAGGGGATGGTTTGCCATGAATAAACTCGAAACCTACATTATACAAATATACATAGAGGTAGAGTTCCCAAAGCCTAGCATCAAATCCTTGGGTTTGAAATTCCCTAATATAGTGGCCGCCTGGATCTACGTAGCTATAAACAATTTCTTTTATAAGTTTTCTCGCTGCCTCAAACCTTGGTTCAGTTATTAGCAATTTAAAATATTCGTGGAGTTGTTCTTTGCCAACACAAGGAATTAATATCTCATTCGGTGTTTTCGTTTCATCTCCTTGAAGATATACTTCTTGCCCATCATCTTTGAATTTTAGTAGGATATCATTCGCCAGAACTTGCTCTGCTTCTTTTTGAGTTGGGCAAAAATTTGTAGAAATTGAAATACATCTAAATATTTTTTTTTGAATCTCTTCTTAAAATCACATAGCCATAATCGCTATCTGTGCGGTCAAAAACAATAGTTGCAAGAAGTTTATGATCGAACGCCTCATACTAGGCAACTTCTTTTGATATCATCCGAATCAATGGCTGCCGTGCATAGCACAATGCGTCAAATCTGCGTTGGGAAATCTTTTTCATGAATTTGATTCTTCAAACATAACATCCAAAATCTGCGGCTCGTCCGTCAGCATTTTGATGGTTGAAATTTTTCAACTTGATCATGGGTTGAACTTACTATTTGAGTGAGCCATTTGTAGGCACCATCCACATCGAAAGTTCTTGATCCATACCCGATATCCCTTATGGTTTTGGGTAAAAAGGGATCGTGCTTTTCGATCACTGTATCGGGAATATTGCTTGCCAGCTCTGTTGAGGTTATTTGGGGTACATAAAGAATTTTTTTCACCGTATTAAAAAAATCATCTAAGGTGCAATTTCTTATATCAATAACTCCGCCAAAGGAATCAGCTTTCAGACCATATACCTGGAGGAGAACCGTAATGGTATTAGTCACCCGGTCACCTAACCAGGGAAAAGCATGGACCATATTTCCCATTTGGATAATCTGTCTGGAATCAAGATTTAATGCGTGGAAATAATCAAACCCCTCTTTGAGGGCCAACAATGCCGCCTCATTCAAATAAACAGGAGTTTGTTTCTCACTATAAATCTGCTGCATTTCCTGTCTTACAATATCGTGTACATTGAGGCCATCTCCGCTAAACTGAGGTGGGGTTCCACCTTTTGCTTTCTTAAGCGTAATCAATTTGTGCTTATCATCGACAAGGATGACCTCCCATCGCTTACCGGCAAAAATGATATGTTGCTCTTGGGTCAGTGGTTTATCTATGGGGACAGTCCCAATAACCTTCCCGTTGAACTCAAGCCTATACTCATCAGGGGTGCTAAAAGCAGTATAAAAAGAATAGTGTCCCACTAAATTTTCACCTTTATATCCCAATACCAGTTGACCATCTCCAAGTTGGGAGATGAGACCTTTTTCAGCCAGTGAGCGCAAAAACATTGCAAAAAGAGCCTGGTCTATGGATGAAAATGGCCCGGATTCACATAGCAAAACCCATAGCTGACTAGCCTGAACGCCGCCATATTGACCTATCACAGAAAGCGTTTGCTGCACCAATGTTGAAAAATGATATTTGTTCGAGATTGCAGGTTCATACCATTTTTTCAAAAGCAAATTGATCATTGCAATACATTGAACTGTGTGAATCCGGAGGCGGTCCAGTAGATGGCTTTTTACGGTTATTTCGTTTTCAGGAATAAAAAGTCTTAATATGGCGGGTTCGCCTCTTCTTCCGGAACGTCCAAGGCGTTGCCTCAGACTCGCAACCGAATGAGGAGAGGTTACTTGGGCAATAGAATCAACACTACCTATATCAATGCCCAGCTCCAATGTCATAGTGCATACTGCTGTAGTCGGAAATTTCTCTTTTTGAAGTCTTGTCTCAAGACTTTCACGTATTTCCTTTGAAAGGCTTCCATGATGAGGGAAAAACTCATTGGGGACCAAGTCTTGTTTGCACATATCCGAAAGTCTTGCTGCTATTTCTTCGGTTCGGGCTCTGCTGTTGGCAAAAATCAAATGAGATTTTCCCCTGAGAATTTTGTATAAATCACATGCAATTTCGCCTATAGAGGAGACAGTTCTTTCATTTTGTTGGGCATGTATCAAGTAGCCCCTGAGTTGTAGTTTTAAATCAGAATGGGAAACAGTTGAATTGATTATTTTACAGGGCAATTTTTTATTTGGCCTTAAGGCATCCGCTACTTGATTCATATCCCCGAGAGTAGCGCTTAGAGCGACCCTAGGAATCGTTCGCTCAATCAAAAATTCCAGGCGATGCATTAGAGATTGGAGCTGGCACCCCCTTTCAGTACCTATAAACGCATGGAATTCATCAACAATAATATAACATAATTCATTGAATGCTTTTGAACACCAGCTTCCACGGTTCAATAATAATGATTCCAAAGACTCCGGTGTTATCAACACAATTCCATTTGGATTTTTTTGCTGTTTGATTTTTGTTGATCTGAGAACATCCCCATGCCAAGGGGTGACGGAAATATCGAGAATCTTACATAAGCTTTGAAGCCTTCTGAATTGGTCGTTAATCAACGCTTTAAGGGGACTTATGTATAAAATACCAATACCATTCGGGTGCTGTTCCATCAGCCTGGAGCATGCCGGCAAAAAAGCAGCTTCAGTCTTGCCTGCAGCTGTAGAAGCGCTGATAACAATATCGCAATCGGAATCTAAGATGGGGCAGACTGCTTCTTCCTGGATGTCTCTGAGCGACGTCCATTTCTGGCTCCAAATCCATTTTTGGACCCCTTTATGCAGTTTATTAAAGCCTTTGGATTCGCTCATTTCGTCAGCTAAAGTCTGAATGTTGAAAGTTCATCTGGATCGGCAGTATCAGATTTTATTTCAGACATATCGGTAGTTATTTCTTTTTCGATATCCATCCTTTCAATCAATTGATGCCATTCTATAGTATCGCTTTGTTCCAAAACAGAAAGCATATCTACAAATGCTTTTATTGTATTTCGGGGGTTCTGAAGTATGCATCACCAATTTTATTTGAACAATGTTCCAGAAAGGCGGCAAGGGCATCATCCGGAATCAGGTATTTTTCAGGATCACCCGAAGCAAAGACATGACGCAGATTCCCTAAAAGGACATATACCTCCTCAGGTGCTAAACTTGCTAAATGAAGGGTCGGGGAATTATAGTCAATAACACCGGCGGCTTTTGCGAATGTGTTTTCAGCAAGCCTTGATTGCAATGCCTCATAGCTGTATAGACCTTTCCGTGGATCATACAAAAAATCAGGTGTTCCTCCGAATAGAAACCCTATATATTCCGCACTGCCTTGAAGGCAGTCGTTCAGCATTCGTAAGACCTGTTCGTAATTAGACACCCGGGCCTTTTTACTGGACAGCTTATAGAGATTAACCATTTCATCACAGATAACCAAAAGTCCACTGTATCCAGCCTGCCGGACAAAAAGGCTGAAAAGTTTCAAGTGGTCGTATACACTGGCATCAGTGACAATGGATCGAACCCCCAATGCCTTTTTGGCATCGGTTCTAGTTAAGAATTCTCCACGCAACCAGCGGACAGCATCTATTTTGAGCTGTTCATCTTCCTCTTTATGTCCCTCCCAGTAAGCCTCAATAACCTGAGCAAAGTCATATCCGCCTACAAGTTCCGTTAAGCGATTAAGACTTTTTTCAATAACAGTATTAACCTTTTCTCCTGATGATTTGGCTTTTTTCCGGGCTTCGGTGATAAATCTTTCTACAACACTGGTGAGTGCATTTCCATCCGGTTTTGTCCGTGTTGAAAGATTTCGCATCAGTTCTGCGTATAGATTTCTGGCCTGACCGCCCGTGGCATACAGCCTTCTATCCGGTGCTAAATCCGCGTGAATTGTAACAAGGCCTTTTTCAAGCGCAATAATGCGAATCAACTGCATAAAAAAACTTTTACCAGATCCAAAATCTCCGATAGTCAACCGAAACGCTGAACCACCATCCATTATCCGTTCTATATCCTTTAGAAGTGCCTCTACTTCTTTTACTCGACCGACCTGGATATGCTGTAATCCGGTACGAGGGGTTACACCGGCACGCAGTGACTGAATTATTGCATCTCGCTCCCTCGGCCGCAGCTTGGGTTTTCTATTGGCCATCAACAATCTCCTTTGCAAGGCTTACATCAACATATACAGGCTCGCCATCATCAATGAGGGGGGCATTTGCATTTTCAAAAGCCCATTCATTTAGAACTTCCATAGCTCCATCAACCATAAGTCCCAAGGTTTTGCAGGTTTCCTTTATCGCTGCTCGCTCCCATGTTTCTTTTTCACGCAAATTATTAAAAAGGTTTTGGTGGGCCTCATCTAACAAGAACAACGGGTTGGTTGACTCAATGGAAGCTGTAGGTTCTGCTTCAATTTCTTTTTCTTTCTCCTGCTCCATAAATATGTCTTCAAGTACACTTTTGACTTGTTTTGTTTCTTCTTTTCGGATTCGAATCAGTTCGTCATTTAACACGAACCCTTTTGACGTACCAACTGCTTTAACAGGCTTGGGAATAGCAAAAGAAGTATCCGGGTCTTTAACAGCAACGGTCACGAGGCCGCTAACCGCAGCAAGTTCATGAATATCGCTTGTCACCTGCTCCTTGCTTAATCCAAGGGTTGTATATAATTTTTCAATCTGCTTTATTTCTTCAGGCTTTATGACTCCATCAGCATGCGCAACAGTAATCAAAATTCGACTAATAGCTGATTTTTCAGTATCATTTACTTCGGCAAGCCTTGCCTTTAATCCGGCAGCATTTAGCGTTGTTCTCAAGCACCAATGTAAGAATGCCATAAGCGAGTCTTTTTCAATAGCTGTAAGTTCACGATTATCTGATATCAGACCTTGAAGAGTAGCTTCCTCAGCTGGGGACAAATCTTTATCAATTTGGCTCACCATTGCACCCAACCGCAAAATAGTCGCAACCATCCGAAATTCCCTTGATGGGCGAAAATCTCTACCGTGGCCTTTTGGAAAAATTGCTATATGACCATCCAAACTCGGCTTCATGTTATGATAACGGATATCCGGAGCAATTCCATAATCCATGTTACTGATAAATAAACCTAAAGCTTCAAGTTCCTTTTTTAACAATTTAGCCGGAGTTTCCTGGTTAATAGTTTTATAAAGCGCTTTCAAAGGTACAAATCCAATCTTATCTCCGCAAATAACTGCCAGGCGATCTTTAACGATTTTTGCCCCCGAAGTTTTGCTTATCAATTCTTTCGGGATCAACGATAATCCCGTCAGCGACTTAGGTTTATTTCCTTTTCGGCCCAAAAATCGACTATAAGGATCCAGCGATTGGGTGCATTCTTCAACAATAGCGTCGATTTTCTTTATAGGGCCTTTTAGAATAAACGGATTTGGCAAATCCGTTATTTTAAAATCTATGTCTCTATTAAGCGAGGGACTTGCCGCTCTATAACTTATTTTTAGTCGTGTTTTATTGGGCTTTACAATTATGCCGTCTCCATATTTTTTTTGATAACGTTTAGCAAACAACAGCTTAAATTCTTTTTTACAACGCCGCGCAGGAGTTCGAAGCTTGGTATCTGGATTGAGACGGTACCACTGGAGGGCCGTGTCGGCTGAAACAGGTTTCCCCTCGTTTACATTTTTTGCCAATACCAATTGAAAAGGTTCAATGCAATACCATTGATCAAAATCAATATAATCAGGTGCGGGTTTTTCACTCTGATAAAGACTCCATTCCATAGCCAAAAAACTATTGGCATATCCGCAAAAGGAGCCATTTTCTCCATAAATTTTTAAAAGCCTTTTGACTTCGTTTATAATGGCAGCCCGTTCACTTTCAGACACCTCGTTATTTGCCCCATCGACTAAAAGACGGCGTTCGAGCCCATAGAAAAACAAAAAAACGTATCCAATATAAGCTTCCGGTTCAGACCGTCCTTCTGCAAGCCATTTTAAATACGCACCACGGCATTTTGCAGGTATACTATCAAACTTCGGCCAGTAGCCCATTAGATCTCCGGCTTCCCATGGTTCAGCCGGTGATATTCTAAGCTCTGGATCAATAAGGCACGCATCATTGTCATAACCATAATGATCAGGCAAATTTGACCCGACATAAATAAAACCGCCGGGTATATCATATCCATTTACATTGACTTGTTCAGACGGCCCGTACCATTTGGCCGGAGCGCCGCTGGGACGCCCAGAGCTTTCATACCTATTGCTATAATCACTCGACTCGGATTCAAGATCATCAAATACTTTCTGCTCTTTTTGGCTCCGTCTATTACTATTAAATATAACAAATGCGATCACAATCGCACCGATCAAACCTAAGCCTGCCCATCCAATTTTTTCATAAAGCCACACAAAGGGGTACACAATGATGCCAATCACAACCAGCCAGCCGATTAAAGTCGCTTCCGCTTTTTTCATTCTATCTTTTCCTTATGCACTTAACGTTGTAAGTTGCCTGTTTTACACAGCCGAATTGTTATCCATTAAGGTGATCCCTTTTTGTATGGGGTTCTTTTGATTTGCAATAATCAAGATACTTACGATTTGAATTAAAAATATGATAGTGTGGGCGTAACCATTCAGCGTAATTTCTACGCATTCCAATATTAATGCATAAAATCCGGCAACTCGCCCTTGAACAAAAACGCCAAGGCTGTTGTTGACGCGATATCCTGTTTACGACAAGAAGAAATATAACTGCGAATCCGACAGAAGAACTCTGCACCTTCTTCTGAGCGGAAACAGCCTGATATCTTCTGCTGTACCTTGGTCATCCTGATATCATTCTCACCAAGGTTGTTGGTGAATGGAACGATTTCATTATCCATAAATCTCAACGTATCTTCTTCGAAATTTTGCAGTCTCTCCAGAAGATTTCGAGATTTTGTTCTTTTAAGACGTCCCCGTTTGCCTTTTCTTGCCGCTTCATCCGGTGGCGGACTTTCTTTTTCTGCTTCTTTTAGAATTTCTCGGTATCTCTGACGGTATTTCTTCGACTCGTGTGTTGCCAGCTTTCCGCCTGCACCATTTACGGCTCTGTTTATTTCTTCAAGCAACTCTATGAGCTTTTTGGCCCAGTTTTGATTGTCCTGTTCCCAGGCTCTTGTCAGTTCCCGTAAATGATGGGCATTGCATAACGCATGAGTACAATCATACTTGTAGTACGGCTTCCAATGGTCATGGCACAATGTCCCCTTAAACATTGGGAGGATACCAATTTCGTTCATTGCATCACTGCCTCTTTTTTGATGAGGGTAGAAATGCGTCCAGAGATCATTTGAAGCACAGTGCAGCCAAAACCTTTTGCCGTTGACGTTGATTCCAGTTTCATCGGCATGAACCAGAGAAGACTTGTTCAGCTTTTCTCGTACAAGCTTGTCAAATCCTTCCAGTAAACCAAAGGCCTCTTTGTTGAAATTGAAAATAGAGCCAACACTTACCGGTATCCCAAGTTGATCTGCAAAATAATCTCGTACCCGGTCGTAGGGGATCAACTGAAATTGCGACATATAAACGGAATGTGCTTTTATGCTCTCCCCATACTGCACGGCCTTGGTAACCCCTTTCGGGAACTGTGCCGTAAATCGTTTACCGTTACCATCCTCAAGAACCTGGGCTTGATACTCTGTTACAATTCTTGAAATCTCAATATCGAAGACCTGGCGTTTTTCATGTCCGACCTCCGTGTATTTCCCAGGAGGTCAATCCGAGCGATTGACATTGATCACCTTTACTTTGTCCGGGACAGCTACCTTTTTAAGGGTCTTTCCCACATGCCCCTTCTGACCACCTGCCTTTCTACCATTTTTCTTCTTACTGTTCTTTTTCCTGTTTGGGTCTGTCGATGGTGGCTTGCTACTATTGCTGCTATTCAAATTGAGACGATTAGCCATCAGAGTAATAACCAGAACCAAGATCTCAAGTAGTGATTTCGTAGCAGACGACAGTCCCTTGTCTTCAGCTATTATCTTCTTAGCGTTTTCAAGAGTTGCTTCAATATTGATATTGTCAATTGTCATCCGGTTCCCGTGGCAAAAGTATCGTCCTCTATTGTTACGAATTACTATACCATACGATTTGAAACCGGTTTTTTTGTTTCAAAATGCTCCCCTGTTGGATTTTAAAAAATTGCCCTCGGTGGGCGGTGTCCTCTTTTTTCCTCGTCAAGTATTCGAGCCCCTGTGGCCATCTTGCCTACATCTAAGGCCGGAGGCTAAGCAATATTGATTTTACAAAAAAACACCCAAAACCCTGTCAAGAAAAAAATGAGTGTTAATTCACTATTTTCGCTGAATAGTTACGTGTGGGCTTCCATTTTAAACTATCCATCTTTTTTGTGAACGAGCATGTAGAAAAAAGCCTCCTAACAACAGCAATTTTCACATGCTAATTTAAAAAAGCTGCTTCATTTCATTTTTCTGCAATTTGGACAAACAGAAAACAGATTTCCGGAAAATATCCCCGTGGAACCACTCATAGGGTCACTGTTTCTCCAGCCAGCAAATTATCCCCTTTGTTTACTGACAATTTACACGAAACCATTTCCATATGCATGCACCTTTTTAAGGTTATGAATTATGCAGAACAGGTTCCATTGGATATTGACCTTCTTTTTCGATCTCAGGGTAAATATGTTCAGACCGATTGTTGATCTGATATGGGCAAAAGGTGGTTCTCCTATTGCCAATCGCATGGAATAGATGGCCCTGCCAGTGGCTGAGTCTATTTTTCTTTTCATCTTCTCTGCGCAACTGGTTTTCTTCTTTTTATCCATGCGCCCGGTGAAATAGGCAACCTGGCGTGTTTTGGTGCGATCAGGATAACGAAGACATTTTGATCTCAGTTTGCAGGGACCACAGGCGGATTGGGGTGCCTGGAATCGAACAGAATGATGACCTTTGCAAAGATGTTTCTGCCACTTCTATACAGTTTTTTCCCGGCGGGGCAGATACAGTAACTGAGGTCTTTTGGGAAAGTAAAATCGGCAGGAGTAAAGAGATTCTTTCTTCCTTCTCTTTTTGCCCGTTCTTTGCGGGAACGTTTTTTATATCTGTCGTAATCTTTGAATCTGGGGTCCCGTTTCCTGAATTGGTTATCGGCTACATAGGCGTCTATTTGTTTTTCGGCCAGCATCTCCATATTTTTGTTGGTATGGTATCCGCTGTCTGCCAGGATTTTTGCATCTTTAAAGACATCTTCGTCTTTTCTGGTTTCCTGTAAATTTCCGCTGATTTTGTCTATCATCGGTTCCAGCAGGTCTTGTTCACTGCCTTGACCATAGGCTTCGGCGGCTACTATCACCTGGGTTTTACTGTCCACGGCGGTAACACCGTTATAGCCTTGGATAACACCTTTTGAGGTTTTCATTTTGGGTGACTGCTTGTTGTCCCTTGATAATAGTTATGGTCTACCTCGATAAAACGATAAAATCGCCATGCTGCTCAAAGGTTGTAATTTCCTGGTTGCTTATCCCTACCCTTCAGGTTGGCACGCGACACGGGATCTTCTGAGAAGAAGGATGCATATCTTCAGACGGTGCAGTGAACTTGTCGCCCATATTCAGAATACAAATACTCAATAAAATCTCGGACCATTCAGGAAAAAATTGACCAGGAAGTACAGTCACAAAGGTGTCGCTGAACGATTTGAAGACCCGGAAGTAAAAAAGCTTTGCCAATGTCCATTTTATGGACATTAACACAATTCTGAACTGCCCATAAACTGGACAGACAACAGTCATCCATTTACCAAACTCTCCTTATTCAGACATATTTTTCCCGTAATATAAAGATCATAGATTACCAGATATATTGTTTTCAAGAACTGGAATGCAAAATGCTACCTACATTGCAGCAAGACAACCAGGGGAGAATACCATGAAATCAAAATTTATCATAATCACCGTACTGATTACTGTTATCTCGGCAATTCACCTTGGATATACCGGCAATCAACCCGGTTTTCATATTCTTCATCAGCAGCTTTTTTATATTCCCCTCGTTCTGACAAGCTTCTGGTTCGGGACCAGACAAGGCCTGCTGGTTGCCATTATTATCAGTGCTCTTTATGGGCCAGCCATGATACTGCGCCATACCAGAGAGGAGATGCACCTTCTTGTTTATGCCCAGATTGCCCTGTACATATTCGTTTCAGTTATGATGGGATGGTTGTCAGACAGAAGGAAAAAACAACAGGAACAACTCCTGAAAGGAGAACGGATAACGGCCATGGGCAGGGCTGCGTCATCTGTCAGTTTTGAAGTATTGGATATTATAAAGAGTATTTCAAAAACATATCAACGATCAGGAGGTCTGAAAAACAGTTCGGCCAACGATGATTTCATTCGGGAAGTATCACGGTTGCGTAAACTGGTGGAAGCCCTTGGACGATTCGCGCCCTCCCTGGACAACCTGACCCTGTCAACCGATCTCAATGATATTCTCCGACACAGCTACACCAAGTTTAAAAAGGAAGCCGCAGAAAAAGGAATCAAGCTCATCCTTCAACCTGACCCCGACGGTTGTCCTTCGATGCTTCCCCGGGAAGAAATAGCCAGGATTTATGATTCTCTTATCAGCAACAGTATAGATTTTTCACAACGGGGACAATCAATAATTCTACAATCAGAAAAAGGAGGACAGGCATGTGTACTGCAGGTAATTGATTTCGGTTCCGGCGTATCAAAAGAAAATGAAGCAAAACTCTTTTCAATTTTTTTTACGACAAAAGAGGATGGCTACGGGCTTTCTCTCTCGTCCGGACGAAAAACAATGAGAAACCTCGGTGGTGACGTAACATATGAACCGGGAAAAAACAGGGGAGCGATATTCAGCATCATCGTTCCCAGGGAAAATATGGATGCACCCATTGAAATGATGGGACAGGCAATTTAAAAGGAGTACAACATGAATACAGTTCGAATCTTAATCGCTCTCTTAACCTTAACCTTTGTCGGTCAGGCAGGCGCAATGCAGGGTATGAATCATTCCGGTATGGATAATGGAAAAACTCAAAATTTTAAACATATGGCAATGGTTGACGGCATCCATGCCGAGTTTCAAATCATGGACCTTGCAGCCATGAACATGACCGATCCGGACGGCAAAACCCATCATGTAATGGCCACATTCTCAAAAAATGATCAAAAGATAACCAAAGCCGTAGGTAAAGTGAAACTCATCGCTCCTTCCGGTAAGGAACAACTGGAAACATTCAAGGATTACGGAAACGGTATCTTTGCAGCTAATTTTAACCTGGATGAACCGGGAAAATGGGGTGTGATCTGTCTTTTCAAGGATGACAGCGGGAAACACGCAGTCAAATTCTGGTATTCTCACCATATGATGTGAGGAAAAACCCGCTACGAACTGACAACCGCCACCATTCGAGCCTCACTCTCCCCACTCCATGGAACGTGTGGGGCTTGGAAGAATCGATATAGGCGCTGTCTCCCTTGTTCAGCACATATGTGGTTCCATCGTAGAACAACTCGATGGAACCCTCAAGAATTATGACAAATTCCTGCCCTTCGTGACTGATCGGAGGCCCCGCCGGTGTCCGGGGATCAAAAGTCAGCAGAAAGGGCTCCATGAGATGGCCACCGGTGCCCGGTCGCGTCAGTGATTCATACCCGTAACTCTGGTCGGTACTGCCCTGTCGTCCCGAAAGTGACTCTCCCGCCCGGCAGATTGTTATCGCCTCGGAAACTGTTGCCCCGCCATGCAGCATCCCCTCAACCTTGGAGCCAAGAACCCTGGATATTTTTATGACCACACCAATGGAAGGCACGGCTCTGCCCTCTTCATAGTCCGCCAGACGATCCACAGGAACACCCGCAAGTTGACTGACACGCTCCCTGCTCAACCCCTGAGCCTTCCGCAGATTTTTAATCCTCTCGCCAACATATTTTCTCATCTATACCTCCTTCCTCAATGACGACGCGCGGGAACAATCCGTCCGCTCAGCATGCGCAGACCGTGCCAATATTTGTCAATTCCCGGCCGCAGACTTGTTTCGGTAACACCGGATTTCCTGAAACGACGCTGCAGTGAAAGGTACATGGACAACGCCTCATCTGAAAAATCGGGTTCAATATTTATCACATACCTGTCGCCGTGAAACACCTCATAGACAGGAAAAAGTCCGGAGCGCACTGCCAGACGAACCAGTTCTATCCCCATCGCCGGTTCAGACTTCCAGCCTGTCGGGCAGGGTGATAGAATGTGGAGAAATCTGAACCCGTTTGTATCAAGGGCTGTACGCATCTTGTTCAACGCATCTTCTGCATGGGCAATGGAAACTGTAGCAGCATAGGGAATCCTGTGGGCCGCCATAATAGCCATGATATCTTTTTTGTTTTCTCTTTTTCCCAAGGGTGTACTGGTGGTTACAGCGCCCGCCGGAGTTGAGGAAGAACGCTGTCCGCCGGTGTTACCGTAAATCTCGTTATCATAGCAGATGTAAAGAATGTTTTCATTGCGTTCAGCCGCCGCCGACAACGTTGCCATACCAATATCATAGGTGCCGCCATCTCCTGCCATACAGATGACCCGTGTTTCCTCATTGTTCAGCCCAGCAACCGCAGCAATTCCGGTGGCAACTGAAGCGGCTGAAGCAAAGGTTGTCAGGATTGTCGGCACATCAAAGGCCGACTGGGGATAGGTATGAGCGGTAATGGCACCGCAACAGGCGGGGATCACCAGTTTCACATCACGCCCGGCAACGGCATGGCTGAGCAGTTGAAAAATATTGGACATACCGCAACCACCGCAGTTCATATTGCCGGCCCGTAACAGTGGGCGTTTACGATCCTGTTCCGTTTGAACAATTCCTCCCAGGCTTGGCTCTCTCATTGCAGTTCCTCCATGATAACAGGATCACCGGTCTGCTTCCGCCCGGCCAGATCCGTCAGAATCCTGCGAATATGCTGCGGCCTGACATCCCCCCGCCGATACCCATCATATAATTCTGGATAATCAACCCGTTTCTGCTGCCGACAGCCTTTATCTCGCCCCAGAGGACACCGCCAAACCCGAGACTGATATCTCTGTCAATAACAGCTACCCGCCTTGCTGTTTTCAGATTTTCCCTGATGCTTTTCATCGGAAACGGCCGAAACATCCGCAACCGGAGAGAGCCAACCCGCTGTCCTTTCTCACGCAGATCATCAACAACCTGTTCGGCTGTCGCACCGATGGTTCCCATGGAAATAATCACGCTTTCGGCATCTTCAATCCTGTAGGAAACCACAGGGTCAGGCAATGATCGATCCATGATCTGTTGAAATTCATCCTGGATGTCAGTGTAAACATGAAACACCTTCTCCATCGCCTCATGATGCTGCCGGCGATGGGAAGCAACCTGGTGGGCCACCTCAATCTGTCCAAGAGCATGGGGGGTGGATCCCAACTGGTGCGGAACAGTGGTAATCGGCAGAAAACGGTCTACCATATCCTGTTCCGGTACATTTATCTGGGCAATAGTGTGGGAAAGGGTGAATCCATCCATGCAGACCATAAGGGGCATCATCACTTCCGCATTCTCCGCCAGTCGAAAGCCGAAAAGGACAGTGTCGAAAACTTCCTGGTTATCGGCACAGTAGATCTGTATCCAGCCGAGATCCCGCAACATGAGAGAATCTCCATGATCAGCCCATATATTCCAGGGCGGTCCCATGGTTCTGTTAGCTACAACCAGCACAATGGGTAATCTCAGACTGGCGGCAGTTACACAGTTCTCAGCCATATAGGCAAGCCCGTTGGATGAAGTGGTCGTAAAACTTCTGGCCCCTGTTGCAGATGCACCAATACAGACCCCCATGGCACTGTGTTCACTCTCTACTCTCACCACTTTACTCTTCTCAATTTCCTGAGCACAGAGATATTCCATACAATCAGTCGCAGGAGTTATGGGATAAACCCCACAACAAAATCCGCGACCTGTACGGTTGGCCCTTCCTGCAAGCGTCGCGGCAAGACCCGCTCCATGATTTGCGCTGATCAGTTCAACCGGCATATTATTCCTCTTCTGTTGAACATAATGGTGTTCGGATTACATCCTGAAACTCAGTGTAACCTCTCTATTTTTCAATCATCTCCATTGCCCTTCTTGGACATTCAGCTACACAGATCCCGCACCCTTTGCAATATTCCTGGTCAATGGAATACCCAACACCGTCCCGAAAGATTATTCCTTCCGGGCAATAGACCAGGCAGGTATCACAGGAGGTACAGCGGCCACAGGAAAAACATCTCTCAGCTTCCCCAGGTCCTGGCAGACCAAGATTCACTTCCTCAAAATCATTCTTCCACGAGGGCACCTGGCGATGACGGTCCCTGTGCTGTTGAATCACCGGAAAATGAGAAAAACGGATATGAGCCGGTGCCACTATGGACTTATAGCTCTTTTCCTGACCAATTTCCTTTCCGCTGCACACAGCCAGTGCTGCAAATGCAGTCCTTCGCCCATTGCCGATGGCATGTGCTACCGTACCATCTCCAGTCAGGCAGTCTCCTGCAAACCAGACATTGAGTAAGTCATTTTCCTTTACGGCTCTGCCGTTCTCTATCGTCCAGCCCTCGGGCAGCAGCTCCAAATCCTGTCTCTGGCCAAGGGCCAGCAGAACCGTATCGCAGCTTATTTCCATGGTTCGATCAGTCACCACCGGCCTGTGCCGTCCATCCTCTTCCGCTTCACCCGGTTCCACCTCGGCTACAACAATTCCACGTACAACGCTGCCACCGATAAATGCCACCGGCTGCCTCTGGGTGAGGATCTGTACTCCTTCACGCGATGCTTCCTCAATCTCTTCCTGAATTGCCGGCATCTCTTCACGGCTTCGTCTATACACCAGTTTGACCAGCGATGCGCCTGAGCGCAGGGCTGTTCTGGCACAGTCTATCGCCGTATTTCCACCTCCAATGACCACAACCGTACCAGTTAAGGGAGGATGTTGCTTTTCTTCCCTGCAACCGGCCAGGTATTCAAGCCCCTGGCGGACTCCATCAAGCTCTTCTCCTGCTGCTCCTATTGCAAAGGGCGCCCCCAGCCCCTTGCAGACAATGACGGCATCATTATCCCGGCTGAGACGTTCCAGTTCTTTTTTATCTACAGAAGCCGTACATACGGTCTCCACGCCGAGTTTCACTATTCTGGAAATATCATGATCAAGTACATCTTCGGGTAGCCTGTATGCTGGAATTCCGTTTCGCAGAACACCGCCCAGCTTCTCCGATTTTTCGTATAAAGTCACCTGCTGACCTGAAAGAGCCAGGTGAAACGCGCAACTCAGACCCGCAGGGCCACTGCCGACTACTGCAAATTTGAGTGGTTGTGGATCATTTTCCGGTATGATTTCCAGATTTTCATTATCGGCGACCCATCTCTCAAGACTGCGAATATTTACCGGTCCATCAAAGAAATCTCTGTTGCAGGCCGTCATGCAGGGTGCAGGACAAACCCGTCCGCAAACTCCCGGCAGAGCCTGGGTTTTCATAAGAAGTTCTGCAGCTTTTTCAACACCTTCATCTTTTAAAGCCTGAATGAAACCGACCACATCATTTCCTGCGGGACATGCAATCGAACAGGGTGCGCCATATTCCTGATATCGGGGGACTGGGTCGCCCAGGCGCCTGTTTTCAGTTCTGTCGGAATATCACGAAGATGTTCTGTCATCGGAAGAACAGAACCGAGACAGACAGTTCCCTCCGCGCCGGCAGCCTGCTGCTCAGCCGATTGTCGGAATGGTTCAAAAACCGTGATTATTCTGCTCGCTTCCAGGGCCGCTTCAAAATCATCTTCCAGATTGAAAAAAGCATATGCCCGTTGCACTGCCTCCATGGGCAGACCAGTCAGCGCAGCATATGCCCCCACCACTGTCGTATTGATAATGACAACAGCACTGGTGCCGATCCCATGTTCCCTGGCAATGGACGTAGCATCTACGACACCCAGCCGGTAACCGGGATATTGCTTTCTCAGGTCTTGAGGTGATGCAGTGGAGTTGATCAACATGCTCGCTCCACCAGTTACACCATCAAGGAGGGACGGTCCAAGCAGCCCCGGATCCAGAACCAGCAGATGATCTGGACGATAAACCTTGTTGCGGTTTTTAATAACTTCCCGATCAACTCTTGTGAATGCTCTGACTGGTGCACCGGATCGTTCGGCACCATAATCACCGAATGTCTGAACATTGAGACCAAGCTGGGCGTAAACCGCCGCAATGAGTTTGGCGCAGGTCACACCACCTTGACCACCCCGCCCATGAACGCGGATCTCAAGCGGCAAGGTAATCGCCTCCGGGACATCTTCACCCTCCCCTTTTTTTCTCTGACTCAGGTTGGCAATCCGTTCGTCCATAGGCTCTCCTGTGGAGTGATTTTCGGTTGGAACGCAATATCAGGACAAGACACAGTTTAGATGCATTGAAATGAACGGAAACCGATCAAGATTGTTTCGTTAAACAAAACTGTGTTTTGTTTAACAGTATAACCGTTCAGAAAAAACTTCAAGAACTTTCTTTTCGACAGACTGGCTTGCCCTATGAACAGGAACAGGCAGGTCTACTTTTTGCAGGAATCGTTTACAGATACTCACAAACAATACCACCAGACATTTTAAAGGAGTATTTTCATGTATGAAACTCTTGCTGTTCTGGCCCTGTTTACCATCAGTTACAGCCTTGTCAGCGAAAAAATCGAACAGAGTTGGGTCAGCGGGCCTATAATTTTCTGTGCTTTCGGAGTTGCCGTTGGCCCCAGGGGATTTAACCTGCTTCCCCTGGCAGCAGACTCCGCAACAATCAAGTCTCTGGCCGAGCTCACCCTGGCCCTCATTTTGTTCACAGACGCAGCCAACACCAACCAGGCCGCTTTGAAAAAAAACATGAAAATCCCTGTACGCCTTCTCCTGGTTGGACTGCCTCTGACCATCCTGTTCGGTTTTCTTACCGGAACAGTCCTTTTTGACTCAATGCCATGGTTCGAAATTATCATCCTCGCTGTAATCCTGGCTCCAACCGATGCGGCCCTTGGCAAACCTGTAATAACAAACAGTAATGTTCCCCTGCGCTATCGTGAAAGACTGAATATTGAAAGCGGATTAAACGATGGTATATGTGTCCCAGTACTCATCATTTTTCTTGAATTGGCAACAGAACCGTCTGACGAAAGGAGTTTAGCAGGTATGGTTCTCTCTCAATTTATCCGAGAAATCTGTATTGGTGGGCTAGCAGGCGTGGCTCTGGTCGCGGTAGCTATCCTTAACAGGTCTTGGCCTGAAAACTGAGACAAAACTCTTCATAGGCTGGTTTGGGCCAAGAGGACTGGCAAGTATCGTTTTCTGTGTAATTGCGTTTGACGCTGGACTCCTGCACGAATCGGGCCTGGCCAGAGTTATCACTTTGACTGTTTTTGCCAGCATCCTGCTCCATGGTATTACTGCCCATTTCTGGGCAGACAACTTTGGGCGAAAAATACAACAGAAAAACAACCAAATCAAACAGAACAATCCTTAACCGGTATTTCTCATCAGTTCAGGCGGCGTCAGGTTCAAAAGGTATCTTTTTGGATGTACGAAACCATACTAAAATCAAGACAATGTTCATGAGGAATATGGGTAAACAGATACAACTCATTACCCCAGCATCCTCAACAATATTTGGCACGATTATTGCTGAATGGAAGTCATCTATTAAACTTTTACTCATTAAAGGCAGGGAAAATGAAAAAATTGATGCTGTTAACAACCATCTTCGCGCTGGCATACACAAGCATTGCCACAGCTGGTGAACTGCAGAATGGATTTATGAATTATCAGTGGGGTGAAAATATATCCCAGTACAGAACATTGATGGAACTCTCCACCAGAAAAGACATAATCTACTGCTCAGATCCCACCGTATCATATACTATTGATGATATATCGATAAATAACGTCATTCTCGGTTTTTACAAAGATGCCTTTTTTGCGGTGTATATCGGTATTGATACTCCCGAAGCATATAACAGGATCAGGTATCATATGAAACAAAAGTATGGCCTCCCGGACACGAAATTAATTACTGGTTTTCCAAACAGGCATGCATCCGAAAGAGACCGACAGACAATTCTTAAATGGAAATATAAGGATGTAATTATAAAATTAAAAACTGATCAAATTACAGGGAAAATGAAACTGGCCTTTTATTACGGACCCATATCAAACAAGCTGAAAACAGATCATTTTGATGATATTGATGAAACATCATTACGTTTTTTCCCGATTGATAAAAATGAAAGGCCGAGAATGATTCCGTTTCTGGAGTTTTAACACGGAAGCCCGTACATTCAGATAGACAGAAAGAGCTCATGGAGCTGCAGATTTCTCAAATTTTTCCGACAGAGGAAGAGCAATGAAAAAGTATTCAGCAACTGTCTTATACTTCCAGAAACAATCATACTTCTGCTGATCAGCACATCTATAGCCCCAGCTTCGGCAACGGACAAAAGCCAGAGGAGCCAGCTCGCAAATGTCCTGCAGGGTGACTGGGGAAAAGTAAATATCAACCTGCGCTATCGCCTTGAACACGTGGATCAAGATGGCCGTAAAACCACCACTGGTGATCCTGTTCGTCTTCGCCTGGGTTTACATGACTCCAATTCTTTCAGGATAACCCGAGCAACTACGGGGCGTACTATTTTCATATTATGGCCGGAATAACTTCACCCCTCAGCAAATCCCTGGTAACAGATATCAGCGGTAAATTTGCCTATGAAGTTTTAGGAGCCGACCATGGTGTTTCTTTTAAAACCCCCCTGGGCACAAACCATGGTTTCAATGGATGGGCCGACCTGTTTCTGACAACTCCCCCGGATGGACTCCGTGATATATACGGGATTCTCAGCAGCACCCTCGCCGGGATTAAACTGGATCTTATTTATCATGATTTCCGGGCAGATGAAGGGAACAGCGACTATGGAAACGAATTTGATGCAATGCTGACAAAAAAATTCGGCAGTCACTATATATTACAGGCTGTTTACGCTGACTACAACGCCAGCGATTATAAGATGGACACCAGAAAATTCTGGCTGCAGTTTACTGTGGTTTTCTGATCGACAACCTCAAGATTCTCTTTTCCATCAGTTCGTGACTCTCTGAAGAAGTGTACATATTTTTTACACACTCGGCGGAACAATCGTCTAAAAACAAGACGATTATGATAAATCTGAGCGCTGTCAACCCGCATTTCTCATCAGTTCAGGCGGCGTCAGCTTCAAAATTTTCAGAGAGAATGGATAATTCATGACAAAAAAACCACTTTTAAAAAAATATATCCGCAGAAAACTTCTCTTCCGCCTGGGCCTGACGATACTGGGTGTAACTCTTCTGTTCGCTGGTATTTCTTATTTCCACTCCAGGGATATGATTGTCAATGCCGTCATCCAGGCATCGACTTCAAGAGTACATATAATCCAGGCAAGGTTCAAGGAACTGGTGCGCAAACCTGACGCAGACATGATGACAGTTTTGCAGGATGCCGTTAATTATCCTCCCGACACAAATATCCATATCAGCGAAGGAGAATTTATTTACGCTGTCCTCTACAGCAGGAACCGCGACCGTATCGGCATCTATCAACATATCAACCATCCAGCCCTTGCTGGAATAAAAAAATATTTGCGCCGGAACCCGGATTTCTCGCGACCCGGTCAACCAGAATACAAATCTTTTACTATCAATTCAAAGCAATATATCGACATCCTCAGTAAGTTCTCCATGGGAAAGAACAACCCCGACCTATTCTTCCGGGGCATATTCTCCCTTTCAGAACAGGCCATCCATGCTGTTCATCAACGGGCAATACGGACTGTCCTTTTTGTAATTGGAGTCGTTCTAGCGACTGCTTTCCTCATCTATCCTGTCATAACCCATCTCCTAAACCGACTGGCTGACTATTCAACCTTTCTTCTTGATGCCCACCTGGAAACGATGGAAGCATTAGGCGCGGCTATTGCGAAACGGGATAATGATACTGACCGGCATAATTATAGAGTTACGATTTATGCTGTTTCTCTTGGAGAATTATTGACCATGGATGAATATCAGATGCAGTGCCTTATCAAGGGCGCATTTTTACACGATGTAGGAAAAATCGGTATTCGCGACAATATTTTACTGAACAAGGAAAAATTCTCAACACAAGAACATGAAATCATGCAAAAGCATGTCAAATACGGTATCGACATCATAAAGCAGTCAAGCTGGCTCAAGGATGCGCAAGACGTGGTTGCCTCACATCATGAAAAATATGACGGCAGCGGTTATCCTGCAGGACTGAAGGCAGGTAAAATTCCTCTCAATGCACGGATTTTTGCCATTGCAGATGTGTTTGACGCACTCACCAGCCAACGTCCCTACAAAGAACCCTTCTCCTATGAGAAAACCATGACGATTATGGCCCAGGACAGCTCACATCATTTCGATCCGCTCCTGTTGGAAAAATTCACATCTATTTCCAAAAAGCTTTACGATGATTATTCCAGCTGTGACAGGAGCGGATTGAAGGCAAAATTACTTGAAATTACCAACAAATATTTTCACAGCGGTATAGACACCCTCCAGTATTGACAAGTGCCCGGATTAAAACCAGGCCCTCACACCAAATACAAACCGGAAATCGTCGTCATCCTGACCGTCGTCACGGGAAAAATCTGCAGTATCACCGTAGAGATGAATCCAGTTAATACCGATATAAGGGGCAAACTCCCTGCGGATCTCATATCGCAACCGTAATCCCAGTTCAATATTCGACAGACCCGAACCGATCCCAACATTCTTATCATCTTTTCCATATAGATTGAGTTCAACGTCGGGTACTAGAATCAGACGAGGCGTAAATAAAAATTCATACTCGGCCTGCAGGCGGGCGGATGTCTGACCATTTTCACCCACAAACAGCGCCGCATCAATATCGAAAAAATAAGGCGCCAATCCTTTAACTCCGAGAGCCAGCCAGTTGCGGGAGGGTTGAGGTCTGATATCAGTCCTCCAACCTACCTGAAGATCCCAGAACGGAGCAATGGCCCTGGAGTACAGAGCCTGCAGCTCAATATCTTCCCCACGTCCATCAACATATTCACCCTCAGTTTTGATCCAGAATTTATTGAGATCGTACCCCAGCCACCCCTCAGCATCCCAGGAAAACAAGTCATCGCCATCCCCTGCCCTGGCTTCCATTTGATCAATCAGCACCATGGACAACAGGGGATCATCTATCATCTCACCACTCCAGGCGGGATTACTCAAGAACATTGAACACACCGCTGCGGCTATATATTTTTTCATCCTTTCACCTCACTTGCTTACGACAACTTTACGAAACATGGCCAGCATATGATACAGAAGATGGCAATGAAATGCCCATCCCCCCATGGCATCAGCTGTTACAAGATAACTGATTTTTGAACCAGGCTGAACGACAACTGTGTGTTTTCGAGGAATGTGACGGCCATCGCCGGTTTCCAGATCACTCCACATACCGTGCAGATGCATGGGGTGATTCATCATGGTATCATTGACAAAGGTTATACGCAGCCGTTCTCCATAAGTAAAAGCTATCGGCTCGGCATCTTCGTACCTGATGCCGTTGATGGACCACATGTATCGTGCCATATTGCCCGTCAGATGAAGTTGAATCTCCCTCCCGGGATCACGGGGATCCGATGTGGGATAAAGGTTGCGCAGGTCAGCATAAGTCAGCACTTTTCGACCGTTATTGCGCAATCCTACACCTGGATCATCAAGCCGATACCGAGGGTTCATTGCCCGCATATCAACATGAGGCCCGAACTCGGTTTCACTATGAACTATGGGGGCAGTACTGCCCGCACCTGCAGCACCTTCCCTGTTTTTCCCCTTCCCGGAACCCTTCATAGCCATACCCTTCATAGGCTGTTTCTTCACCATAGCATTCATTGACTGCTTATCAGTCATGCTCTTCATGGTGTTCATACCCTGCATTGCCGCCATATCCATTCCCATATCAGTCATGGTCAGAACAGGATAAGGATCAAACCCTGGAACTTCTGCCGTCAGAGCAGGATCCGGCGTCAGGGTTCCTCTGGCATATCCTGTCCGATCAATGGCCTGGGCAAAAATACAATAGGCCCGATCATCGTTGGGCTCAACAATCACATCATAAATTTCGGCGACTCCGAGCCGGAACTCATCAACGGTTATCGGTTCGACATGCTGTCCATCAGCTGCCACAACGGTCATTTTCAACCCAGGAATACGAACATCGAAAAAACTCATGGCAGATCCATTGATAAATCGTAGCCGAATCCTTTCTCCTCGTTTAAACAGTCCGCTCCAGCCGGCTGCCGGTGTCTGACCGTTCATGAGATAGGTATAGGTATATCCTGTGACATCAGAAATATCCCGATCACTCATACGCATCCCGTTCCACATACTGCGCCCGTTCCAGGCGGCAACCAATCCTTTTTCCCTGATATCACGAACCAGGTCACCAACGGTACGTTCGTTAAAATTATAATAATCGCTCATCTTTTTCAGATGGGCATAGAGAGTATTCGGGTCTTCATCCGACCAGTCTGAAAGCATGATGACATGTTCCCGGTCATAGACAAAGGGCTCCGGCTCCAGCGGATCAATTATGATAGGACCATAAAGCCCTGTCTGCTCCTGGAATCCTGAATGGCTGTGGTACCAATATGTACCATTCTGCTGAACATCAAACTGATAGTGATAGCTTTCTCCAGGTTCAATACCAGCGAAATTAATTCCCGGCACTCCATCCATGGCATTTGGCAGGATGATTCCATGCCAATGGATTGAACTTGATTCGGCGAGATGATTAGTCACTTTCAGGCTGACCCTGTCTCCCTCTCTCCAACGTAGAACCGGCCCGGGAACGTGCCCGTTTACAGCTGTTGCAGTCCTTGTTTTTCCAGTAAAGTTCACCTGCTGTGATGCAATAGTCAAGTTGAAATCCGTACCTCTCAAGACCGGGATCTGTGGCCATGAACTGTTATTCTCGGCAGCAGAAATACGGCGAGGCAACATTCCCAGGCCAAGCAGAACGCCACCAACAGCCATACCTTTAACAAAATGGCGACGTTCCATGGTCAACGTTTCCAGCTCAAACAATAGTTCCTCAAAAACCATCTGCTCCTCCTCTGGTTTCAGTTGTAAAGACAAATCAAGTGATTTTCGCCGAACGCAACCGGAGCGCATTGGCCACCACAGACAGAGAGCTCAGGCTCATGGCGGCTGCGGCAATAATGGGGCTGAGCATGACACCAAATGCCGGATACAGAACTCCTGCTGCAATCGGAACACCAAGACCGTTATAGACAAAGGCAAAAAACAGGTTCTGGCGAATATTAGACATTGTCGCCCTGGACAGCTTCCTGGCCCGGAGAATACCCGTCAGGTCCCCTTTAACCAGTGTCACACCGGAGGATTCCATGGCCACATCAGTTCCCGTCCCCATGGCAATTCCCACGTCTGCCCGAGCTAAGGCCGGAGCATCATTTATTCCGTCTCCCGCCATGGCCACCCGTTTACCCTCTTCCTGAAATTTGCCTACGACCCGGGACTTCTCATCGGGCAGCACTTCGGCCACCACTTCATCAATATCAAGCTTTTCCGCAACGGCTTCGGCAGTTGCCCGGTTATCACCAGTCAACATCACTACCCTGACTCCCTCGCCATGAAGCTCACGAATCGCCTCAGGAGTACTGTCCTTTACCGGATCGGACACTGCCACCAGGCCGGCCAGTTTATTGTCTGCGGCCACAAACATGACAGTCTGTCCATCCCGTCTCATCTTCTCAGCCAGCTCTTCCAGTTCATTTACAGGGACAGAAAAATCCTTCAGCAGCAACCTGTTCCCGAGCAGCACATCATGTTCGCCTACCCTCCCACGGACTCCCTTACCGGTTACTGAATTAAAATTGCGTACTGCTTCAGTCTCAACTCCCCTTTCCCGGGCCCCGGTAACTATAGCTGCCGCCAATGGATGCTCACTGGCTGTTTCCAGACTTGCTGCCAGCTTCAGAAGATTGCTCTCATCCATATTGGAGGCTGGTACAATCCCGGTCAAAGTAGGCTCACCCCTGGTCAGGGTACCGGTTTTATCTACAACCAGAGTATCTATCTTGCGCATGGTCTCAATGGCTTCAGCATTTTTGAAAAGAACCCCTGAGGTTGCACCTTTGCCGGTAGCAACCATGATGGACATGGGCGTAGCCAGACCAAGAGCGCAGGGACAGGCAATGATTAAGACGGAAACAGCTGCAATCAGGGCATAGGCCATACGTGGTTCAGGTCCAATAAAATACCAGATAACAAAGGTCAACCCTGCAATTCCTATAACCGCAGGTACGAAATAACCTGCCACCTGATCAGCCATCTTCTGAATCGGGGCCCTGCTTCGCTGGGCATCGGCAACCATCTTGACAATCTGGGCCAGCAAGGTGTCTTCTCCCACCTTTTCCGCCCGCATGGTTAAAGAACCCGTGGTATTGATCGTTGCACCAATCACCTTGTCCTCGGGTTGTTTTTTAACCGGAACCGGTTCACCGGAAATCATTGATTCATCGACCGAGCTCGTCCCGTCAACAACAACCCCGTCAACCGGAATTTTTTCTCCGGGACGAATTCGAAGCAAATCCCCTGCACGGACATCTTCCAGGCCAATATCCTCCTCTTCACCGGAGGACATAATTCTCCGCGCCGTTTTCGGAGAAAGACCCAGCAGGGCCTTAATGGCTGCCCCAGTCTGGTTACGGGCACGAAGCTCCATCACCTGCCCTAGCAGAATAAGGGTGACAATCACAGCCGCCGCTTCAAAATAGACACCCACAGATCCATCAGTGTTCTGCATGGAAGCAGGGAAAATACCAGGAAACAGCACTCCGACCAGACTGTATATATAGGCGACTGACACCCCAAGTCCAATCAAGGTAAACATGTTCAAACTGCGGTTAATCACCGATTGCACAGCCCGTTCATAAAACGGCCAGCCCGCCCAGAGTACTACCGGAGTAGAGAGAATCATTTCAAGCCAGCCAAGTGTCCTGTCCGAAACCATCTGTTCCAGCAGGCCTCCCCCGGCAACATATCACGCATGGCAATAAAGACCAGGGGAACAGTCAAAATTGCCCCGATAATGAACCGATTACGCATGATCTCGTATTCGGGATTTTGTTCTTCATTCTCCGGGGAAGCGTTTTTAGGTTCCAGCGCCATACCGCATTGAGGGCAACTGCCAGGGCCTTCCTGTTCGACCTCGGGATGCATGGGGCAGGTGTAGATGATCACTTTTCCCTGGGGATCAACTTTCACCTTTTCGGGACCGTCAATGGTCTTTTTCGCACCAGAATACGCCCGGGGATCAATCATAAACTTTTCCAGGCAATTTGTGCTGCAGAAATAAAATGTGTCTTCCTCGTGTACGTGGCAGAGAAAATCGTCCCGTGTATTCGTGCTCATACCACAGACAGGATCAACATAGGATTGATTGGTCGTGATATTTAAATGGTGATCATGTGTTGTCATGCAGCACCTCCTGTCAGGTGAGTAGCTATAAAAAGTTTCTTTTGAGCATAAGTTATTCACGAAACATACCGGAATTGACAAGAACCGCATAACTCACAAATAACACAATCATTTCATAATATTACACCACACCATATCCCCCAACACAATACAGGAATTCTGGTTGTGCTGTCTGAAGGTTATACAAATCGGCACTGCCTGAAATTCATATTGTCCATTTATTGGACAATGACGTCAGAGAACAAAGAATACCTCAATTCAGCACGCCGGTATTGGCAGTTCCAGAATTGAGGCAAGAATGAAGAGACTAAGAAAACAGCTGATTTTACAGGCAATAGTGCTGTGCTGATTTCCGTCCACAGCAACCCGGTAACTCTGTCACCACAGAATCTTGATGGGTTCCACAACAAAGCAGCCAAAACAACATTCGGAGCGTATTTAATGTGAGGCAAGAGACTGGATATAATTTACCAGATGCCAGACGTCCTGAGACTCCAACTCATCCCCCAGGCCGGCATTTCTCCGCGACCGTTCCTTATTTTCCAGGCAAAATCACCATCCTCGTGTCCTCCGGCCATGGCTCGGAGATTGGTTGGTTTTTTCGTAAGAGAGCCTGCGGCAGGCCCATTGCCATCCGCATTTTTCCCATGACATCCCATACAGAACTGGCTGTACAGTTCTTTGCCCAATGCTATTGAGTTGCTGTCAGCAACTACCGGATTAACCTGCTTTACAGCTTTTTCAGGAGCAGCCCAATGGGACATATTTGTATTTTTCTGGGAATGCCCTCCTTTATGTGCTCCACTGCCATAGACCAGTTTCCAGGCCACCAACAATAAAATAACGACAAATACAGCTTTTAATGCCATTCTTTTTGTTCCATACATAATTTATCTCCTGAAATCATGTTCATAATTCATATTCCTTTAATTTATTTAACAAGGTTTGCCGTGCGATCCCGAGAAGTTTCGCTGCACGTGATTTATTTCCTCCGGTCCGTTCAAGTGTTGCACGAATCGTCTCTTTTTCCATATCTTTCAGCGTCAGACCCCCACCAGAAGAGGAAGAAGATACTGCGACCTGCTGAAAATCTTTGGGCAACATCTGCGGAGGTAATTCCCTGGGAGTGATCTGCTCGCCCAGACAGAGAATAACTGCCCGTTCTATTGTATTTTCCAGTTCACGAACATTTCCCGGCCAGGAGTAACGTACCAGCAGCACCAGCGTCTGTGGATGAAAGCCCTTGATATCTTTTTTATTTTTTGTGCAATAGTGATGCAGGAAAAAATCTGCCAGCGCAGGGATATCTTCCGTGCGCTCCCTCAACGGCGGTAATTCCACGGGAACGACAGACAACCGGAAAAAAAGATCCTGTCGGAAGCTTTCCTCTTCAACCATTTTATTGAGATCTCTGTGGGTGGCCGCAACCATGCGTACATTGACACGCAGAGTCTGGTTCCCCCCAAGTCGCTCCAGCTCCCCCTCCTGCAGAACCCGCAGAATCTTTGCCTGGGTAGGCAGGGACATATCGCCTATCTCATCCAGAAAGAGCGTACCACCGTCGGCAAGTTCAAATCGCCCGGGACGCCTGCTGTCAGCACCGGTAAAGGCGCCTTTTTCATGACCGAAAAGCTCTGATTCCAGGAGATTTTCATGCAGAGCGGCACAGTTGACTTTTATAAAAGGTCCGTCCTTTCTCTTGCTGTTATGATGAAGGGCACCGGCTATCAGCTCCTTACCGGTCCCCGACTCTCCGTTTATCAGTACCGTTGCATCAGAAGGAGCCACAAGGGCCAAGGTCTCAAAGACCTTCTGCATGGCAGGACTTCTCCCGATTATATTACCAAAATCAAATTTCTCCCCCAGCCGTTTCCTCAACTCCCTGTTCTCTTCACGCAATCCTTCCACATCCAGGGCCTTTTCAACTTTCAGCTTCAGGGCCTCAATATCCACTGGTTTTGTAATATAATCGATTGCCCCATGTTTCATCGCTTCAACAGCAGACTCCACTGATGAAAAGGCGGTTATCACAATGATCGGTTCGACCCTGTATTCTGTCCGCAACAACCTGATCGCCTCAATACCATCCATACGCTCCATTTTCAAATCCATCAGAATCAGATCCACCGAATTCTCAAGGAGAACAGGCAGAACCTGGTCACCATCGTCTGCCTCGACAATTTCATATCCACCCTGCACCAGATTGACCTTGAGCATGGTCCGGTGGGCCGCATCATCATCTACAATCAGGATTTTTCTTTTCAAATGTTTCATTGTTCACGCTGACGTTGAGGAAGGATAATTGTCACGGAAGTACCTTTACCCTGTTCTGAAGTAACTTTGAACAGTCCCTGGTGCTGTTCAACAATCTGATGACTTACAGTAAGTCCCAGTCCTGTTCCGGTTTTCCGGGTAGTAAAAAAGGGATCAAACATCTGTTCACACTCCACTCTGCTCATCCCCACACCATTATCTTTTACTGTGATATAGATATGTTCATCATCATTTTCACACGTAACACTTATAAGACCATCCGTTTCACTTGCGTTCAAGGCGTTTTTCAAAACGTTCAACAAAACCTGGAGAAGCAGATCACCATCACCTTCTATCTGAATTGAACAGGTATATGATTTCTCCAGTGTAATGTTTTTCTCCTTCAAGTCATACTCCAGCAGTTTTTCCATTTTCTCAAGAAGATCTTCCAGCTCAAGGGGTAAAAACTCCGGTTCACGGGGGCGGGAAAACTGCAACAGTGAGGAAATACTTTCGTTGAGTCTGTCCACTTCTCCGATCATAAGAGAACTGTACTCCCGGGAAGCGTCATCTTCGGCCCTGGCGCCGAAATATTGGGCAAACCCACGAAGAGTTCCAAGTGGATTACGTATCTCGTGGGCAATGCCTGCGGCCATTTTCCCAAGAGCTGCCAGACGATGTGACCGGGCCAGCTGCTCTTCCATGGCCCGGATTTTACGGAGATCACGAAGCAGAAAAACCGCTCCACGGTTTTTTTTCTCCTCATCCTGAAGAGGGGAACAGCTAATTTCCACCGGTATCTCCCCTCCTTTCCCATCCTTGAAAGTATATGAAAAAGATGACGCATTTTCATATACTGCCAGAGAGTCAACCGGCATCCCGGGAAACAGTGCTTCCATGGAGAGTTCTTTCAGCGCTTCATAATGCACCCCGGTCAGTTCTACAGCTTTGGGATTCCAGGCCACAACTCTTCCCCTCGAATCAAAGGTAATAAGCCCGTCGGGCATAGACTCAATTATATTCCGGGTATACAGTTTCATATTGGCAAGAGTCGTCCGCGTAACGCGCATCCCCTGGTAAAGAAAAAGAAAATAAAACCCGGCACTTCCCAGCAGCAGTAGCAGGCTCCCCATGAAAAAAGAATGCCTGACATCCTGAACACGTGCCTCCTGGAATTCTTTTGTGCACAATCCAAGATGAATAACAGCACGCCCCTCTTCCAGCATTTTCGTCACACGGGAAACAGGCCGCCATCTGCTTTGGCCCATCATCCCCATCCCGACAGGCCTCTCAAGAGGCAGGCTTTGAAAAATAGTTGCAACTTCAAAAACCGGCTTGTGGCCGTTGAGGTCGATCACCGTTGTCACCGGTTCTCTCTTTTCAAGTATTTTCCTCGTCAGCAAACTGTCAGTCTTCAGATCATGTATTCCTGCACTTGCAACAACCATTCCATCTTCTGCAACGATAAAAATATACTCAATCCTCTCACTTTTAGCGGTCTCCCGAACCAATGTCTTAACGGGCAGGGATCCTCCCATCATCTCATGCATCATCGTGGTCCGGGCCCCGGCTTCAAGACTGCGAATCAGGGTGAGTCCTTCATCCAACAGAAATCCCTCAATGATGCGCTGTTCCTTGTTGAGATTACGCATTGTGCTGAAAACCAGCAATCCTGCCAGAATGACTGTGGTGACAAGAATTCCCACAAGAGGGATAGATAATTTTTTTCTGGAATTACTAAGAAAATTCATCATTTTTTTGCATATTAAATTTTAAAGGTATCAAAGAAAGTATACCAGTTGACTGTTTAAAAAGAAACCTGCCATCCCCTCACGTCATAACAACTTTTGAGTCTAATGATTACAGTTTTAACTGGATAGGCATTGGATAACTTTTAGAAAGTGTCACATTCCTGGATACCAGACACAGCGGTTCCCGGGAAAACTGACTAAAAACAGGACAGCATGTCATTTATACCATCCCGGAAAAAACAGAAAAACTCTCTTGATCTGTTGTCTAACCCAACAGTTACTCCGTAAAATAAAATTCTTTACCGACTGGATCAGTATTTGCGATAGAAAGAGTAAAGACACGACAGGATCAAAAAACAATATCTTTTGAGACAGCATGGAAAACGTCATCCTAACCAGAGCAATACAGGGAGGTAATATCATGAAAACGGTTTTAAAATGGATACTGCTTACAAGCCTTCTTATTCAATTTTTATCTGTTCCCGTTTATGCCAACAGCAAACGGTGGATAGAACGCAACCAGGAAAAGGCAAGGACTTATATCACCCAACTGAAAAATGGTGCAGATCCGGACAGGCTCAAGCGGCCGCATTTAAGACGCCACAATAAATGGAAAGTCAAACAGTCCCGTAAAGAGATAAAGCGGGCCATGGACCGGGCTGAAGCTCTGGCAAGAGCAGGGAAACGGTATCTCATCAGAATACCGGACTACGCCTTTAATTCGGATAAATGAACCACAGAATATAAATCATGCCCATCCAACCCCGAACCCTGCAACAGCGAACGCTTGTGTTTATCCTGCTACCGACATTTCTGCTCCTTATGGGGCTGTCGATCGGCGGTTATATCTTTGTACGCAATATTCTCCTCAATCAATGGGGTGAAACAGCCATAGCTGAGCTGCAGAAAACAGCTCATCAGATAGACATGCGCATGCGAAAACCCAAAGACCTTCTGCAGGTTTTGCAGATCGACGGCAAAATGAATATTTCCGGGGAAGTATTTGAATATATTCTGCAGAAAATCAAAAGTATTGACGGAGTCATCAAAGTCAAAGTCACCCTGCCGGACAAAACTCCAGACAGAACATCCCCGGGAAAAACCATGGCCCGGATGATGACCATGAAAATGAGACACGATTACACTCTGGGTCAGCTCACAATCAGCCTGCCCAAGTATGACAACAGACTTCGAGACAGAACCGTTTCCCTTGTCAGTGAACTGGAAACAACAACGGGCAACGGTACGGGTAGAATTGAAATAATCATTTCATTTGACACCTTTGTCGATCAGGTCATTGCAGCACCCTGGTGGAAAAGCAATAAGGCTTACCTGGTCGATGATACCGGCAATATTCTTGCGAGCACTTTTTCAAAAAAAACCAACCCCGCTGAAAAACGACCAAACCTGTTCGGCAGGGAGAACAAACTGGAAAAAGCTACCCTGAATGCCATTCACCAGAATAATTCCGGCATGGTGTTTGGTGGCGGCTCACCTCCTGAAGAAGTGAGTGGATTTTACCATCTGGTTGAAGCTCCCTGGACACTGGTTATTGTTGCTCCCGGAAAAAAAATTCTCCAACCGATCATTCGCTTCAAAATAATCTATTCCCTGTCCATTGCCGCCTGTACCCTGCTGATCCTCTTTTTCATCCGCAGATCGACAAACCGGATTACAACAATGATCAAGGAGATAACACTGGCAGCGGAAAACCTGGCAAGAGGTGAATTCGGTCCGCCATTGCCTGTAACTACTGTTGACGAAGTTGGAGAACTGGCCGGATGTTTTAACAAGATGACCCGCCAGCTCAAACAGCGGCTTCTCCTCAAGGAAGCTCTCAGTGTCGCCAGAGAGGTTCAGCAGAATCTTCTCCCCCATACCGGCTATTCATCGAGACGAATCAGTATTGACGGGATAAGCAACTACTGCGATGAGACAGGAGGCGACTATTTTGACATCATCCCTCTTCCCGAAAAAAATGGAAAAGTAGGGATAGTTGTTGGTGATGTTGTCGGTCACGGCATAGGTGCCGCACTCCTGATGACAACAGTTCGGGCACTTCTCCGCTGCCGCATCTCTCAGCCGGGCACCCTTGCCCGAATAATGACTGATGTAAACAGGCTTTTATGCAAAGACACAGAAAGAACCGGCAATTTTGTCACCCTTTTTTATCTGGAATATGACGAAATAAACCACGCTGTCAAATGGGTAAGAGGGGGACATGATCCCGCAATTGTCTATTCGCCTGCAAGTAATAAATTTTCTGAACTGAAGGGCAGAGGTGTTGCCCTGGGAATTGACCCCGACTGTCATTTCGAATGCAACGAAATGATTCTGCCGAATGAACCATTAATAATCCTTATCGGCAGCGATGGCGTCTGGGAAAATGAAAATCCTGAAGGGGAGCAATTCGGAAAAGAGCGGGTCAGACAAATCATCGCCGCCGGCAGTGTCCTGTCACCCGGCTCTATCGTGCAGTCAATCACTGATAAACTCCAGTCTTTTATGGGAGAAAAATCCCAGGAAGACGATATAACGCTTGCGGTTATCAAAATTGATCGGGATGGTGATCATATTTCAACCACAACCGGAAAACCATTAAACAACAGGGAGGAACTACCATGAGCATTACCAGAAAAATGTGCATTGCAGTAACGATAGCCATCTTCAGTACTTGCCCCAACGTCTTTGCTGATGACGACACAACTTCCCTCAAAGAAGCGTTTCTCCTGGGAAAGACCAGCGGAACGATTAAATCTTACTTTTTTGCCCAGACTTTTGATGGCACCGGGAAAAACAACAGTACCATCTGGGCCAACGGGGGTCATTTGAAATATGTGACAGGAAAATTTTACGGTATCCGGCTCGGTGGAAAATTTCAGGCTTCTTTCATTGGGGCAAAAGACGACCCGGATGGAAAAACAGCCGGCAGTATGGATGCGAATGGGGCGGTGCTTTCAGAAGCCTACCTGCAATACGATCTTTTCAATACAAGGTTCAAGGGTGGCAGGCAACATATTGCACTCCCTCTCATCGCCAATTCCGGTTCCAGACTGATAAAAGAATCCTTTGAAGGATATTTTCTGACCAATAAAGACATTCCCGGAACTACCCTCAGCATTGGCTGGGTCGACAAATACCAGACCAGAACAGACAAAACCCGTTACGGAGACGGCTGGTTTGTGGATTATGAGGACAACGGCACAGGACGCCCGGGAGACTTTTATGATATCGGCACCAGTGGAATAGTTTCTCTTTATTTTAAAAATATTTCACTGGAAAATCTTGCTGTCCAGGGACAATACACCAATGTCATTAACGAAGTCACAGGAATCTACGCCGACGCGGTATACACCTTTTCGCAAACAACATTCCAGCCTTATGTCGCGACCCAGTTTTACTATACCGCCTATGATGATAACGACAAATCCGACAACTTCATGGTGGGATTTAAATCAGGACTGGATCTTTACAGCACTGATATCTTCGCAGGATACACCACAACAGGGGGCTCCGCCGGAGATGACAGAGTTTACAGAGGGTTGGGTCAGGCAGCCTATTATCAGTATACAGCAACAACAAAGACTGCCGGAGTCGGTGCCTTTGAGGCAGGAACCGATTCTTACCAGGTGGGAGTTGAATATAAATATAACAAAACATTTTCATCAAAGTTCAGGGTCTCCAGATTCGACAATCCTCTGGATAACGCAGATCTCGATGAATATACACTGAATCTTGACTATCATTTTAGCGGCCCTCTGGAAAACTTTAAGATTTCAGTCGATTTTACCGTACTGAACTATGAGAACGACCAGAAAGATGCAACTGACCTGAGAAGCAGACTTATCTATTCTTTTTAATACCTGATTACATATGAAACTCAGCCTGACATAACACGCGGGAACATGATGTCTGGAGCTGGTGGTCTGAACAACGGGATGGGTGATATGGAAGCTGAAAGCCATGATAACGACATGTCCGGCGGCATGGGTGGCAGCAGTGGGGAAATGGGCGGCAGTAGTGGCTCCGGAGGAGGTATGGGGAGCTCAGGCGGTATGGGCGGTGGCATGGGTGGTGGAGGTATGAATTGAATCCAGACTTAAGACAGGGACTGGGGAAGACTGTCCATTTTATGGGCAGTCTTTTTTAACACCCAAAAAAACAATCCCTCCATCGAGCGAATTTATCACTAAATATCAGCTAGATAATCTGATCGCTTATAAGTATTATTTTTTCTGGCACAGGAAATGCTAGTTGGAGAAAGAGAAATAAGATTTCAGGAACAGAACGATTCATATCCCTTTCATCGTGGAGTATTATCAATGACCTTTTTCAGAACACACAGAACAGCTGTTGACAAGGTACGCCATGTGCATATGCTCTTCCAATTTGTGCTGATTGCAAGTTTATCCCTGTTTTCAGGCGGTACTACTCTGGCTGACCCCCTGGTGCTCGATTTAACATCAGCAATCGAAGCGGCACAGCAGAGCGATCCCTGGCTGGTCGGCAACCTGCATACCCAGCAATCTATTGAATCCATGAGTATCGCAGCAGGAACCCTGCCGGACCCCAAGGCTTCCATCAATCTTCTCAATATTCCCACTGACAGTTTTGATTTCAACCAGGAACCGATGACACAGTTCAAGATCGGAATCTCACAAATGTTTCCCCGTGGGGACAGTCTGGCCCTCAAACAGAAACAACTGCAACTGACAGGAAACCAGTTTCCCTATCAAAGGAAAGACCGAAAGGCAAAAATCGCAGTCATCGTCGGTCAGTTATGGCTGGATACATACAAGGCCAGGGAAAGCATTGTTCTGATAGAAAAAGATCGGCCTCTTTTTGAACAACTGGCCGATGTGGCCGAAGCAAGCTATTCTTCAGCCCTTGGCAGAACCAGGCAGCAGGATATCGTTCGGGCCCAGCTGGAACTCACCCGTCTTGATGATCGACTCACCATTCTCAAACAACGTCAGGAAGGCTTCGCTGAAAAATTATCCGAATGGTTGAATAATTTTTTCCTCAGTAAATATAAAGAGACAGCAAATTCGACTCTTCCGGCTCTGGCCTCAGTCTATGAAATAGCGAGAAAACTGCCGAATATAAAGATGTTGAACGAACAATTATTTACAGAAAAAAAAGAAGTGCCTCCCCAGGTTCTCTATACCTTTTTTTCAAAACATCCGGCGGTAAAAGCACTGGATCAAAAGATTAAGGCCAGAAACGCCGGCGTTGATCTTGCCAGGCAGAACTATAAACCGGAGTGGGGAATAAATGGTGCCTACAGTTACCGGGATGACAGTGCCACCGGAGGAGATCGTGCGGATTTTGTCTCTTTAGGACTCACTTTTGACCTGCCACTTTTTACATCGAATCGCCAGGACAAACAAGTGGCTTCCGCACTCTCACTCACGGCAGCAGTGAAAGCAGAAAGATGGCAGTTAATCCGAAAAATGATCGCCGATTTTGAAAAAATGAGGACAAATCTGAACCGTTTGAATGAACGGGAAAAACTTTACAGGGACCACCTGCTGCCTCAGCTCCATGAACAGGCGGAGGCATCCCTTACAGCTTACACAAATGACGACGGGGATTTCGCGGAAGTTGTCCGGGCGCGTATTGCGGAGCTGAACGGATCGATAGATGCGCTGAATATTGCAGTTGAGCGTCAAAAGACAATACTGCAACTGAACTATTTCTTCACCGTTAATCCATAACACCCCAAATTTACTGTCAACATACATTATAAAAAAATTCAGAGAAATTATTGACAATTTCATTTCTGTCAACTGAGATCGGGGAGAGATTCAATGAACAAAATTGTACGTGTTTTCACCTTACTTGCAACCGGTATCGCCATCGGTCTTGCGACCATGTGGTTCGGCTATCCCTTTGTCAGTCAGCACACTGCAAAGACAGTGGAGAAAAGCAGTACTGAAAAAAAGCCGCTCTACTGGGTCGCCCCAATGGACCCAAATTACAAACGTGACAAGCCCGGGAAATCCCCAATGGGTATGGACCTGATTCCAGTGTACAAGGAGGGCGATGACACCGCAGGACCAGGTACAGTGAAGATATCCCCTGATGTTGTCAACAACCTGGGAGTCAGAATTGCTCCAGTAGAACAAAAAAAACTTCACTCCATGATCCGGACTGTCGGATATGTGGGTTACGATGAAGACCAGTTGACCCATATCCATCCCAGAGTGCAGGGCTGGATTGAAAAACTCTATGTGAAGGCGTCTGGTGACCCTGTCAGAAAGGGTGAACCGCTCTATGAGATATACTCTCCTGAACTGGTCAACGCCCAGGAGGAACTGGTACTGGCCATGGACAGGAAGGCATCACGCCTGATCGAAGCCTCTGAAAACAGGTTGAAAGCTCTGCGTGTTCCCCCGTCCCTGATCACGCAGTTGAAAAAAACCAAAAAAGTCAAACAGACCATCACCTTTTACGCCCCGAGAAGCGGTGTCGTCGATAACATGGCCATCCGGGAAGGCTTTTTCGTCAAGCCAGGGTCAACAATCATGTCAATCGGGACCCTCAAACAGATCTGGGTGGTTGCCGAAATTTTTGAACGCCAGGCACCACTTGTAAAAGTCGGTTTACCGGTTACGATGACACTGGATTATCTTCCCGGCAGAAAATGGCAGGGGGAGGTGGACTATATCTATCCCACCCTGGATGCCAAGACCAGAACCATACGAGTGCGCCTGCGCTTCCAAAACAGGGATGATCTTCTGAAACCCAACATGTTTGCCCAGGTGGTTATCCATGCAAACAGTCCCGAGAAAACACTTGTTGTCCCAAGAGAAGCGATCATCCGCACTGGTGGCTCAAATCGGGTTGTACTTGCTCTCGGCAAAGGACGATTTAAATCAATCAACGTTCAGGTCGGAAGTTTTGATGAACAGTATGCTGAGATTTTGTCAGGACTGTCAAAAAATGAAAAAGTCGTCGTTTCAGCTCAGTTTCTGATTGATTCAGAATCCAGCAAAACTTCTGATTTCAAAAGAATGAATCATGAGGAAAAAGCCAAGCCCCCAACTGTCCGCGTCATTGCCACCATAAACAGTATAATGAAGGACCACCGGATGGTCAACGTCACCCACGGGGCAATCCCTGCCTGGGAATGGCCGAAAATGACAATGGACTTCACTGTCGCAGACAACATTAACCTTGATGGACTTACTAAAAACAAGGAAGTTCTCCTGGAAATATCTGCTGTGGGAGAAAATCAGTACCGCATTACGGATATCCGCAAAGCCGGCAGGGAAAACGACAATAAAAAACTGGATGATCTCAGCCTGGACGGGATGGATCTTGGTGATCTGGAAAAATAATTCTCCAGCCAGAAATGAGCAATTCAATGCCTTTAAATAAAGATCAAAAGGAATAAAAATGATTGAATCCATTATCCGCTGGTCCGTCGGCAACCGTTTCTTTGTCTTGATTGGTACCGCAATGCTGGTCGCTGTCGGTTTATATTCACTGAAAAATACACCTGTGGATGCTCTGCCGGATTTATCAGATGTACAGGTGATTATCAAAACCACCTTTCCCGGTCAGGCACCCCAGGTTGTTGAAGACCAGGTCACCTACCCGCTGACAACAGCCATGCTGTCTGTTCCCGGGGCTGAAACAGTCCGGGGGTATTCCTTTTTCGGAGATTCCTATGTCTATGTCATTTTCAATGAACAGACCGATCTCTACTGGGCGCGCAGTCGGGTATTGGAATATCTCAGCCAGGTTGCACCTTCTCTCCCTGCCAATGCCAGGCCCCAGCTTGGCCCGGATGCCACCGGTGTCGGCTGGGTGTACATATATGCCCTGGTGGACAAGACCGGGAAACATGATATCAGCCAGCTGCGCAGTCTTCAGGACTGGTTTTTGAAATATGAGCTGCAGACTGTGCCAGGTATTTCCGAGGTGACATCAATCGGTGGCATGGTGCAACAGTACCAGGTAAATGTCAACCCGGACAAATTGAGGGCATTCGGCATCCCTCTCTCACATATTCAGATGGCCATAAAACGTGGCAACCAGGAAATCGGCGCATCCGTTGTGGAAATGGCTGAAGCGGAATATATGGTCAGAGCCACCGGGTACATCAAAAATATAAAAGATCTTGAAACAATTCCCCTTGGAGTCAATCAGAATGGAACACCCCTGCTGTTAAAAGATGTGGCGGATATCCAGAGAGGCCCCCAGATGAGGAGGGGCATTGCAGAATTAAATGGAGAAGGTGAAACTGTCGGTGGCATTGTTGTCATGCGCTTTGGAGAAAATGCCCAGAAAACCATTGACGGCGCCAAAGCCAAACTGAAAGAATTGAAAAAAAGCCTGCCTGAGGGGGTTGAAATCGTTACAGTTTACGACAGAAGTGCTCTCATAAAACGTGCCGTGGATAATCTCAAATCCAAACTTCTCGAAGAATTCGGAGTCGTTGCCCTTGTCTGTATTGTATTTCTGTTCCATGTCCGTTCCTCTCTTGTGGCCATCGTCAGCCTTCCTGTCGGTATTTTGACCGCTTTTATCATCATGCATCTCCAGGGACTGAACGCCAATATCATGTCCCTGGGAGGTATAGCCATTGCCATCGGTGCCATGATTGATGGAGCCATTGTCATGATTGAAAACATGCATAAACATATGGAAAAAGAAGCGCTCACCGACAAAAACCGCTGGCGCATTGTTGCAGAATCAGCGAGTGAAGTCGGCCCGGCTCTCTTTTTCAGTCTCCTCATCATAACTGTCAGTTTCGTTCCGGTCTTCACCCTCGAAGCACAGGAAGGTCGAATGTTTTCCCCCCTTGCCTTTACCAAGACCTATGCCATGGGGGCCTCGGCAGCCCTTGCTGTAACACTGGTGCCGGTTCTCATGGGCTACTTTATCCGGGGAAAAGTCCTTCCGGAACATAAAAACCCGATCAACCGCCTGCTCATTGCCGGGTATCTGCCTGTCCTGAAAACGGCACTGCGATTTCCCAAGATCATTCTTCTGCTGGCACTCCTGGTACTGGGTGTCGGCTTCTGGCCACTTGATAAAATCGGCAGCGAATTTATTCCGCCCCTGGACGAAGGTGATCTGATGTACATGCCGACAACCTATCCCGGTATATCAGTAGGCAAAGCCAGGCAATTGCTGCAACAGACCGATAAGCTGATTCGCACCATACCTGAAGTTGTTACCGTTTTCGGCAAAGTCGGCCGTGCTGAAACAGCTACCGATCCTGCCCCCCTGACCATGATTGAAACATTTATCCAGCTCAAGCCCAAAAGCGAGTGGCGTGAAGGATTGAGCACGAAAGATCTCATCATGGAACTGAACTCCCTGGTGAAATTCCCCGGAGTAACCAATGCCTGGGTTATGCCCATCAAAACACGGATAGACATGCTTGCGACAGGTATCAAAACACCGGTCGGTATCAAGGTGTCCGGACCAAAACTGGAACAGATCCAGGATATCGGCAAACAGCTGGAAACCATCCTGAAGGATGTCCCTGGTACAGCCTCGGTTTACTCCGAGCGAGTGGCTGGCGGTAGATATATCAAGGTTGATATTCAGCGGGAAAAAGCTGCACGATATGGTCTGAATATTGCCGACATACAACAGGTCGTTGCCAGTGCCATCGGCGGGATGAATGTCACCCAGACGGTGGAAGGCCTTGAACGTTATCCTGTCAATATCCGCTACCCCCAGGACTACCGCAACTCACCGGAACAATTATCAACGCTGCCGATAGTGACCACAAGGGGAGAGAGAATTGCCCTTGCCGATGTGGCTGACGTGTATGTTGAAGATGGTCCTCCGGCAATTAAAAGCGAGAATGCCCGGTTGAATGGCTGGTCATTTATTGACATTGAAGGCGTGGATGTGGGCAGTTATGTTGTAGCAGCCCAGAAAGTTGTTGCCGATAAAATAAAACTTCCACCAGGGTATTCCCTGCAATGGTCGGGTCAATATGAATACATGTTGCGGGCAAAGGAAAAACTGACTTATGTCATTCCTGTGACACTGACAATCATTCTCCTGCTGCTCTACATGAATTTCCGTAACTTTGTTGAAGTGGCGATTATCATGGGTACCCTGCCACTGGCAATGGTTGGTTCTGTCTGGCTCATGTATCTGCAGGGTTTTAATTTTTCCATCGCAGTCGGTGTCGGCTTTATTGCCCTGGCCGGTGTCGCTGTTGAAATTGGTGTGATTATGCTGGTTTACCTCAACCAGGCATTTCAAAAACTGTTAGCTGACTGTGAAAAAGCCGACACCCTGGCAACACAGGAACAACTTGCGGAAGCCGTACTGCACGGTGCAGGAATGCGGGTTCGCCCGGTAATGATGACTGCAGCGGCAATTGTAGCGGGTCTGCTCCCCATTCTCCTGGGAACAGGTACCGGTTCCGAGGTCATGAGCCGAATCGCTGCTCCCATGGTCGGTGGAATGATCAGTGCCGTTGCCCTCACCCTGCTCGTTGTTCCGGCAGTTTATTATCTCTGGCGAAAAAGAGGTCTTGGTCATAAACACTGACTTCACGAATATTCCAGCCGGCGTGCATTACCGTAGTCTCATACTCCGGTAATGCACTCTTCTTTTCCGTGGGAGGGTTCCCACTTCGCCACCAATCGGTTATCCTCAATTGGATGGAGTTGTTTTTTATTTTCATAATTTCTTTCAAGATCCAAGGGAAACGACAATGGGAAAAACTCAAAGAACTGTTGGGCTGGTCGGCGCTATTTCAATAGGGGTGGGTGGGATGGTTGGCGGCGGAATTTTTGCGGTGCTGGGAGAAGCTGTTTCCCTGGCACATGGCGCCACCGTCCTGGCGTTCATTTTTGCCGGAGTGGTTGCCGCGCTGACCTCCTATTCCTACGCGAAGCTTTCCGTTGCGTATCCGAACCGGGGTGGGACTGTTGTCTTCATTGATACTGCTTTTGGCCACAACCTGTTGTCGGGAAGTATCAATTTCATGCTCTGGCTCAGTTATCTGGTGACCATTTCACTTTATGCCGTTGCTTTTTCATCCTATGCCCAGACATTTTTTCAGGACAGTTCAGCACCATGGATAAGCCACTTCTTTATCAGTCTGGCAATAGTACTGCCACTCACCATAAACCTGTTCAGTGCTTCATTTGTCAGCAAATCTGAAACAATTATTGTACTGATTAAAGTTACCTTGCTGATCATAATCATTGTGTCCGGAGCCTTTTTTGTTGATACAGAACGATTATCACCAGAACGGTGGGGAAGCTCTTTATCTATTGTTGTTGCCGGCATGATTATTTTTGTAGCCTATGAAGGTTTTGAATTGATCGCCAACAGCGCTGAAGAGATCAAAAATCCTGCCGTAAATCTGCCAAGAGCTTTTTATGGCTCTGTCTTGTCGGTTATCCTCCTGTACGCATTCATAGCCTTGATTGCCATCGGTACAGTACCGGAAGACCAACTGTTGACAGCGAAAGATTACGCCCTGGCAGTGGCCGCAAAACCGGCCCTCGGGCAACTGGGATTTACCCTTGTTGCTGTCGCTGCACTCCTGGCCACTTTTTCTGCTATCAATGCAACGATCTATGGAAATGCACGGCTGGGGTATATCATTGCAGAGAAGGGAGAACTGCCCGCCATCCTTCAACGGGAAAAAAGAAGCATTCCGGAAACAGGAGTCATTGTGACTGCGATACTCAGCTTACTGATGGCCAATTCTATTGACCTGACAGAAATAGCCATTATCGGCAGTGCCAGTTTTCTGCTGATATTTTTCCTTGTCAATCTGAGTGGCTTTAAGCTGAGAAATACAATAGGCGGTGACAAAATAATTCTTTCTACAGCCTGCCTTGCCAGCGGAGCAGCCCTTGCAACACTGCTCTTTCACACCTATTCAAGCAATCCCGGGGCAATTGGTGTTTTCTCAGCCTTGATCTGCATTTCAATCCTCTTTGAACTGATATATGGGCGAATGATCCGGGGACATTTCTTTCTACGGAAATACCAACAGCAGCGAAACTGACAAACAGGTTGGAATCGATTACAAATTAAGGGCAATTGTCCAGAAACAGGACAATTGCCCTTCTTTCTCTTCTCTCCTAACTGTCTTAAAAGAAGACAACTTCACTTATTCCCCCAAATAAAAATTGGTATAACACTTTACTTATCAGTATGTTACACGCAAAATCCTCTTCCACACAAACGTAACTGGTCACAGGATTTGTAACTATGTGTTTTCATATACCTTACCTCTGTAAGTGATCAGGGGTACCGTAGATTCGTGCAGGCGTGACTGGCCGCTATAGCCCACTATGCGAGCAGTCGCGACCGTGCGAATATGCGGTACCCCTGCCCACTTACACACAAACAGGCACGTCTTTTGCTATATTAATTACAGAACTCTTAACAATAATTCATTCCTGTAGAGGATGGAGAAAAATATGAAACGTCGAACCTTTATAAAAAGTGGACTCGCAGCCCTGGTACTCTCGGGAACAGGAGCCGTACATTATCCCATTACAGGGACAGGTTGGTTTATTTCCCCGGCACAAGCCGGTGAATTCAACACAACACTACCCATACCTCCCCTTCTGGAAAACTTGGACAAATCCGGGCGGAACGCCTCTTTCTCTCTGGATGTACAACAGGGGCAAATGGAATTTTTCCCAGGAAAGCAGACAACTACCCTGGGCTACAACGGCAATTTCCTCGGACCGACAATCAGGGTTAGAAACAAGCAGCAATTTCGCATCCAGGTGAAGAATCACCTCTCTCAGGTAACAACACTTCACTGGCATGGACTGCATGTTCCCGCAAAATGGGATGGGGGCCCCAGGCAACCCATTCCTGCTGGTTCATCCTGGAACCCCAACTTTACCATCAACCAGCAGGCAGCAACTCTCTGGTACCATCCCCACGCCATGGGACTCACAGGAAAACAGGTTTACCATGGTCTGGCCGGCCTGTTTATTATTGAAGATGAACTCTCCGACCAACTGAACATCCCTAAAGAATATGGGGTGAATGATATCCCGCTTATTTTTCAGGATAGACGTTTTTTCAACAATGGTGAGTTTGCCTATGTTCAGTCAATGCATGATGTGATGAACGGTGTTATCGGTAATTCTCTGCTGGTCAACGGTGCCCGGAAACCTTTTCTGAATGTTCCCGCCGGTCTTGTCCGTTTTCGGCTTTTAAACGGTTCAAATTCATCCATCTACAGGCTTGCTTTCGATGATCAGCGGGTTTTTCATGTTATCGCTTCGGACGGTGGGTTCCTGGAACAGCCGACAGCAATGAATTCCATTATTCTCTCAGCCGGAGAACGGGCAGAAATTCTGGTTGATTTTGCTGATGAAAGTAACTACGCCGTCATCAGCCTCCTGGTCGATCAGATGGGAGGTGGTAAATTCGAAGCTCTGAGGATTGGAGTGAAAGGTTCAGGTGAACGAGCTGCAATACCACAGACCCTCCGGACTCTTGACAGGATACCCGAATCTGAAGCTACCGCCGTTCGAGGTTTTCTGATGGAAACCATGTCAATGGGACGAGGCAGGATGGGAATGGGGATGATGGGAAGAAGATTGACCATTAACGGTAAAAAAATGGACATCAATCGAATTGATGAAAAGATCAAACTGGGATCAACCGAGATCTGGGAAATTACCAACAGGTCCGCCATGATGATGAGTATGCCTCATTCCATGCACCTTCATGATGTTCAGTTTCAAATACTGTCAAGAAACGGTCGCAGGCCCGCCCCCCATGAACGGGGAAGAAAAGACACTGTTTTGATCATGCCCGGAGAAACCGTACGGATAATCAGTCGTTTTCATGATTACACAGGGGTTTACATGTACCACTGCCACCTGTTGGAACATGAGGATGACGGCATGATGGGACAGTTTGAGGTCGTATCCTGATGACGATACCGGACAATAAAACCTGGTCCGAAAATTTAAAGAGAGAACACAGATGAACTGCATATGGGGATATACATGGCATGGATACTATTTTTACCACAGCTGGCTGTTCTGGCTGATATTGTCAGCTGGACTGTCTGCTGCAACTCTTTTTTACCTGTTTTTCCAGAAAAGAAGACAGAAAAAATGTCCAAACTGCAGCACACCCGTAGAGTCCGCATTCCTGCAATGCCCGGAATGTGGACATGGCCTGCAAACCCACTGCCCGGATTGCTACCGCATTGTTGATCGGTTATGGAAAACATGCCCCTATTGCGAAAAATCACTTCATTTCAAAATCTGACTCTCCCCCCCGGCACTCACAAAGATGGAGAAAATTTATCTGCCTTTTTCTCAAACCCGACCCAAAGTAAAAGCACTTTGTTTACTCAGGAGAAGAAGAAAAATATATATCATATCATTAAATTGACACGTGACATCTTCATTAAATTCTGACACCCGCAATCCGCCATACCGGCAGGCATTGATCAGGAATCTTCTGCATTTTCCGGTGATTTTCCCGAAATAGATTTATCAAGATTAACAATTACAGCAGTACCATCATATTTCTCGGTGACAATATCCTCAAGCAATGATATTTTTTTTACCAGCTCTTTCATTTGCCCGAGACTTCCCATTACTCCAGTAATTTCTTCATACGGTACTGAATCTTTTTCAAAATCATCCTGCAGCAATTCAAGATTACCCATGGCCACAAAGAGAGGTGTATTAATTTCATGGGCAACTGTTGCCGCCATCGCTTTAATTGACTCAAATTTTTCCTTGTTTCTGGCCTGTTGCCTATCCTGAAGAAAACCAACGACCACAGCCACAACATTAAAAAGGACTATCTCAAGCAGGCGATCAAGATCGTCGGAGGTAAACCCGTTCCAGTGCATTGCGGAATAAGGAAGGTAAAACAAGGTAACAGTTACAGAGGTGAGCAGGGCACCCCTTAAACCAAACCAGAATCCACTCAGTATAACTGGAATAAAATAGAGTTCCCTGGCAACAATATGCCCTTTCACAAATTCATGGGTAATAAGAAGATGCAAGCCACTGATACCAGTAACCAACAATATCACCACTACGATTTTCCATTTTCGTTCCGCTGATTCCAATCCATGCTTCTCCATTTTTTCTCCATAGGTTTTCGGACCTGATCAAACCAGATCCGAATCGCTAAAATGAGGGGGGGGGGGTAATAATCCATCGATATCTCTGTCTTCCAGGGTAACAGTTTATTTCCCTATATAGTCAGGATTTTCTGTGCTGTACTGATTCTGCTGGAATGTCATGTCAGTGTACTGTTGAGTTGTTCCACTCTTCCCACAGGCAGAAAGAATGAATAATGTTGCCAGTAAAATAATTAAAACTGATATTGTTTTCATTGTCATGCTCCTTTTGTATGTAAGTTCATAATGCTACAAACTGTTTTATCGCAGTCTGGAACTTTCATTGTTTACAGTGTCTGATGAGCCTTTTGGTTCGGCTATTCTGTGTTGTTGCTTTTTCTGGAATCCATGCATGATGCATTTGTTTCTTTCAGTTTTGCAGCCTTGGGTTTGTCTAAAACCTGGATCCGAATTACAAACCTTTAACGCATATATTGTGCCAGTCTTGATCACAACAGCACACCACTACATTACATATTGAATTTAAAAGAAATAACACACAACAACATTGTTTGATAAAATAGATGGTGTCTCTTTCCTGGACAGGTGAATTTGGAGAGAATCAGGCTTTCGCCTTATTATTGTGCAGTTTAAAACTGATCTGTTTTTACCTGGAAATGTTTATACATTCGCACAGCCAGGCAAGTGCTGTTGTCAAATAAAGACAATATTTATGACTACTGATCACGACCCCGGGCGGCATTCTTTTTCTCCTGCCGGCAACAGGAAACTGATAACGGCTCCACTGGTCTCAGGCCCATTTTTCTCTGCCCATATAACCCCCCCGTGATCTTCAACAATCTGTTTACAGATCGCGAGCCCCAGGCCTTTTCCCCCTGCGCCAGTCCGGGTTTTACTGCCCTGCATAAACTTTTCAAAAACACATTCAAGTTCACTTTCTTCAATACCGATTCCCTGATCAATAATCGAGATTTTCCAGGCCTGTTTTTCACCATGAAGTTGATCCAGCCGGCCTTTTTCCACCTGAAGAATCACCTTTTTCCCTGGATCGGTAAATTTCAGCGCATTTGATAAAAGATTTCGCATCACCTGTCGTATTTTTGTCTTGTCATACCTGGCCATGATGCAGGTTTCTTCTTTCTGGACATAGATAAACCGGATCCCCTTTTCTTCCATCAGCCCCTGGAATTCGAGTACAATTTTTCCAAGATCCTCTCCCAGATCTGACCATTCAAAATGATATTTCACATATTTTGATTCGGAAGTGCTCAATTCAAGAAGATCATTAAGGAGTTCAAGCAACTGCTGACCACTGGTCATTATCATATTAAAATAAAAAGCCTGTTTTTCCGGGGTAAGGGAATCTTTTCTCTTCAAACCCAAACGCGCAAAACTGAGAATACTATGCATTGGTGTACGCAGCTCATGGGACATATTGGCAAGAAATTCATTTTTTGCCTCATTAACAATTCTCCCTTCATTTCCATTGTACAACTTCAGTTTTTTTACCTGCTTTTCAAGTTGACTGCATGTTTCCACCAAATTTACAATCTGTCTGTTACAGGAGATTATCTGCAGATTCATAAAAACGAAAAACACAGGACCAAAAATCAGCAGAAAACTCCTTTGATCAGGCCACACCAGACAGGCTGCTGTCAGTAAGGGGATAAAAAAGAAGTACAGCAACAGCAGTGACAGAGATTTCCAGAAACTCAGAATCAATACCACTGAACTCCAGATACCCACAGAGAAAAAAAGAAGTATTGTCAGCACGAACCTGTCTACCGAAAGGGGTAGCAACCAGGCTGTCAACAGTCCTGAAAATGCGGCCGATAAAATAGATGCATAAAAGAAAACATGCAAACATTTTTTTGCAACCGGCACAGGGAATATTCCCATTCTATATCGTGCAATGACTTGGACAATACCGGTAATCATACAGGCCGCGAGGAGCAAAAAAACAATATTCCCAGAAGGGAGAGGATATCCCGCAAATACAGCACTGATTCCATAACAGGATGGAGCGATAATTGCCCCCAGTACTGATCCCGTACGACAATATGCGATTTTTGCTGCTGTTTTCATTTTACCGTCCCAGCTTATCAATGGATATATAATTTCAACTTGAATCCGTGGTGGCTTTATGTTTTTATTTTTTGTATTACAATGAATTAACAGTAAAAAAACTTAACATTGTTGATTAAATAATTTCTTGACGTCATGCAGGGTATCCGCTAACGAATTCAGGTTCAACCCTGCCCTGTATCCGAAACGTTCCGGATTCCTACAAGAATACATTGAAAATGGAGCATTTTCACCCAAGATCGAAATACTGTCCTGTTTTTTACAGAAAACCGGTAATTGCTTTATCAGTCTTTCTTTTCTGCCGGAAACCTTATTTCCAAAGATTCAACAGTTCATTGTATATTCGCTCCATCTCCTCATCTATACCTTGACTGACCAGGAAAATATTCCTATTATTGCTCATTTGCAGTACAGAATTACTCGGCAGATCGAGCCGGTCCAGCCTTTCATACATAAGGAGTAAAGAATGCTTGAATTAAAAAAAGGAGAAGAAATTCTCGCTACAGTAGGCGGTATAGCCAATCTCACTGAAGCTGAAGAACTGTTTGCAAAGACTCTTGATGATGCAAACCGGAAAAAGCTGCAGAAAATAACCAACCAGGACGCCCTGATCAAAATCGCCAATGCCATATCCATATGCACTCCGGATGCTGTCTTTATCAATACCGGCTCTGAAGAAGATGTGGAATGGATCCGACAATACTCACTGACTAAAGGTGAGGAAAAAAAACTGGCAAAGGACAGACATACCATTCACTTTGATCTGCCCCAGGATCAGGCCAGGCTGGTCAGTCAGACGTACTACATTATAAATGAAGGAGAAAAGATGAGCTCACTGGCGAAATCTGTTCTCCGGACAGAAGCGATTGACTATGTGAAACAGTTTATGCCGGGTATCATGAAAGGAATGACCATGATCGTCGGTTTCTACAGCCGTGGTCCAGTGGGAGCTGAAGCGGCAATCCCCGCAATAGAGATTTCCTCCTCGGGCTATGTTCTTCATTCGGCAGAACTGCTCTACCGGAACTGTTTCAGTGATTTTGACGCAGAAGCAGGCCGTACAGGTCTCTTTTATACCAATCTTCACTCTGAGGGGAAAAACAGGCCGGAAGATGTACCCAATGCACGGATTTTCATGGACCGCAGCTGGATGACCACCTTTTCAACATTCTGTACCTACGCTGGAAATACTCTCCTCCTGAAAAAAGGCAACCATCGTTTCACCGTAGATTATGCAACCTATTACAAACTTGAGGAACAACTCTCAGAACATATGTTCATCACCGGAATGACCGGCCCCAACGGCAGAAAAACATTCTTTGCCGGAGCTGCTCCGTCCGGGTGCGGAAAAACAACGACAGCCATGGCCGGTACAGATTTCGTCGGTGATGATCTTGCACAGTTCTGGATCGACAGTGACGGTATTCTTCGTGCCATAAACCCGGAAAAAGGTATTTTCGGCATTGTTGAAGATGTCAACAGAGAGGGGGACCCCTACCTGATGGACTGCCTGCGAGGAGACGGGACCGAGGTTATCTGGTCAAATGTGCTGGTTAAGGATGGTGTGCCTTACTGGGTCGGTAATGGTGAAGAAGCTCCGAAAAGAGGTGTCAATTTCCAGGGTGAATGGTTTCAGGGCAAAACTGATGAGGCCGGAAACCCCGTACCCATGTCCCACAAGAATTCACGCTGCACCCTGCTGGCATCAGCTATTGCCAATCATGCTACCGAACTGGCAGAAGACCCGGCAGGGGTTCCCGTCAAGGTCATAACCTACTCCGGGCGAGATGCGGATACCATGCCCCCTGTCTGGGTTGCCAGAAATGCCGATGATGGTGTTGTCATTGGGGCCTCCATCGTTTCAAAAGCCACGGCCACTGAAGTTGGAGCCACCGGAGTTCGCAGGCAGCCCTGGGCAAACGCCCCCTTTATTCCCGGTGCTCTTGCCGATTACATGCAGGCTCAGTTCACCTTTTTCAATTCTTCAAAATTCAGTGAAAAAACCAGGCCGATAATGGCGGGGCTGAATTACTTTCTCACCCATGAAAACCGGGGAAGTGAAGGTTCCGGCCTTCTGGGAGAGAAAAAGGATGTCAAAGTGTGGCTTGGCTGGCTGGAACTTTTTGCCCATGGAGACGTGGAAGCAATTGAAACACCGGTTGGTTTTCTTCCCAGGTATGATGATCTGGTCACCCTGTTCAGGACAATAGATAAGGATTATCCTAAACCGCTTTATGATATGCAGTTCGCACTCTATGTTGATAAAATCCTCGAGCGTATCGAACTCCAGAAAGAGGCCTACAGCAAGGAGGCGGATATTCCTGCCCGATTGTTTGATATCTACGGTCGCCAGAAGAAGGAACTTCAAGTTCTTAAGGAAAAATTTGGCGCAGTTGTAGCCATTGATGATCTGGCGGGTTGATCCTTTTCATCTGTTTTCCTGCAAGACCCCGTTCATACCACCCGGTTTGAGCGGGGTTTTGTTTTCTGCGGAACTGCATCACAATGATAAATCCTGACTTTGAAAACCAACAGGAAATATACACACTCACCATCACAGACCTATCCGAAGTTTCCACCTGTTCTCTGGTACTTTCCGCAGTTGGAATTCCTCATAAAATACGGAGGAATGACAAGAACGGTGCCGACATTGATCTTCCAGCTTCCCTGAAGGAAAAAGCCATCTATGAGTGGATAAGATACCAGGAAGAAAATATAAACTGGCCTGAAAAACCACCACGGGAAACTGATTTCACTCCATCATTTAAGGTTATGAATCTGCTGGTGGTTGGTTTCCTGATCTTTCTCTACAGTTCTTCGGGGCCCTGGTCAGCAGAATCCATATGGTTTCTGCGCGGTGCGGGTGATTCAACACAAATCCTTCAATCCGGAGAATATTACAGACTTATTACCTCCCTGACCCTCCATGCCGATCCTGTTCACCTTATGGGTAACTGCTTTCTGGCACTCTTCCTGCTCCACTTTTATTTCGCTATTACCGGAAACGGAATAGGACTGCTCCTTCTCCTTCTTACAGCCGGAAGTGCCAATTTCATCAATGTTGCAGTGCATGGTTCCGGCCATAATTCTGTCGGCTTTTCCACTGCAGTCTTTTCTGTAATTGGTATCATCTGTATTGCTGAATACCGTACTACCGCTAAAACCCTTCGTTTTTTTATACCGATCATGGCGGGGGTGAGCCTTTTGGCACTTCTTGGCGCGGGAGGTGGTCGAACTGATCTGGGCGCACATCTTTTCGGCCTTGGTACAGGACTGATTACCGGTTTTTTATTGCGATTACCGTTCCTGAAAAAAATCCGTTTTTCTTTCCCTGTTCAGGCTGCAGCCGGTATTCTTGGTGTATTTATCATCTGGATCTCCTGGCTTCGGGCCATGACAGTTTACTGACATCACCTTCAGGGTCAAAAAGAGAAAGACACTCATAGAAAACAAGCGACAGATATTTCACAAATAGGATTGCATTCGTTTCAATGAATTATTACCCTTATATGACTATACCGCTATTTATTGGCCTTTTCATAGCGCTGAACCTTTTTTTATGCAGAAACTGCCATAAAATATTCAGGCATTGAATCATATTTTATTAAAACTTCCGATCAGGAGATGTGTATGTCCAATCAAGATCAACAGCCTCCATGGGGAAAGAAAAACAAACCCCAGACCCCTGAAGAAATGGTGGCACAGCTGATTAACAAGCTGCAGGACTTTTTTTCCGAAAAGAAACCCGGTGACCCGCCTCCCGGTGGACAGGAACCGCCCAAACCACCAGCCTCACCATTTGCGGCCATAGGAAAAGTGTTGGCCGTGCTGGTACTTCTTCTTGTGGTTCAGGGTGTCTACTCCTCATTTTTCAAGATCGCGCCCTCTGAAGTTGGCGTCATCCTCCGACTCGGCAAATATTCAAGAACAACTTCTTCCGGACTCCATTTCAAGATTCCATATATTGACCACCTCTATAAGGTCGATGTGGAAAAAATCAGAAAAGAGGAGTTTGGCTTTCGCAGCCGATTTCCCAGTGTGCAGAAATCTTTTGACCGCAGGCGATACGACATGGAGTCCCTGATGCTGACAGCGGATAAGAACGTTATCAATGTCGCCTGGATTGTTCAATATCGGGTAGAGGATGCCTACTCATTTTTATTCAAGATCAGAGATGTCCGTCAGGCTATTCGGGATATTTCCGAAAGTGTTACCAGGCGGATTGTCGGAAATATGGATTTTGATTATGTCCTCAGTAACCGGGATCTGCTTGCCGCGTCAGTAAAACAGGAATTACAGTCAGAACTGAACGGGCTCTTTCCCGAAAACCTTTCAGGTGTCGACATTGGCACGGTACAGTTCCAGGACATCAACCCGCCTGATCCTGTAAAACCTGCATTCAACGAAGTCAACGAAGCGGACCAGGATATGAAACGACTGGTGAACGAGGCTCAGGAAACATACAACCGTGTCATTCCCAAGGCCAAAGGAAATGCCAAAAAAATTATTGAGGAAGCTTACGGATACAAATCACAACGAATCAATAATGCAAGGGGTGAAACAACTCGATTTCTTGACATCCTTGGACAGTATAAAAATGCTCCCGAAGTTACCAGAAAGAGGATGTACCTTGAAACCATGCAGAAAATTCTGCCTTCAGTTGAATCAATTTATGTCCTAGACAAGAACCAGCAGGCTCCCCTGCCATTTCTCAATATCTCATCCAAAAACGGTTTACCGGCGATCCAGTCGAAATAGACTGATAGAATAAAGGAAAATTCAATGAAACAGATAGCTCAATTTTTTCTTGTCGGTCTTGTTCTCCTGGCAATTGCCATCGTGTATGATGGTTTCTTTATCCTGGAGGAAGGACAACAGGCAGTTATTACCCAGTTTGGTGCGCCTGTCGGCGACCCGGTAACCAAGGCCGGTCCACATCTTAAAGTTCCTTTCATTCAGAATACAGAGATTTTTGAAAAAAAGATCCTTATCTGGGACGGTGATCCCAACCAGATTCCCACCAATGACAAGACCTACGTATACCTGGATGTTACTGCCCGCTGGAGAATTGCAAATGCCTTGAAATTTCTCCAGGCAGTCAAAACTGAAGCAGGCGCCCAATCCATGCTCAGCGATATCATTAACGGAACAGTGCGGGATATGGTTAACAAGAACGACCTGATCGAAATTATCCGCAGTTCTGACTGGTCAACAGATACCATGTCAACAACCACTTCTGCCAGTACCATTGGTTCCAAACCCAGAATGGGCCGGGACAAAATTGCCGATCAGATCCTCGCAATTGCAGCCAAAGTGACACCCCAGTACGGCATTGAACTGATTGATGTCATGTTTAAACGGGTCAACTACATCGAATCTGTACGACTCAAAGTGTACGACAGAATGATCTCTGAAAGAAAACGTATTGCAGCGGAAAAACGATCCATGGGTGAAGGGCAGAAGGCGGAAATCCTCGGAACAGTTGACCGGAAGCTGAAGGAAGTTATCTCAGAGGCAAACCGTGAAGCTCTGACAATAAAAGGAAAAGCGGATGCGGAAGCGACCAGAATTTACGGTCTTGCCTATTCTCAGGATCCGGATTTTTACGCCTTCCAGAAAACTCTGGAAAGCTACAGATCCACAATTGGAAAAAACACGTCACTTATTCTTTCATCAGATTCGGAACTATACAAATACCTGAAATCTGCTGAAGGGAAATAAACAACCTCGAATCCATCATCCATCGAGTCCCGCGCTCCCTGAGGGGTATGCGGGACTCTGCTCTTTTCGGAAGGGAATACGTCCTTTTGCCGTCAACAGGTCGTTAAACTTTTCAAGCTGCTCATCTGTTTCAAGCTCATCAACACCCATCTGCTCAAACCTGCAGTTGCAATTGCTCAATTGCCCCTCACACCAGGGACACACTTCCACAATACAGCCCAGAAGATGATATTCCCCTTCAGTTACTCCACATGCGGGACAGAGAATCGTTTCTTCTACATCTGCATGATATTCCGGCAGTTCTTCCGGGGAACTACAGGATTTCAGAAAATCCTCATGGGAATCCAGATGAAAAAAAGAAAGAATCTGCCCATCAACCTCTTTCCCGTATTCATTGAGGAAAACAACACCCTCCCTTGAGACTGCATAGAGATAGTGCTGCTTACCCGTTGTACTGACGACAAGAAGAAAAACATCCTGACGGGCCATGAGTTTTGCAATTCTAACAACCGCCTCCTCACGTGCCTCCGGAAGAGTTGCATAAAATTCCCTGAGAAGAGCCAGGACAAGATCGTCCTGTTTATATTTTTCTATAAAAGCTACCGCGTTCTGCCGCTCATCTTCCGGCACTGCATAATTGATAAAGAGAATTATTTCATCAATCAGTTTTTTTCTCTTATTTTTCTCCATCTTTGTTCCCGGCATGTTTTTCCTTGCTCAATCCAGCTGTCAATTTCCCGCCTACAGTAAAGATGATTTGCCCAAATGTCAAATCTGTGTTATAAGAATTACTTACAAATTTGTACAGGACAATACTATCAACGAGTTACATAATTTCTTTTCTGCGTGAATTCTGCCGACAAGAAATTATCTGAGAATCAGAGTTCATTCAAATGACACATTCTCACTTTTCCAGGGAGAATGTGTACCTGTCTGCTTCTTGTTCTTTTTGTGTTTTTTACAGAACAGATCATCCCGTGAAAGGGAAAAACAGCAGACAGCAATTCCTTCCGGCTTCATTCTCAAATCTTCATGACAGGATCTACTGTGAAGCAGGTTCCAGCGGAACCTGGGGCTTACAGTAATGATCTTTACTCTATCAGATCGCCGGAACAATAATGAACACATCAATAAATTCGAAATGCGTGTACTGAAGAAATCATCATTTCGACAACAGAGGGGTAAACCATGTCCAGCGATTTTGCAGAACTCACCATTGGAGGAAAGACTTACAAGCTACCTATTATACAGGCTACAACGGGTGAGCAGGCTCTCGACATCCGAAGCCTACTCAAGGAAACCGGTTTCATAACACTTGACAGCGGATTTATGAATACGGCTTCCTGTACATCAGACATTACTTATCTCGATGGAAAAAAAGGCATTCTCAATTACCGCGGTTATCCCATTGAGGAACTGGCGGCAAACTGTTCTTTCACCGAGGTCGCCTATCTCATTCTCCACGGGGAACTCCCCACGTTCGAAGCCCTTGAAGCATTCAAACATGATATGCGCCGTTTTGCCCTGCTGCATGAGGACATGATTCATTTTTTTGATCATTTCCCGCCAAATGCATCTCCCATGTCCATTTTGTCAACAACCGTCAATTCCCTGCATAATTATTATCCGGAAATGGATGAAGATGATGATCCCTACGGTGGATACACGGTCACAGCTGCGCGTCTGCTTTCAAAGACCCGGACCATTGCGGCATTTTCCTATAAAAAAAGCATTGGCCATCCCCTGGTGTATCCGAGTCCGAGGCTGAACTATTGTGAAAATTTCCTGAACATGATGTTTGACCGGCCAAACCTGCCATACAAAATACAACCGGAAATTGTCTCAGCCCTCAACAAACTTCTGATACTTCATGCTGATCATGAGCAGAACTGCTCAACGTCAACAGTACGTCTCGTGGGCAGTTCCGGGGCAAACCTGTACGCCTCCATTTCAGCTGGTGTCAGCGCGCTGTGGGGTCCGCTGCATGGGGGTGCCAATCAAGCTGTTATAGAGATGCTCGAAAACATCTATGCAGATGACAAGGATTTCGAAAAATATATCGAAAAGGCAAAGGACAAAAACGACACCTTCCGGCTGACTGGCTTCGGTCACAGAGTCTATAAGACATTTGACCCCCGCGCAAAAATCATTAAGCAGGCATGTGATGATATATTTGAAAAACTCGAACTGCATGACCCCCTTCTCGATATCGCCAAGGAACTGGAGGAACGGGTCAGCAGTGATGACTATTTCCTCGAGCGGAATCTTTATCCCAATGTGGATTTCTATAGTGGGATCATCTACAGGGCAATGGGAATTCCCACTGATATGTTCCCGGTCATGTTTGCCCTGGGCCGTTTGCCCGGCTGGATCGCCCAATGGACTGAGATGAAGGAAGACAGGGACAGGATTGGCAGGCCACGGCAGATATACACAGGCGAAATAAAAAGAGAATTCGTCCCTATGAAGGACAGGTAACCTGGACCTGATGAGAATGCATGGCAGAGAAGAGCTGCAGCAGTTGGAAGGACGCTCCAGCTCCTCTCTCGATCCGGCTCTCTATGATTTTGCCAGATTTTTTCCCGTTTCAAAGTTGACAACCAGCGGAACAGCAAGCTCCAAGGCATTTTCCATAGCCTCTTTCACCACGGATTGTGTTGCTTCCAGTTCTGCTTCTGGCAACTCAAAAACAAGCTCATCGTGAATCTGCAGCAACATCTTTGCCGACAATCCGGCATTGTCGATGGCCCTGTCACATCTGATCATTGCCAACTTGATAATATCCGCCGCTGTTCCCTGTATCGGCGTATTGATTGCCATTCGTTCAGCAAATTCCCGTCTTATTTTATTCTTGGCATGAATTTCCGGAACTGATCTCCGCCGCTTAAGCAATGTTGTTACATACCCCTTTTCCCTGGCCTCCTCCACTATTTTCACCATAAATTCTTCAACACCTGAATAGAGATGAAAATAGCGATCAATAAACCGCTGTGCTTCCTTTCTGCTGATATTCAGCTGACTGGATAGACCAAAACTGCTCATTCCATACACAATGCCGAAATTAATACTTTTTGCAACCCGCCGCATTTCCACGTTCACAAGCAAAGGAGAGACACTGAAAATCTCCGCTGCAGTTCTGGTATGAATATCATCGCCCTGTAGAAATGCCTGGGTCAACGCCCTGTCTCCAGAGTAATGGGCCAGAACCCTCAAATCAATCTGAGAATAATCAGCAGCCAGAAAAACCAGCCCCTTTTCCGGCACAAAGGCTTCACGAATACGGTTTCCCTCTTCACTTCGAACAGGAATATTCTGCAAATTCGGATCACTGCTGGACAGACGACCGGTTGCCGTCACTGCCTGGTTGAAAGAGGTATGAATCCTTCCCGTAACCGGATCCTTCAACTGGCTTAATTTTTCCACATAGGTGGTAAGCAGTTTTGTCAGCGTTCTGTAACGTAGCACCTTTTCCGGCAAAGGGTGTTTTTTGGCGAGTTTTTCGAGAACCTTGACATCGGTGGAATAACCGGTCTTTGTTTTTCTGCCATGGGGCAGTTCCAGTTCTTCAAAAAGTATCTGCCCAAGCTGCTTGGGAGAATTAATGTTAAATTCACGTCCGGCAAGGAAGTGTATTTCTTCCTCAAGCTTCTGCAATTTCGAAGAAAATTCACTGGATAGTTTCTGCAGAACATTTTCATCAATACATATTCCGGCTATTTCCATCACCGCCAGAATAGAGACAATCTCCATTTCCACATCAAAAAAGAGAGCTTCAAGATCTTTTTCTACGAGCAAATTGTTAAACTCATCAAAGAGCAGCAATGCGCCATAGACATCTTCACAGCTATACATTCCAGCTCTGTCTATATCCACATGGGCAAAACTGTTTTCACGTTTATCGTCGGCAACAACTTCTGAAAAAGAGGTGAGACGTACGCCCCGCTCCCGGCAGAGATCATCAAGTTTCAATGAACGCCCACCACTCTCTGTTAGATAAGCAGCGATCATCGTATCAAAAAGCTTGCCTGCCGGTTCAATATTCCACTGCCGCTGAAGAACAGTAAGATCATACTTGAGATTATGACCGACAATTATTTTTTTCCCATCAAGAAGTAATGGTGTCAGTACCTCCAAAACCATGTGGCCGGAGAGTTGATCATGGCGCGGCTTTCCGTCACTTCCAAGATGTCCCATTGGGATATAATACGCCGTGGAAAGATCAGGGGCCAGGGAGATTCCTACCAGTCCTGCATTCCTTGCATTCAGTGATGTTGTCTCAGTATCAATTGCAAGAACCGGTTTTTCCATCAGATTCTCCACCACTTCCTGCAACTGTTCCGGGGACCGGATGATCACAAACCCCTCGACCGGGACGGATTTTGCCGTATCAATCCCTTTCAGAAGTGCTGTAAACTCCAGTTCCCCATACATTGCAGCGAGTTTCTCATCATCCGGTTTCTGAAGTTTGTATCCATCCGGTCCTTCCGGGACATCGACATCCATTTTCAACCGTATCAAATCTCTTGAGAGATAGGCCTCGTCTCTTCCGGCAATGATTTTTTCCTTCATTTTGGATTTTTTCATGGAATCTATATTGCTATAAACTCCCTCAAGAGAACCATAGGTCGAGATAAGTTTCTCTGCTGTTTTCGGCCCCACACCTGGAATTCCCGGAATATTATCCGCACTGTCCCCCATAAGAGCAAAGGTATCAAGAAGCGATTCCAATGGAACTCCGTATTTTTTTTCGACCTCCTCCCTTGTCATGGTCTGGTCTTTCATTGGATCCCACATGACAATATTATCCCCCACCAGCTGCAACAGGTCCTTATCCCAGAAACGATCACAACCCTGTTACCTCCTCTACTCAATCTCAAAGCCGCCGAAGCGATGAGATCGTCCGCCTCAACCCCGGTTTCCTTCAGAATCGGTATACCTGCATTTTCGACATACTGCTGAATATAAGGAATCTGCACGGACAAATCTTCCGGCATCGGCGGCCTGTTTGCCTTGTACTCATCGTAAAGATCATGACGAAAAACTTTTCCTCTGCTGTCAAACGCCACTGCCAGAAAACGCGGTTCCCTTTCCCGCATAATTCTTTTGATGATATTAATAAATCCGAGGACAGCATGGGTAGGCATCCCACTGCTGTTCGACAGAGGTGCAATAGCATGATAGGCACGGTATATATAGGCACTGCCGTCAATCAGGTATATCTCATCTTTCACATTAGTCTCCTGAACAGCTCATTGATGTTAAAAGTAATATGCGCAACACAATACCATTAACTTTTAATGGAGGGGAACAAAAAACAAAAAGGCTCCGGATAAACATCCCGGAGCCTTTTTCACATCTTTGAAATATTATTTTTTTCTGTTATTCAGCCGCTCTCACCCAGGTTGCCTGGGGCCCTTTATCTCCGTATGATTCACCGAAAATAACGCTGTCTCCTTCTTCAAGATCATCCATATTAATGTTCTTCAATGCATTTTCATGGAAATAAATATCTCTCTTGTCAGCTGATGTAATAAAACCATAGGACTCATAGGGGGAGAGCTTCCTTATAATGCCCACTCCATCGTGAGGGATAACGTGTTCGGACTTTTTTTTTGATTTCCTTTTCTTTCTCTGGATCTCTTTTAACTGTAAAGTCAGCACATCAAAAGATTCTGTCAAAACAGGCCGGACTGCCTCTCCCTTACGGGTTACAACAACTGTATCATTCGGTACCGATGCTACAAGTTTGATCTCAAACCCTCCCTCCTTATGGTGGGTAGTGGCTTCAATGCTGACACGCAAATGGAGAACAAAATTAGGATAATGCCGAATCAGTTTCTCTTTTTCTTCCTGAATTCTAGCCTGCCAACCTTTGCGCAACTCAACATTTCGGGCTTCGATCTTAAGTTCCATAGAGTTCCTCCATCTTGTAGTAAAACAGGGGCAATTCCCTGTTTCCCCAAACGCACCTTACGGCGCATCCCAGCTGGGTAATTTTCTGGAGGCAACGTCACTGACAAACCTACCTCAATAAAATCACCCTGCCTTCTATTATACTATATTCCCCGTTCAGGAGAATCAAGGTCGGGACCCATTTTCAGGAAAGAGAACCACCCTCAGGATTACATTTAAGTAATAGTTCTCATCAGGGCTGGCTATTGATCCACTTTCTTAGTAGAATAATTTTTTCGAAATATACTTCAGCCATTTATTACTCGGAACCGGCGTTATAGATATGGGAATCATATCTCCAATCCGGCTGTCTTTCACAGGTATTCAGAAAAAACTCGAGAACAGTGACTCCATCATACTCAAAAACAGGAATAATACTCATGAATATGGGTGGACCTGAACGACAGGAAGATGTTGCACCTTTTCTCTTCAATCTTTTCTCGGATCGGGAAATAATCCAGCTTGGTCCGTCTCTTCTGCAAAAACCTCTGGCCTATTTTATTGCCCGTAAACGCGCCCCGAAAAGCAGAGCCATGTACAGCCGGATCGGTGGCGGCTCTCCCCTTCTCTCCCTGACGCAACGTCAAGCTGCCGCTCTTGAAAAAGCTCTTGCCGAAGAAGGAGGTGATTACACGGTTGCTGTTGCCATGCGCTACTGGCCCCCATGGCCGATAAAGCCCTGTCTTATCTGCTGGCTGAAAAGGTTGATTCCATCATTGCTGTCAGCCTCTACCCGCATTACTCCAGAGCCACGACAGGTTCTTCCGTCAATCATCTCAAAAAACACCTGCAGAAACTGGCCCGGAATCTTCCACTGAAAATCATTGACGCCTATCCTGATCAACCTGAATATATTAAAGCTCTGGCAGATTCTATCCATGCAGGCATTGGCAGATTTGATGGGGATGATAAAACCGTACAGATACTCTACAGCGCCCACAGCCTACCGGTTTCATTTATCAGGGACGGCGACCCCTATGTGGACCACCTCAACAGAACAATTTCTGCCCTTGAAAAACTGACAGGGCTCCGCGGAAAACTCTGTTTCCAGAGTAAAAGCGGCCCCGTGGAATGGTTATCGCCCTCCACTCCTGAGATGCTGGAACAGCAGGCAGAGGCGGGTACAAAAAATCTCCTCATGGTTCCCATCAGTTTTGTTTCCGACCACTTGGAGACGCTGTATGAAATCAACATACTCTACAGGGACAAAGCAGAAAAACTGGGGATGCGTCTTCATTCGACCCAACCGCTAAACGACCATCCTCAATTCATCCTCTGCCTTAAGCAACTGGTTCTTCAGGCCTTGATGGACTCGTAAAAACTCCGATCTACTGCGTTGTGGGGTGATCGTGTAATGCTCGACGTACCATATGTACGCCTGCGCTTACACGACACCGCCACGCCTTGTATATCGAAGTTTTTCCAGAGTCCATCTGAGAATGTTAAACGACTTTTTACGAGATCATCAGGCCTTGAATTAAAAAAAATTTACGGAACCCGGTTTTACGGTTCAGGTTGAAGATTCTGGAACCGTCGCATCCGGACATTCATCAGGATACCCAGCCCGAGCATGGTAGTCAGCAGGGATGAACCACCATAGGAGACCAGGGGAAGGGGAATGCCCACAACGGGTAGAAACCCAAGGATCATCAGGAGATTTATCACCGCTTGCCAGAAAATCAGCATCACGACCCCGTAGGCAAGGAGCACTCCAAACCTGTCTTTTGCCTCCATGGCGACATGAATTCCCCAGAGCAGCATCATAAAATAGATCCCAAGAAAAATCAGACTACCGGCAAACCCCCATTCCTCTCCCCAGACTGCAAAAGCAAAATCGGTGTGCCGTTCCGGAAGAAAATGGAGATGTCCCTGGGTTCCTTCAAGATACCCCTTGCCAAATTTCCCTCCACTGCCTATGGCAATTTTTGACTGCAATACCTGATATCCATGCCCCATAGGATCATTATCCGGGCTGAACAACGTCTGAATCCGTTGTTTCTGATAGGGCTTCAACACCTTTTCCCAGGCAAAAACACCAAGAACCAGTGCCAACCCACCCATTGTCAGGTAAGTCGACATCCGCAGTTTCACAAAAACAGTCATCGACACAAAAATTATACCGAGCATCAACGCTGTTCCCAGGTCAGGCTGAAGAAGGATCAGCAGAAAAGGCAGGGCAGTCAGCAGGACAGGGATAACCAGTTGGGTTATCGAATAACCATCAACCACTTCCTTTCTTGAGTAAAAACTCGCCAGAGTGATTACAAGCATGAGTTTGGCGGGCTCCGAAGGCTGCAGCTTGAAAAAGCCGAGATTAATCCAGCGTTGCGCACCCCCGGCTTTAGCCCCTGCGAAATATACAAAAATAAGCAATGCCACAATTAAAACATAAAAGGGATAATTCCAGGAGTGCAGCTCCTGATAGTCAAAACTTATCAGAAAAAGAAATACACCAAATCCCATTAGAAAAAAGTAGCTTTGACGGATATACGCCGGCGTTCCATATGCCTTGGGAGGATAGGAGGCACTGTAAAGATTGAAGAGTGCCATGGTGCAGACCAGGCAGATAAACAGCATAAGAATAATATCAAAGTTCTCAAACAACCTTCTGTCAATTTTAATCATCGTACAACAACCCCGAATTTACTGTTCTTCAGAAACTTCTTTGTTATGAAGACGATTGTAAAAATATTCCTTCAACACCGCTCTTGCTATCGGTCCCGCACCTGACCCGCCATGGAGACCATGCTCCACGAGGACGGTCACCGCGATTTCAGGTTTTTCTGCAGGTGCAAAACAGGTAAACCAGGCATGATCCCTGTATCTATAGGGGATGTTTGCTTCTTTCAGGTGACGGTACTGGGCAATTTTTACAACCTGTGCCGTTCCTGTCTTTCCGCCAATTCTCAGGTTTTTAATGGCAACACGCCTGGCTGTTCCCCGTTTTCCCTGGACAACCTCTTCCATTCCTTCACGGATCAATTTGAAAAACCGATCAAGCCCGACAAGTTCGTTTACAATTTCCGGTTTGAAGTTTTCGACAATATTACCTTCGGGATCAACTACTTTTTCAACCAGCTGGGGGCGATATACTTTTCCACCGTTGGCAATGGTTGCCGTCATCACACACATCTGCAGCGGTGTAACCAGGTCAAATCCCTGACCTATTGCAATGGACAGGGTCTCTCCTTCCTGCCATTTTTTTTTCTTGACTCTCAACTTCCATTCTTTAGTGGGAACAAGACCGCTTTTTTCGTGTTCCATCTCAACCCCGGTCTTCTTTCCCAACCCGAGCTTTCTGGCAAATTCAGCAAGACCATCAACACCCACGCGCTGACCCACCTGGTAAAAATATACGTCACAGGACTGGCTGATGGCCTTTTTCAGATTGACAGGCCCATGTCCGCTGTGTTTCCAGCATCTGTATGTTCTATTGCCGAATCTGTAGTGGCCCGGACAATAAAAAACAGTATCTTCGTCAATTACTCCCTTTGCAAGACCAGCCAGGGCGGTCACCATTTTGTAGGTGGAACCGGGCGGATAACTTGCCTGAACGACTTTATTTATCAGCGGATGTTTCGGGTTCTCCAAAAGTGCCTTCCAGTTTTTTACCGATATCCCTCCGATAAAATCCTCTATCCGTATGGATGGTGAGGAAACAACAGTCAGAAGTCTTCCCGTATTCACCTCCATGGCCACAACTGCGCCTGATTTTTCACCAGCCTCCATATAACTTTCAGCTATCTGCTGCAATTCCACATCCAGGGTAAGATGGATTTCCCTCCCCGGAAGGGGCTCCACCGATTTCAGCAGCTGCTGCTCAAAACCCCTGGCGTTTACCTCCGAAAAATAGATCCCTTTCTCCCCGCGCAGATCTCTTTCCCGTAATTTTTCCAATCCCGCCTTGCCGATCAGGTCGGACCCCTTGTAAATTTTCTGATCTGCTTTCTCCAGCTCCTTTTTGCTGATAATACCCAGATAACCAAGGGTATTGGCAGCCAGGTTCCCGTAATGATACACCCTTACGGGTTGCACCTCGGTACGGATGCCGGAAAATTCATGGTTGTGATTTTCAAGATACGCCAGGGTTTTCCAGTCGATATCTTCCTTCAACCTGACAGGAAGATATTTTGGAGAACCAGCTGATTTGCGGATTTTCTCCCATAATTCAGATACATCCATTTTCAAAACAGGAGACAGCCTGGTCAGAACATCCCCAAGATTGGTCGAATCTTCCTTGATGAGAACTACGTTGAAAGATGGTCGGTTGGTTACAATTTCCTTTCCTTTTCTATCGAGAATATGTCCCCTGGGTGCCGCCACTTCCCGTTCACGAACCCTGTTACTGTATGCACGCTGAGCATACTCTTTGCCGCTGTTGATCTGCAAAGTCCACAGACGCAAAACAATGATCCCGAAGAACACAAGAATCACTGCAGCCGCGCCCATGAGTCTCTTTTTCAACTGATCCAGGGCGGCATCATCGCGTTCCGCAATATCTTCCATCTCTTTCAGGGGGAGTTTAAAACCCATTGTCAAACCACCTGGCTACAAAGATTCACTGGATCTTCTCCGAAACGGTTTGGATCGTATTTTCCGCTTCTGTACAAACTCGAACAGGGCGTTGAACAAAATGAAGAGAGGCATCGCCGCAACTATCACAAGAGCGGTTCTTTTGCTCGTAAGCGCCCAGGACCATTCCGGTAAAACTTCCGGCAGAGTAAGAGAATAGACAAAATAAAAGAACATCTGAATAAGAAAAAAACTGGCTCCCACGAGGGGTATCTGGTACATGGATTCCTTGACCGGGCTGTTACTTGTCAGAAACTTCAGGGAAGCAAAAGTGAGAAGACAGAGTAAAGGGTAAAAACCAAGATGAATTCCTGCGACAATATCCATTATCCAGCCAATGGAAAACGCAAGAATAATCCCTGGAATCCAGGCAAAACGATACCCTGTGAAAGCAACAAGAATAAAAACAAGATCCGGAGTCCCCGTCTCATATGATACTGTCTGCAGCACTGTAGTCTGCAGAACAATCAGAACGACTCCAAGGATCCAAAATAAGAACAGAAGCATCCCCCGTCATCACCTCTCTGTGGACAGATTCATCTCCTGGAGAATCTTTTTTCGGTCAGTGGGATCAATAAGTACAACCTCCAGTTTCTGGAAATCAACAGCGGGTTTCACCTCTATCTCCTGAAACATTCCCCGTCTCCCTTTATGTACCAGTGAAACCCTGCCCAGTACCATCCCGGCTGGAAACAAACCGCCGATACCGGCTGTAACAATCTCATCACCGACACTCACATCTGCATTTTTCAATACATAGTGGAGAATATAGCCTTTTTCTCCAGCTCCCTTGAGAATACCCCTGATCCGGTTCTTCTGTATCATCGCATCGATGGCGCTGCTCGGGGCATTGGCCAGCAACACTTTGGAATAATTCTCACTTGTATGAATAACCTGCCCGACGACTCCCGCAGGTGTAAATACAATCATCCCGTCGAGAACATCATCATTTTTGCCGCGATCAACGACAATGGTCTGATACCAGTATGCCGGTTCTTTGCCAACCACTCTGGCTGTCAGTGGTTTAAAAGAGAGCTGTTTCTTAAACTCCAGCAGCTCCTGGAGATGGAGATAGGAACTGTACCCTTCTTTATACTTAGCCAGTTCGGTCAGGTAATATTCAACAAGGTTATGCAGCCTCTTGTTCTCTTTACGGACATTCCAGAGAGCAATATAGTCATTCTTAATGGCAGTAATACCGCTGGTGGTTTTAGTCACCGCACTCTGGAGTGGCCCGATGAAATCAAGAGTCAGCTGATGCGGAGTTCCAAAAGAACCAACAAACATCGAACCAAGAAGCAACAGGCCGACAACCAGCAGAATCGACAGAAGAAGGAGGACCCTGAAGGTTGCAAAATATGAACTTCCGGGTCTATTTTTACTTTTTTTTCTCACCAAACCAATCTGAATGGAAAAAATTCATGGGAAGCTCATGCCTGTCCGGATATGAATATTTTCGTGCGAGGTCAAGGAATGCGGAAAAATAAGCACGTGTATATACAGAATATCCCAAGAGTTATTTTTCAGCATGACACAGAGATCGGGCGAAAAGACCGTTTGTGGACAGGCATAAACTAATCAATGGTTACTTCTCTGAGTATATCAAGATTATCCAGTGCCTTTCCAGAGCCGAGCACCACGGAAGACAAAGGATCCTCAGCTACGATAATCGGCATTCCAGTGGCTTCCTTGAGGCATTTATCCAGATTCTTCAACAGTGCTCCACCGCCGGTCAGGACAATACCGTTATCAACTATATCAGCAGCAAGCTCAGGAGGAGTTACCTCCAGAGCCACCCGAACAGCTTCAACAATCACATCAACCTGTTCCCCGATGGCCGACTGAATCTCTTCCGCTGTTATTTTCAGAGTCTTGGGAACGCCGGACACCAGGTCACGGCCTTTGATATCCATTGTCTCAAAGGGTTCTTCCGGCAGAACATTACCGATAGTGGTTTTTATCAACTCGGCAGTCCTCTCACCAATTGCCAGGTTATGTTTTCTCTTGATATATTGAAGAATGGATTCGTCCATCTTGTCACCGGCGACCCTCACCGATTTGGCATAAACAATTCCAGCAAGAGAGATAACGGCCACCTCGGTGGTACCACCACCAATATCAATTATCATATTGGCTGTCGGCTCAGTAATTGGAAGACCGGCTCCTATGGCTGCAGCCATAGGTTCTTCAATAAGGTACACTTCTCTTGCGCCTGCGGACTCAGCCGATTCCTTGACAGCTCTTTTCTCCACCTGGGTGATTCCTGAAGGAACAGAGATCATGATTCTGGGATGAACAAGAGTCCTTCTGTTGTGAACTTTGTTAATAAAATACCTCAGCATGGCTTCTGTTACTTCAAAATCAGCAATGACTCCATCTTTAATGGGCCTTATGGCAGTTATATTTCCCGGTGTTTTCCCCAGCATCATTTTTGCTTCCTGCCCCACAGCAAGAACTTTATTCATACGTCCATCCTGCCGCACTGCCACAACAGAAGGCTCTCTGAGAACTATCCCCTTTCCCTTAACATACAGAACACAATTTGCTGTTCCCAGGTCAATGGCCAGGTCATTGGAGAGCCAGCCAAACAAAAAATTAAATGGTGAATACATAAATATTTCCTTATTATAAAAGCATTTTAAAACAGCTTTTTATATCTCTGGTTGATGGATACTAAAAACCCGTCGGACTGGGTAAATTTCCTCCGATTCTTCAGGCAGATAAAACTTCCTTCACAGAACCTCGAAGCATACCAAACCTCTTTTTTATTGGCAACAAATATGGACAATGCACCAAAAGAATATCCAATTGGTATTGACACATGGAAAAATCCCTGGTAATGATACCCGAGTTTTTGCGCAAGCGTCAATTTCTGGGGCTATAGCTCAGCTGGGAGAGCGCTTGACTGGCAGTCAAGAGGTCAGGGGTTCGATCCCCCTTAGCTCCACCAGAAATATAGAACGGGGTTGGAGCAGTAATGTTCCAACCCCGTTTTGCTTTTCATCTACTCCGTGACATATTCAGAGCCGTTTCAGCACTCAGTTGATTTTATTTTCTCACTTTGGCAACAGCCCCTTTGATGGAAATGGCATAGGGCTTGTGTTTCTGTAGAAACCTCGGGATCGATTTTCTCTCGCTCCTTGCCTGGGCTATCGTCGGATACTCACCATAAAAAACAAAAAGAGTCCGCGGCCTGGTTTTTTTCCTGAAAATAAAAAAATTGTGCGCTACCCGTCTGTAATCATCCTGAGCCAGCATCTGTTTGAAATTTTTTTCTGCATCCTGTGCCGTCAGAGCCATCAGCTGAATAGTATACATATTGTCCCGGGAACCACTGCGCCACAAATTTCCGGCAGCCAGTCTGGCCAGATACAGCTGCTCAGGTGTCTGCCTGGTGCCTTTCGCTGCCCGGTGTACTTCGGAACGGGGACGTACCTTGATGACACTCTTCCTGGCCTCTATTTTCCGACCGACCTTCCTTTTGATGTATGGTGAAGGATGAAGCTCAATTACAGGATCTTTCTGCAGAACTATCTGAGAAGTGTGCGTTGGTTTTTTGCCGTCTTTTTTCTTTTCCGGAATTGTTTCCCGGGTAGCCACATCAATTTTCTCTACCGGCCGAATAAGTACCGATTGAACCGGTTTTTGTTCTTCTTCTTTCTCGCCTTTCACACCAGCCGGCAGCGACTGCCTGCCGTTATCTGGTATCCCGGCTGCCACAGGAACCTGCTTCTTTTTTGCCTGTCTGATTTCGGAAACGGTTTTTTCCTGATTATCTGGGAATCCCGTCACAGAAGATCGTTTAGCCGCAGTTGGATTTTTATTTGCTTTTTGCGGTTGAGCCATTCGGTCCAGCTGCACTGGTTTCTCCGAAACCTGCAGAGGGTGTATCTTTTCATTTTCGTGATTTGATGTTCTCAAGACAAAGAACAAGACAAGCAGCAGACAGATTATCCCACTGAACCAGGGCAACAAAGGTTTCAAAATGAAATCATCTCTTACTCCCTTCAATGAAAACACGGGCCATTTCCAGCGGGCGGCGGGCTCTTCTTCATCAATTGCAACTGTGTCAAGCAAAACCATGAAGGAAGTATCATCACCCTGGGGAGCAATAACTTCTGCCAGCAATTTTTTCACCATCCTGAAATTTCCCTGGGAAATTTCAATAATTCTTTCTATGACATCTCCATCGGGCTCTTTTACAGAAAGATGTCCGGACATCAAGTTCCAACTTCCTCTGATAAAGGTCGCTGTTTCCTCTGGAGATAGAGGTTCCAGACGAAAGTGTCTTTCTTCCACAGCCTTGAAATCGCAGATAACCAACTGATCAAAATTTTCAAGAAAAGAAGGCCTGCCGGAGAAAAGAACATAGAGATGCACTCCGGCTTCGGTCATCTGTCCCAGCATTTTCCGAATGCGCTCAAGGGTCGCCAGATAGATATTTTCAGCCTCATCGAAAATAATCAACAGCTTTCTGTTTTCTTCAAGAAGAAATCCGGCAATTGCCTTTAGAAGATCTCTCAGGCTGCTTCCATCCGTAATTTCACTGTTGGAAATACCAACGGCAGTGGCAATTATTCTGATAACATCTTCAAAAGATTCCACTGTCCGGGGAAAAAAGACGACCTGACAATCCCCTTTCACCTGCTTCTCAAGTTTTTCACAGATAACGGTTTTACCGCTCCCTTCATCGCCCGTCAGTACCAGCAGAGGGATGCCCTGGATTACAACCTGAACCATTTCTTCAAGAAGCAGCCCCCGGCCACCCCCTCCGAAAAACTGATCATCTTCTAATGTTACGGGAAAAATGGATTGGATACTCTGTTCAGAATTGTTTTCCATTGACGTTACAAAGTAGGATTAATCATCACAACAAAACGTTATCCCTCAATCCATGGAGGCTTCATGTTTGCCTGAAAATTCCACTACGGATAGTCGGTGAACCGCAACGGGGATTTTCGTCACCTGTTACCCCCAAAGGCATAAACGTAACTGGTCAGTCGGAAAATCTGCAGCCCATCGCCCTGTCCTGTCAAACAGCATCGACTATTTTCATCTTTCAATATATACTACACTCCACGCCAAAAAAGGAAAAGGATAATCACCAAAACTTCTTGCAATTGCAGAGAAATCAACTCCGGCTTGCAGACTTTCACAATAATGGTAAATTACAGAATGGTTTTTCCTGTCCATATAAACCTTTTAAGACAGAATTTCTGCAATGTCCGTTTTTCTTCTCAATAACAAAAAGATTTTTCCCCATCCTGATCTGGCGGAAGAAAACGGCCTTCTGGCAATTGGCGGTGACCTGTCCCCGAGCGAATCCTCTCCGCCTACAGTTCCGGTATTTTCCCCTGGTTTTCAGAGGGAGACCCCCTTTTATGGTGGTTTACCTCACCTCGCCTTGTCCTCTTTGTGGATGAATTCAAGATTCCGAAAAGGCTCCAGCGATATCAGCGAAAAACGAATACAATTACAACATTTGACTTATGTTTCAAACAGGTTATCACCGCCTGCGCCAGGACAAGGCAGGACAGGGGTGAAGATACCTGGCTGGTCGAAGAAATGCAGCAGGCCTATCTTCAACTGCACGATATGGGGTTCTGCCATTCAGTTGAATGCTGGCTGGACAACAGACTTGTCGGTGGCCTTTACGGCCTCTCCCTGGACCGTGTTTTTTTTGGGGAATCGATGTTTTCAACCGTCACAAACGGATCAAAATTTGCCCTTATCGCACTTGTTACTTACCTTAGGAAAATGCGGTACCGGATTATCGACTGCCAGATGAAAACTGACCTTTTGCTCAGCTTTGGAGCAAGAGAAATTACAGGCAAAGAGTTTCAACACTGTTTGCTGAAATATATCAAGAAAACTACTCCGGACGGAAAGTGGAAAAATGACATCTAAATCCCAGACCTCACCCTGCCCAGCCTGCGGGAAAAAAAGAAAACTCACAACCAGAGACAATACCACCCTGTGTTCCACCTGTCACAATGTTGTCGACCATTTAAAATCAGATGAAAACTATTTTGAAAAACTCGCAAAACTCTCCGGGCTCCAACCTGATTCACTCCAGAACCAAGAATCTGACCCGGAACTTCCCGAAGAACTGGACGCTATCCGGTATCGCACAACTGACAGGGAAAGAAATACCTGGTATGTCTCGGTGAGCGAACTGGAAGGCGCACCCGTAGAAATATTTGCTTCAACGGCCTTTGACCGCGACCAACACCTCCAGTCAAGAATATCCAACCTGACAACTATCACTCGGCTTATTTCTCTTATCCTTCGTCATGTTTTCATGGGAGAACGACTGACCCTGGAAAAAACACTGACCCAACTGCGCCGCAGCTCCAGGCAGAAAAATGATCTTCCTGATATGTTGAGCAGAGTACTCAGTAATTACAGCAAATGTGAGCAGTAATAAAAAACTGGATGCGGAATTCAGCTGTAATCCGTATCAGTAGTCAAGATAAAACTCAAAAGGTAGATGTGATTTTTCAAAATGCCTGATGACCTTCTGTAAGATATAAAGCGTGGGAGCCTTAAACGTAAGCTCCCAGGCCGGCTGCAACACTGAGTAACTGGAAAGCATCTGCAGACTCTGCATCTCCAGCTCTACCGGCGCCCTGCTGATAACCTCCAGGATCTCACCCCTTGTAGCCCGCAGTACGTATAAGATCTGCTTTTTTCGAACCAGTGTTTCCTTCATCCTCCATGAGATATTTACCGCATCTTCACGCTGGAAACTCAGCTCAAGAAATCGTTTGCACTTCTTATTATGGACGGACAACCCCTTCCTGGTCAACAGGGCACAATTATTTTTGGCACTGGGATCAGGGCGGCAGCACAGGGAAAGTTTGACAGACACAGGATCAAGTGTTGTCAGTTCAATTTTATTAAACTCTCCGGTGGGAGTCACTAGAGGTGAGACACCCCCGAAGAGAATTTTTTTTATATTTTCTATCACATCCTGGAGACGAAGTCGCCCTTCTCCCACACGACTGTATAATTCATCCAGGGATTCAATTGAAAAATGATCAAAAAGCTCGGGCAGTTTCTCATTCTGGAGAACATCAAAAGGAACGCCGTACCGCAGCATCTCCTGGCGCAGGATAGAGTAGCCAACCTCTCTGGTGACCTTTCGCCGTCGTTCCCGAAAACCTTTTGCCAGCTCACTCCTCGACCGCGGTGTTTTACACAACTTCACAATATACTGCTCGAACCGGATAGGCTTTTCCGATCTTATAATGCGCACCATGTCACCATCGTGTAACATATGTTCCGCAGGCAGACGTTTGTTGCGAATCATGGCCCCCAGGCAGGTGTGACCAATATCAGTATGAACCCTGAAAGCAAAATCCAGCACCGTAGAATTTACCGGCAGACAGATCAGGTCCCCCCTTGGAGTATAGGTATAGATCTCCTTTTTCCCGCTTGCCGCGATAACATCCCGGTAGGAAACACCGTCTTCAGATCCAAGAATATCGAACATTTCCTGGATTTCTTTAATAAACTTTCCCTGTTTTTTTGCAAGAGAGCTCCAGTTTCGAAACAGTCCTCTCTGGGCCCGGCGTTCCATCTCGTCTGTACGTATTTTAAACAGGTATTTCTGTCCCTCTATAATCGCCCGGGCATGCAGCCCCTGGTATCCCGTGGGTTTCGGATTTGATATAAAATCGCGTATCGTCCTCGGAATCGGCTGAAATGTCTGATTAATTATTCCCAGTGCGCTGTAGCAGGCCTGTGTACTTTCCACAACTGTGAGAATTTCCACCGGTGTATCAATGCGCTTGAGTAAAATACTGTTTGAACTGTCGTAGTAGGCCCAGAGTTTTTTGGCACGAAGGGTTACCCGGCAATCAAGCCCGGCATCGGCAGCAGCCATTTCCACTTTTTCAATAATTTCTCGACCCACAGGAGAATCCTGCAACTGCTTTATATGATGATTTAAATTTTTCCCCTGACGTGGAAATCTATACTGAAGTGCCAGGTTATACATCTCCCTTTTTAAATTAAATAACCCGAAAACGGTTGCCAAAGGTGCATAGATGTCTATAGTCTCATCGGCAATGCGTTGTCGTTTACTTTTAGGCAGCACTTTCAGGGTACGCAGATTATGCAACCTGTCAGCAAGCTTGACAAGCATAACCTCCGGCCTGAGAGCCGCACCGGAAAAAATTTTCCGGTGTGTACGTTTGGCGATGGTCTGTTTATCACCTGAGGCGAGTGTGACCTTGGTGCAGCCTTCAACAATTGCCTGAACATAATTTCCGAACTTCTTACCGACAAGTTCTGCAGTAACCTCTTCCACATCCTCAACCGTATCATGCAGAAGGGCAGCAGAGAGAATTTCCGGATGAAGAATATCCAGCTCTTCCGCCAGAATTTTGGCAACTGAACATGGGTGAAGGATGTAAGCGTCCCCCGAACGCCTCCATTGATCAAAATGAGCTTCAGTGGCAAAATCGAGAGCTTCCCAGAAAATATTTTCACCGGGGGTATCCCCGATCAACGCCTTCATCTGGTTACGATAGAGCTCAAGATCAAATGGAATTCGACGCATACTGTCCTGTTTTATTGAAAAAACTGAAAAACAAAATACGAACCCCCAGAAGCAAAATCATCTACATCCAGGTTATTCCCCTTACATTTCAGTATTTTTCTGATATTTTAAAAGTAACTATTTTACCAAACCATAATCTTAGCAGATTAACAAAATTCCTCTTCAGGAGAAAACAAAAAAACACATATGTCCAAAAAAAGAAATTTTCGTCAACCATCACGACACGTTAAACACAATAATCATAACAGCACGAAAAGGAATACTCAAAATCTGCAGAACAAAGGCAAGAACCTTGTTCTTGCAGCTCTTTCCCGGTCAAAAAGGCCCATGTCTGCCGCAGAACTGTCAGATTTCATTGCAGAAAATAACACCAAAAGAGTCAATATACACGATTCAATTCAATTACTTATTGAATCCAATCATATTAGAAAAGACAGAAAAAACAGGTTCACTCTTACCTCCAGAGCTCCTCTTTATACCGGTACTCTGGAAAAAAATGCCAAAGGATTTGGGTTTATCACTCAGGCTTCGCCGTTTGACAAGGCACAAGCCCTCACTGCCGATCCCTATGTTTCCAGGTCACAGATGGGATCAGCCCAGCATGGCGATCAGGTTCTTTTTCGTCTGATACAGAAGAAAAAAAAGAGTGACCGGAATCGCCCTGAAGGCAGTATTATAAGGGTTCTGTCCCATGGCAAAAAGACTCTGTCAGGTTTTTATTCGGACCCCGGCATCGTCATTCCTGAAGACCCCCGCTTCCCTTTTCACATCACCATTGACAAGTCAAAAAGATCCGGTACCCCGCGTAACGGGGAAGCTGTCATTGTAAGACTGAAAAGAGGAGAACGGAGAACTGATTCAATTCACGGTGAAATCGTCGAAATACTCGGTAACCCTGCCAGTGTGGATGTTCAGATGAGGCTGGTTATAGAAAAATTTTCTCTCCCCCACACCTTCAGTAACCGTGCCTTGAAAGAAACGGAAAACCTTTCCGAAGATTCCTCCCTTTCTGAAGACAGACTGGACCTCAGAAATATCGGCCATGTGACAATCGATGGAGAGACCGCAAAGGATTTTGATGATGCAGTTTTCGTCCGGAAGACTGACAAAGGGTACAAACTTTATGTGTCAATTGCTGATGTAAGCCATTTTGTCCGTCCCCGTTCTGCCCTTGACAAAGAGGCATACGAAAGAGGCACCTCCATCTATTTTCCCGGTCGGGTAATTCCCATGTTGCCGGAAAAACTATCCAATGATCTCTGCAGCCTCCTGCCGGAAAAAGACAGGTTTACGGTAACGGCCATCCTTGATTACGACACGAAAGGCAACCTCCTTGGGAAAAAATTTGCCAGATCGATTATCCGCAGTCGAAAACGATTCACTTATACCACGGTTAAAAAAATACTGATCGACAACGACCCGGAAACTGTGACAGAACATAAAGCTTATCTGACCTTCCTGAGAACTGCCCGGAAACTTGCAGAGATCCTTCTGAAAAAAAGAAAGCAGCGTGGTTCCATTGGTTTTACTGTTCCCGAATCGGCAATTACCCTGGATAAAAATGGAGAAATCAAGGCCATTTCAATTATTGAGAGAAATTTCGCCCATCAAATGATCGAAGAATTTATGCTGGCAGCCAACGAAGCTGTCGCAAGCTTCTTCACAGAACAGCAGATCCAGGGACTCTACCGGATACACGAACGTCCTGATCAGGAGAAAGTGGAAGAGTTCTGTACATTTGCCAAAACCCTGAATGTCCACCTGCCCCCAAAAAACAATACACCGGAATGGTATGCAGAAATCGTCGAACAGTGCAGGGGCACCAGCACTGAATACCTGATCAACAACCTCCTGCTGAGAACCATGAAACAGGCCAGATACAGCCCTGAGAATATCGGTCACTTTGGCCTGGCTTCGCAGAACTATACACATTTCACTTCTCCCATCAGGCGCTATCCGGATCTGCTTGTCCACAGGGAACTCATGACAGCCATCCTGGAAAACAATCGTGTAACTCAAAGAGACACCACTCATCTGCAGAAAAAGGCTGAGTTTCTTTCTAACCGGGAAAGGACCGCAGTCAAGGCGGAACGGGAAATGACGGAACGGCTGAAGGTACGGTACATGGGCAGGCGAATTGGAGATAAGTTTCAGGCAATTATCTCCGGAATCACCGATTTTGCGATGTTTGTTGAATTAAAAGAGAGCGGCATCAGCGGTTCCATCGGACTGGAAAATCTAAAAGACGACTATTACCTGTTTGACGGAAAAAATCACCGGCTCATCGGGGAAATAAGTGGTAATATCTACAGGATAGGTGATTGTATCAACATCCAGTTGCTTGACGTGGATTACACCCGCAACAGAATTCATTTCATTCCACTATAGGAACTGGTATCTGCCAACATTTTTTTTTACCTGCCTGTTTTCTTAAGCCGACATGGTCGGCGCCAAGGGCTCAGCCATTTATACCCTCCGGGAACAACAGGCAAGAAAAATCCCAACTGCGGTAGAAACACCTTTCGTGGTGAAATTTTCAGATAAACTTTAAGATTTCAAATAATCATCCATGAACAAAACTGACCTTCTTTCTCATATTTCGATAATTCTTGTGCGCCCCAAGTATGCGGGAAACATAGGTGCGGCAGCAAGAATTGCCTGGAACATGGGAATAAACAGTTTACAGGTCGTTGGAAGCGAACTGCCGGAAAGAGAAACAATTGCCCGGCTCGCCACCCACAATGCCGCACATATTGTTGAAAATATAACATGTTACAGTACACTTAAAGAAGCCCTTTCCCCCTTTTCCGTAATCATTGGCACGACAGCAAGAAGAGGCCGGCAGCGCCTGACCGAAAAGTCACCGCGGGAGATTGCTGAATCCGTACTCCCTGCTCTTGCCGAAAACCGGATTGCAATTGTTTTTGGTCCTGAAGATTGTGGTCTAACCAATGAAGAGCTGAAATACTGCCAACTGCTTTCAGCCATCCCCACGGCGGATTTTTCTTCACTGAACCTGGCGCAAGCTGTTGCAATTCATTGCTATGAATTCTATTATGGTATTATCCATATGCAGAGAGACGTGTCACCTGCCCCCAGACTGGCATCCTCTTTCGAGCTGGAATCGATGTATTCATGTCTCCAGGAATCTTTGACTCACATCCACTTCCTGGGCGACAAAAACCATCTCTACTGGATGAACAATATTCGTCATTTTTTCGGTCGGATCAAACTCACTTCCAAGGATACCAATATCATACGGAAAGTTTGCCGGCAATTTTCAGCGCACCTCAAGACAGAGCGTAACCGGGATGATGAACACAAGACAATCAGAGGCAAACAGTCTTAATTACACAATACCGTCCAATAAGTTTTATCCCCCGCATATTGATGAATCACAATCCCTGCTGAGGACCCGTATTCTCACCGCAAAACTTCCCGAGAAAAACCACACTAAAAAGGTGATAATTATTGAGGCCCAGGCGGGGCAGGGAAAGACTACACTGGTCTCCCAGTTTCTTAAATATAATGACAACACTTTCATCTGGTACCAGGTCGGCCCGGAAGACTCTGACCCGGTCCTGCTGCTCTCTTCTCTCCTTGCCAACCTTACGGCCAACCTGCCTGATTTCTATTCGCCTCAACTGACAACAATTCTCAATGAAGGCAGTGTCGGGCCTCTTGACCTGGCCCGGTGTGCCAATATCCTCCTCAGGGACCTGGACCAATATCTCTCTACTGATATTTACCTTGTTTTTGATGATCTCCATCGCATAGAGTATGGAGCTCTCACCAACAACCTCCTTGAACACATCATTGATACTTCTCCGCCGAAAGTCCATTTCATCTTTGTCAGCCGACACCCCCTGGAACTGAAAAGTAAAATTCTTCGAAACGGCAACCAGATCGCCTACATAAGCACAACAGACCTTGCCTTTGACAATGAAGAAATTGAAGAATTGTGCAATACTATTCTCAACAAAGCAATAAGCAGACAGGATGCGATTGCCATTCAGAGGATAACGAAAGGCTGGGTCATGGGCATTATCCTGGCCAGTCATCCCATTAGCGGAAGAAGCCATTTCTGGCTTGATGATACTGTTTCTCCAGCAGATGACAGAAGTGAAAAAGAGCATATGCTCGAATACTTTCAGGAAGAAATATTCGACCAGATTCCCGAACACCTGCACATCCCTTTTCTGGAACTGTCATTACTGCAGGAAATCCCCGCAGACCTTGCAACCAAAATCACCGGCATTGAAGAGTTCAGCCTGGTTCTGTCTGATATGAGCCAGGCCAATTTCTTTATCTACAAACTCGACGACCGGAAGCACGTTTTTCGCTTCCACCATTTCTTCCAGGAATTTCTTCAGAAAAGAGCCCATCTTCAAATTGACAGTGAGAAAATCAAAAAGATCCACCGTAGCGAAGCCGAATATTACCTTGAACGAAATATGACGGAAAAAGCCCTGACCTGCTATAGAAACGGTGAGGATTTTCATGCCATGTCAAACATTCTGCAGGAAAAAGGTATGGAGCTGATTGCGGATAACAAGACAATCACCATCCTCACCCTTCTGCAAAGCATTCCGGAAAAGACTCTGTTCCAATACAGCTGGCTCACTCTCTATGCCGGTCTTCTCCGTGTCGATTTCACCCCCCAGACCACCCTGCCCTTCTTTGATTCAGCACGCAGGGATTTCATAAAAAGTGGTGAAGAAATCGGCGAGCTGCTCACACTGTCGCAAACGATCTATTACCATTTTGTTATTTCCGGTCAATATACTGTCGGCTCCGAACTGCTGCTGCGCACAGAAGTCATTCTGGAAAAGAATAAAAAAACAATGCCGGTTCCCATAACAATTATTGCCGCCAGAAACCTGGCATCCGGCTATTGCTTTTTTAACGGTGATATGGACAAAGCACGTCATTTTATTCAAATGGCAAGCACTCTTGCCACCCGCCACGACATCAGGAACTTTATTGCCTCAACTCGATTCATCCAGGGCTATATCGAACTGCTGAGTGGTAACCGGGCCAAATTCAAACGGGAGGCTGAAATCTGTTTTACCCTGTTGAACGACCCGCTTGTCGGTGAATCCAACAAACTTACCATGAGAATTATGAATCTCTGTCATCTCTCCATGACCGGGGACTTCCTGAACTACGAACTCCAGCAGACGGCCCTGCAACAGGCCATTGACCACACGGTCATTGATCAGACTGTTGCCGCCCCATACCTGTTCATCTGGACAAGCAGCAATTTCTTCGCCCGCGGGTTGGTTGAGGAAGGCCTCAACCTCCTTGCACGGGGATACGGTATCACTTCCACGGCCTCAAGTGATCATATGCTCAGCCAACTCCTGCAATGGCAGGCCTTCGGACATGTACTTGCCGGAGCGCACGAAAAAAGTATGGAACTGCTCGAAGAATCGACAGAACTCAGAGACAGGGCCGGAGGGCCTTTCTACATTGCCTTTCACCATATTATTGCCGGAGCCGTTTTTACTCGCCTGAAAATGTATGATAAAGCGAAAAAGTCACTCGAAAGGGGACTGGCTCTCGCCCAGTCAATCCCGTCAACATACCTCACTCTTTGCGGCCTGATGAACAGAAGTTATTTAAATTATGAATCGGGCACACCGGAAAGCCCAGTCGATGATCTTGAGGCAGCCCTCTCCCTTATGAAGATTAACGATTACACTTTCTTCTGGAGCTGGGAACCGGTAATGATGACTAAACTCCTCGGGTTTGCGGTTAAAAGAGACATAGAAAAAAGCTTTGCACGATCTCTTGCCCGCAGACGACTGCATGTGAATTTCTCCGATGACGGGGAACCCATCCCATTGCTGAAATTCACTTTTCTCGACAGCTTTGAAGTCAGTATCCGTGATAAAGTCATTTTCAGAGCACGTGACCTGACTCCATTCCAGCGAGAACTCCTGGGCCTTCTGGTGACCGCCAAAGGCCAGCGTATTCCCCAGGAAAAGATACAGCTTGAATTATGGCCGGAAAGCAGCCCGGAAAACGCCAGAAAAAGTTTTGATACCCTGTTGGCCCGCTTACGCAAGCTGATGTCACCTCACCTGCCGATTCCGGTCAAACATTATTTATTTACACAAAAGGGAATTCTCTGCCTGGAAAACTACGAAATAGATGGCCTTGATTTTTTTGAAGCTGCCCGAACAGGTCTTTCTCACTCAAAAAACGGTGACTGGCTCCAGGCATACGGTAAATTCCGCACGGCATTTTCACTGTATAAGGGAATGATGCCGGAGGACACGTTCAAAAGTGAACAGGTCCTGGCCTATAACGATGAGCTTGTCAACCTCTTTGTGGAATTTACAACAGCCTGGGCAAGACATATGGTCGAGTCGGGACGCTCTGAAGAAGCAATTACCCTGATAGAAAAAATCCTGCAGATAAATCTGCTCGAAGAAAACCTGACCACTCTACTCTATTCTCTGCACACACAAAGCAATAATCTCCTGAAGGCCCGTTCTGTACTTGACAGGTATAAAAAAGCACTTCAGCGTGCGGAATATTCCAGGGAAGAAATAGAAGAGATACTGGAAGAAATCAGAACCGGCAGAAGATAACTCGTCATCAAAAAGACAACCGGCAAAAACAAATATGTAATTACAATTACACAATCCAGCTTTTTCACCACAGCATTCAATAACTCAAAAAAAACATATACTTTATCACTTCAGGCAGTTGCAGAGGCAAACTGCCTGAAATCAACCTGGAACAGAGTTTGCTACAGACAGGATACACAGGTAAATTCTTTTTTGGGGAACAATCATGATACCAGCTTTTCAATCCGCACTCTCGGGACTTCGTGCTTTCGGCACTCGAATGGAATCGAACGGCAACAACATCGCCAATGCCGAAACAAATGGATTCAAAAAGACACGGGTTCTTCTTGAAGAAACAAAACCTCATGGGGTCAAATCCCGAATCGAAAAAGTCAATACGGAAGGGACCACTGTTTTCCAGGAAGCCGCCAATGGACTGGAACCGGTCAAGTTGTCTAATGTTGAACTGTCAGAAGAAATTCCGGAAACAATTATAAACAGCAGAATGTATGAGGCCAATCTGAAAACCATTAAAGTAGCAGACGATATGGTCGGCAGCCTGCTGAAAATCAAGTCTTAAAGGTGCCTTGAAAAACTACCCCTCGTTAAGTCCCGACAAAGGGCATATCCTGCAGAGAGGTTTTGTTTTTTTACAGTACTTCTTTGCAACTGCTACAATCAGGGCATGATATTCATTGTACAGTTCCGCTTTTTCCGGCAGACTGTCCATAAACAGTGACTGCATGGCGGAGTAATCTGTTTCCTCTTCAACAAGATTATGCCGCGAGAAAACTCTGTGGGTATAGGCATCAACTACAAAGACAGGATGGTTGCAGGCATAGAGAAGAATCGAATCTGCCGTTTCCGGGCCAATCCCCTTAACACTGAGGAGGTTTTCCCTGGCCAAAACCATATCATCCTGATAAAAAAGCTCCGGGTCACCTTCATATAAATTCTCAATCATGAGCAACACATTTCGCAATCTACCCGCCTTGACATTATAATATCCGGACGGACGGATCAGCTCCGCCAGATTTTCCAAAGGGAGAGCAAGCAACAGTTGATACGACAGCACACCAGCGGTGCGTAGATTATCGATTGCCCGGGTAACATTCAACCAGTTTGTATTCTGGGTGAGTACTGCTCCAACCATGATCTCAAAGGGAGTTTCTCCCGGCCACCAGTTCTGGGGACCAAAATGGTCAAACAGCCTCTCATATGCCAGAATATACAAGTTCTGCCTTGCCATAAAGATACTGTTTCCTACTCTTCTTCAGGATTATCACCGAGGCAGATACCAATTTCCCGGGCTGTCAGGATTTTATCGCTGGAAAGATCAACTTTTTTTCTTTCCCGGATGGCATCGGCAATAGGCACCGCCACCATCTGCGAATCCTTCAGAGCAACCATATGATCGAAAACCTTCTCCTCAACAAGACGAACTGCAGCAGCACCAAAACGGAGTGCAAGCAGACGATCAAATGTCGTAGGGGACCCACCCCGCTGCAGATGTCCCAGGACCAGGGAACGTGAATCTTTTTCAGTTCGTTTGCGGATTTCAGCGGCAACCCATTCACCCACACCACCGAGAATAACCTCGTCCCGTCCAACCTCCCCTGCCCCTTGTTAAACACCTTCCCATCTTTTGTTATTGCCCCTTCAGCCACAACAACAATGGAATAGTGCTTATCATGAAGTTCATTGTCCGTAATTTTATTACACACCTCTTCCATATCAAAAGGAATTTCCGGAATCAGGATAACATCGGCTCCTCCCGATATCCCTGAATAGAGTGCAATCCAGCCGGAATCCCGCCCCATCACCTCGACAACGAGGACCCTGTCATGGGATTTAGCAGTAGAGTGCAGTTTATCAAGTGCGTCTGTTGCCGTGGAAACTGCTGTATCAAACCCGAAAGTCCTGTTGGTCATCTCCAGGTCGTTATCGATGGTTTTGGGAACACCGATTACCGGCATACCCTTCTCAGCAAAACGGTGGGCAATTTCCAGGCTGCCGTCACCACCGATGGCGATATGACAGTCAAATCCCATTCTTTCAAAATTCCTCAGGATTTTGTCGGATATATCGACAATCTGTATCTCCCCGGCCAGGTTTTCCACCGGGCGTCTGAACGGATTACCCTTATTTGTCGACCCGAGAATCGTCCCCCCGGTGGAATAAATACCCTCAACATCCTTCAATGTCAGACGGATCATCTCATCAAAGTCAAGAAACCCGGCATAACCACTTTTACTGCCATAGACTTCCCAGCCTTTTCGATAACATGTATGGACGACCGAATAGATCACCGCATTCAACCCGGGGGCATCCCCACCACCGGTGGATATTACAATTTTTTTCATTTTACTCCTCTTGCCGTATGTATCAACGATCAATCATTTGCCTGATTACATGCGAAACTCATCGTGACACTTATAAATCTGAAAAAGTATTTTTTCGAGCGTATTCAAAAAACACACTTTATGGCTTCCAAGAAACTTCGGATGAACATTTTCACACTTATAATCCCCTGCCAACCGGGATTTCACCTGTTTTTAAACCGCAAGCTAACTTGATAAACAACCCGGCTCAGTTTCAAGGGTTATGGGCATTATTTATTGAATTCTTTTAATAGTACGTCAATATCTTGAAAATTCATAGTTACGATTACAAAAAATCACAACTCCTTTAAAAAAAACAAGATAAAACTTATCCCATTGTTTTTATGAAATATATAATACTATACTCAAGGTACCATCTCTTAAAAAAACAGGGCTCTATTCAAGTAAAGACTTGAATATTTCGAACTTCGCTTTAAATTAAAGAGAAGGCGGATTGACTATTGAGTGCCACTACCTTATTCTGTAGTCAAATAAAAAATCACCAACTTCATAGGTAGCGGGACATTATCTAATTTTTTTCCCTGCCACCTGAAGAAACTTCTGATGTTAATCAGTACTTATAGATCAATTTTTTGAGGAGGCATTTCATGTCTGAATTTAATGTAACAGATCTGGCAGTTGAAAAACTGAAAGAATATATGCAGCAGAACAATATTGATTCTGCCCTGCGTATTGCACTTATGCAGGGTGGCTGAGCAGGCCCATCCCTGGGATTGGCTCTGGACGAGCCAAAAGAAAACGATAAAATTTATGAAAACGATTCCCTTAAATTCCTCGTGGAAGGAAGCCTGATGGCCACCTGCGGCGGCATTACTGTTGATTTTGTGGACGCCGGTCCACGTTCGGGTTTCGGTATCACTTCCGTCAACCCGATAAACGGTGGTGGTGGATGCAGTTCCGGTTCATGTGGTTCCGGTGGTTGTGGCTGATTAGTGTTTTATGTTACACAGATCCTTTTTCAGAATTGATATGCTTTGACTCAGCGAGTAACTTATTGATTTAAAAAAAGAACTGTCCTGGCAAGCTTCTCCGTGGAGCTTGCCTTTTTTTTCACATATTCCTTAAGTCAAATTCTTGACACCTCTCCTGCCCGTCCTTATTTTCTCCACGTACTCATATAGCATGACTGGACCGGAAAAAAGCTCAGCCGTTTATGCCCGATGGGTATTTATGCTCTTCGAGCGCAACATCACTGCTTCACTGTATTGAAAATACTGTCTGCGGCAAAAATACTTTCCGGAATGAAATTTACAGTCCAAAAAATTCAACATTATTTATTTTACAGAGAGAGGAGAAATATGCAATTTGATAAATTTACCCATAAATCACAGGAGGTTATCCAGGCGGCTCAACAACTTGCCCGGAACAGCAGCCATCAGGAAATCCGAACCGCCCATCTACTGAAATCCATTTTGGTGCAACCTGAAAGTATTGTGGTTCCAGTTCTTCAGAAAATGGGCACGGATCCCGCTATACTGCTCAGCGAGATCAACCAGGCCCTTGAGGCAATACCAAAAGTTTCGGGTCAGGGTGCCGGGCAGACATACGCGTCTGCCGATCTCTCCAGGGTTTTTGACAGCGCATTTGCTGTTGCTAAACAGATGCAGGATGATTTTGTCAGCCAGGAACATCTTTTTCTGGCCGCGATTAAAAGTGGCGAGTCGGAAATACAGAAGATCTTTTCCGCCAGCGGCATAGATGAAAAAAATTTCCTCCAGGCGCTGTCGGAGATACGTGGCAGTCACCGGGTAACTGATCAATATCCAGAGGAAAAATACCAAGCCCTGGAAAAATACGGCCGCAATCTAACTGACATTGCCCGGCAGGGAAAAATTGACCCGGTCATTGGTCGGGATGAGGAAATTCGCCGAATTATCCAGGTGCTTTCGCGGCGGACAAAAAACAACCCTATTCTTATTGGTGAGCCGGGAGTCGGCAAAACAGCGATAGCGGAAGGACTGGCCCAGAGAATAGTTAATGGAGACATTCCTTCAACTATCAAGAACAAACAGGTTATAACCCTCGATCTTGGTGCCCTTGTTGCTGGTGCTAAATACAGAGGAGAGTTCGAGGACAGGCTCAAGGCCGTCCTGAAGGAGGTTGAAGAAAAAGCCGGAGAAATCATTCTCTTTATTGATGAGATCCACACCCTTGTCGGCGCCGGAGCAACAGAGGGTTCAATGGATGCCTCCAATATGCTCAAACCGGCCCTGGCCAGGGGCGAACTCCACTGTATAGGTGCCACTACCCTTGATGAGTACAGAAAATATATCGAGAAAGACAGTGCCCTGGAACGAAGATTCCAGCCGGTCCTGGTACAGGAACCAGGCGTCGAAGATACGATAGCCATCCTCAGGGGAATAAAGGAAAGATACGAAATACACCATGGTGTAAGAATCCAGGATGGTGCGACCGTAGCCGCGGTAACCCTGTCCGACAGATATATCACCGATCGTTTTCTTCCCGACAAGGCCATTGATCTCATAGATGAGGCGGCTTCAAAGCTGAGAATTGAAATAGATTCCATGCCAACCGAAATAGATGAGCTGGAACGAAAAAAGATCAAACTTGAAATTGAGCAGGAAGCCTTGAAAAAAGAGAAGGACAAGGCGTCCAGAGAACGTCTGGAGGAATTGAAGAGAAAACTGGCCGATCTGGATGAACAGCTCAAGGCCATGAAAGCCCAGTGGACATTGGAAAGAGATACAATTCAAAAAATCCGCCAGATCAAAGAAAGCATTGATGCAGCTCACATAGAGGAACAGAAAGCCGAAAGGGAAGGTGATCTTCGCCTGGTGGCAGAGATTCGCTATGGAAAGATCGTTCAGCTCCAGAAAGAGCTGGAAGAGGCCAATCTCAAGCTGCAGGAAATTCAATCCCGGCAAATGATGCTCAAGGAGGAAGTTTCCGCAGAGGATGTGGCTACGGTTGTCGCAAAATGGACAGGTATTCCGGTGGATAAACTGCTTGAAGGAGAAAAAGATAAGCTTGTTCAGGCAGAGGAAATGCTTGGAAAACGGGTAATCGGTCAAAAAGACGCCATATCTGCCGTTTCCAATGCAGTGAGAAGAGCCCGTGCAGGACTTCAAGACCCCAACCGTCCCTTGGGTAGCTTTATTTTTCTTGGACCGACCGGAGTTGGAAAAACTGAACTTGCCCGATCTCTCGCTGACTTTCTTTTTGACGACGAGCATGCCATGATACGCATTGATATGTCCGAATTCATGGAAAAACATTCAGTTGCCAGACTGATTGGAGCTCCTCCCGGTTATGTAGGTTATGATGAAGGTGGATATCTCACGGAAGCGGTCCGGAGGCGTCCATATTCCGTCATTCTCTTTGACGAAATTGAAAAGGCACATCCGGATGTTTTCAATATCCTCCTGCAGGTGCTGGACGATGGTCGCATGACGGATGGCAAGGGCAGAACAGTCGATTTTAAAAACTGCATTCTGATTATGACATCAAATCTAGGCAGCAACCTCATCATGAAGATGGCTGAGGAGAATATCGATAAAGAGACTATCCGCAGCCAGATTGACGAGCTGCTCCACGGTCATTTCAAACCTGAATTTTTAAACAGGATTGATGATACAATTATCTTCAACAGCCTGAGCAGAGAAGACATGCGGGCTATTATCGATATCCAGCTCGATAAGCTCATCAGGCGACTTGATGCCAGGAAGATGCATCTGACGGTTGAACGTTCCGCTAAAGATTTTCTTATAGAAAGCGGATATAACCCCTCATTTGGTGCAAGGCCGCTAAAACGGGCAATACAGCATTTTCTTGAAGACGAACTTGCCCTGCGTCTTCTGAAGGGAGAATTCCTGGAGGATGACCATATCGTGGTTACTGCAGATCAGAATGGTCTTGAATTCATAAAACAGAAATAATTTCCACATGGCAGTGGTATGACAATGTAACGCACTTTGTCTTTACAGCAAAGACAAGGTGCGTTACATAGTGTCTGTCCAGAAACGAAAATTTCGTCCAAAGCCATGGAACACGAAAAAAGCACAGCACCTACGCAACATCCCGATTATTATTTTTAGGCATGACGCAGGAATCGGCGAAAAGGGAGTTTTTGGGCAGGCACTATTTGACAAAGCAGATTCAGCAGATTTATATCTGATCCATCTCAACCATGTGAATATAATGAGTTCAACTATTGAAGACCTGACGATTAATTACGAAGAGGACGGACGCCTTATCGTAAAGGAAACCGGAAAAGAAGTACTCTCGAAGGGAGCCTGGACCACAATCCTCTTCAGATACAATAACCTTAACAAAAGCACCGGAGAATACGGCAAGGATATGTTCACCATCCGCCGGTATCAGAAACGACAGGGAGAATATATCCCAAAATCCAAATTCAATATTTCCAGTGTTAAACAGGCGAAACAGATCATCGCTGCTCTTGAGGAATGGGTCAAAGAAGATGAAAAATAAATTCACCTTCATTTTCCTCTTGACGGCTGGCGAGTAATAAAGTAGTTTGCCGCGGTCTTTTGCAGATGTTGATGTGTTTTGCATTTTGTATGTGACGCTTCATTTGCTTGAAACAAAAGATGAAAACAGAGAACAAAGAGATTGACAGTTTAATATTTTTGTATTAAATTGTTTGCCTCACCGCGGAACTTGTACCGTGCGATTCGCTTGTTTTGAGCGGGTTGAGAGATGGTCCTTGAAAACTAAATAACAACATACAGCAAACGGGCCCAACGTGATTTTCAAATCACATTGAGCGATTTTTTTTTGTAATTCAAAAAAAGCAGAGCTCTTATATTTTAAGCACATATAAGTAACTGTTTCTCAAATTGAGAGACGGTCTAGGATATCAAACTGGAGAGTTTGATCCTGGCTCAGAACGAACGCTGGCGGCGTGCTTAACACATGCAAGTCGAACGCGAAATTTTTTCTTCGGAGAAAAGAGTAGAGTGGCGCACGGGTGAGTAACGCGTAAATAATCTACCCTCGCATCTGGGATAACCCACCGAAAGGTGTGCTAATACCGGATACGTTTTTACTGTTGCGAGACAGTGAGAAGAAAGGTGGCCTCTGATATAAGCTACTGTGCGGGGAGGAGTTTGCGTACCATTAGCTAGTTGGTAGGGTAATGGCCTACCAAGGCGACGATGGTTAGCGGGTCTGAGAGGATGATCCGCCACACTGGAACTGGAACACGGACCAGACTCCTACGGGAGGCAGCAGTGAGGAATATTGCGCAATGGGGGAAACCCTGACGCAGCGACGCCGCGTGGATGATGAAGGCCTTCGGGTCGTAAAATCCTGTCAGATGGAAAGAAGTGCATATTCATTAATACTGGATATGTTTGACGGTACCATCAAAGGAAGCACCGGCTAACTCCGTGCCAGCAGCCGCGGTAATACGGAGGGTGCAAGCGTTGTTCGGAATTACTGGGCGTAAAGCGCGCGTAGGTGGTTTGTTAAGTCAGATGTGAAAGTCCACGGCTCAACCGTGGAAGTGCATTTGAAACTGGCGGACTTGAGTACTGGAGGGGGTAGTGGAATTCCCGGTGTAGAGGTGAAATTCGTAGATATCGGGAGGAATACCGGTGGCGAAGGCGACTACCTGGCCAGATACTGACACTGAGGTGCGAAAGCGTGGGGAGCAAACAGGATTAGATACCCTGGTAGTCCACGCCGTAAACGATGTCAACTAGGTGTTGGGATGGTTAATCGTCTCATTGCCGCAGCTAACGCATTAAGTTGACCGCCTGGGGAGTACGGTCGCAAGATTAAAACTCAAAGGAATTGACGGGGGCCCGCACAAGCGGTGGAGTATGTGGTTTAATTCGACGCAACGCGCAGAACCTTACCTGGTCTTGACATCCCGGGAATCTTGTGGAAACACTTGAGTGCCTCTTTGAGGAGCCTGGTGACAGGTGCTGCATGGCTGTCGTCAGCTCGTGTCGTGAGATGTTGGGTTAAGTCCCGCAACGAGCGCAACCCTCGTCTTTAGTTGCCATCATTAAGTTGGGCACTCTAAAGAGACTGCCGGTGTCAAACCGGAGGAAGGTGGGGATGACGTCAAGTCCTCATGGCCTTTATGACCAGGGCTACACACGTACTACAATGGTAGAGACAAAGGGCAGCGACACCGCGAGGTGAAGCGAATCTCAGAAACTCTATCTCAGTCCGGATTGGAGTCTGCAACTCGACTCCATGAAGTTGGAATCGCTAGTAATCGTGGATCAGCATGCCACGGTGAATACGTTCCCGGGCCTTGTACACACCGCCCGTCACACCACGGGAGTTGGTTGTACCAGAAGCAGTTGAGCTAACTTTTCAAGAAGCAGGCTGCCAAGGTATGATTGGTAACTGGGGTGAAGTCGTAACAAGGTAGCCCTAGGGGAACCTGGGGCTGGATCACCTCCTTTTTAAGGAAGACGCATTAATTTACCTGGATCTTTGCATAATGCAGGGAGAGGAGTAAACAAGATGCCATTTCGGGGATTAACCCCGTTTGCTGGTTGTTATTTAGTTTTTGGGGGCCATGCTGGTCTTTTTTTTTGTTTGAAAGTATGCATTAAGCCGGGCCTGTAGCTCAGCTGGTTAGAGCGCACGCCTGATAAGCGTGAGGTCGGTGGTTCAAGTCCACCCAGGCCCACCATACGGGGGTGTAGCTCAGTTGGGAGAGCGCCTGCCTTGCACGCAGGAGGCCATCGGTTCGAACCCGTTCACCTCCACCATGGGACGATCTGGAGTTACGAGCTGATTTATACTTTTAATGGTATTGAAGGTATAAATCAGGACGTAAGCCTGAGAGTAAAAAGAGTGATCTTTGATAATTGAATAGTAGAGTAGTACAAAATCCTTTAAGCGCGTTTTTCATGTGATACACAGGTCAATTGATCGTCGTATTGAGAGATGGAAGGCGGAGTTTAGAGGTTACAGTAGTTGAGATCTTAAAAGTTTAATCAAGAGTTTATGGATAAGCTATTAAGGGCTAACGGCGGATGCCTTGGCATCGGAAGGCGATGAAGGACGTGGCAAGCTGCGATAAGCTTCGGGGAGTTGTTAACAGGCTTTGATCCGGAGATTTCCGAATGGGGAAACCCGACAGGAGTTATATCCTGTCATCTGTTACTGAATACATAGGTAGCAGAGGCGAACGCGGGGAATTGAAACATCTAAGTACCTGCAGGAATAGAAATCAAAAGAGATTCTGTGAGTAGCGGCGAGCGAAAGCGGAACAGCCCAAACCGGTAAATTTATTTACCGGGGTTGTAGGACCCCAATGTGGGATTGAAAATGTATAGCGGAACAGTATGGAAAGGCTGACCAGAGACGGTGATAGTCCGGTACGCGAAATGCAGTTTCACCCTAGGGAGTTCCTGAGTACCACGAGACACGTGAAACCTTGTGGGAATCTGGGAGGACCATCTTCCAAGGCTAAATACTAACCGATGACCGATAGTGAACGAGTACCGTGAGGGAAAGGTGAAAAGAACGGGGGAACCCGAGTGAAATAGAAACTGAAACCGTTAGCCTACAAGCAGTGGAAGCACTATGTATTTATACAGTGTGACCGCGTGCCTTTTGCATAATGAGTCAACGACTTACCCTGTGCAGCGAGGTTAAGCCGCGAGGTGGAGCCGCAGCGAAAGCGAGTCTTAATAGGGCGAATGAGTTGTATGGGGTAGACCCGAAGCCGGGTGATCTATCCATGGCCAGGGTGAAGTCTCGGTAACACGAGATGGAGGCCCGAACCGATATAGGTTGAAAACTGTTCGGATGAGCTGTGGATAGGAGTGAAAGGCTAATCAAACTCGGTAATAGCTGGTTTTCTCCGAAATATATTTAGGTATAGCCTCATATGATGACTGACGGAGGTAGAGCACTGACAAGACTAGGGGTCCCACCGGATTACCAACTCTTTTCAAACTCCGAATGCCGTCAAGTTCAAGTATGGGAGTCAGACTACGGGAGATAAGTTCCGTGGTCGAAAGGGAAACAGCCCAGACCGTCAGCTAAGGTCCCCAAATCTATGCTAAGTGGGAAAGGATGTGGAATTGCAGATACAACCAGGAGGTTGGCTTAGAAGCAGCAACCCTTTAAAGAAAGCGTAACAGCTCACTGGTCTAGTGATACCGCGCCGAAAATTTAACGGGGCTAAGCATAGTACCGAAGCTACGGATCGCGCCTTTGGCGCGATGGTAGGAGAACATTGTGGCCGCCTGAGAAGGTACACCGAAAGGAGTGCTGGAGGTTCCACAAGAGCTTATGTTGACACGAGTAGCGATAATGAGGGTGAGAAACCCTCACGCCGAAAGCCTCAGGTTTCCTGTAGTCAAGTTAATCTGCTCAGGGTTAGTCGGCCCCTAAGGCGAGGCCGAGAGGCGTAGTCGATGGGAAACAGGTTAATATTCCTGTACCACTTTTCTGATGTTATGGTAAGGGGTGACGGAGAAGGTAAGGCCATCCGGGCGTTGGTTGTCCCGGTTTAAGCGTGTAGACGGAGGACTCAGGCAAATCCGGGTTCTTGTTAACGTTGAGGCGTGATGACGATGTCTTTGAGACAACAAAGTGGCTGGTTCCATGCTTCCTGGAAAATCCTCGTATCTAGTCAGAGATGTGACCGTACCGTAAACCGACACAGGTAGGCAGGTAGAGAATACCAAGGCGCTTGAGAGAACTCTGGTTAAGGAACTCGGCAAAATAGCACCGTAACTTCGGGAGAAGGTGTGCCTGCATGGTGAAGTTATTTACTAATTGAGCCTGGTCAGGTTGCAGTGAAATGGGGGGAGCGACTGTTTACTAAAAACACAGGACTCTGCGAAGTCGAAAGACGAAGTATAGGGTCTGACGCCTGCCCGGTGCCGGAAGGTTAAGGGGACGTGTTACCCCGCTACTAAATTACTTAAGGTGATAAAATGTATTCTGTATACGTTTTATTTAACGAGGATACATATGTTGGTTATTCATAACTCGGACATGAACAGTTCGACTCAAGGTAGAAGGTGGAAACTGGTATACTATGAGGCTTATTTAAGCGAAAGAGCTGCACGAGACAAAGTCAGTTTGAGTAATTTAGTAGCGGGGGAAGCACTGAACCGAAGCCCCGGTAAACGGCGGCCGTAACTATAACGGTCCTAAGGTAGCGAAATTCCTTGTCGGGTAAGTTCCGACCTGCACGAATGGCGTAACGATTTCCCCACTGTCTCAACCAGAGACTCAGCGAAACTGTAGTACCGGTGAAGATGCCGGTTACCCGCAACAAGACAGAAAGACCCCGTGAACCTTTACTACAGCTTGGCATTGGTTTTTGAGGTAACATGTGTAGGATAGGTGGGAGACTTTGAAGCGGTGACGCCAGTCATCGTGGAGTCGTCCTTGAAATACCACCCTTGTTATCTTAGGAATCTAACTGCGGTCCGTAATCCGGATCCAGGACATTGTCTGGTGGGTAGTTTGACTGGGGCGGTCGCCTCCTAAAGAGTAACGGAGGCGCGCGATGGTTCCCTCAGGCTGATTGGAAACCAGCCGTAGAGTGTAAAGGCATAAGGGAGCTTGACTGCGAGACAGACATGTCGAGCAGGTACGAAAGTAGGTCTTAGTGATCCGGCGATTCCGCATGGAAGGGTCGTCGCTCAACGGATAAAAGGTACTCCGGGGATAACAGGCTTATCTCCCCCAAGAGTCCATATCGACGGGGAGGTTTGGCACCTCGATGTCGGCTCATCACATCCTGGGGCTGAAGCAGGTCCCAAGGGTTTGGCTGTTCGCCAATTAAAGTGGTACGCGAGCTGGGTTTAAAACGTCGTGAGACAGTTTGGTCCTTATCTGTTGCGGGCGCAGGATATTTGAGGAGATCTTTCCCTAGTACGAGAGGACCGGGATGGACGAACCTATGGTGTACCAGTTGTTCCGCCAGGGGCATTGCTGGGTAGCTAAGTTCGGCAGGGATAACCGCTGAAAGCATCTAAGCGGGAAGCCCACTCCAAGATAAGATATCCCATGGCTTAAGCCATCTGAAGGCTCGTGGTAGACCACCACGTAGATAGGTCGGGTGTGGAAGTGCAGTAATGCATGGAGCTTACCGATACTAATCAGCCGTGCGGCTTATCCATATTTTTTGATTATTACTCTACTGGCTGCACTACTATTCGATTATCATGTTTTTTATAGAAGATAACAGTAGGCAGGCTACAGTTGGCAGATTAACAACAGGTATCTGCTGATCAGCGCCCTGCCAACATAATATTTATGTAAACTTTGCAGGGACGGTTTGAGAGGCAAGAGTAGTCTTCTCCCCTCACTCCTTACCCCTCACCAAATTTACGGCGGTCATAGCGAAGAGGATCCACCCGTTCCCATTCCGAACACGGAAGTTAAGCTCTTCAGCGCCGATGGTACTGCATGGGAGACTGTGTGGGAGAGTAGGTCACCGCCGTATCTCTTTAAAAAAAGCCCCAATGAGCTTCGCTCATTGGGGCTTTTTTTTACCTGCGTTACGAACTTTTTAGAAATATTATTATATTACAATTAGTTAACTCTGTATTTCACCTTTCTGATCATCTAATTCCTTGTGTTTCCCAATTTAACCCGTTATAAAAGTTTTGTTTGCAAGTCGATCCGGATATATTCTTCCAGTTCCATATTTTCACTATAATATCCGGATACGAAACAGATAAATTTCATATTCACTCTTTTATGAACATACTGATATATGGCAGCACGCGAATTGGGAAAACCGTGGCCACTGAACTCTTCCGTGATCACGATATTACTCTCATGGATGAACCCCCTCATCTGCCTGATGGTTTCAACCATCTAGATATACGGTATATTTGCGGAAACGGTACTGATATTAAGGCGTTGAAAGATGCAGGTATTTCAAAAATTGATCTCTTTATTGCCTGTTCCGACCTGGATGAGGCCAATATGGTCGCCTGCTGGACCATCAAAAAGATCGTCAATGTAGAAACCATCTGTTTTATCCGCAGAGCTGATCTATTTCATAATATAAACTCCCCATCGCACACTGCCTATCACACACCATACGATATCGATACTCTGATTTGGCCTGAACAGTTATTAACACAGGATATTTTCAGGACTATCTCAGTTCCTGAGGCATACGAAGTTGAATACTTTGCCGGTGGGCGAATAAAACTTCTTGAATATAAAATCACCAATGATTCACCCATTTGCAATAAGCGAATCAGTGATTTTCCTTTTCCTGCTGAAGTTCTGGTTATTGGTATAATCAGGGATCACATTCTCTCAATTTCTGACGGAAATACTATCATTCAAGATGGCGACAAGGTTGTCTTCATGGGTAAAAGTTCTGGAGTAGACCGACTGGCTGCCCTGCTTTTTGAAACCAGTAATCCCATAAAAACCGCTACTGTAATAGGCGGTGGCAATGTTGGTTACATGCTTGCCGTTCTCCTTGAACAATCTCATATCAGGGTAAAAATCATTGAAGCCAATCCGGAACGATGTCTCTTTCTAGCAGATACCCTTGCCAGTTCTCTGGTACTGCAGGGTGATGGAACTGATCTCGAATTGCTGGAAACTGAAACAGTAGGTGATGCTGACGTCACCATCTGTGTTACCAACAATGATGAAAAAAACCTTCTCTGCGGCCTTCTTGCAAAACAGCTCGGCTCAAAACGAATCATTACCCGGGTTGGGAATATAAGAAACGCCGAACTCTTTGAACGGGTGGGAATTGATGTCGTAGTTTCTCCCCAGGATTCCGCATTAAAAGAACTGCTGAATAAACTGCAGAAACCTGACGTAAATATACTTGCACGTATTGAAAGGGGCCAGGGTGAAATCCTGCAAATCACTCTACCGGAGTCCTTTAAAGAACAGAAGCTGATGGATCTTAAACTGCCGGCAAAGGCCATTGTAGGTGTGATTGAACACGACCACAAACTGACAATTCCCAATGGCCAGTCAATAATCCGTGCCGGAAACAAGCTGAAAGTGTTTGCTATGGTCAATGACGCTGAAAGCATAAAATCATTCCTGCTCAAATGAAAGTTTCTGTAATTTCAAATGCTCTTGGCCTGGTGCTCAGCGCTTTTGGTGTTATTTTGTTTTCCCCTGTGATTGTTGCAGTATTTGAAAGTGAATATTCTGCGATCCTACCTTTTATCACTGCAGCGACCATATCCATTTCAATTGGCATGTTCCTGCGCTGGTATGGAGGATTTTCTAAAAATTTTGACACTGTAAAAAAAACCGAAGGGCTGTTCATTGTCACCCTGGCCTGGTGTCTGACTGGAATCATGGGTGGTATCCCCTATCTGTTTTTCGGCCTTTCCCCCCTGGATGCCCTTTTTGAATCAGTTTCGGGGACTACAACCACCGGAGCCACAATACTGACAGATTTTTCACTCTATCCAAAAACATTTTTTTTCTGGAGAAGCCTTACCCAGTGGTTGGGCGGCATGGGAATCATCGTTCTTTTCGTTGCGATTCTTCCCCAGTTTGCCGTAGCCGGCAGGCAAATGTTCATTGCCGAAGCTCCCGGACCCACAGAAGAAAAAGTAACTCCCAGGATTGCTCATACAGCAAAGGCACTCTGGCTTGTTTACCTGGTTCTCACTATCCTGGAAATTATTGCTCTCTCCCTGTCAGGTATGGACGTTTTCGATGCATTCTGCAATACATTTTCCACAATGGCAGCTGGAGGATTCTCCCCAAACCCCCTTTCCATTATGGGATACAACAATCCTGCTGCGACCTGGATTATCACTGCTTTCATGATTCTTGCAGGCAGCAATTTCGCCTTGCAATACAGATTTATAATACGGAGAAAGATTAGTGTTCTTTTGAAAAATGAAGAATTCCGCCTCTACTGCTCCATCATAGGTATAGCGTCACTGATTCTAGCCATAATCCTCTTTTTCAATACTCATTCATCTTTTTCCAGTTCAGTTAGAGATGGTCTTTTTCAGGTAACTTCCATAATTACAACTACTGGATTCTCTTCAGTTGATTTTGCCCTCTGGATTATTCCGGCCCAGGTCATACTCTTTACCATGATGCTCGCCGGAGGATGTGCCGGTTCCGCGGGTGGCGGTGTAAAAATCGTTCGCCTCCTGGTCTGCTTTAAATATCTGAAAAAGGAAATTGTTAAAATAATCCACCCCAATGCCGTTGTGCAGATCAAACTGGACAGAAATACAGTCAGCGAAGATGTGCAAAGACAGATCCTTGTGTTCTTTCTTTTTTATCTCTGTCTCATGACACTTTCAGCCATTCTTGTCACAATGCTTGAACATAACGGTCTCATTGGACTGGTTGGCACTGCCGCAACGATCGGTAATATAGGTCCGGGATTTGGAGAAATAGGCCCCATGGGAACATTCGGAAACCTCTCCAGCCCGACAAAAATCATTTTTATTGTCAACATGCTGGTCGGAAGATTGGAACTCATTCCTTTCCTGGCCATGCTTCATCCTGATTTCTGGCATTTCAGAAAATAGACGGCACCTGTAACACCCTGCTTAACCTGTATTTCTCGTCAGTTAGTGTCTGTCCAGAAATGAGATTTATTGTTCGAGTTCAGGTAAGCGTAGACTCCGAGGAACATAGGGAAATAAAAAGCGCAGCATATTAGGCATATGTGAGCATTTTTATTTTTCGTAGTGACTCCGAAATCGGACAAAAAGGCCATTTACGGCCAGACACCAGTTAACCCACAACTTAATGCATCATATTACCATGTATGTTATTGTCAGGTAAGAAAGTCTCTTTTCACCGGAAATACAGTACTGCTTCCTCATATATGAGCACTTAATATTTGGTAATAATACAGAAATCAGGCGAAAAGGCTACTTCCGGACAGGCAGCAACAAGACTCAACCAACGATGACCATGAACCTGCAAAAACAACCACTTTCCACCATTATTCTGGGTGCCGGAAAAGGAACCCGGATGAAATCCCAGAAAGCCAAAGTTCTCCATACCGTTTTTTTCTCTCCCATGATTGAACATGTAATCAATGCGGTTTCACCATTAAACCCGGATAAGATTATAGTAGTTGTGGGACATCAACAGGAAGATGTAAAAAAAACCCTGAAGAGTTTTCCTCTCCAGTTTGCAGAACAGACCGAACAATACGGCACAGGACACGCTGTTCTCGCAACCCGTTCCCTGCTGACAGAGGCCGAGGGGAATGTGATGATCCTCTGCGGCGATACCCCTCTTGTCGAAAATGAAACTCTCATCAGAATGTACGAAAAACATGTTTCAACCCAGGCAGTGATTACCCTGATGACAACTATGCTTGATGATCCGACGCATTACGGGAGGATTTTATCTGATGAAAATAACAGGATTGCAGGGATCGTTGAAGAAAAAGATGCGTCAGCAAAAGAGAGGGAAATAAAGGAAATTAATGCAGGAATATATTGTGTGAAAACAGATTTTATTTTTCATGCTCTTGATCAGGTTGGTATGGACAACAGCCAGGGAGAAATGTACCTCACCGATATCGTGAGTATTGCGGTAAACAACAAGAAAAAAGTGGAACGGTTCCTCACCCCCCACCCTTCGGAAATACTCGGTGTCAACTCAAGAGTTGAACTGGCACAGGCTCATAAAATACTGCAGAAAAGAAGAAATACAGAACTGATGCGGCAGGGAATTACAATGTATTCCCCAGACTCTATTTCAATTTCAAGCGATTCAAGTATCGGTCGTGACTGCATTCTTTCCGGGGAAATCGAAATTACAGATAACACTATTATAGGAAAATCGTGTACAATTGGCCGGGGAGTTATTCTCAGGAATTGCAGCATCGGAGACCAGGTAACTATTGGGCCATACAGTTGCCTTTATGGCATGACACTTCCGGCTGATACCAATGTCGCCCCACACACTGTAATCGACAAAGCCGGAGCGAATGGCTCAGCCACACAAAACCAATGAGAATCACGAGGAAGAGATATGACAGACCTGAAAAAAATGTATTCAACCATCCTTGGCGACAGTTTTCCCATGGACATGACCATCTCCTTTGGAGACCAGAAACTCGTCTATAAAAAACGAACCTGGAAAATAGCAATGGAAGATGGAACCGTGGAGGAACGTGGTGTCCGCTATGGAGAGAATCCGGATCAGGAAGCAGCTCTTTATGAACTTGTCAACGGTAACCTGACACTCGGAGACTGTCGTTTTATTTCCCCCGGCAACGGCCTTGTTTCTGCAATCGATGTCAATGACATGCTTCAAGTCGGCAAACATCCAGGAAAAATAAATCTAACCGATATAGATAATGGTCTCAACATCATAAAATATCTGGTTGACCACCCTTCCGCAGTCATTCTCAAGCACAATAATCCATGTGGTGCTGCAAAAGACAGTTCTCTTGCGAATGCTTTTCATCGGGCACTTCGCGCTGATCGTATCGCCGCCTTTGGTGGAGCTGTTGTACTAAGCCGTCCCTGTGACATTGACACGGCCAGACTTCTGGCTGAAAATTATCTGGAAGTGGTCTGCGCCCCGGATTTTGAAAATGGCACTCTTGATATTCTCGCCGGGCGGAAAAACCTGAGAATAATCAAAATCGCTGCAATAGACAGGCTGGCTGATTTTGAAAAATATCGTTTTGTCGACTTTAAAAGTCTCATTGATGGCGGGATTATTGCGCAGCAATCTGCTGTCAACTCAATCCGCTCAATTGAGGATCTCAAACCGGCAACCACGACCTGGGAAGGGAAAGAATACACCTGTGACCGCCAGCCCACCACTGAAGAAATTGATGACATGCTTTTTGGCTGGGCCGTTGAACATGGAGTCACATCCAACTCAGTTCTTTATGTAAAAAACGGCTGCACAGTCGGCATAGGAACCGGGGAACAGGACCGGGTTGGTGTTGCAGAAATTGCGGTCCACAAAGCATATATTAAATATGCCGATATCCTCTGTTTTGACAAATATAAAATCCCCTATGCCGATCTGGAACTTGCTGTTGAAAAAGGACTGAGAGACAGGGCGGAAAAGGAAGAAATTGATAGTCAGGTACAGGAAGATAGAGCCGGACTCCCTGGGTGTACAATGATTTCAGACGCTTTTTTCCCTTTCAGGGATGGAGCCGAAGTTGGCATCAGACAGGGCATTTCCGCCATCCTCCAAGCGGGAGGCTCCATGCGTGATTTTGAAACAATCGAGGCCTGTAATGAAGCGGATCCGAAAGTTGCTATGATGTACACGGGCCAGAGATCATTCAAACATTAATAAACAACAATTCCCACATCACACCTGTGTGGAAAAACGACTGTCAAGCTACTCTTTTTAAAAAAACTTTTCAGCCCATTTCGTCACAGGTGTAACCATATTCCGGACTACATTCTTTCCAGAAATGAACAGTTCCTGTCTACTGGTTTTTCATTTTTTACACAGGTTATTAGCGCATGAACTCTGACACGCTGCTTTTTGATAAGAGAAATTTACACACCCTCACCTTCAGTCGCTCCACCGAGGCTATCTCTACTGATATTGATAACGAAACTGTCATTCTTAATATCTCTGCAGGACTGTACAGTAACCTCAATCACATGGGAACGACAATCTGGAATATTTTGGAAAAATCTACCACTTTTCACCAGATCCTCGATCAGTTAGTTACCGAATACGAAGTGTCCCGTGCAGAGTGCAGCCGCGACTTAGTTACATTCCTGAAGGAACTCTATGAAAATAATCTGCTGACTGTCCAATCACCGAATGAAACAAAATAACACTTATTGTGCAGGATTGATGTAACCTGGTCAACCCGCAAGAGACAGAAAGAACTGATGAGTGGAATTGGCGGTATAGTCTATTTCGACGGGCAGAAAAGTACCCGTCATCTTTTAATCAAAATGGCTGATGCCATGAATCATCGCGGCCCCCATGGCCGTGCTTATCTCAACAGGGACAACATTGGATTTGTCTACCTCAGTCTTTTAAATACTCCCGAATCAAAAGCAGCTATCCAACCGCGAGAAAGAAAGAAAGACAACCTGACAATAGTTTTCCAGGGACGCCTTGATAACCGGGAAGAGATTTATAAAGCAACCCACCTCCCCCTACCGTTTGAGGAAAGCACTGACAGTGATCTAATCCTTTCAGCGTATCTCAGGTGGGGTACAAACTGCTGTTGCAGGCTTCTTGGTGATTTTTCCTTCGCTATATGGGACAATACGCGTCGCTCTCTCTATTGCGGCAGGGACCATATGGGTGTCATGCCTTTCTATTACTACCATGACAATAACCTCTTTGCATTTGCCTCTGAAATCAAAGGACTCCTTTGCCTTCCGCAAATTCGTACAGACATAAATAAAAACAGAATCGCCGATTACCTGACCTGTTTAATTACCGATTCCAAGTCAACATTTTATTCAAATATTTTCCGTTTACCGTCAGGCCATGATCTTACCATTTCCGGTAACAGTTCCTTTAAAATAAAAACAAAACATTATGGCAAATTCACCCCAACTGTCCATAATTACAAAACCGGGTTTGAATTTCAGGAGCATTTCAGGTTACTTTTTACAGATGCTGTCCGCTGCCGCCTTCGTGCTATAAATCCTATTGGCGCCTATCTCAGTGGAGGGCTTGACTCTTCTACCATTGTCTGTACCATCTCAGCCCTCCTGCAACAGGAACTCTCATCACCTCTTCATACCTTTTCATCTGTTTTTAACAAAACTCCCAAATGCGACGAAAGAAAATTCATTTCATCAATTATAGAACGCTATTCATTCGTTCATCACCCGGAACCCCTTGACGATAAGAGTCCCGGGCCTGTTTTTGACTCAATGGCATCCAGAGAAGACGAACCATTTTTTGCGCCATTTTTTATTTCTCCGTGGAACCTGATGAAAAAAGCACACCAGTGTAAAGTCAGGACACTTTTTGATGGTCATGATGGAGATTCTGCAATCTCGTACGGTTCAGGATTTCTTAATGAACTTCTTTACTCCGGACGATTAATCAGACTCATCAAAGAGTGCAGGGCCATTGGAAACAACAACACCGTTCAATCAACCTTGCGAACACTTCTCAGAGTTACTGCAGGTTGCTGTTTCAGTAAACTTCAATTCACAGGTTTACGCTCTCCTGCCCAAAAGACCCTTGTTGCCAACAACCATCTCCTGAACAGGTCTTTTGCAAAAGAAACATATGTAAAGGAACGACTCTTGCATGAAAGTAAACTGATTGGAGACAAGGGACTCAGCGAGCGAACCATTCAGCAAAATGCCATTACCCATCCGAGACAACAACTGGCACTTGAATTGTTTGAGAGGCAAGCTGCTTATTTTCAGATAAATCCGGTATACCCTTATTTCGATAAGAGAATAATTGAATTCTGCCTCGGGCTCCCTGCAGAACAGAAACTGTCAGCAGGATTCAACAGACGGATTGTTCGTGAATCATTCAAGGATATCCTCCCTGGGTCTATTCGTTTGAGAAAGGAGAAAACATACTTCAATGCCAGCCTGAACAAAGGATTTCTCAAGACTGACCGGAAGTGGTTTTACTTCAATCTTGACACAATGAATGAAGCTATATATGATTATATTAACTTACAAAAATTTCAAAATATTTGCGAAAAACTGAAAAGCAACCCGGAGAATGCCGCACTGGATGAGCTTTGTTTCATACTTCGCTGCCTGTCCTTTTCGAAATGGCTTTCTCTTGAGGGTGGATTGAAAAATTAAAATTTTCGTTCGAGGTCAAGAAGCAGGAAAAATCAAAAGAGCAGCATATCAGTCAGATGTGAGCATTTTTCATTTTCCTGTGACGCAGAGATCGGATGAAAAGGTAATTTTTCAAGCTGGCATTTATTTCTGAACCACGATCACAAGGAGTTTAACATGTCTGATCAACGATACGACATCTCAGCAACACCTGCTCAAACCTCTGGAGCAAAGAAAAAATATACCCCACCAAAACTCACTGTTTTGGGAAAAGTTGATGAATTGACCTTGGGCAATGAAACCAGTAACCAATGTGACGCCCCTATTCCCGGCAGAGGTGATCTGTCCTGTTCATAAACACTGCCCTGGAACAGCAAGGTATTGTACTTTTACACCGTTTATGGTTATACACTTCGCTCAGATTTTCTACTGCCCGGTTTTCCGGAATCACGGAGTCTGCAAAGTCAGTTAATCATTGAGAAGCAACCCGGGTTCAGTCCTGAAACATTTCCGGATAAATCTCTAACATTAACGTTGAGGGGGGATAACTTTCTCAATATTACCTGGCATGGCGTGGCATCGTATACTGTTTATGACGGCAGTCAAGTCAGCGTTATCAGAGAACAAAACAGCCATCCTGCACTGGTTCTCCAACCATTCTATTCCATCGTTCCTGCTTCTATTCTCAACCAGAACAAACTGTTTGTGCTACACGGCAACTGTGTTGAAGTAAACGGTTCAACTATTGCTCTCATTGGCGCGAAAGGCCAGGGCAAGTCAACACTTACGGCCGCACTTTTGGCAAAAGGCCATAGACTTGTTGCAGATGATGTCACGGCCATAGACACCGAAAGCCTGCGCCCCCAGGTATTGCCCGGGATACCAAATCTCAAGGTTTGGGCCGATACCGCAAAAGCCACAGGGATTAATCTCTCAAAATTAAAAAAAATAAACCCCTATATCGAAAAATATAACTATGTTCTGCCAAACCATTTCTGCAACAGAAAACTCCCCCTGGAAACAATTATTTTCCTGCAAGAAGGAAAAGAAGTGAAAATCGAAAAAACACAAGCATCGCAGGGAATGCTGTATCTCATTGGGAATCATTATCTTTCCCGTTATCCCCAAGTGTTCACGGCAAAAGAACACAAACGTATTTTTGAACAGAGCGCCTTTCTTTCCAGGACGACCCGCTTGTTAACATTAAATTACCCAAAAAATCTTAAAGTACTTAATACAGTCACCTCGTTGATAGAAGCTTTACAGGCCAGTAAAAAAAAAGGAGTGTCAATAAATGACACTCCTTTTTTAAAAGCTTGACAGCTTTGCAAGTTATTTTTTCCTCGTCATCCGGCCACCAGCCAGCAACATTAACCCCGCTCCAAAAAGAATTATTGTTCCGGGTTCCGGAACCGGATCCCTGAGATTATCAGTATCTGCATAAAATGCCAGAACATCATTGGCCCCAAATACACCCTGCCCGAAATCAATGGTCAACGTCTGATACAGGTCTTCATACCAAGTACTATTGAGATGGACTTCTCCGGAATACGTGACATAAACGTCTCCATCATAGGCGGTATCCACTTCCCACGATCTTCCAAAAGTATCGAGATCAACCGCATGGCCAAGTTCAGAACCAGGTGTTCCATTGTTACTCAGATCATAAACCGCATCAAACACTGTGTTACCTGCGATTGCGTCTATGGAAAACCCCGTCACTTCGTTTCTTCCATCAACATCAAATAACCATTGGGTTTGGTAAAAGGTGTTTGCAGTAAAATCAGTCAACCCCAAACTCCAGCCAGTACCAACAGCACCTGTACCACTTCCACCAGCATTCCAGACAACGGTTTCAGTATCGCCACTCAGAAAATTTACCGTCACCAACATCCCGGTCATTGAATTTCCATTTGTCTGCCAAGTTGATACAGTATCCGTATCATATATAACTCCAGTCTGAGAGGGGTTTTGATGGAGTGTTGCAGAATCCGCCGCTGTTACAACAAACAGAGAAAATCCCGCCAATAGTGAAACGAATAATTCTTTTTTCATCTTCATTTTATCCTCATCGCATGTTATGTGCATTTAAAGAACAATTTTTTCAAAAAACATTGCAACTATTATGCCACTTTTGAATAATGGATATTTCAAACAAAACCGACAAACAACTCAGTTTGTCAAAGTATAACATTTTTTCACCTGCAATCAACTAGATAATTTATATTATCCTGTTCCCACTGAGAAAAGAAACACCTTCCAGTATATAAATATATTATTTTTTATTACTATTTAAAACATTCACAATATCAGTCACATTTACGAATTCCACCCGACCCTGGTACACAGGCATACACTCTTTCAACGCATTGTACGTTTCAAAATGGGGATGCCCAATACCAATAGCCACGCCATAGGATTCAGCAACTGAAACAAGTTTTTCCAACTGATTACAAATGTCCGTTTTCAAACGACTATTATCAAGAAACACATTTCTACGTGCAGTCCGTATTTTCAGTTTCAGAGCTGTTTCCCAGCCCTTACTTTCCGCAGACGTAAAACTGTCCACAAAAAACATGCCGTTTTTCTTTACTAATTTCAACACCTCCGTCATGGCTGGAACATCCGAGGTAAAACGTGAGCCCATGTGATTATTTACCCCGACAGCATGGGGAACCAGGGCCAGATCCTGTTCAAATTTTCTTTTCTGCAGTTCTGCTGAATCTGACAGAAAAAGAGCACCCGGGCCTGGATCCCACTCTTTGCCTCTGGCCTCCAAAGGCAAGTGCAACAAAACCGTTTTTCCGGAATAAAAAGCTTTTTTTTCCTGTTTTTCGGTATATGGTGCAAAAGGTAAAAAAGAATATGTTAATTCAATGGGGAAATTCAGGAAATTCTCACCAACTTTTTTATGGTATCCCAGATCATCGATAATAATAGCAACCTGTGGTAAATGCCTTTCAGAGTCTCCCCTGTGCGGTTTAGAAAAAACAGCAGTCACCTCGTGGGAGGGAGGATCAGGCTCCTCAAAAACAATTTCATTATTTCCAGGTGATTGTAATTCCCGGGCAAAAACAGTTCTGAAGAAGATTACATAACCTGCCGTACAGAGTGAAAAGAGAACAATCGCTGTAAAAAACAGAACCAGAAGCAGTTTTCGAAAAAGAACTCCTTTGGGGCCGCTTTTCTTCTTTTTTTTCAATTTTCTTTTTTTTACCTGACGAGTCATTCCAAAAATACCAGACTTCTTCTGCAAAGATCAGCTCTTTTGACCAACCTGCCACCCATCTCATTAAAATGAACCCGGATCAATAACCGACTTGTAATTTTTTATGTAATATACTGAAAAGACAATTAAATCACTAATACATATTCTTTTATCTTTCCCTTGTAAGAACAAAAAATGCAAGTTCTTCCAGCAATCGTTTTTCACGTGCGAATGAAGAATCATGAAATATTGAGAGTGCCCCACAGGCAGTATCAACAGCCTCTCCTGCTTTTAACCGGGCCAATTCAAAACCGTTATATTTGTCAATCAATGAACAGACCTCTACAACACGGTCCTTTCTTTCTTTCTTATCTGAGAGAAGAGAGAGCAGATGTGATCTGTCGTCTTTCCCCGCCCTTTTCATGGCAATTATCAACGGCAAAGTCATTTTCCCTTCTATAAAATCATTTCCAACACCTTTCCCTGTCTTTTTTGAGTCACCCTGGTAATCAAGCAGATCATCGACGATCTGAAAGGCACAGCCCAGATTCTCTCCGTAACATCTCAACGCGCTGACCTGTCTGTCATTTCCTCCTCCATACATGGCTCCAATTTCACAGGCTGCAGAGATCAGCAATCCGGTTTTTCCCTTGATCGCATCATAATAGTCAAGCTCTGAAAGGGTGTAATTTCTACTGTTTCTCAACTGCACAAATTCTCCATCCACCATCCCGGTTGTGGCCTCACAGAATACTTTCAGGCCACCATCCCCCGAAAGACGACCAACCGTGGACATGGCATAGGCATGCAGAAAATCTCCAGCAAGAATTGCAGCTGAAACACCAAATCGGCGACAGACAGTTGGACATCCCCGACGGGTATCAGAATCATCTATAATATCATCGTGAAAGAGAGTTGCAGCATGCAGATACTCAAAAGCACATGCAAGGCTGTAGACCAGATCTCCATTTCCACCGCATAATTTCGAGCACATGACCACAAGAAAAGGTCTTATGCGTTTACCACCATTGAAAAGCCCGTACTCGAGAACTTCGGCCAGAAACCCATCAATGGTCGGTTGCAGCTCAGCCAGATCAGCCTTCATCCGATTTTCAATATGTTCGGATTCCTTTTTTATCGCGAGAAGTACTTGTTCTTTTTTCATTTCACCTGAATCCGTGACGATTTTTTTTATTAGTAATATACTGAAAACAGGATAAAATATTTAATCAAATAGTTTAAAAAAATCGGAGAGCTCCTGCACGGTCCTGACAACAGGTGCAGGGGGCATGCTCCGCAGGAACAATCCCCCGTAACCTTTTTTATAAAGCCTCACATCCATCACGGCAATAACACCCCTGTCAGTGGAAGAACGCATTAATCGCCCCATTCCCTGCCTGAGGGCCAGGATTGCCCGAGGCACCTGAAACTCAAAAAACGGCTTTCCCTGTTTTTCCAGAATATGCTGAATTCTGGCCTCTATTACCGGATCAGTCGGCACTTCGAAAGGCAACTTGTCTATTATAACACAACTTAGAGATTCACCAACCACATCCACACCTTCCCAGAAACTTGCAACAGCGAGCAGGACAGAGTGTGTCTCCTCACGAAAACGGGTAAGGAGACTCTGCCTGGAGGCAGTTCCCTGAACAAGCACGGGATAATCAAAACGATCTTCGAGAAAAGATGCCACTCTCTCCATTCCCTTAAAGCTTGTGAAAAGAACCAGTCCTCTTCCTTCGCTTATTCGGAGTATATCGAGAATTTGACCACACAGCACATCCCCATAATCAGGGGCAGACGGTTCTGGAAAAGAATTATCGGGAACATAAAGTAACGCCCTTTTTTCATAGTCAAACGGTGAATGAAATTGCAGGCATTCCACTTCATCGCCCAACCCCAACCGGGCGCGAAGATATGAAAAATTACCTCCCGAAGAAAGCGTTGCTGACGTCAGAATACAGGACGATACCAGCGGATAAAGATATTCATTCAGTTCCTTTGCCACCTCGACCGGGGTTGCAGACAGAACAACGGAACGATCCCTTCTCTCATACCAGTGAACATAATCATTTTCAAGAAAATGAAGCCCTACGTCCCGCACATTCTTTACAAGTTCCCTGCCACGCCGTTCCAGAGACCTCCAGTATTCCCCATGTTCACCATACCTGCTGATGCTGTCACTCAACCCCTCCAATCCCCTGATTAACAGATCAACTTCGTCTCGCCACACCTTCTCAGTGAGGTCAGTTATAAGGTCTTTTAAATAAAACCGGCCGGATTTGACTGGAAAAAGAGATGCAAAAACCCTGACCCGTTCTTTCATTCCTGTTATCATCTGGTCAACTTCAGCGCAGGCTTGTGGTGAAAGGTCATCTTTCGCCATCTTCTCAATATCAGCCAGCAGAGCAAAAACCTGATATTGACTGAAACTCCTGCCAAAAAAGGTTGTCGCCACATTTTCAATGTGATGGGCTTCATCAAAAATTACAGCTTCATACCGTGGAAGAACCTCACCATATCCTCCTTTTCTCAGGGCCAGATCGGAAAAAAACAGGTGATGATTAACAATGAGAAGATCAACAGAGCCGGCTTTTTTTCGCAGGCCGGAAATAAAACAATGCGCAAATTCCGGACAACCTCCCCCCAGGCACTGGTCGGAATGAGTGGAAATTTTCCTCCAGAAGTTTGAATCTTCACCAAGCCAGTCAAGCTCAGCCCTGTCTCCGGACACGGTAGCGCCAAGCCATTCATCAATCCTGTCAATATGGGGATTATCCACAAGAGAAAGCTGCGGATTGCTTCGGTATTGATACCAGCGGTACAGACAGAGATAATTTGACCGGCCCTTAATACAGAGTGCTGAAATCTCACGTCCTGCGATTTTTTCCACAAGGGGAATTTCTTTTTCCAATATCTGGTCCTGGAGATTCAGAGTAGCTGTTGATATCACAATCCTTCTACCAGACAGAATCGCGGGTATCAGGTAGGCAAGTGTTTTTCCAATTCCAGTTTCCGCCTCCACAACCAGAATATTATTCCCGGGTTCTTCACTCTCCTGTACCATACCCTCGAGACAACATTGTACAGCCTTTGCCATCTCAAGCTGTCCCCGGCGCGGTTCGTATCCGGGCACATGGGCTGCCAGTAAACCATCATTTTCAAAAATTGCATCCAACGTTTCGGTCAATCCCGGTTTCAAAAGATCTCTCCCCGCCTTTTGTTCATCTGAAAATTCCATAGCGAAAGGTTTTTTGCCACAGTCGGATTTTCATCAGTATTTTGCACCCGGAAGACATAAATGACCGAGCCAACTGATCCGACCAAGCCGGTCTATCATTGATAGGTGCCTCATTGGTGCTGAGTACATATTCTGATATCTTTTGCACTATTATACTCTTTTATGCTACAAATGAATCATGAACCATACATGTTCCCGGGAATAAATCAACTCCCTGAATTCATGACAACTTGAATACTCATGAATTCTGGATTATTTCAGATTCAACCTCATCAAATGAACAATCAACACGGCTCACCCGACACTATCTCAATATCCGACCCGATAAACCATCTGGTCACAGGGGAGGAATCTATAGCAGTAATCGACGATTCTCCGGAAATTGTGGTTCTCCTTACTCATTACCTTAAAAAGCAGCGTTTCAAGGTATGCTCTGCCGGAAGCAGCAGCGGCCTGTATAAGCTGCTGGCTGAGAAAAAAATAGCTCTTGTCCTGCTTGATATCGGCCTTCCAGATAAGAATGGTGACGAAGTCCTTCCAGACCTCATCGAATCTCACCCGGATCTCAGTATCATCATGGTTACCGGAACAACTGATCTTGACACCGCTCTTGCCTGCCTGCGCCATGGCGCCGATGATTATCTCACCAAACCCGTTAACCCTGAACTTTTTCTACATACTGTCAATGTCACCCTGAAGAAAAGAAGACTTGCCATCAATAACCGCCTGTACCAGGAACAGCTGCAGAAGGCAAACTCCCGCATGCAGTTCCTCCATCAGCTCAACCTGAAAATGAATTCCGCCTACCTCAATACAGGAGAACTGGATGGTATACTCCAGGCAATACTTGTAGGTATTACTTCCGATGATGGCCTGAAATTCAACAGGGCGTTTATGGCCCTGTTCAATGAAGACTGCAGCTATCTTGAAGGAAGACTAGCCATTGGCCCTTCCTCCAGGGAAGAGGCTGGAAAGGTATGGCAGGCCATTGAGGCCGACGGACTTCAACTTGATGATATACTGGAAATTATCCAAAATAAAAAAATAAAAGAAGACCTGACAGTAAATAACATTGTAAAAACTCTCAGAATTCAAGCTGACAACCACGATCACATCCTGATAGCATCATGCAGAAATAAAAAATCAATCAAGGTAATAGATGGTATGGCTGGAGACGATACTGTGCCACAGTCCCTGCTCAAGGTCCTTGGGGAGGACTCCTTTGCCATTGTACCACTCTATTCGCCCTCACAATCTCTTGGTGTCATTATTGTTGATAATTTCGTTACCCGCACCCCCATTACTGATCAGGACATGTCCGATCTTGAGATTTTCGCCAGCCAGGCAAGCCTCGCTATTGAGCACAGCCATCTCCACGAAGGTATGGTCAGGAAAATTGCAGAACTGGAACAGGTGACAGAAGAACTTGAAAAAAATAAAGATCTGCTGGTTGAAGCGGAACGCTCTTCCGCAATAGGAATGATGGCCGCCCAACTCGTCCATGCAATACGCAACCCATTGACCTCAATTGGAGCCACCTCCCGATTACTTGCAAAGAAAACCTCAGACTCCTACATTGTCAGATTTCTCAATATCATCACCAAAGAAACAGCAAAAATTGAATCTACTCTCGAAGACCTGTTTAGCATAGTAGAAAGCAGAGAATACACTCTTCAAAAAACTTCTCTTTTTCCACTTATCAGAAAAAGTGTTATGGCCTTTTATGCCACCATGAAACGGAACAGTATTACCTATGCATTGAATCTTGACGGAAAAGGTCCGACTCTTTTTTTAAATGAAAGAAGAATACGCCAGGCTTTTCTCCACCTGATCAGAAACAGCATTGAGGCAATGGCCGGGGCGGCATACTCGAAATAGAAGTCCAGGAGGAAGAAAAAACAGTAGTCATAAAAATATTGGATAGCGGTACAGGCATTTCTACGGACACGGTCAATCATGTAAAAGACCCGTTTTTTACGACGAAGGCATTCGGAAATGGCATGGGCCTGACGCTTGTAGATCGGATCATTCAGGAACATGGTGGCGATTTTATTATAAGGGATGCTAAGACTGGAGGTACTGAGGTAATGATAACACTGCCAAAATCATTTGGGGATCATTCAATTTCTTCTTGAAAAAGATAACACCGCACTGGCAGAAACCAGAAATGCGGCAACCAGGAACGTTGCCTTCAGTGACAGAAGAAAATCAACCTCGTTCTTCGCACTATATTTTTCAAGTCTCGTCCCATCCCCGTAATAATTCATAAAAAAGGTGAACAGAACCGTTGCCAGAGTCGTGCCGAAAACCATACCAAAATTCCTGGCCGTAGCAAGAATTCCAGAAGCAATACCACTGAAACGATCACTCACAAGGGAGAGAACTGACGCACTGTTTGGAGAAAGAAACAGTGACTGTCCGGCACCCAGCAAGGCAAGATTTACAGCAATAGAGACCAAGCCTGTCCCGGAGGAGAGATAAGCCATGCGAAACAGGGTAACGGCACAGAGAAAAAGTCCTGCTGTTGTCAAATAACGACCACCAATTCTGTCATAAAGGTAACCGGAAAGAGGCGACACAACTGTCAAAGTAGCCGGTAATGCCATAATCACGATGCCGATTTTGTCTGACTTAAGCAAAAGAACGAATTTAAGATAATACGGGAGAAGAACGAGGACAACAAAAAGAGCTGCAAAGGAGGCTGCAGCTGTAAACAGTGCAACAAAAATTGAATACTCCCGAATAAGCTCCATCGGGATAATTGGATTTATTGCGTTTTTTTCAACCCTGACAAATCTGACTGAGAGTACAACAAAAAGCAGACCACCACCAGAACCTGCAAGAATCGGGAAATATTGCAACGCGTTCAGAGTAACAACCAGAGTAATGACCAGAAAAAACCAATAAGAGCTGCCCTTCCAGTCAAAATCTCCGTACGTGTTCTGTCGGGGAGTATGTATACTTTTCCAGAGAAAAAACCGTCCGAACAAATACAGGATTACAGCAACCGGAACAGTTACAAAGAAAATAGACTGCCATGAATAGCGTACCAGAAGCAAACCGCTGACAAGTGGTCCAAGCATCAAGCCACATGCCGTGGCTATACCTATCAGGCCCAGGCTCTGGCCGATATTTTCTGCCGGGAATACTGCCTTGATCAGAGCGGGACCGGAAGACATCATCATCGCACCACCCAGGGCCTGTATAAATCTTCCGAACAACAGAAAACCAAAGCTGGAGGAAAAACCACATCCTGCCGCACCACAACAGAACGTCACAAGACCCGCCAGATATACCCTCCCTTTACCAAATCGGTCTGAAACAGTCCCCCAGAAAACCAGGGTTGCGGTAATGGTCAGGAGATAAATAATAACTACCAGATTGGTCTGTCCCAGGTTTACTGAAAAACTCGCCATTATAGTGGGCAATGCGATATTCACCATGCCACTGTCCATTGTTGAGAGAAAAACTCCTCCCATTATCAACAACAGAATCAACCAGCGCATGCTGTTTGAATGGCCCGGTACAATCTGGTTTTCCATATTTCTTCTATACTGTAGACAAACAAAAAAGGCCTGGTGATTAACACCAGGCCTTCATACAGTTACATCAAGTTGATGTCTGATTCTGTCAAATTAGAATTTGAGAGAAAGACGGGCACCAACTTCAACCGGATCATCATCGCCAGTTGCGTCACCTGCGAACAGGTAAGCACCAACGAGGTCAAGATTCAGGTTATCCATCAGAGCATAGGTGACTTTCAAGTCAACTTCTGTACCGAGATCAGTCTCACCATTTGCATCATCTTCAGCAAGAGCAGCATACCATACATCAGCATTCAGGGTCAGTTTATCCATTGGCTTGATTTTTACACCAACGTTAGCTGCCATGATATTGCTTATTGCAGCAGGAGCTCCATTGGAAAGAGCATTGTCAAAAGTACCCCAGCCCATGATCTCAGCCCAGTAGTAAATTGCACCAGGAACACCTACAAAGGCATCATTGTCACCATCAGCCGCATTATCGTCACCAGTTGCATAAAAAACCTGACCGTGAACAACACTTACACTGGCACCGGCTGCAACGAGAAAACCTTTATTGTCCAGATCATTTTTGGTTCCACCTTCATAAATGAAAGAACCCCAGGCAGAAACGGCATCCATGTTCAGATCAACATCGGCACCAAGGTACCAGTTATCGGTCTCTTCATTAGCGACTTTCTGATAAACAAAGTATGGGGTGACTTTAAGAGCATCACCAGCCTTGAAAGAAGGCGTTACTGCAAAGATGTCATTGTCGCGACCACTGCTATTGGTATACTCACCTTCCGCACGAATCCAGAGAAAAGGTACAGTTACATTACCAAACTTACCGGTCAGTTTCAGACCGGAATGGTCATCATCAAAGATAAAACCACGTGCAATTGTAGAACCGAAAATACCAATTTTTGTATTTACAGGACCAAGATTAAAGTCAGCGTAGGAGTGCTTGATTCTCCAGATTCCTGTTCCGTCAGATCCGATATCACCACCAGTGTTATCACCCCAGTTGGTGTTAAACTCAAACTTGTTGACAAATTTGAAATCGTCGTTGAATTTAGCGGTGTAATAAAGACGGGTACGATTGTCTACACGCCAGTAAGAAGTACGGGTGCTGTTGAAATCACTCTGGCTGAAAACACGGGTACGCCAGTAACCGCCGAACTTACTCTCTACTGCGGAAGCTGTAGTTACAGCAACAGTACTGACCAACGCGAGACCAACTGCTGAAGCAATTATCTTCTTCATTTTTTTATCTCTCCTGATTTCATTTTTACGCTTCCGACAATGGAAGCCCGGGTATCCCCTTCTCCTACTCCGGCCATCGGAACTTCCGACGCCCGGTTTCTTCCAAATACAAAGAAAAAGTAAGAAAATTACATTATTTGTGTAGATTATACCTCACCATTTTCTTTGTCAAGTTTTTTTTACCGGTAAGTATAATTTTTTATACCCGGGTTATTTCTTGTCAATCATTTGTTTTTTAATGGAAAATCCCAATTCATATACACTCAGTTTTGACCGGACACCACCGGGAATCAGAGCCTCAAAGGTTCCGGCTCTTGGTATCTGCCCGATAAAAAGCGTGGCAACTCCATGCCCTTTCTGCTGGTTGTTTTTCAGTTTAAAAGCAAAATCTGAAATAAAACCCGTATGCTTTCCCGTCCTCCAGGTTTCACTCAAGGCTTTACCATTCCATGTTAATCCGACGATTGAGCCACCATCATACATCCTCCAGTTCTTGAAAAACGGAAATGATGAGACAATATTGTTAACAACTACCAGGTCCTGCCTTCCTCGTTTTACAACATCCACCGCCACGATTTTGCCCGGGACAAAAATCAACTGCCTGCCGGTATCCTCATGCTCGGAAAAATTAGTTCTCCTGTTGTGTTCATTTGCACCTCCAATGCTCGGCCCGATATATGTTTTATTGCCACCATAATTTTCCGTGCTGACCCACAACAACCCGCCAGTTTGATCGTACACACGTAATTTCTCATTCTGATCAATAACAGCTGTTTCAAAAACACCATCACCATCAATATCCGCATAGGTGAAATCAAACAGGTTCACATGCTCCGGAAGAATAAGTTCTCTCCCTTTTTGGAAGGTTTTATCTGACGTGGAAAGTAATCGGAAAACACCTTTTTCAACCAGCTCTGTACGATCCATTCCCCGGCGCTGTCCCGCCAGAATCCATCCTTGTTCAGGATGTTTCACTGGTCGAATATACCAGGGGATATTATTATAAACAGTTATAAATCCGTCTTTTTCCGTCCATCGAACAATTCGTGATGAAACATTTAATCCACGGGTGGCACTGAGATAAATTTCCTGCACCCCATCATTATCCAAATCAGCAATATTCATGGCATGCACACGGAGAAACGGTGGAAGATCAGTGCTCCCTGTTTCCACTATTTTCCTGCCAAGTAAGCGAAAAACCTTCAATTTCCTTTCGCTTAAAATAAAAATACGGGCAGGGTCAATTCCGCTTCCGTCAGCTACGGCCATGGCTATTATTTCAGAGGAGAATTCTTTCGTCCATCTGATACCTTTTGTCGCGACCTTAATTGCGCGATCTCCCACCCCTATCACTGTTCCGGAATATAATCCCCTTTTATAGGCAATCTCCGGATGTGCGGTAATAAATGCCCCGGCACCTTTTTTGGCTATTTTTCCTTCCTCCTCACGTTCAAAATTCTCAAGGGACGGCTCATTTCCAAGAATTCTCAATGCAATCTCTTCCACCAGACGGTTTATTCCTGCAAACAAAACCGAGTCGCTTTCAGAGACCACTGAAAACCGTTCTACTCCTTTTGTTAAACCTGAGTCGAGAGGATAAAATATAACTTGTATATTCAACCCCCTGGAAAGAGAAAAGAGTGACCCGACAACCAGGTAATCAGCCTGTAGATCAGAACTGACACTTCCTATACTTCCTCCAGATCTTTCAAGTTTTTTTATCTCCGCACTGCTCACCTGCTTATCAAGTACTTCAAAACCGTCCTTTGCTGCAAGCCTGCTCAAGAGCATGGCCTGAATACCATCCTGCAGATATTTAAATTTTCCGGCCGACTCAACATCGAATCCGGAAAAAATTATTTTTTTTGCAGCACTCTCATTTTTTGCATACAGTGGACCTGACAGGCATAAACAGGCAACCAGTATAATAACCGGAACAGTTATGTATCTCATACAATCTCCTTAACCCCGACAACCGGGAAATCAATAAAAAGCCTGAATCCGTGAGTGTTCACCTGATGTAACCTGCTTTAAAAAACACTTTGACTAGAGAGAACTCTACCGATAGATTTAAAAAAGCGCAGCATATCAGGCATATGTTAGCATTTTTGTTTTTCATAGCGACGCAGAAATCGGGCAAAAACGCCATCTACGAACAGACACTATCTATATCGTATAACAGTTTCAGTAGCAAGAAAACTTGCTGTTTCAGCAGCTTTTCTTTCCTCCCGCAAAAAACCTCTAGCACACACTTTCCCCTTGACTTTTTCGAATACAAGGCTAGAATTTAAGTACAGATTTTTGTACCATTCGACGTTTTGTATAAACTGAGGAATTCCCTGAAACTATTCTTCAAAAAGTCTGGATAGTATCTTTTCGAAAATGAAATATTTTACCCTGATTCTCACTTTGCTGCTGGTTCTTGTTCACGGAAACGTTTTTGCGCAGGATTCCGGAACACACAGCATTTATAAAGTCACCTCGTATAATCTTGGTGCAATTTTTGATCTTCAGGGACTGAACACCAACACTTCTTCCAGGAACTTCAAGCCTTTATTAATAACAAGCACTGCCGCGGACATACTGAACAGCGAATACGAGGGATCTGTTTCCTGGGTAGAAACCAATCCCCATACAGCAAACAGCCGGGGTATTGCTGTTGCGGCACAGATAAACGCCACGGGTAAACTTGCCCTTCATGGTGCCTTTGGATTAACCAGAAATCTCTGGGCTCCGGACTCAATCAACTACGAAAACGAAGCCAGCTGGGAAGCAAATCTGGGTGTTATTTACAAACTTCTTGATAACCTGTCCTACGAAATTCATTTTGCCTATATGGATACAGGCGACCTTTTCACTGAACGAAGCAGTTACAGTGATGTGGAATCAATTATCATGGTCAGCAATCAACTTACCATGAGTTTCTAACTGTTTTTCTTTCTGATCGCCTGCAAAACTCTACCTGATATTCAAAAACCAAGTGAGTTTCGCAGGCGATCAGTTTTTTCTACTTCTTCCAGCAGGAAGCACAAAGAAACCTCGGTACGCCTTGACAAGTCTACTCTCTTCGAATAAGAGTCAAGAGTTTCCTTTTCACTGAAGCCAATACTTTTTCTGAATTCAGTCTGAATTCAGTTTGAAATTTTGCTCTTTTTGCACCATGGCGAAAAAACGGATTTCACCCATTTTTAATATACTCATGTATTCCCATGACACCTACGGGTTGGGTCATATCCGCAGAACCATGGCGATAGCAAATCATCTTCGGGATGATAACACTAACATACTTATTCTCACCGGATCACCCATCGCAGGACGTTTTTCTTTTCCCCAGCAAGTGGACTTTGTACGAATCCCAGGAATGATAAAAAAAACAAACGATGAGTACAGATCTCTTTCCATTCGAATTGACCAGGAACAAGCACTTTCCATCCGGACAAATATCATCCTCGCTACGGCAAAAACTTTTCGTCCAAATCTTTTTATTGTTGACAAAGAGCCCCTCGGTCTGAAAAAGGAGGTGCTACCTACTCTTCGCTGGTTGAAAGATTCCGGTCTGTCAACTCGATCCATTCTCGGTCTGAGAGACATTCTGGATGATGCAAAAACAATTAAAAAAGACTGGAGAGAAAAAAACGTCTACTCCTACCTGGAAAGCCTGTATGATGAAATATGGGTATATGGCGACAGAAAGATTTACAATCCGGTGGAAATGTATGACATGCCGGAAACTCTTCACAAAAAAATCAGGTTCACAGGATATATACCAAGAAAACAGCTTCCCTCCGGCACCAAATCCATGGTCCGCAGGCGGCACAGGATCCTTGATGATGACAAATTTATCCTTGTAACCACTGGAGGTGGCGGCGACGGCTCGGAGGTACTGGAACATTTTATTTCAATGCACGATTACTACCCTGCTTCTCTCCCATTTAAAACAATCATCATTACCGGACCGTTCATGCCGAAAAAAATAAGAGAACGACTAAAAAAACGGGCGAGACGCTACGGTATAAAAACATTGCCGTTTCACCCCAGACTGGAAGAACTCATTGCCGCTGCTGATCTTGTTATTTCCATGGGTGGTTATAATACCATATGTGAAATTCTGACCCAGCATACTCCTGCCCTGATTATTCCCAGGCAGACACCGAGAAAAGAACAACTTATCCGCGCCCAAAGATTGAGAAAACAAGGCTTGCTTGACTATATTCCATGGACTGAAGTGACCCCTCAGATCCTGCGAAACAAGATCATGACCCTCTGTAACAATCGCGAGAAATATGTCAATACCATTCAATCTTTCAAACTTTCCGGTCTGGACAGTATGATGAAGCGCCTTAAATATTTTAAAAAGGAGCATCAGGTAAACGGAGGGCAACCTCACGAACACAGAAATACCACGCCATGATTCCAAACCAGAACAAACCGGTATTAGGCTATATACTTAAAGGTTACCCGAGAATATCCGAAACGTTTATTTCCAATGAGATACTGCTCCTTGAGAAAATGGGCTTCACTCTGCGTCTCTTTCCCATGCGAAAACCGAGGGAAAGTTTCTGTCATGCTTCAGTGAAAGAAATTCAGGCAGAGGTCGAATATCTTCCCACCGAACTTTTTGAAAATTTCTCGACCCTTCTTTACCACAACACTTTCTTGGCAGTTAAAAGACCGCAAAATTTCCTCACCGCCCTGGTCGGCTGCAGGGAGTCAACCGCTGGCAAAGGAAACCTGGCCACCCTTAAACACCTGCTGCAGGGTGGTTATCTGACCCATAACTTCCTGATGAAAGATCCGAATATTGTCCATCTCCATGGTCATTTCGCCCATTCACCCACTTCGGTCACCCTGTTTGCTTCGCTCCTCTCTGGAATTCCCTTCAGCTTCACAGCCCATGCCAAGGATATTTATACTTCTGCCGAAAAAAAACTGAAAAGAAAAATTGAACTGGCAAGGTTTGTGACAACCTGCACGGCGTACAATGAAAAATACCTGAAAAAAATTGCCGGCAGCTCTGCAACACCAGTTTTTCGAATCTATCACGGTATAGATATCAGCCTTTTTCAGCAGACCAGGGCACAGGTTACCCCAAAAGAACCCTATCAAATAATGACCGTAGCCAGGATGACCGAAAAGAAAGGTTTACCGGTCTTGTACGACGCTCTCAACATTCTGAAAAAAAAGGGTGTAGTATTCAAACATACACTTATCGGAGATGGTGATGACAGGGATGCAATTCTGCAGCTCATTTCATCCCTCGGCCTCGACTCCTGCTGTTGTTGGCTGGGAACCCGGACCCATGAAGAAGTCATAGAGCAGTTTAAAAAGAGCGATGCATTTGTTCTTCCCTGCAGAATCGCTGAAAATGGTGATCGTGATGGAATTCCAAATGTTCTGGTTGAGAGCCTGGCAATGGGCGTCCCCGCCCTTTCAACGAATATTTCAGCCATTCCTGAGATTTTAATAAACGGACAGACAGGTCTTACGGTTCCTCCCTCCCAACCGGACCTGCTGGCAGAAGCGACCTTAAAAATTCTCAGGGACCAGGATCTGCGCAGTACCCTCATACAAAATGGCAGAAAATTTGTAGAATCAGAATTTGACAACAGAAAATGGGTCAAAAAACTGGGAAAAACATTCCTTCAGGAAAATAAACAACTCAAAATGCCATTGAATTGAAATGGAAAAACAAACCCTCAACATCACAACATTCGGTCTCTTGCGACATGGTCAAACCGAATGGAATACAGTAAAAAAAATTCAGGGAAGCCGTAATTCTCCATTAACGGTTGACGGCCGAAAACAAACAACCCGTTGGGCTCATTTTCTTAAAAATTTCAATTGGAACAGGATCATAGCCAGTGATCTCGGCAGGGTACGGGAAACAGTGGCAATTCTGAACAGACAACTGAATGTCCCCACAGAATTTGACAACCGCCTGAGAGAGCAGAGCTGGGGAGAATGGGAAGGGCTGACTATTTCCCATGTAAAGGCGCATTTCGAACAAGAACTTGAAAATCGGGTAAAAAAAGGATGGGCATTTTGTGCGCCAGGCGGAGAAACACGACAGGCAGTGCAGGAACGCGCATCTGCAGCACTACATGAGTTTGCCCGTGCTTATCCTGGAGAAAATATCCTCGTTGTCTGTCACCAGGGTGTTATCAAGTGTACCCTTTATGCAATTACCGGAAGAAAATTTCTTCCGACTGACGACCCACTGCTCAACCCCGACAGGCTCCATCTCATCACCGGTGACGGTAGTAATCTTTCGACACGACAACTTAATATTCCGTGTGGGGAAAAGAGATGAGGATCTCTTTCTACTGCCAGCATGTACTGGGTGTAGGCCATCTCCATCGCAGCCTGGAAATCTGTCGCCTGCTCGCTGAAAAACATGAGGTGACATTAATACTCGGTGGCCCGAAAACAACTCCTGCACCATCAGCCTTCTCCCTGTTCACTCTCCCTGGCCTGCAGATGGACAGTGATTTCAAGAATCTGGCACCCTGCGAGACCGGTCTGAACCTTGAACAAGTCAAAAAAACAAGAAAAGAGCTGCTTCTTTCCCATTTCAGGACATACCGCCCTCAGGTATTTATCACCGAGCTCTATCCCTTCGGCAGAAAAGCTTTCAGGTTTGAGCTTGACCCTGTTCTCAACGGAATAAAAGATGGTTCCCTGCCACCCTGCCGGAATTACTCCAGTGTCCGCGACATCCTGGTTGAGAAAACAGGCGGAAAGAAAAAATTCGAGGACAGGGTCATCAAAACACTGAACACATTTTATGATGGTATATTTATCCACGCGGATCCGAAGGTAATTACCCTTGACAGAACTTTTGAACGATTAAATGAAATAACAATTCCTCTGGAATATACCGGTTTTATCTGTCCGCCCCGCCCTGAACCGCTCAATGCCCGTAAAAAAATACGGAAAATGTTGAACCTGAAAGAATCCACCCCCCTTATTGTTGCCAGTATCGGCGGCGGCAGTGTGGGGGGAGAACTCCTTGAGGCGGTCATGGCAGGTTGCAGATTACTCTCCAGACAGACAGATTTTTTTCTGCAGATATTTACAGGCCCCTTCAGCAGGAAATCCTTTCATAAAAAACTGAAAAACAGTCAAACAGAAAAAATCCGTGTTGATACGTTTTCAGATATTTTCCCATCCTGGCTCGAAGCAGCTGATCTCTCAATCTCAATGGCTGGGTACAACAGCTGCATGAATCTGCTCCGGGCGGAAATTCCCGCGCTGGTCCATCCGTTCAACCAGAACAGGGAACAGAAAATGCGGGCACTTGCCCTGGAACACCACAGTACCGTCCGCCTGCTGAAAGACAGTGATCTTGCCCCGGAAAAGCTAAGAAAAAAAATAATGGAAATGCTTCCCTGCAGACGACAGCCTGCTGATATTGATCTTGACGGTGCTAGAAGAACCGCTGGACTGTTCAAGTAATCCTGAAACATCCAACTGTATGAATTGCCGGACTGAACGTATTTCCGGTAATAAAAAACCACAAAATCATGAGCAAAACAGCCACCCTCTATAGCCTTGCAACGAACACAATACAATCAGATCTTGCTGCCCTGATAGACAGGTTATGCCAACAGGCTTCATCTCCCATACCTGTTTTTTTCCGGGCTGATGATATCGGCATTCCCTCTTCAAATTTCCAACAGCTTATTACCTGTTTTCTCCGCCATAAGCTGCCCCTTTGCCTTGCTACGGTTCCCACCTGGCTTACGGAAAAACGATTGAAAATCCTTCAGGACATCACCGGGAAAAACAGCTCCCAATGGTGCTGGCATCAGCACGGTTACCAGCACAGAAATTTTGAAAGAAAAGGTAAGAAACAGGAATTTGGCCCCGCCCGGGCAGAACATGAGATCAAAAGAAGTCTTCGACTGGGAAAAGAAAGGTTGGAAACGCTGCTTGGTCCTGAATTTCAACCCATTTTCACTCCCCCCTGGAACCGTTGCAGTAGGGTGACCATTAAAACCCTTGCTGATCTCAACTTCATGGCTCTTTCACGAAGCGATGGGCCGAGCCGCAAACGATACCAGCACTTCCTGATATCCAGGTCAATGTTGATCTCCATACCAGGAAAGAACAGTCAGCCGCCATTGGATTTGTAAACCTGCTGAACGAACTGGAACAAGGTATTCATTCAGGACAATTCGGCGTAATGATTCATCACCAGCGAATGAACAAAAGAGCCTTTGATTTTCTGGATATCCTCCTTGAAAAACTGGCAGGTTGCCCCTCTTTGGTTCCTGTTCTTTTCAATGATTTACTTCCTGCCGGAAGTACCATTGACAAGACAAAATGAAAAAACTAGAGTTAAATTATCAGCACTGCCACTATCTGACTCTATCTTGATTTCAGATTTCAAAAAACTCCGGAAACAACAGGGGGGACATGAGACGCTTAGTAGAACTTCCTTTGCGCAAATCCATCCAGATGGCTTACCAGTCAATCCGTGTCCGTTTCTTCCGATCAATGGTCACCACCATGAGCCTTGTCCTGGCCGTTGCCTTTCTCGCATTTATCCAGGTTGGTAATAATATTGCCCAGGGTGCTCTCTCCAGCGGAGACGCGGAACTGGTCCATGTTCTCACCAGAATAGGTTTTGACATCTCACCGGGAGAGAGCGCAGTTACCGGCTCTGCCAAACAGAAATGGATACTTTTTCTCTCCCTTCTTGTCTGTGTTGTAGGTATTGTAAATGCCCAATTGATGTCCGTTACAGAACGATTCCGGGAAATAGGAACTTTGAAATGCCTGGGAGCCCTGGATCACTTCATCGTCCGGATTTTTCTTCTTGAAGCTGCAATAATGGGAATAAGCGGATCCGTTCTCGGATCTTTCCTGGGAGCTCTCTCCGCACTTGTGACTTCTCTTGCACGATTTGGATATTCATTTTTTCCATTTATCCCATGGGGTGCTATAGGCATAACCATGGCCATCACGGTGTGCACAGGAACATTTTTAAGTCTTCTGGGTGTTCTCTACCCGGCAATAATTGCGGCCCGCATGCGTCCTGTTGAAGCAATGCGGGTTGAACAATAGGACAATAAATAACTTTTAAAATGGCTGATACAAAAAAAATAGTAAGAGTCAGTGAAGTCACCAAAAACTTTGACCTGGGCAAAATCGTTGTAAAAGTACTGAAGGGAATCGACCTTGAGATTGAAGAAGGAAAATACATTTCCATCATGGGACCTTCCGGCTCAGGCAAATCAACCCTTTTCAATATGATCGGCGGCCTCGACAAACCGACCAGTGGTAAAGTGTTCATTGATGAGGTGGACATCGCTCAACTGGATGCCTATGAACTCGCCTGGCTCCGCTGCCGGAAAATCGGCTATATTTTTCAGACATTTAACCTTATCCCCGTCATGACAGCTCTTGAGAACATTACCCTGCCCATGACATTTGCCGGAGTAGGCAGTGATGAGGCTCTGGACAGAGGAATGGCCCTGCTTGAACAGGTGGGACTTTCCGGCCGACACGGTCACCGGCCATCAGAACTGTCCGGCGGACAACAGCAGCGGGTCGCCGTTGCAAGGGCCCTTGCCAATACACCATCAATCATACTGGCGGACGAGCCGACGGGCAATCTGGATCTCACCACCGGAGAAGATATAATCAGCATGCTTAAAGAACTCAGTGTGGAACGTGGTGTCACGGTCATTTCAGCCACCCATGATTACAAAATGCTTAATGTTTCCGACCAGGTCGTCTGGATACGGGATGGACGTATAGACAAAGTACAGCAGCGTGAAGAACTCAATATACGTACCGGCAAACTGGAAACAGCCGATACATAAATTCAATCCCCGTCCAACAAACTTGAAAAACGGAATCTTCTCCTTTATGACTTTATTTCTTCGGCCCTTTTTTCCCGTCTTCTACCTCTTTTGTACGCTATGCACCAGTCTCGTCTGGAACACTTCGGTAATGGCCGAAACACAAAATACCGGAGATTCCGTCCGTGGAACAATTGAAGAATTGAGCAGATACGGAAGCAGAACAACCGGTTCCAGAGGGTATGAAAAGGCTGCGGAATATGTTGAGAAGAAAATGCAGTCAATGGGACTTGAACCAGCCTCCCAGTACTATGAAATTCCTGTCCGCCGTTTTCTTGGAGCACAACTCACCTTCAATGGAAAAACTCTCCCTCTCCAACCATTCATTTATAACACAATTACTCCTGAAGCTACTGACGGAACGCTATCCGGCTCGCTCTATTATGTTCGTCATGGTGATCTCAAGGATCTGGATGGGAAAAAGATTCGGGATTCAATCATCCTCATGGACTTTGATTCGGGCCATAACTGGCAACTGCTTGCCTCTTTAGGGGCCAGGGCTCTTATTTATGTTGGTAGCAGAGAACCGAAGGGTAAAGTGTTTTTTACAGAAAAACACGAACTCTCACCTGTTCAGTTTCCATGCTTCTGGATGAGCCGGATGAAGGCTGACGAAATTTTCGGCCCTTTGAAGGAAAAATCCCTCGACAGCAAACCTGTCGGCCGGGTGGAACTGCGCTCTTCAACTGTCTGGGAAAACTACCTTGCCCGCAATATTTATGCGATTATTCCCGGTAACGATCCCACATTAAAAAAGGAACTGCTGATCCTTGAAGCATTCTTTGACAATAAAGAATATGTAACGGAGGACTCTCCAGGTGCCGACAGCGCAATTTCTATTGCAACTCTTCTGGAAATTGGCAGGAAGCTGAAAAAATCTCCACCGGATCGCACGGTCATGCTCCTGGCCACCAGCGGTAACAGCCAGACTCTTGCCGGTATGCGGGACGCCATATGGAGTATGAATGAACGTTCCAGAGAACTGCGTAAATACAGGAGAAAACTACAGAAAACTATATCGACCAGGAACAGAAACCTGAATTTGCTGAAAAATATACATTTTCCTCTTACCGCAGATAAACAAAGAGATCTTCGTCTGAAAAAAGCAATAGAACAGGAACTGAAACTGCGTGTAGACCGTCTTGCCACCAAGCTCATGCAGTTACGTCTCGCCAGACAGACGGAAGATACCTCAGTCATGATCAAGGAACTTGCCAAAGAAAGAATATCCTACCGCCGCCTGGAATGGGTTGAAGATTTTCACAACCTGGATAGCCGGCAGATGGACATGCTCAGACAAATCATCCCGTCGGCAATGGAGAAAAATGAACTCAGCATTCAGGATGCAAAACGCCAGCTCAAAGCTCTGAAATCAGCCAAAGCGTTTCGGTCGCAAGTCCGGGAATATGAAGAAGTGGCCGCCATTGTCAGCCTGCATCTCTCCAGTCATGGGAACGGTGTTGGAGGATTTCACAGGGGCTGGCTCTATCCCCTGAAAAAAACCATCAACAGAACCGGAATCTACAGTACCGTTGCTGATATTTTTGAAACAACAAAAACGGCTGCCACCTCTCTTGCCCGCTACCAGAACAGTCTCAGGCCAACACGGATGCGCAGCTGGGATTCCTGGTTCTTTGACAAACCGGTTCTCGGAGGGGAGGTGAGCGCTCTCGGGGGATACCTTGGCCTCAGCCTTGTCACCACTGGAGACAGCAGAATCCTCTGGGGAACTCCCTACGATACGACAGACCATATAAACTGGTCCTACCTCCATGACCAAACCAACCTGGTCGACAAACTCATCCGGAAATTAACCAAAGCGCCAAAACTCCATGGCGAGAAACTTCCCCGAAACGGTTTTTCCACCCTGACGGCCCGGACCAACCTGCTTCTCCAGGGTGAACTCTTTGCCGACTATCCAGCCAGAAAAACCACCATTCTCGCCTACCAGGGCCTCAATCGTTATTATGCCATGGTCGACGAATCCGGTTATTTCCGTATCAAGGGGTTTGCCGACAAAAAAAATGTTCTCGACAAACTGATTATCGAAGGATACCGATTTGATGAAGCAACGGGTAAAGCTATCTGGGCTATAGATAAAAAAGAAACAGGAAAGGTCAATTACCGGCTGAAGATTCTGCGAAAATCCATGAAAACGGACCTGATCCTGTTCAAATGTCTGCAAACCACGGTTTTTGATCTTCTCGAGCCACGAAGCTTCGCCCATATGACTAAACTGCATCTCTACGATGGCCGACGGGACGGCCCACCCCAGCATTTCTGGTACAGCAGGATCGACACCAGGGATTCCATCATCTCGTCCATTTACACGGAAGCGGGAACACGACTGAAACTGACCCTGTCTGATACTGTGCTGACCAATAAGATGATCCTCACCAACGGTTCAAAAAAGAATCCACTGGGAACAGGTTATCCGGTTGAAATGTACCCGTCAATTCCCAATACAGTACTCCACGCGGCAAGGGATGCCTGGACCCTGCTTACCCCCCGTATTAAAAATCTTGAACGACATGGGATTTTTGATCAGAAAATCAATGATCTGAAAACCAGAGGACTGCGAGCTCTGGAAAAAAGCGAAAAATCTCTACAGAAACTTATCTACTCCAAAAGCCGTAAAAACAGCGCCGAATCCCTGGCTCTGGCCGCAAGAGTCTATGTGCAGATAGAAAAAACCCAGAAAGATGTACTCTTCGGGGTTCTCTTCTACATAGCACTTTTTGTTCCCTTTGCCTTTGTAATGGAACGTTTTTTGTTTAACTTCAACCACATATACAAACGAATCAGTGGCTTTTTTCTTATTCTTGTCATTCTTATAACTCTCATATACAATGTCCACCCGGCCTTTGAACTGGCCTACAGCCCGCTGGTGGTCATTCTCGCTTTTTTCATCATCGGACTCTCCTTCATGGTTACCCTCATCATTTTCTTCAGATTTGAAGATGAAATGATTCTTCTCCAACGAAGGGCCACCCATAAACGTCCCGACGAAATCAGCCGCTGGAAGGCATTTGTGGCCGCCTTTTTTCTCGGAGTTTCCAATTTAAGAAGAAGACGACTGCGAACCATTCTCACCTGTACTACGCTCATTATTCTCACTTTTACGATAATGAGTTTTACAACCATCAAATCCAACAGCAAACAGGTCCGTCTTGATTTTCGAGCTGATGCTCCTTACCAGGGGCTCCTCCTGAAAAAACTCAACTGGCAGAGCCTGCCTCCCCAGGCAACGGATATTCTCTTAAACAGCATGACGAGAGTGAATAAACCGGCGCCCCGTATCTGGCTTGAAACCGGGGATCCTACAAAGCCGGTCACCGTCCCGCTGCGAAAAAACGGCCGGGAACTTGAGATACATGGCCTGATCGGGCTCAGCCCCAACGAAGCGGCGGTAACCGGGCTTGACAGCCTGCTCATCTCCGGGCGCTGGTTCACAGATCGGGACAACCAGGCTATTCTTCTTGAACAACAGATGGCCGAACAACTGGGAGTGGACATTCACTCAGACAATCAAATTTCCCTGTGGGGTATTCCCTTTACTGTGATCGGCACTTTTAATGGAAAGCAGTTTGACCAGGCAGTCGATCTGGACGGGGAGCCACTGACCCCTGTAATCTTCCCTGATGAATCGACATCGGACCTCACTGATGTGGAGCAGGATGCCCTGGAGTCCGGAGATGATATCCGCTCCTTCCAGAGCAGGTATCGGCATATTCCCGCGAATCAGGTTGCCATTATTCCTGCCCATACCCTGCTGGCCGCAGGCGGTAAGCTGAAAAATCTGGCAATCAGACCAGCCCGGGTGGAAAATATTCCCGCGATAGCCTCCAGGCTGACGGATCGCTTCAACCTGGCAATTTTTACCGGCGAAAAGGACGGAGTCCGTCTCTACAATATCAGTGACACCATGAATTACAGCGGAGTACCCAATATTATCATCCCCCTGCTTATCTCCATTCTCATTGTCCTGAACACGATGATCAGCTCTGTCCACGAACGGAAAAGTGAGATAGCCGTCTATACCTCCGTGGGGCTGGCCCCCTCCCATGTCAGTTTTCTGTTTGTTGCCGAGGCCATCGCCCTTGCCGTCATATCCGTGGTCCTGGGCTACCTGGTTGCCCAGGTTTCAGCAGCCCTTTTTTCGTCAACATCACTCTGGCAGGGGATCACAGTCAACTATTCTTCCATGGCCGGTGTTGCTGCCATGGTCCTGGTTATTGCCGTTGTCCTTATTTCCGTTATTTACCCTTCAAAAGTGGCTGCGCGTATTGCCATTCCCGATATCAACCAGACATTTCAACTGCCCACAGCTGTTGATAACACCATGGAACTCACCTTGCCGTTTCTGCTGAAACCACATGAATATGAGTCTGTCGGCGCATTCCTCTACACTTATCTGCAGGGTCACCAGGATATCTCCCATGGACTGTTCTCCACAGGGCCGGTGAATGTACAGCTTTACTGTTCAACCCTGGATGAAATGGAAAAGATCCATGCACAATCCCGCAAGTACGTTAAAACAGAAAGTAACCCGAGCTGGCTGCACATCAGTACAAAGGTCTGGCTGGCTCCTTTTGATTTCGGTATCATGCAACAGGTTGAAATCGGGTTCCGTCCAACAGGGGACAAGAGTGATTTTCTTGAAATACAACTTTCTTTGACACGGTTTTCCGGAGAATCCGGCGTCTGGCGGCGAATCAACAAATCCTTTCTCCATGAACTCAGAAAACAGCTCCTGATCTGGCGTTCCATTGACAGTGAAACACATGGAGAACTGGAACGGTTGTTCCGGGATACCATCGCACAAAAAATGGAGGGATATGAATAACAGTGGTGAGAAAAAAAGGAAACAACCCATCAGGTTGCGAGCCGGAATTATCGGTATCCTGCTTGCCATGGGGATATGTCTGCTCACACCCTATAATAATATCTATATGCAGGCAACTCCCCTGGGCGGTGGTCATTTCCCCCTGGCACCGTTTTTCATATTCATCCTGCTGGCCCTGGTAATCACCCTCATTTCCCGACTGTTCAAAACTTCACTACTGCTCACAGGGTCCGAGCTTCTGATCATCTGGATAGAAACGGTAATAGGCTCAGGTATCGCCTATACCGGATTTGCCCGAACCTTTCTGGTAAACCTCACAGCACCCGTCCACTTTGCCTCCATGGGAAATCGCTGGCAGGAGACTCTTCATCCTCTCATTCCCCCATCCCTGATTCCCTCCGACCATGCCGCAATTGAGCAGCTCTACAACGGTATCGCCGGTGGCAGAAGCATGAGCTGGCTGGAAGTGATACCGAAGATTCCATGGTCCGCATGGCTTGTTCCCCTTGGCACCTGGTCTGTTTTTGTTCTCCTCTCTTACAGTGTCATGCTCTTTCTAATCAATCTTCTCGCCAGACAGTGGATTGAAAATGAACGTATGAACTTCCCCCTCCTCAAGGTACCGGAGATGATCAGCAAAGCTGTGGACAGTGGAACCACTGCGGATTTTTTTCTGAACCGCTTCCTCCTGTTCGGCCTCTCCATACCAGTCATGCTTCATCTTCTGAACGGACTGAATCTTTACTTTCCTTCTGTCCCGGCAATCCCCACCCTTATTCTCGCCGGACCCTATTTTCCTGCTTCCGGTCTTTTCACCGGCTTTCATAAACTGAAAATATATATTTATCCGGCATTTATCGGCTTTGCTTTTCTCACATCGAGGCAGATTTCCTTTTCCTTCTGGTTTTTCTTTCTTTTTGGTGCCCTTCTCTATGGTATTCTTGATCTGCTAGGCTACTCAATACCCGCATCAGAACTTGGCATTACCTTTGGACCAACCCTGGCTCGACCTGAAGAAATGCAGATGATTGGAGCCTACGGTATTTTCTTTTTTTTCCTGGTGTGGCTGGCAAGACAACATCTCCTTGATGTCTGCAAACAGTCGTTCTTCCTGAAAAAACCAGACCCTGAACATTCCGGCCTGGTCGATGTGCGTATTTCCTTCTGGGGAACATTCATCGGAATATTTCTCATCATTTGCTGGTATGTCCAGTTGGGCATGACACCTCTTGCCGCAACCATGGTCACAGGAGCCTTTTTTATGATAATGCTGGTAGCCACCAGAATTATCTGCCAGGGGGGCATTGCCTATTTTACCCTGACCGCCGCACCGACAGATGGAATCATCGCCCTCTTCGGTGCTAAAATATTTGCAGGAACAAACGGATTGCTGGCAGGTATGAGCCAGAAGATGCTCTTTGTCGACCTGAGAGAATCACTCATGCCTTCGCTCCTCCATGCCCGTCACCTCCACCAGGGTAGAAAACCGGTTATTATCCTGTTTACCTCTCTGGCTGTAACCATTACAGCATCCATGGCTACTTCAATCCTGGCGATGCTCCTTCTCTGCTACCGATTTGGTATCCGTGAGCTGCAACTGGACTGGGCAACACGCACAACTCTTTCGGTTTATGAAAATATTTATCGTCTTGCCACAACAGCCCCCGACACAGGTGGCTGGGTATTTATTTTTACAATCACAGGTGCAGTGCTCATGCTGATCCTGGTGACCTGTTACCACAGGTTCTACTGGTGGCCAATCCACCCCATTGGTTACCTGACAGCTTACAGCTCCGCAATGCGGATTTTATGGGTCAGTTTTTTTATCGGCTGGGCATGCAACGCTCTCTGCATGCGATATGGGGGTATTACACTTTTCAGGAAACTACAGTATTTTTTTATCGGTCTTATAATTGGAGATTTCCTCATGGGAGGCGGCTGGGCATTGATCGGTCTTTTTGCTGATACAAGTTACCAAGTCCTTCCCAACTGAGGACTGACCAAACCATCCGGCTCCAGAATTGAAAAGGTATTGAATGTACGATGACAAGGAACTGAAAGAATACCGGGATCTGCTCCCTCCCCCCGACCATTTTGAGGAAGGGTTCGACTGGAAGACTATCATCGGTGCCGTTTTTATCGGCTTTTTGATGATGCCGGGTTCCATGTATCTGCAACTGGTAATCGGCCAGGGTATTGGCCCCGCTGCACGCTGGGTCACCATTATTCTCTTTGCCGAAATTGCCAAACGTGCCCACTCTGACCTCAAGCAACAGGAAATATTTCTCCTCTATTATATGGCAGGTGCCGCCCTTGCCTCACCATTTTCCGGTCTGCTCTGGAACCAGTACCTGGTCCAGTCAGATGCCGCGCGTATGCTTGGTGTAACCGAATTCATTCCCAGCTGGGTCGCTCCCGGACCGGATTCACCATCAATGATAGAAAGAAGCTTTTTCCACAGGGACTGGCTGATCCCTATTCTGCTCCTTGTCGGCTCGCAGATTATCCAGCGTATTGACCATTTCGGCCTGGGTTACGCCCTCTATAGAATCACCTCGGATGTGGAGAAACTGCCCTTCCCCATGGCTCCGGTTGCAGCACTCGGTACAATGGCCCTTGCCGAGTCCGCCGAGGAAAAAAAGGCAAGCTGGAAATGGCGTGTCTTTTCCATAGGTGGAGTCATCGGTCTTGGGTTTGGCTCAATTTACGTCCTGTTACCCATTGTCTCCGGCCTGATTTTCACGGAACAGATTCGACTGATCCCCATTCCATGGATTGAACTTACCGGCTATACAGAAGATTTTCTGCCCGCTGTTGCCACAGGCCTGCAACTTGATCTCGGCCTGCTGTTTGTCGGAATGGTCCTTCCCTTCTGGGCTGTTATAGGCGGTTTTATCGGGCTCATCATCACCATAGTTCTCAACCCCCTGCTCTACTCCGCCGGTATCCTCCACCGCTGGCACCCGGGAATGGCTACAGTGGATACAGTATTCGCCAATAATTTTGATTTCTACATGAGTTTTGGTATTGGTCTCGGTCTTGCCATTGGTTTTATCGGCGTCTGGTCAGTTATTCATTCCATCCGTAACTCCAAAGGCAATAGGGGTACATTAAAAGACCTTTTCAATCCTCCTCCGGGCAGGGGTGATTTTAATTTCTGGATCGCCATCGCCATCTATTTTTTTTCGACCCTTGCCTACGTGGGGCTCTGTGTCTGGCTGGTTCCTTCTTTTCCATGGCTCTTTTTTCTTGCCTACGGTTTTGTGTATACCCCGGTTATTTCCTATATTACCGCCAGAATGGAAGGAATAGCAGGACAGTTTGTCAGTCTTCCCCTTGTAAGAGAGGCCAGTTTCATAGCCGGGGCAAAATTCTTCGGCTACCAGGGTATTGAAATATGGTATGCCCCCATTCCCATCCACAATTACGGAGAAGCCACCGTCCAGTTCAGGCAGATTGAACTGACAGGAACTTCAATAAGGGGCATTATCAAAGCGGAACTACTGGTTTTTCCCATTGTAATGACAGCAAGCCTTGTCTTCTCTCAGTTCATCTGGCGACTGGCGCCGATCCCGTCGGCAAGTTACCCCTTTGCCCAGGAACTCTGGCACCTGCAGGCCCTCAATACCCTGCTCATGCAGACATCTACCCTGGAAGGTAATTCAATGTTCTACCAGGCACTCAACGGGGCGACGGTTTTCTCCGGCCTTGGGTTCGGCCTCATCATGTATGCTGTCCTCAGTATTTTCGGCCTCCCGGTCCTGCTGATCTACGGTGTCGTACGAGGCCTGGGCCAGTCCACTCCCCATGGCCTGATACTGGAAGTGGCAGGTGCTCTTCTTGGCCGCTATTTTTTCCTGAAAAAATACGGCTCCATGTGGCGACAATATGCGCCGGTCCTGCTTGCCGGTTTTTCCTGCGGGATGGGACTGAGTGGTATGTTTGCCATGGGCTTTGCCCTGATCATGAAATCCCTTGGTCATATGGCCTACTGATGACAAGGCAATGCTTGACAGAAGTGGGCCTGGTACACATATTTTCAAAAGACTGCAAACGTAACTGGTCACAGGATTTGCAACTCTGTGTTTTCATCTACCCTACCCCTGTAAGTGATCAGGGGTGCCGTAGATTCGTGCAGGCGTGACTGGCCGCTATAGTCCACTATGCGGGCAGTCGCGACCGTGCGAATATGCGGTGCCCCTGATCACTTACCTGCAAACGTGTGCCAACAATTTGAGGTGAAGGAAAATGAGGAAATATCATATAGCCAGTCTGACTCTACTGTCTTTTCTACTGCTTGTCTCGGTATCATTTGCCGCTGAATCTGTTCCCCATTCTGTAGGGGGCATTTCACTGGGAACACAGATTAGTGAATACCCGGATATAGTACAGTCCAATTTTATGAAAGAAGTTGTCATTACAGACAGGCATGGCTTCAGGAAAGGCATTATCTCTTACGGCGTCTGCAGATATAAAAATGAAATCCTCAGAATCAGATTGAAATACGCGGATAAATCCAAGTCCTTTTATAAAAAGCTGCTCAAAAAATTCCGGGCAAAATTCGGCGCCCCCGACTCCTGGAACGGAGATTCCTTCGGCCTGTTGCACGTATGGAAATGGCATTTTATTGATAAGGACCAGAACCGTGTCAGCATGAGTCTCCAGTTCAATGCCAAAGATCCAAACGAAACCATCGGCAATGTCATCAAATTATCCTATCCCGAACGCATAGAAGAAGAACGACTCTGCTTCAACCGGATGTGTGATGAAATGCATGAAAAAAATTCTGCACTACAGAAAAATGACCTGAAAAAAAGTGACTGGTCCTATCTCATCCCCGATTGAACAGATAGATAATGCCATGAACACAACCCATGTGGGATGGAATGGTATCCGCCTGACAGTTCCCCGTTCCTGGACCTTGCATATCAATGGCCATACCCATTTGATTTTTGAAAAAGATTTTCAGCCTCTGCTGGAAATACGCTGGCAAATTCCTGACTCCCGTAAACCGGCTACACACCAATCGATGCTCAGGAAACTGCAGAAACAAAACAACGACATCGAAGAAAAACAGATTGAAGAAAAACTCTTTTCACTCAAGAAACACTATCATATCTTTTGCTACGGTAAAAAGGAGACACCCGGTCCGGAAGGCGGCATTCTCTCCTGCAAAACATGTGGAAAACTTATTCTCTTTCATTTGAACCAGTGTGACAAAAACCTTGCTGCCCCTCTTGCTGCCCTCTCTTCACTCTCATGCCATTTTCTTCAGGAAGAACCCCATCTCTGGTCTTTTCAGGGATCAGATCTGCTTTTACCGTCCACATTTATTCTACATAAATTCTCCTTCAGACCGGGTTTTGGCTGCCTCTCGTTCAGGTTGAAAAAACTCGACCTCCACTGCAGCAGACTGAGTCCGGCTGATATCAGACTCCAAAACCAGTCATTGCAGGAAATTCTTGCTGTCCTCTCAGGTCTCTCCGAAAATGAAATAAAAAACGGCCGCACGGATCTCTCCTGTGGAGGGTACCGATATCCTTCCATGACATTTCAAGTCTTATCCCGGCTCAAACGACAAAAACCGTTTATCCGGGCTTCAATTCAGCATGACCCGGATAACAACACTCTTTTTTCCATGGTGGCTGAATCGACACAACCCATTCCTCCCGAAATATGTATTCCGAACCAACCAGAATATGAAACTGTTTCAATCTAAAAAAAACGCCCCACCCATGGACAGGACCGAATCACTGGCATGCACGCCCTGCCATCTGCCTGACATCGACTGGAAACGAATGGACAACGGTGTAATCAGAATTGAATATCCATTGAATATCAAACCCTTTTTTCTGCAAATTGCCCGCCGGTTCCAAAGGGAACAGGAACTGCAACCGACAAAAAAACTGGAGCTCGATGAACTGGGAGCCACCTTGTGGTGCATGATAGACGGGAAAAAAAACGTCAAAACACTTATTGAAGAATTTGCAGAAACAAAAAGATTTTCCATTCAGGAGGCGGAACAATCCGTCACCGCTTTCCTGCGTGAACTCGGTAGACGGGGAGTTATTGTTCTCAGGAAACCATAAAACCTAAATCCTGCACTTTTTTTCTTTATTCCCTCGCCCTGCAGGATTGGCAATTTTATCGTATCTGCATCGTTATCAAGGGCTTGAAGTATGTTAATACGTCGGCGCCCTTGATGCCTTGCATCTCCGACAGGTAGCGAAAACTCCGAACTTGCCAATTGCAGGATTTAGGTAAAAGACAATTTTGAAAAGGACATTTAATATATTTCTGCGAATCTCATTGAAATCCGAGCAATCTTTTCGCCAAGAACTGGAGATCTTCCCAGGTTGCCTTCTTCATCTCAGGATTCTCCAGCAGAAAAGATGGATGATAGGTGACCAGGACCGGGACTGCAAGCCCCCTTTCTGTTCTATATTCATGAAATTTTCCGCGTAACTGTGACAGGGATCGGGTCTGATCAAGTATCGCCTTGGCCGCCACACCGCCCATAATACAGAGAATATCCGGCTGAACTGCATCAATCTGGCGCCTTAAAAACGGCAGACAGCATCGAACATGAGTGGCAAGGGGGTGACAGCTTTCTGGAATGGCGCATTTGATGACGTTGGTTACATACACATCTTCAAAAGACACGTTTATGGCTGAAAACATTCTTGAGAGCATCCTGTCCTGTTCAACACCGAAGACAAGACCTGCCTCAAGATGGTCGCCATCCACAGCAGCCAGCCAGTCCCCGACAACCATAAGCCGACTCTTTTCCGTTCCCTGACCGGGAACAGAACGGATACGATCCCGACACAGATCACAACTCCGACATATTGCGATTTCATTTTTCAGTTCAACCAGAGAGTTCAGGGCAGCCGGTCTGTTAGCTTCCTGTTCGGGGTCGGGATCCTTTCCAGGTATCACAGCCGCAGATACCTTTCCCATGCCGGCAGTTCCATGATTAACCTGATCCGGTTTTATCTCCAGAAACAGCGATATTTCAGTCTTCAATGGATAAGAATCAATACCAATTCCTCGATGGTAACAGAGGAGTGACCTTATATTTTTTACAAATTCGGGGAGATCATTCATACGCATAAGAACCAACCAGGCAGGAAAGGGAAAATTGTATTTATTAGATAGTGTCTGCCCAGAATCAGTGAGACAGTATCTTTACAGAAAGTCATGTCAGATATTTCAACCGTATTCTCATTGTGTTGCCAACCCGCATTTTTCATAAATTCAGGTTCTTCTTCAAAACGGGGAAAAGTCAATATCCCAACCTTCTGACGGCTCATTGAACTGTCCGGTAAGCAGACCGGAATAACTGAATACTATGGAAACAGCTTCCGGAGGAATAACGGTATCAGTATGAAATACCAGTGGTTCCGTAACTTCTGAATAAGAGGAATAGAGCGGGGTGATTCCGGCAGAGGCAAGGACGCTACCGTGATCATCAAGAAAATGAACTTTTACCCGCAGCCTGGTCAGTTTCGGAAAGGACATCAGAAGATTTTCATGAATTCTGACCTCTCCGGATATTTCTGCCTGCTCCTCCTTCTGGTCTATCTTGTAGGCAATATCAAGATGTTTTCCTTTCCAGACGGACTTCTCCTTCCCGACACCCGACAGAGGTATGCGAAATTGGGCTACCGCAACAGTCCCTGGTTTTGGATTCATATAGTGGACACAACCAGCCAGAGCAAAAAATAAAACCGCTGAAAGTACAGCAAACAACCGTAAATTAAATTTGGTTTTCATGGATATACCTGTTGTTGATTACCTTGTCTGACCAAAAACGAGAATTTTTGTCAGCAAAACAGCTTTCTCTTCTGCAACACAAAAATCCGGCTGAATTTCCTATTCTGTAAGAATACCATAAGTCAAAAAAGGAAAAAATCTTTTCTCATTCGTAATGGATGAAAAAAAACTGCGTTTTTAAATTTTTTCTGGTATTCACTTGTTGAATGGTTATTTTAGATATGAATTTAATTGTTTTAGGAACTACTTTAGCAATATCCTGTGGCCAGAATTATCTGATTTTCTTGGGCTTTCAACAGAAAGAGTGAAAGGAAAAAAGAGATACCTTGAAAAACTATTTTTTCAAGCCCACTCCAGGATAATCATGGTATCAGAAACTATATGTGACGAGGCAGACCCTTGATTAAAGAAGAATTCAGTATTGCCCGGAAAAAACTGGGAAAAACACAAAAACAACTGGCTGAACTCCTTGGCATGTCGCTTAAAACAATCCACAGCTATGAGCAGGGATGGCGTACCATACCTGCCCATATTGAGCGACAGATCTTTTTCCTGCTGATCAATCAACGGGGTAGAAAAAACAGCCTCACACCCTGTTGGGAAAAAAAGGAGTGTGACGTAAAAGAAACATGCCCTGCCTGGGAATTCCAGAGCGGCCATCTTTGCTGGTTCCTCTGTGGAACCAAATGTGACTGCACCCACGATATTTCCCAGAAGGAAAAAATTGAAATTTGTAAACAGTGTGATATTTTTCAAGCTCTTCTGGAATAATTTCTTTTCAGATATCCACGCTGCTCATAGTATCCGGAAACAATACATTAATTTTCGTATGCAAAGGAATATTGTTCAATTTCCCCGAATCACGCAGTAGTTTTCTCATGAAAGGGTATCAAAACAAGGAGGTGAAATTATGCCTATCTATGAATACAGATGTAATGCATGCAACAACCTGTTTGAAGTCCTGACCACTTCATCAGATTCCAGGGAAGATCCTGTCTGCACACAATGCGGAAGTCCGGATGTACGGAAAACAATTTCCGCCTCCAGTTACCGGCTCAACAAAGGGTCATCCATTCCGGCAGGAGCCCTTTCAGGGTGCTCAGCAAAATCAGGGTTTTCCTGAGCCTGAAAGCACAGGTTCCGTGTGAACCAGCCGGATATATAATATCATGAAACAACATTATTTTTTTTCCAGGGTCTTTGGTTTTCCTTTTGAAAAGTCAAAGACCCTTTCATTTTTTTTCAGAAGATTATATTTTTCCCTGGCTATTTTTTCGAGATATACCGGATCATTCCGTAATCGATCGTTTTCTGTCCTGAGCTGACTGTTTTCCTTCTCAAGCAGAGAAACATCATTCTGCAATCGAGTCAATTTTGCCCGGGACCTGTAGTAGCCGAATAAACCGGAGCCGGGTGCGAAAACAATCCACAACAGGGCAATCAGTGCCAGAAAAGCGACTATTCTATAAAACAGCCGCTCCTGTTTTGGAGAAATCCTCTGTGATGGTCTGTTTTTTCTCTTTTTCAACATTATTCCACCAAATGACTCATGACTGAAAGCAGAAACAACTCAAAACCTGAACTCTATCTGGTCAGCAGTTGCCTGACGGGACTCTGTACACGCTATGACGGTAAGACAAAGCAGGATATGGCTTGTCTGGAAAGACTGAAGGGCAAAATCTGGATCCCCATCTGTCCGGAACAGCTCGGTGGTATGCCGACACCACGGGAAGCAGCGGATATCTGCGGTGGTGACGGTTACGACGTCCTCTGCGGCAGGGCGCGTGTCCGTACAAAAACCGGGACAGATGTTACCCGACAGTTCATCAGGGGAGCTGAACAGGTTCTGGCAATTGCCAGATCCCAGCCTGTTACGGCAGTCCTGCTGAAAGCCCGCAGTCCATCCTGCTCCTCCACAGGTGTCTGTGGTGTTACCGCTGCACTGCTGTCAAAACATGGCTTTAAGCTCGAAGAATTTGGATAAATTACGTGATTAAATAGTGTGCTACTGCACACGAAGTACCATCAAAATCACTATACCAGACTCATAAAGCAAATAAAGAGGTCCTCCCATCATAAGCATATTGACTACATCCGGGGTCGGTGTCAGCAGAGCCGCCAGGATGGCAATAATCAGCAGGGCATACCGCCTGTTCCTTTCATAAAATTTTCGTGTAAATACACCAACTTTGGCTAGAAACACCATAAAAATAGGTAACTCGAAGATAAACCCGAAAGCGAGAATGAAGATCGTTGTGAAATTCACAAAACGGCCGATTGAAATAACCGGCTTCAACTCCTCTGAACCAAACCCAAGCAGAAACTGAATACCAAAGGGCAGGGTCACAAAATAGCAGAACAATGTGCCGCCATAAAAGAGCAGACAGGTAAAGAGGATAAAGAAAAAAAGCTCACCACCCGCAACGCCGAAAGGCTTCCCCATGGCTCGCCACAACAGGGTCATCACCCAGGGCATAAGGCAATATACCGCCGCGAAAAGAGCAAGTTTTACGTGGGCGAGAAATGGGCCGGCTATTGAAAAAAAATAGAGTTTTTCCGCCAGATGCGCCTGAACAAAATGCAGCAGCTCAGGAGAAAGAAAAAAAATCGCCACAGTGCAGCAAAAAAGGGTAACCGCAAGAGCACGTATGGATTTTCGTAACTCGGAGAGGAAAATTATAAATGAATTATGAAAAGCCATCGTTCAAGATACTGGTTCAATTGTCAGTTTGTATCTGCCCTTATCTGAAAATCCCGCAACCAAAGGTTGTTCTCCTGCAACACAAGGATATCGAAGTATCCGACAACCTATCAGAAGCAGAAGAAAAATGCAATTTGATAGAGGTTGATTTCACCATGCAGCCATGCTACAAAGATATCAATATATCTTCATTTTAATAGGTGTACTGTTATTTTCAGAATTCTGAAATATTTCAGGTTTTCCTGAAAATCCATATAATTATAAAATATCCCCGGACAAGACCATGCTCGAATTACGATTTATCCGCGAAAATATAGACCTTGTTAAAGAAAAAACCGTTCGAAGAGGAATGGAAACAACCCTTCTGGACAAATTCATTCTCATTGATCAACAGCGACTTACCCTCCTGGGAGAAGTGGAAGGACTGAAAAACAAGAGAAACACCACATCCGCTGAAATCGCTGTCCTCAAAAGGGGAAATGATTCCGACCGGGAAAAAGCAGAGCCACTTATTGACGAGATGAAAAAAACCAGTACCCGCATCAAGGAACTTGATATCGAACTGGCAACCATCCAGGAACAGTTGCAGGAAATCGTCATGGCAATACCCAACCTCTGTGATGACGCTGTTCCCGTCGGCCAGAATGAAGAAGATAATATCGAACTTAAAAAATGGGGAGAGAAACCGGTTTTTTCCTTTTCCCCAAAAACGCACTGGGAACTGGCAGAACAGTTGGACATTGTTGACTTTGAGACTGCAGCAAAACTGTCTGGTGCCCGATTTGCTCTTCTGAAAGGATTTGCTTCAAAGCTGGAACGGGCTCTGACAAACTTTATGCTGGACCTGCATACCGAACGCCATGGCTACAAGGAAGTTCTACCGCCGTTCATGGTAAACAGCGCTTCCATGACCGCGACAGGACAGCTGCCAAAATTTGCAGAGGACCTCTTCAAGATAAAGGACTGGGATCTCTATCTCATACCCACTGCTGAGGTTCCTGTTACCAATATTCACAGGGATGAAACCCTGAACGAAGATGACCTTCCCATTAAATATACCGCCTACACTCCCTGTTTCAGATCAGAAGCAGGGAGTCATGGAAGAGACACCAGGGGGCTCATCAGACAACATCAGTTTGACAAGGTGGAACTGGTAAAATTCACAACACCGGAAACCTCATCTGATGAACTGGAAAGCCTTCTCAATGATGCGGAAACAGTCCTTCAGATGCTTGGACTCCATTATCGCGTTGTCACACTCTGCACCGGTGATCTTGGTTTTTCTTCAACCAAAACATATGATATTGAAGTCTGGCTGCCCGGCCAGGACTGTTACAGGGAGATTTCCTCCTGCTCCAATTTTCTCGACTTTCAGGCACGCCGGGGCGGCATTCGGTATCGTCCCAACGGCCAGAAAAAAAGCAGACTGGTTCACACCCTGAACGGGTCAGGACTCGCCGTTGGCAGAACCCTTCTCGCCATTATGGAAAACTACCAGCAGGAGGATGGCACTATTGCCCTTCCGGAAGTCCTGCAACCCTATTTTTCGCCTCGTTTTAAACATGACCCGGAGGGATGAATGAACAAAAAGAAATTTCCAGAACCTCTCTTATTGATACTCCTCATACTCTTTACTTTTTCTTTTTTATCCCTTCCGGCGCCGCAATCATACGCGGCGTCAGCCAATTCTGCACCCAACGATCAGGTACGTCTGACACAGGATAAAAAAAACACTGAACTCCTGGTGGCAGAACTCAGCGACGAACAGGTAAGACAACTGCTGCTGAAAGAACTGAAGAAACAGGTTATTGAAGAAAAAGCTATTGAGGCATCAGGAGGTCCCGCCAATATTTTTGACAGGATGCTCACTTCCCTTTCCAGCAACACCGATGAATCCGAACGTAAACTCCAGCAGCTCTGGTACTCAATCCCCGATATTCCATCAGACCTTTACAGGGTTTTCCTGTCGCTCTGTCCACTTGGCAATTCCACCTTTACTGGCGCCATGACCAATGTTCTCCTTGTTCTGCTTTTTGTTTCCATAGGTCTGACAGTGGAAATCCTCGCAAAAAAATTTATCTTGAAAAAATATTTCACATTTCGCCCGGACCGCTCTGAAAAAATGTCTAACAGCGACAGATTTATCAACGGAATTGCAGAAAAACTTCCGGATGTTATCGGCCTGCTGCTGTTTTTCGGGGCCTCCTATTCTACTTTTTTTCTTTTTGCCGGGATAAATTCATCGCTTGTGCAGCTGTTTTTTCTGGCCATCCTGCTGACAATAGCCCTGGTCCGCGCAACATCAATCGTTCTTCATCTCATTTTATCTCCATCGATACCCGCGTTTCGTATCCTGCCACTTGAAGATCAATCAGCCGTAAAAATGTACAGGTTTCTTATCTGGTCCCTGGGTTATATTTTCAGTACACTTATTGGTTCTGTTGTCATTAAACGGCTGGGAGCAACGCTGCATACTGTGCTAATCCTCCAGCTGTTTTTTGCCACCCTTCTTCTCGGGGCTGCAGCGGTTGCCATTCTACTTTATAAAAACCAGGTGAAAAATTATCTTACCGAAAATAACAGGAACAGTGAAATGGCAGGAAGCTGGTGGCGAAAACAATTTGCCGCTATCTGGCACATTCCCGGTCTGCTCTATATTATTGTTCTCTGGGCTCTGCTGATAAATGACATAGCAAATCCTGATCTGAACCAGAAAACCAGGGGAGCATTTCTCCTCAGTTTTTTTATTGTTCCTCTCTGGATGGTAGTCGACCAGCTCATTCAATGGGTGGTCAGGTATGCTGTCATTACCCTGAATATTTACCGTATAAACGAAGAGAATACAGATCAACTGAATGAAGAAGAACTCGCGGCCAGGGAAAACAGCAGGCAATTCTATCTGAAAATAAATCAATTCGCCAGAAGCGGCGTATTCATCAGTCTCCTGATCTGGCTTGCAAGCCTCTGGAACATAAAAATCCCTTTTTTATCCAATCTTACTGCTGTTCTGCTCGACGCTGTCATCATTATGGCCCTGGCCCTCTTTCTCTGGCGATTCATCAGCTCCTGGATAGAGAGAAAGATCCAGGAAACACTTCCGGCTGAAGAGGAAGAGAGTTCCGGCGATGGTGAATTCGGCAGTGCGCCCACCAGGGGCAGATCCTACACCCTGCTGCCCATGGTTCGGAAATTCATCGGCAGCATCCTTGTCGTCATGGTGACCATGACCATTCTCTCTTCCATGGGTGTGGATATCGGGCCTCTTCTTGCCGGTGCCGGAGTAATTGGGCTGGCCGTGGGATTTGGTGCCCAGAAACTGGTGGCTGATATTTTTTCCGGCTTCTTTTTTCTGCTGGATGACGCCTTTCGGGTGGGAGAATACCTGACCGCCGGATCAGTTTCGGGGACGGTGGAAACAATCACTCTCAGAAATGTAATGCTCAGGCACCACCGGGGAATGTTGCAGATAGTCCCCCATAGTGAACTTGGAGCGATTACAAATTATATGCGTGGTGGAATGGTTGTAAAATTCAACCTCGATTTTCCTTACGATGCCAATATTGATCAGATCAGAAAGGTCATTAAAAAAGTCGGCCAGGCCATGCTGAAGGATGAGGAACTTGGCAAGGATTTTATACAACCTGTTAAATCCCAGGGGGTCTACCAAATCACCAACTCCGTCATGACCATCAGGGTAAAGTTTACAGCCAAACCCGGGACTCACTTTGTCATACGCCGGGAAGCCTACAAACGCATTACCGAAGCCCTTGTGGCAAAAGGTATCTACTATGCTCATAAGAAGGTGATCGTGGACGTTCCGGGCCTGCAAAATGCAAACGGAGGCAACCCTCTGCCTGAAAACCAGCTCAAGACCATTGCCGAAGGTGCGGGAGCCGCTGCCGCTCTGCAGGAGGAAGAAGAACTGGCATCACGTCAACGGGGACAGAACAGGTGATGATTATTCCCCTGGGATTCTGATACGGAGTTCGATCTCTTCAATGTCCTGACCGATTTTCAAGGTTTTGACAAAACCATGCACCGTTTCGGCCAATGCTTCCTGGATATAATCCTTGATGGGAATTTTATGACCATTAACCAGCAGAGCCGTACGCTCCCTGTGCCTGCGCGCACCTTTTCGCAGTAGAAACCTTTTTTCTATAAATGCGGCAATTTCCGGTGCTTCATCAAGGCGAAATACATAGTCTCCCGCCACACCCTCCAGATTTGTGGCAACAGCGATGACACCATGCACCTCCCGACGCAGTTTCTGGTCCACATTCCTGCACACCTCAATTTTGGCTGTCTTTCTGGCTGTCTTAAAACCCTCTCCGATAACAATATCCACATCCGGGAAATAGCGATGGGCCAAAGTTGTCAGGGAAAGATTGCTGTAACCGGTCTGCAGTACCATCTGATCGGGCGCCACGAAAAGAACGCTGTCCGCTCCGGCTTCCTTATGTTTATACGTATCTGTTCCCGGAGTATCAAATTCCAGGCCTGAATCATTACTGGATTTTATTACCGCTACGCGGTATCCGAGTTTTTTCAGTTCACTGACCACCGCCGAAGCAAGAGTGGTTTTACCGCTGTCGTGCCAGCCTATAAAGGTCACAATTGCAGACATTTCCTCTCCTTAATATAGATTAGCCCGCATTTCTCATCAGTCCAGATAGGTAATTGGTCACAGGATTTGCAACTCTGTGTTTTCATCACATCAAACCTGTAAATGAGCTGAAGAGCCGCAGATTCGTGCAGGCGTGACTGGCCACTATAGCCCATCTATGCGGGCAGTTGCGACCGTGTGAATATGCAGTACCCCTGATCACTTACACTGAGAGTCTTATCCTCCCTACTTTATATCATGACCTCTGACAATTCAACATAGGTCTGCCATTTCAATTTTTTGGTTAATGCAATTTCAAATTTGCACTTAACTCCTGCAAGATTGCCAATTACAAAATTCAGGTTGCATAAAAAAACCGGCCGCTGCCTGGGGCAGAGCCGGTTTTTTCTGCAAGGGAAAAACACTTATTCATATTCGTATTTACTGTGTAGGATATCCACCTCTTCTTTCGGTTTATAACCGGTCTTCATACTCTCCAGGGACCCGGCAATTGCAAAGACGGACATATAGACATGGGTCAGGTAGAAGGCAACAATCCCTGCTGCCAGAATATTATGAACCATAATCGAAATACGGATACTGTCAATATCTGCTCCAAATCCCCAGATCAGATAACCTGTATAGGCCATGATTCCACCACCGGCAGTGGCAAGCCAGAAATACATTTTTTGACCGGCATTAAATTTTCCGGCCGGAACAGGTTTTTTCCTTTTACTGAGATACCCGCCAAGAATCAGCATCCAGCTGATATCGTACAACTTCGGTAACATATCCTTAAACCACATGAGGAACATGAGCAGTCCCGGCAAGATAAAAACCATAGCCGCAATAAGATGAACATATCTTGCCATTTTGACAAAACCGCCACCTCCGAAAAAGGAACCGAAGACTACAGCCAATCCGGTGATGACCAGTAAAGAAAATGAGAGCGCAGCAAAGAAATGAACAACCCGGTTAAAGAGGTTGAAAAAATAGACATACTCCCCGTCATGTGCAAACCGTTTGGCACCGATTATCAGGTAATGGATCAGGAACAGAGTGGGAATAATCGAAATGACCGCAAGGAAAATCTTCCAGAACCACACCCCCTGCAATGCCGTAAACATTTGACCGTACTGCTGCCAGTCCCCGGTAATATAAGTCATCAACTGATGATAGTAATCAGCAGCCGATTCTCCAGACAGTACAGGAGAGGAGTACCCTTCCAAAGCAAAGGCATTTGTTCCTGCCAGTATACAAAGCACCAGCAGAAACAGAGACAGAATTGCTCTCCACATAATATGCTCCAGTCAAAGAGACGGTTTTCCGTTCCCGACAAATCCCGGCATACTGGGATCGTGGGAACAGAAAACCAACCCGGCTATTTCTTTTTATACGCCCTGTTCCAGCCCCAGGCATTGACACCCGAACCACGCTGAAACACTCTGGTGCGGTACACATCTGCTACGACATCCGCATCGCCAGCCAGCAGGGCCTTAGTTGCGCACATTCCTGCACAGAGGGGTGGTTTACCCTCTGCAATCCGGTTCTGGCCGTACAGTTTGTACTCCTCTTTACTGAAAGTCTCTTCCGGACCACCGGCACAGAATGTACATTTATCCATGGCACCTCTTGCGCCAAAAACATTGCCTTTGGGAAACTGTGGTGCTCCGAAGGGACAGGCCATAAAACAGTAACCGCAACCAATACAGGTTTTTTTATTCACCAGTACAATTCCATCAGCACGCTGGTAGATGGCATCAACCGGACAGACAGCAATACAGGGTGCATCGGAACAATGCATACAGGAAACTGAAATTGACTTCTCTCCGGGCTCGCCCTGTTTCAGGGTAATAACACGGCGACGATTGACACCCACCGGAACATGATTGCCCTCTTTACAGGCTACAACACAACCGCTGCAGTCTATACACCGCTCCACATCACACAAAAATTTCATTCTTGCCATTGTTTATTCCTCCTCCACGCACCAATCAGGCGCGGGTGATATTACACAGACCATCCTTGGTGGCCTGGATCTGGGTGATGATGTCATAGCCATAATTGGTCACGACATTGCCGGGGTCACCGACAGCAAACGGGGCATGACCTTCCGGGTAATCCTTCTCATACGATTCACCCATAAGCGTACCGGCAAAATGGAATGGCAAAAAGACCGTCTTTTCGTCAACACGTTTGGTGAGCTTGGCCTTGACTTTAATCTTCGCACCTTCAGGTGATTCAATGATAACCATGCCACCTTTGCGAATTCCGAGATTATTGGCAAGACGCGGATTGATTTCCACGTACATTTCAGGTTGAAGTTCTGCAAGATATTTGGAACTTCTCGTCTCTGCTCCGCCACCCATATGTTCAACCATTCGACCTGTGGTAATAACGTAGGGATATTTTTTCACAAGTTCAGGATCCTGCTCGCTCTTGTAGCGGGTATGTACCCGATAATGATTCGGCTTGTCCTCATAGGTGGGATATTTGGCGATCAGGTCCGGTCGCGGTGAATGAAGCGGTTCACGGTGAATCGGTACCTGATCTGGAAAATTCCAGACGACACAACGAGCTCTCGCATTGCCGAATGGGGCCATTCCCCTTCTTATAGCCTCCTTCAAGGTCTTCTGGGAAAGGTCAGTTTTCCAGTTGGTTCCAGGAACAACATCCTTGAACTCAGGATAACCGCCTTTGACCTCGCTGCCCGGATTATATACACCTTCTGCCGCCAGCTGATTTTCAGTTCTGCCGCTTGAATCGTACTTTTTCTTGAGTCCGAAACGGTTCCTGAAGGGCAGACCTCCTTGAGCAACAGGTTTGGATACGTCATAGAGAATGGGCGTCCCCGGGTGATCAGTTGTCCAGCAGGGCCACGGCATCCCGTAATACTCCCCATCACACGGTCCACCTTTGGCCTGGAGATCATCAATATCAAAAGTATGCCAGTTCTCCATATGTTTTTTGATCCGTTCCGGAGTTTGGCCATTATAACCAATGGTCAGAGAACCTGAACCCAGCTCCAAAGTAATATCTTCCGGCACCTGACTGATATTCTTATAGAATTCTTTATCAAATCCCAGACGTTTCACCAGCAGTTCCATGATCTGGTAATCATCCCTGGAATCATAGATCGGCTCTACAACTTTATTTCTCCACTGAATCTGCCGGGATGTGGAGGTCACGGAACCGGAGGTCTCGTATTGACTTGAACAGGGCAGGATATAGACGTTGTCCGTTTTTGTCACTGCCGAGGCGATGGTGGGGAAGGGATCAACAATAACCAGCAGCTCCAGTTTATTCAGAGCCCTGACCACACGATTATACTGGGAGTTGGAATTGGAACCGCAGCCCCACTGGATCATGGCCTTGACTGCACTGGGAGATTCTATCTTCTCTTCACCAAGAACCCCTTCATACCAGCGGGCCAAAGTAAAACCCTTTTTATTCATCCACTCCTTGGCCGGGAACCTGCCAACCATCCAGTCATAATCCACATCCCAGACACGGCACCAGTGTTTCCAGGCCCCATCAGACAGACCGTAGTATGCCGGCAGGCTGTGGGATAGAATGCACATGTCCGTTGCACCCTGAACATTGTCGTGGCCTCGGAAAATATTGGTTCCACCACCTGATTTTCCCATATTGCCGAGAACCAACTGAAGAATACAGAAGGTCCTCGTTATGGAAGAACCTATTGAATGCTGGGTTCCACCCATGCACCAGGTGAGACTGGTCGGTCGATTATTGGCGAGAATCTCGGCAATTCTGGTCACCTCGGCAGCCGGAATACCAGTGATTTCTTCAACAGCTTCCGGGGTATATTGGGAGGCGACTGCAGCCATTTCCTCATATCCCGCGACCCTGGTTCTGATAAATTCCTTGTCTTCCCAGCCGTTGGTAATGATGGCATTAATCAGCCCCATCATAAAGGCTGCATCGGTACCGGGACGAATACGGACATAATCCGTTCCCTTGGCCGCGAGTTTTGTGAATCGTGGATCAACTACGATAAGTGGTGCATTATTCACCTCTTTTGCATGGAGAATATGCTGCATGGAAACCGGATGGGCCTCCGTTGCATTCGAGCCTATAAAGATCATGCTTTTTGCATGCCTGATATCATTCAGGCTGTTGGTCATTGCCCCGTAACCCCAAGTATTGGCGACACCTGCCACCGTTGTGGAGTGTCAGATTCGGGCCTGGTGGTCGATATTATTCGTCCCCCAGAAGGCAGCAAATTTCCTGTGCAGATAGGCCATCTCGTTGGATACCTTGGCGCTGCCGTTAAAATGAAGTGCGTCAGGTCCGTCCTTTTCCCGGAGATCGAGCAGTTTTGCACCGATTTCATCAATAGCCTGATCCCAGGAGAGAGTAGTCCATTTTCCATTGACCCGTTTCATCGGGCTTTTCAGCCTTTTTTCACTGGTCACCATATCGATCGCTCCCGCACCTTTACAGCAGTGAGATCCACGGGAAATTGGGTGATCCTGGGCGATATCCTGACGTACCCACACCCCGTTATGGACTTCAGCCTCTATTCCGCATCCCACGGCACAGTATGTACAGACTGTCCGAACCTTTTTTGATCCCAGGTACGGCTCCTTCCGGTCTGCTGCCATTGCTCTGGTTGTCAGCCTAGTGGTCATTGCTACTCCACTCAAGGCTGCCGTTGCCGCGGACAACTTTAAAAACGATCGCCTGGCGAGTTTCGGATTCAGGGTCATCCTCGGACCACCGCCGGTGATATCACCCCCGGAATTTTTCCTTATTTTGCTTCTGGCCATTATACTGTTCTCCTTTTCAATAGGTTCTTTTGTTTGCAAAATGTTTGCAAAAACCCGGATTACTGGTCAGCCATACCGGTTATTACTAGCGCAGCGTTTTGTAATATTTTTTAAAACTTTCGCTCTCATGGTAAAGAATTTCATCACAATGATTCTCCACCGAAACCGATTTTGCCTTCACCGACCTGACAACGGCTGCAGTCCCGGCAACGGCCGCCGTTCCCGCCAGCATGTGCTTGAGGAATGAACGCCGACTGTCCTGTTCCTTTTTCATCGCATACCCTCCTTTTGAATAAGAAAGCCTCTTCTGCAGTGAATACTTCATCACTACAGCTGGGCTTTCATCGCTTTTATAAGCGGCACAATTCACCCGCCATGAACATTATCCGCCAACTGTCAGTCCTTTCTCCAATTCAAAATACTCTTGGAGAAAACGGCCGCAGATACGAAAAAAATTTGCCCGGTCATTTTTCTCCAGGGCCAAATTGAATTTTTCAAGAAACGGCAGAAGAAATTCTTCCAGCAACCGACCCTGCAACCGCTTTGCCGTTTCGCTTCCATCATCTCCTCTCTGCTCTTCATCCACCAGCGCTGCATAAGCATCCAGAAGAACAACCAGAGAGTCTTCAGGCTCTTTTACGGCTTTATCCTTTTCTATTCCCGCCTCATGGAGCAAACCCTTGATTTCCACCAGACTCGGTCCGAAATTCCTACCGTCTAAATAATGGGAAACAGTCATGTTTACAGGACTCCCTTCAAAGGGATCCATGAAAAGTGTATAATACTCGTCCTGCAGAGTTGACAGGCTTACCGTGTTCTCCGCCGTGGTGTTCAGCACCTCCACCAGCTCCCTGACCGCTCGATCGAAAGCTGGACTGATCTGCTCCCGGGTCATTGCAGAAAAAGTTCCCCTCCACCGGCTGATCTTCTCCGCATCAGGTTCACCAAGGAAAAAAGATTTTCCAAGATCAAGAAACCGGAGGCGCACACGAAACAACTCTTTCTGATCGTCCATTGTTAATCCTCAAAAAGCCTGACAACCCTGCAGGTCTCACAATATTCAAAATGTGTTGTGTCAACACTTTCTTTTTTTTCAAGAATGGCCATAACCCGCTCATAGCTCTTGCGGGTACCGAAAACCTTTCCACAACTCCTGCAGGTCATTGGCTCTGCTTCCGCTAATATCTGCTGCATGAAAAAATCGGTGTTCAGCGTAAATTCCGGCGCCAGTCCAAGCGCATTTTCAGGGCAGATTTGAACGCAGAGCCCACAGCCGATACACATCACACCCACATGATTCAAAGACAACTTCTCCTCATCGGCAGATAACGCCCCGATACGACAACCGTTCAGACAGGCAAGGCAGTGTGTACAACTTTCACTGTCACAGGAAAGTGTGGCAAAGGCCAGAGACTTCTCCGGTCGGACTGTGGCATTTTTTCCACTGCCCGCAACAAGTCTTTTCAGTTCTTCTGCCAGTTCTTTTCTTCGATTTGTGTACTCCCCCGTGCCTTTTCCTCCCGGAATCCGCTCAAGAGGTGAAAGCCGGGCAAACAGTTTCTCTACATCCCTGACAGGCTTTAAAAAAAACCGATGCTCCCCGCCATAAAGTGAAGTTACGAGCGAATTGGCCAGAGCCACCTGATTCTGCAGTTCCCTGCCACCCTGTGTTCCGGTAAGCAGTATAAGCTTGCCCGCCCCACGAAGGAGCAGAAAGAGAAGATGAAAAAGTGACAGATTTTCGCAGTCAGGATATTCAAGGAAGAACAGGTTGTCATAACGCTGTCCTCCACTCTGCCACCAGAACTCATGGAGCTGTTCTTCACTGCCCATAACGACGGTTGTTCCTTGCCGGAAATCCACGGTATCAAAAAACCTGACAAAAGCTGTATCGTCAAATCTTCCATTCTGCAGAGCCCCGGTAGGACAGGCACCTACACAGGCACCGCATTCCTCACAGGCAAAGGGATTTATCACGATTCCGTCACTGCCCCGGGTTATCGCGCCATAATTACAACTTCGAATACAGAGGTCACAGCCGGCTCCAAGCCGGGAGTTATACTGACAAATCGAAGCACTCCAGACAACAGGTTCCTCCACCTGCCAGGGAAAAAGGGTCGAAAAAAACCTTTCCAGTTCATTTTCGTGATAGACAGTTGACACGTCCTCTCCAACTTCAAATCTACTGTCGTCGAGAATGATCAGGGCGGGAACCTCCAAAGCCCTTTTTTCAATGCGATTGATATCAATGGCCTTCGTTGCACAGACCTTTTCACATTCCCCGCAGAGACTACACTGCTGCAGATTCAGAAAAAGTCGGGGAGAAATACAGTTTTCCGGGCATACCGAGCCGCAGGCCCCGCAATAGGTACACTCCCGGATCGACAGGGGCAACCTGACTGTATATTCAAGACGCAATCCATCGTCATTCTTTTCAATATGGAGATCTACTGCCGTGGCAATTTCCGGATGCAGCTCCTGCAGAAGCAGTGGTTCAATCTCCAGCATACCGCCATAGGTATCGAGAAATTTTTCCACATGGGCAGTTTGACTCCCTATAACACATACCCGGGTATCCACCTCGCTTATGTAACTGGGCCAGAAAGCAGTGTTCAGCCGTCTGTGTTCCGCCAGAGCAAGTCGCAACAGGCCGTCCCCGTCAAGAAAAGTTCTATCGCGGTTCAGTTGCAAAGTTACCGAGAAAGGGAATGGTGATTGAGAAAAAAAGGATGGGAAACCACCGGCCAGCAATACAGTGTCAGAGGAATCGACGGCAAAGACCGGTTTATTCCCGGAGTCAAGCCGAACTTCCGATTCCACAATTTCTGGTTCAGTATTATTTCTTTCGACTAACAGACATCCGGAAAAAGTGGTCATTTGCTGTAATCCTACCCCCATGCACAGACTTGAAAGGTAACTGGTCAACAAGCCAATATGAACGTTCTTGAAGTGTAATTACGAGTCATTATAGGGTATTCCTGCGAAAACCGAAATCAGACCAACCCCTTTTATTATGTAGGCAAAAAACAGCTATGTGTAGGTGTTTTACCTACACGGCAGGACTGCCTTGGCTGAAATGTTCTCTTTCCGTCCAGAGAACTGCGCGCCTTGAAAGCTCGGCACTGGTTTTGATACAGAGTTTCTGTTTGATCCGGTCCCGATAGGTCCCGATTGTTTTGATGCTCAGATTCATCCGTGCTGCGACCTCACGGGTGGCCAGACCCGCACCGATCAGCCTGAACACCTCAAGCTCCCGGTCAGTGAGCAAATCAACCGTTGGAGCTCCTCCTCCCTGCCGGGCATGAAATTTGTCGAGCATGAGGGCCATCATGTTTTCACTGACATGTATTTTGCCCGCCACGATATTACGAAGGGCGACAATCACCGTTTCGCTTGCCTCCCTCTTCATGATATATCCCTTTGCGCCGGCACGGATAGCCCGTTCCGCCCAGACAGACTCATCGTGCATGGAAAGGACAAGAACAGGTACCGGTTTCTGCCAGACCGAGATTTCCTTCACCAGATCCAGACCATTGTCTCCAGCCAGGGTTATGTCAACAATGGCCAGATCGGGTTCATGCTCTACAAGGGCCTTTCGGGCGGAAACAATATCTTCCGCAAGGGCGCAAACCTCAAGATCCTTCTCCTGATTGAGCAACTCTGCCATTCCCATGCGGAAAATAGGATGGTCATCGACAATCAACACCTTTAATTTCACTCAAGCACCTCACCTGAAACAGTAACAATTGTGCCGCTGACCATATCGGAATCAATGGTCAGTTTTGCACCTATGGCCTTGGCCCGGTACTTCATGGTATGGAACCCCATACCGCTTCCCTTCGGTTTCCAGCCAAAACCATGTCCGTCGTCCACTATCTTAACCGAAAACCGGCCAACTGCAAATTCCATAAAGACCCCGATGTGTTCCGGCTTGCCATGCCTGGCGGAATTAAAAACCGCTTCACGTATTATATAATACAGATGGGTGGCAAGACTGGCCTGAAGTTTTTCTCCCTCGTCCTCACAGGAAAGAACGCATTGGACCCGGAAAAGGCTTTCCACTTCCACCATCAACTCCTCAATTGCAGATTCAAGACCATACTCCACCACATGGACAGGGTACAGTCCCTGGGAAAAGCGCCTGGTCTTTTCAATAGCATCCTGTATCAGGTTTCGAATCGTCTCAACCTGCTTAGCCATTTCCGGAACACGGTTTTCCAGTTTCTGCTGCAGTACCTTGCTGAGCAGTTCAACCCCGGTAAGGTGGGAGCCCAGATCATCATGCAGATTCCTGCCGATATCGCTTCTCTCTTCCTCACTGACCGCAATAATCTGACGCTCAAGCCTGGCCAGTTCCTCTTCCGAACGTTTTTTCAGGACATGGAGCCACATTCCCTCAAGCAACATGGTCATCTGCCTCACATCAGAATTATCATATGGCTCCAGGTTATTGCAGACTCCAGCTACCATGACAATGGTACCATCATTAAAAATCGGTACATCAAGATGCCTGGTAACAGCAGATTTGTAAGGGTAGTTTTCTCCGTTTTCAGATTGATCCGCCTGATTTACTATAACCGCCGATTTTTTTCTGAGACACTGTCCGGGCAACCCGGCATTCCGGATTGACCGGGGAACCAAACTGACGTCCTTTTTTCCTACAGGCTCATCGCCGTCCAAAGAGACAAGGGAACGAATCTCCACCTCCCCCTTTCTGACAAGGCAAAGATATCCCTCCTCACTGCGGGTAATCCGCACGATTCGTCGCAGGACAAAATCATATTTTTCCTGGAGGGAATACTGTTCCATCATTCCCAGCCGCAGCAAAGTATCAAGACGAAGCTCATCCCGGTGAAGAAGGAGCTCATTTTTAATTCTGTTCTCTACCATGATGTTCGCCAGGCGGCCCAGGTCTTCAAATTCTCTGAAGGTCAGACTGTCGTTTCTGATTTTTACATTGGAATCCGCGGCCTGCCGGAAAAAATCGGTAAAGAGACTGATTCCCTGTCGTATCTTCAGGGAATAAAAAAAGGTGCTGAGCAGAAGAAAGGAAACAGCAATACAGTAGAGAATAATAAATATAAAAACATTCTCAAAAGAAATCCGCTGATAAGTCACGCTTTCCGCAGCAATCGCCTTTTCCATCGCATCCATGAACATGGATGTACCGAGGACCCAGTTCCAGTCACTGTACCTTTTTATATAACCGAGTTTTTGCCGGGAAGACTCCTGCCCGTCCCGGTCTACTGCATAAGAAACATAACCACCTGCTTCCTGCCGACCAACTTCAAGAAAAGTCCGTCCATAGGCCTGTCCATTGCTGCCGACAAGATCCTTAATGGATCTCCCGATCAACCGCTGATCCCTGTTACAGATTATAGTGCCGTCGAAACGAAAACCGAATACTTCACCGTCTTTGCCGAATTTCATGTTCTGCAGTCTGTCAAGGATATCCTGTTGCAGCTCCCATTCCAGGTCATCCGTATACATTCCGGCACCAATGAACCAGTCAAACGGCTCAAAATGTTTCACAAAAGCGATTTTTCCAAAACTTTTCCCACCAAATTCAGGTTTCACCAGGCTGTAACTGTACAGCCCGGCCCCTTTTTCCCGGACAAGAGTGACAATATCCCCGATCAGATCCTGACCGGTTATTTTTTTAAACTGAACTGCTGTTTTATTCTCAAAAAACGGTTCATCACTGAAGAGATCGATACGCCCAGTCCCTATTCTTCCGGCAAAATAATATCCCCGGCCGTTATTCCAGCGAATGGGTCTGAGTATTTCCGCAACCATTGAGCGCAGTTCATCCACACTTTTTTCATCCTTGTAAAACCTGTAAAGATGAGAGGCAATGGTATAGGCGGACTGAACCCGTTCCCGGATATCACGCTCAACCCGCATGGCATTCTGGGAACGCCTGAAATCAATAAAATCGACAACCTTTTCCAGTTCCTCCTTTACCCTGACCTCATACTGATGCTGATAATTGTTCCTGATGTTTTCCACGCTCTCCCTGTATGCCTGGTACTCGTTGACAGCCCAGAAAGCACCAATAAAGAGGCTGAGTGAAGTAACCACCACCAGGGAAGCATAAAAAGGTGCCGAAGAAAGGGTAATCCTGGTAAATATGGTTGAAAGCAAGGATCTGCCAAAATCAGCGGGTTTCATCAAGTGTCCTGATAGTCGGGTAAATCCGGGTAAGATAAATGGTATCCATCCCCTGGTGATCACCGGGGCCAAATCTGAGAACGATACCGCCTAAATCAAAACGGCCAATGCTTTCCATGGTGGAGATAAACTTTTCCCTTGTAATCTCCTCTTTTACGGCCAGAGCAATCTTTCCAAACAGTTTTCCGGCTATATAGCCCTCCAATGATGTGAAACTTATAGTCGCATCATGCTGATATTTCATCATATCCTGTTGAAATTCTCTTATCAGTGCTGTTTCCCTGTCATGGGGTGAGGGAACAACCTGGGAAACAATGACATCTTCCCCATACCCACCCAGGGCTTCCTGCAGACTTTCCGTCCCTACAAAAGAGATATTGCAGTAAAGGACATTTTCAGAATATTTATTTTTGCTCAGTTTGATAAACTCAGCACAGGCAGAGTAGGCACCCACAAGGACAATAGCTTCAGGGTGCTCCCTGTAGACATCCCTCAAGCCTCCCATTACCGCCACAGTGTTTCGTTCATAACTGCCCCTGGAGACAAGCCTCATCCCTCGTCTGGCCAGGGCGATTTCAATTCCCTTTAAACCGGCAAAACCATAACTGTCGTTCTGATAAAAACAGGCAATTCTTTTCAGCTTTTTTTTATCGATCAGATAAGATGCCAGTCTTTCCATTTCCTGAAAATAGCTGGCCCTCACATTGACAACATATTTTTCAAAAGGTTTCCTAAGGAATTCCGCACCGGTAAACGGGGCAAAAAAAGGAATTTTCGCATCGGAGACGATTCGAGCAACAGCCTTTGATGTCGGCGTCCCCACTGCTCCGATCAGGGCAAAAACCTGATCGTCATAGATCAGTTCTTTTGTATTCTTCACTGCCTTATCCGGTTCATACCCGTCATCTCGACTGATCAGAATAATTTCCCGACCATGGATACCCCGCCATCATTTAACCGGGCAAACGCGGCCAAAAGCCCTGCACGCATCTCAAGGCCCAGGTTCTTGGCCGGCCCCGTCAGAGCACAGGACTGCCCCAGAAGAATGGGACGGGCACCCGGCTGCTGGTCAGCCCGAAGCGAACAGACAGACAGTAAAAAATATACAAAAACAACACCAATCGACCAGTTTCTCATTTACAACTCCTAGGGCAATAGCTCGCATTTTCCATCGGGTCAGGCGGCGTCAGCTTCAAAGTTCCCGGAGTCTTCGCTTCCCTGGCAGTAAATTAGATTGTCCTATATTTACTGCCTGAAATACTGCAGAAGGTGGCGTCGCCTGGACTGACCCTGGGGGATAAGACCTCACGCCGCCTGAACTGATGGGAAATCCGAACTGATTTCTGCACAATTGGCAAGTTCATACTTGAAATAGAGGACAACACCTCTTAGGATATCCTCCACTCAATCTTTACTTCACTATAAATTGTTTTTATCCATATGAGCAAGAAACAATCCGGCAGCACTGCCCTGACCCTCACCCATACCACTACAGTTGTTTCCCCTGACGGCCATAGAGAACAGGAAGAGCAACTGGCCATCGAGACTCCCTATTCAATCGCCCTGAATGATGAAACTATAGGCTCATCCATGGTCCTGCCCATCGGCCTGGAAGAATTCGGAGCGGGTTTTCTTTTCGGCCAGGGATATATAAAGACGGGGGAAGAAATCAAAGAGATCTATGTCTGTCCTGAAGGTAGAATAGCCGTTTACGCTGATGTGGAGATTACAGAACCAAAAGAAGTTATCATCACCTCAGGCTGCGGAGGCACTGGAAAAATATCTAAAGAGATGCTGGAAGATGCTTTTGAGCCGCTGCAGGATTATTCAATCGGTTTCCCGGAAATCAGATCTTTTATCCGCCAGGCCCTGCACACCTCAACCCTCGGACAGGACACCCATTGTGTCCATGGCTGCGGTCTCTGGCAGAACGGCCGACTCCAGGCATTCTACGAGGATGTCGGACGCCATAATGCCGTGGACAAAGTCCTGGGAGCAATTCTCCTGGGCAAGGCAACAGCCCGGGGAGCCATTTATACCACAGGAAGACTCACCTCGGACATGGTCCTCAAATGCGCGAGAATAGGCATTCCCATAATCATGTCCCGCACCGCCCCCTCGTCACTGGGCCTTGCCATCGCCAGGCGGTCCGGGGCAACACTTGCCGCCTACGCCCGCCCCGATCGTTTAAATATCTTTAATAATCCGGATCGGATTATCGTCGACCGACAGGTTGTCAGGTAACAGGCCCGCCAACTGATGAACCCCTTGAATCGGTTTTTCCGATCCTCTCTTCCGGTTGATTCATTGCCTCTTCAATCATTTTGAGACGCTGCCGTTTTCGGCCAATGGCGTCCTGTCTGATTTTTATCTGACCCTCAACCTTTAGATCTTTCAGGCTTTTTTTAAGCTCTTCAATTTCCCCCAGAAGTTGCTCTTTTTCGTTTTCCAGTTCTTCTGCCTGTTCTGCCTTGTCAAAGGCTATATCTTCTGCTGAAATCTTCTGTTCTTCATCTGAAACCATCACTGTCGGTACAGGTATGAACCGCTTATCAGCAGCTAGTTTTCTCTGGTTCATAAATGAAGGTGATACAATCTCCATACCATGGTTATGAAGGGTATCCAACACACAACCGTTAAGCTTGGACCCCATGGAAATCAGATGACCGGCCTCCTCAAGAAATCCGGACACACGATATGTCACCGCATAATCCCCCAGTTCGAGAATATGGACAAAAGGATCCTGGAGACCACAGGTTTGCGCAGCTTCCAGAAGCAGAAGTTCCACCCGGTCATGATTAAATTCATACCCCAGTGACAGCTTCGTGGAAATAATAGTTCCGGAATCAAGAACTCTTGCCACTGGATTGTTGATGCAATAGGTATTTGGCAAAGCAATAAGCTCTCGTTTTTCCGTCTGGATTTCCGTATCAAACAGCCCTCGCCCCGAGACCCTTCCAAAATGATCACCAATACGGATAAAATCCCCGACCCTGAACGGTTTTGTTATTGAAAGCAGGAGCCCGGCCATAAGATTGGAGATAATTGTTGTCGAAGAAAAAGCCAGAACCCCCGATATCACAATCCCTATCAGGCCAAGGAGTTGATTGCGGGAACTTTCATTTACAGGCAGAACAAATACAGATACCAGAAGCCCGCTGAGAACCAGACCGAACATAAGCAGTTGTCGTGGAAATTTCCGTTCATTATTCAGGTTCGGATCTCGTCCTATCAGCAACCAGTATATTGCCCACAAAACAATTCCGACAACAGCGACTGTAGCAAGAAAAGGTGCAAATAATACGAGCGAATTCACCATGTCAACATATCCTTCCTGCTCTCCCGTAATACCATTCAATAACAGTCTAACACCCCACAAGGGGGTATAAGTGCCATGGAAATAAACCAAACCATCCGGCAAAATTCCACTGCCCACCCCTTGCCCTGCTGCTCGATTTTCCAGTCTTCATGACCACCCTTTCAGCCAGAGTTTTTTAAAAACTGGGTAAAAAGCAATTGCAGAAAACATCCACTTGATAAAGACCTCTTGCCGCTCCTATCCTTCCAGCCCGAGGTCAATCAGGTATTCCAGAAACTTAGGAAACTCCAGACCATATTCCGCAGCAGCCTGGGGAAGAAGACTGGTCGGGGTCATTCCCGGAATGGTATTGGTTTCCAACAGAAAAACCTCGCCGCTTTCCGCAACAATCATATCGGTCCTGCTGTACCCTCGCAGGCGAAGTACCTTATGGGCTGCCACCCCATATTCCTGTACTCTGTTTTTCAATTCATCTGTAATTTCTGCCGGACAGACTTCTTTTGAAGCACCCGCCTTATATTTTGCGTCATAATCAAAAAATGTAAATTCTTCACCGGGAATGATCTCAATTACAGGCAGAGGAGTAAGTTCATCATTGCCGATAACCCCCACGGTCAACTCTCTTCCCCGGATATATTTCTCAATCATCACTATGGAGTCATGGTTCTGGGCCTGACTTATACCATTTTCCAGTTCCTTTTCGCTGGTCGCAAGAGTCAGCCCCAGGCTAGATCCTTCCCGAACCGGTTTTATCACCACGGGCAGACCAAACCGGGAAAGCAGCCTTTCCACATCCACTGATTCACCAGCCTCAATGATCTGCCAGTCAGCCACAGGTAGCCCGTTCAGTTTATAGAGTTCCTTTGCCAGATGCTTGTCCATGGCAACGGCACTGCCAAGCACTCCCGAACCCTGGTAGGGAATTTTCAGAAGATCAAGAAAACCCTGCATTGTTCCATCTTCACCATAAAGACCATGGAGCAGTATAAAGGCAAAATCGATCTTCGAGGCATCCGCTGCCAGACGGGCCAGGTCCGTTGCCGGATCATACCTTTTTACCGTAAATTTCTTACTGTCCAACGCCTTTTCCACACCAATTGCTCCCGCAAGGGAAACTTCTCTTTCGGTTGAAACACCTCCGGCCAGAAGTGCTATATTTATTATTTTCTTTTCCATGTTGCTCCCCATTATTCAAGATCATTTCTCTGCCAATGCCTAACCCGCATTTCTTCCATGAGAAGGCTTGTCAAGATATAAGTTCGACGTGGCGAACCATTTTTTAAATAATCCCTGAAACGTCATGCTTCCATTCGCACTCATTTATGAACCTCTGCCAAAAAGTTCGGTGCATTGTAGGGTCCGTCCTGGAGCTGCCACCTCATCATCGGTCTTAAAAATTGTCATTGGCATATGACAGACCAGAGAAATTCACGCAGTCTTCCGGACGGGACGTTCTTTATTCAGGGCTTTATTTTCAAAATGACTTGAAAGTCTCCACTCATTTTACGTTGCTTATAAAAAGGGAAAATCATTTTTCCCCTTTTCACAGTTACCGGTTGTACATAACGAACAAAGCTGTCAAGGAGAATGTTCCTCTATAAATATACTCACCAAGTTCATTTTAAGTGTCACAGTATGTAGTACCGGGTACTTACGGTTCCTGGGGAACATTGTCCTTGACAGGTGCAGTGAGACTATGTAACTCATGCTGCCTTTCTTCTTGATAAAACGTTACGTTTGTAAACCGGGTCATATATTTCTCCATATTTCCACAGACGATGTAGGAGTATTGCTAATTTCCTTCCCACTGCCACTACAGCTTTACGTCTTGCATTTTTCCCGCCTCTAGATGCCAGACGTAAACCAAAACGTTGCAGGTTACAGTCCTCTCCAAATGGGCCAAGAATATATTGCGCCGAATTTATCAATAGCTTTCGTAAAAACGGACTGCCAGCTTTGGTTATTCGAAGCTGTTTATCTGTCTCTCCAGATTGATCGCGACGAGGTGTCAGCCCGAGATATGGGCCAATCTGTCTGCTTTTTCCAAATCTACCAGGATCTTCAACCGTCAACACAAATGCCAGAGCTGTTATAGGACCGACTCCTTTCACTCGCCTGAGCAACTCTGTCTCAGGATACCGCTCACTGCTGATACTCTCGATTTCTTTATCCAAAGTTTTAATTTGTTTGTTAAGCTGTGCAATGAGTATCAGTACAGGTCCAAGGCCAAGCTGCAACTGTTGAGGAATATGGGATATAGCCTTTTTATGAAAACATTCTGTGCTACAACTTGGTAACCGCTCACCAAAGGATTTTACAATGCCACGAACATGATTAATCTGACTGGAGCGGGTTCTCACCAATAAATCTCTTGAGTGCAATAGTGCAAGATCCGCTTGTACCTGTTCACCTTTATGTTGTATCGGATAAAGCAAATTGGGATCGAATCGTGCTATCCTTGCAAGCATTTCAGCATCTCGCTGATCTGTCTTACAATCACTCTCCCATATTGCACGTAGTTTTCTTGGGTTCCCCACTAAAACATTACAGCCCATGGAGCTCAGGAGTCTACTCATCCATGGGGAATGAGTTCCCGCTTCAATAGCGACCGTAGTTCTTTTATATTTCCTAAAAAAATTTCTTATGGATTCTACATTGTTGTCTATAAATTTACTCAGCAGGATGGTACCTCTGTCACCCACAATACAAACAAAATTTGTTTTATCGCCTAAATCCATTCCAATTGTTATACTGTTCATGGCTGGTTCTCCTTTTTTTGCAGCATCATGACTGCGTTTTATGGTTGAGCATGTTCTATAACATAGCTCGGGAGAACCAGCCTTCTCATTTTACCTCATCAGTTCAGGCGGCGTCAGGTTCAAAGTTTTCTGCAGTGAATTATAGTGATCTATATTTATTGCAGAAATACTGTAGAAGATGGCGTCGCCTGGACTGACCTTGGGTGAACATTGTGTAAATTTTGTTCTACTACTGATAGTTGTCCAATTATTTGTAATCTACAGTTATTCTCAAAATTGACACAATGTTCATGAGAAATGTGGCTAACCTTACCATAAGAAATGACCCAACGCACCGCCCCTCTGGAGAAAGGGGAGGAAAACAGTGACTATCACAAAAATCCATTGACAAAAGCTCCTGCCCTTTAGTATATAAAAAAGATTGTCACCATGACATTCGATTGAATTTCCCTGGAATCGGTAACATATAGATTCTTTTGCATAAACAATAAATTAATTCGTTAAACGGAGCTACAGATGATAGAAGTTGAAGTTCGCGGAGATCTTGAGTACGCAATCAGACAGCTTAAAAAGAAATTACAGATTGACGGCATTAAAAGAGAATTAAAGCGTCGCGAGTACTACGAGAAGCCGAGCATTAAAAAACGCAGAAAGCAGGCGGAAGCCCGTAGAAAGCTCCGCAAATTCAATCGCATGAGAAGATCCTTTTAGGCGAAAATAATTCAGGTTTTTATCTGAAAATCCTGCGACAAAAAACCGTTCTGCCGCAGTCGGATTTTCATTACTCTGTTGTGCACCCACAGGGCATAAATTGCCGAGTCATCTGGTCCGGCCATGCCGGTCTGTTTGAAAATCCCATCACCTGAGGTGTTTTGCCACAGTTGGGATTTTCACTCGTTTTTTACACAAGGGGTATAAACTGCTGAGCCTTCAGGTCCAGCCAGTCGGTTTGTTTCCATAAACTGCAAATCCGGTTTCTTATCGTACCACCAAATCCGGCTTCGCAGATGATTACCGGGGAGAAGTCATATCATCACAACTTTCCGAACAATTCAGTGGCGCTCGTGATCTCTTTCTCCACTATCTCATATCCGAGAGACGACTGGCGGAAAACAGTGTAAAAGCGTACTCTGCAGATGTCACTCTTTTCCTTCATTTTATCAGGGCACATGGAAAAAGACAGTTAAACAGCGTGGATGTTTCTCTTATCCACGCTTTCCTAGAACATTGTCGCCAACAATCCATTTCCAACCGCAGCAACAGTCGACGAGTTTCTGCCCTGAAATCGTTTTTTTCCTTTCTTTCCCGGCAGAAAATCGTCAAACATAATCCGTTCGCCATCGTTGATCTCCCTAAAAGCGGGCGCACTCTACCAAAGGCCCTCACCCTTGATGAGGTGAAACGACTCCTGACACCACCTGAAAAGCTGTCACCTCTTATAACACGTGATAATGCCATGCTTTTTCTTCTCTATTCCACGGGACTACGTGTTTCAGAACTGATCAAACTGCCCCTGGCCGCCTGCAATCTCTCCGCCTGTTTTGTTCGGGTTCTCGGCAAGGGAAACAAGGAGCGCCTTATTCCATTCGGGGAACAGGCAAAGGAAAAGATCGAATTCTACCTGGAAACAGCACGTCCCCTGATTCTCAAGGGAAAACGAAGCAATTATCTCTTTATCACCCATCATGGCAAATGCATGACCCGGCTCCGCTTCTGGCAGATCATCAGAAAAACCGCACAAGCCGCTGGAATTCGCAAAGAAATATCCCCTCATATGCTGCGCCACTCCTTTGCCACCCACCTCCTTGCCCATGGGGCCGACCTGCGCTCCGTCCAGCTCATGCTTGGCCATGCTGATATTGCAACAACTCAGATCTACACCCATATAGACCAGGAAAGATTGAAAAAAGTTCACAAACAGTTTCATCCCAGGGGATAAAAACAAACTTATTCCGAATAGCCAGCAATGAACTTTCAACAGGCTATCTTTAAACCCAATTTATCATTATTTCAGGTGCTGGCGTCAGTTTCAAAATTTTTTACAAAAAATAACAGTCACCCATATTTGCCGCGGAAATACTGAAGAAGGTGACATCGCCTGGACTGACCCTGGATGGACACATTGCATCAATCCTGTTCAATCACTGATAGTTGACTAATTGTTTATATTCTGCAATTATCCTTGAACTGACACAATATTCATAACAAATAAGACCTGAGATCCCGCACGAACATTTGCCAATGCAGTTAATCACTACACATATCAACGCCGACTTTGACGGACTGGCTTCAATGGTTGCAGTCAGCAAGCTTTATCCGGACGCAGTCATGGCGTTCCCCGGTTCCCAGGAACGAAATGTTCGGGAATTCATTTCTGAAAATCTGCAGGACGACTATGATTTCCTCACTGCCAGGCAAGTCGATACTGCAGAGATAGACACCCTTATAGTTGTTGACACAAAGGTGGCAGGCCGGCTAGGTTCATTTGCAGATTGCCTGCAAAACCCGAACCTGAAAATCCATCTCTACGACCATCATCCAGGAAATCCCGGTGATCTCAGTGGTGTGGTGGAAAAGGAAGAAAATTACGGTTCCACAACCACCCTGCTTATCAAAATACTGCAGAAGAAAAACATCCCGTTCTCCAAAAAGGAGGCTACACTCTTCGCTATTGGGATATACGAAGACACCGGTTCTCTTACACATCTTACAACAACCCCCGCAGACCTGATGGCCGCGGCTTACCTCGTTAAAAAAGGAGCGGAACTGGACCAGGTTTCCCAATTTATCACCCATGAGCTGAAAAGCAGCCATATCGATATCCTTCAGCAACTCCAGAAAAATGCCAGAAAATATACCATCCAGGATATTCCAATAGTTATCGCCACCCACTCTCTTCCTGAATATGTTGACGAATTTGCCCCCATAGTCCGCAGATTCATGACAATGGAAAATATCGATGTACTTTTTGCCCTCATTTCCATGGGCGGCAGGATTTATCTTATCGCCCGCAGCCGTTCGGCCGATGTAAACGTGGGGATCATTGCCCGGGACATGGGAGGAGGAGGGCACCCGACGGCAGCATCTGCCACATTGAACGATATCACCCTGATCCAAGCCCAGGAGAAGCTGATCCTTTCCCTGCACAGGCATATTCTTCCCCAACCCATTGCCAGGGAGATGATGTCACAACCGGCCATTTCAGTGTCACCGGAAACCCCCATCAGCCAGGTGAAAGAAATTCTCACCCGGTACAATATCAACTCCATGCCGGTATGTGATGAAGATCAGCACTTGCCGAAACCACTTTCAACACTTGCGGGTATCATCACCCGTCAGGTCATTGAAAAAGCAGCTCACCATCACCTTGCTCACCGGCCGGTTTCAGATTACATGACCACCGAGGTTATAACCCTGCCATTCAACGCAACACTGGCCGATATCCAGGAACTTATTATCGAACATCACCAGCGACTGATACCCATAGTTGAAAACGATTTGATCATAGGAGTTATCACTCGTACCGACCTGCTGAACAGGCTGGTCAACGACCCGGCCCATCTACCGAAAAACCTCCTCCATGAATCGGAACATCCGTCTCTTGAGAAAAAGCGGAATGTCAACAGCCTCATTGTCGACTGCCTTGAGCGAAACATGATACAGCTTCTCCAGACAATAGGTAATGTGGCCGAACAAATGAACTATAATGCTTTTGCTGTGGGCGGTTTCGTTCGTGACCTGCTCCTGAAAAAGCAGAATCTTGATCTGGATATTGTTATTGAAGGGGACGGGATTCGTTTTGCAAAAACACTCGCCAACCATCTTCAGGGGAGGCACAGGACCCATAAACGTTTCAAAACGGCTACAGTGATTCTTCCGGACGGTTTTAAGATCGACATCGCCACGGCAAGACTGGAATATTATGAATATCCGGCCGCCATGCCAACCGTGGAACTCTCTTCAATCAAACTTGATCTCTATCGCCGAGATTTCACCATTAACGCCATGGCCATCCAGCTCAATCCAATCCATTTCGGTATGCTGATCGACTTCTTCAACTGTCAGAACGATCTCAAGCAGCGTACCATCAAGGTACTGCACAACTTAAGCTTCGTGGAAGATCCCAGCAGAATATTCAGGGCAATCCGGTTTGAAAAGCGAATGGATTTTCTTCTATCACCCCATACGAAACGGCTTATCGTAAATGCGGTCAATATGGAACTGTTCGGCAAACACCACGATCCCCGCTATTTCAATGAGGTCAAGATCATTCTCTCCGAAGAAAACCCGCTCCCGGCCATTGAACGACTGGCACAGTTCAACCTTTTTCCATATCTCTGGCCGGACCTGCGTCCCCACCTGAAAATCGATCGGCGGTTCAGACATATCCTCACTCAGGCCCACAACGCTATCTCCTGGTATCATCTCCTCTATCTGGAAGAAAAATGCAGAAACTGGATAGTTTACCTCCTCGCCATCTTCGGTAGATCCGGACAGAGGGAGCTAAAGGCCTGCTGCACACGTTTTAAGGAAAGTCCGAAAACTACTGAATTCCTTCTTCAGGAAAAAGCCATGGCTGACAGGGCCATCAATCAACTAGCCCGCAGTTCGACATACAAAAACAGTCAGATCGCCTCTCTCCTCGAAGATCTGCACATTGAAGGTCTTCTCTATATCATGGCCCTGGCAAGAAAAAATCATGTGAAAAAAGCAGTATCCCTCTACGTAACAACCCTGCGGAACATGGAACCGGAACTGACTGGAAAGGACCTGGTCAACCTGGGTTACAAGCCAGGTCCACGGTTTAAAACCATCCTGGCAACAATGCGGGATTTCAGGATGGATGGTCTGGCAGAGAGCCGGGATGATGAACTTGTTCTTTTGAGAAAACATTTTCCCCTTTGATCTTGGGCCAACAATGCTTATTCTCTCGCTCAGTCTATTTTGAAGGTCAAATCTGAAACCATAACATCCTGTTTCCATGCAAAATTCCATCATAGAATTCATTATCCTTGCCCCACCCCTGCTCTTTGCCCTTACCTTCCATGAATTTGCCCATGGCTATGTTGCCTGGCGCTTTGGGGATCCGACCGCAAAAGATGCGGGAAGGCTGACACTCAATCCGCTCAGTCATCTGGATCCCATCGGCACAATTGCCTTCTTTTTTATTAAATTCGGCTGGGCCAAACCGGTACCTGTTAATCCCATTTATTTTAAAAACCCGAAGAGAGACATGCTCTGGGTCGCTCTGGCAGGGCCTGTCACTAACCTGGTACTTGCAGTTCTCAGTGCTTTTATTATCAAAATGATATGGGCCCTGGCGACAATGTTACCCTATTCTCCACTTGCCGAAGCAATCCTCATCCCCTTGAGCAGAATGCTGATCGCTTCGGTCTGGATTAATCTTGTGCTCTGTATTTTCAATTTCCTTCCCATCCCTCCCCTGGATGGCAGCCGTATCCTGACCGGCCTGCTGCCGGATGACCTGGCCCGATCCTATATGCAGGTTGAGCGCTACGGCTTTATTATCATACTTCTTCTTGCCTTCAGCGGCCTTCTCTCAAGGGTCATTTTACCGATTATCAGTTTCGCCAATAACATGCTGCTTTCATAAATTCGATAATAATCCTGAATCCGTGAGCACTCGTCTGAACTGACGAGAAAGCCGAGCTGGCTGAGTTTCATGAAAAATCAGGATTTCAAAAGTCGCACCCGCGATTCATGAAACAGAGCGCCACCACCCATATCGGTAAGATTCTGGGAGGTAAGATCATTTATTCCACCCTCATCTTCTCTGCCCTGCCAGAAAATCCCTTCAGCAACCAGCAGTCCTCGGCGTGTATCCCCGGTCAGATGGGCGACTCGCCTCGTTCTACCGCGAAAGTTCTCCAGTGTTACAAGATCACCATGCGCAATATTCGCCTCTTCTGCATCCTCCGGATGAATCAGCACCTCCCCGGAACAATCCTGAAAACTCTCTCCAAATGTGGAATTCAATAAATCCGCATGGGGTGGTGTAATGAGTTTAAATGGAAACCGTCCCTGGAGATCAACATCATCAAATTCTTTTCCAGGTTGGAGGCAGGGAATTTCGGGTTCCAGTGGGGAAAAAGGCGAACTGAACTGAAACTTCAAATCCAATCCTGTCAGAAGTGACTCCTCTTTCCTGGACCAGGTGGAGTGGACATATCCACCCGCCATCACCTGATCTGGTGTAACCTCTTCAGGCAATCCGCTCATACCAGTCAGAAAACTCCTTATTCTCTCATCACAACTCTGTGAAAAAACCGGATCGTCATACCCCATTTTCCGGGCCAGGATCTGAAAAAAATCAAAATTGGACATGGCCTCACCCAGGGGCGGAATGACCGGCTCCACAACTCCCATATAAAAATGCCCATAGGCGGTATATACATCCCTGTTTTCCAGAAATGTGGTGGCTGGCAGCAGGAGATCAGCATAGCGGGCTGTTGGGGTCATGACCTGCTCATGAACTACTGTAAACAGATCATTGCGCAACAGTCCCTTTCTTACCATTGCACTGTCCGGAGCCACACTTAAAGGATTACTGTTATACACAAACAGGCCTCTGATCGGCGGATCAAGAGTGGTAAGGGCGCGACCCAGCTGAATCATATTTATCTTTCTGGTTATTTTCTCCGCAAGATCTGGTCGGGTCAGTTCCGCCTTTCTCCCATTGAAAGCCCCGCTGCTGTACAGAACCCCCCTGCCTGTTCCCTCACCGAAAAGACCGAGAACAGCAGCCAGAGAAGTAATCGCACGCAGGGCCATCCCGCCCCTGCTGTTGCGGGAAAGACCAATGCCAATCCGGAGAAACATTTTCGGGTGATCCGCAAAAAGAAGGGCCAGATCAGTGATCTTTTCCCTGGTCACCCCACTCTGATCTGTAAATTCACGCCAGTCAGTTTCCCGCAAATAAATGGCGAGATGTTCAAAACCTGTGGTGCTGTTTTCAATAAAACTGCTGTCCTGCCTGTTCACCTCCAAAAGAGCTTTAATTATTCCCAAAGACAGAGCCACATCCCCCCCGGGCTCAAGGGACACATGAATATCCGCACTTTTCCCTGTACTGTTGCGATAAGGATCAATCACTAGCAGCATGCCACCTTTTTTCCTGGCTTCCACCACATATTGCCAGAAATGGATATTGGTCACCCTGCAATTGATTCCCCAGCAGACAATAAGGTCCGCATCCATCGCCTTCTCAAGCGGTGATCCCGGCATATTCCCGCACTGCTTCTTCCAGCCGGCCCCGGCGGCAGCGGAACAGATAGTCTGGTCCAACCTGGATGTACCCAGTTTATGAAAAAAAGGATAACCGGCAAAACGGTTGACCGCTCCCATATTTCCGGCATAGGAATAGGGCAGAATTGCCTCGGCACCAGACTTCCTTTTTATTTCATCCAGCTTTTCCACGAGAAGATCAAAAGCTTCATCCCAGCTGATACGACAAAAACGTCCTTTCCCCTTTTCCCCCTCACGAACCTGGGGAAAGAGAACTCTTGAATCGCCATAGAGTCGCTCCGGGTATTTCCGCATCTTCCGACAGATGAAACCGTTGGTCACCGGATGTTCCCTGTCTCCTGCGAGGCCGGTAACCCTGCCGTTCTCTACTGTTGCAACGATTCCGCAACTGTCAGGACAATCCAGGGGACATATTGTTTTTCTCTTTTTTATAATTTCCATACCACTGATTTTAAATGATTTTATCTCACCAGCATTTCTCATGCGGGCCAAAAATCCCACAACCGATATTACCAATTGAAGGATTCGGATATCAGATAATAAGACGCACCCCGCCAAGATCCGCTAACCCATAAATAAAATGTGTTCCCGGAGAACCTATAAACATAAGATTGGCCGGGATATTCCACTCCTTCGACAGTTTTTTAATCAGATCCGGCCCAAATGTTCCCAGCAGTGGCACGAATTCGATATCTATATCCGGATAGGCTTCATCAAGAAACTCTATATCCTTTTGCAGACCGGGGGAAATTTCATCCTCACTCTTCACTACGGTAACAACCTTAATCCGGTTGGTATGTTCATTCCTCTGCACATAGAGCATGGCCTGGTTGAGATTGGCCAGATTATCTCCCCTGGTAAAGAAGACAATCTGCTGGGAATTTATGGCCTCAATACGGGAGCGAATGGACTGGGATATGTTCGTCATCCTTTTTATAAAAAACATGAACATGGAACGAACCAGAAACAGGTAGGCCCGCAGAATGGCGATCCTGCCAAGCATGATGGAAACCAGGATTACGGCGGGCACAAAATATTCGAGAAACATCAGCAGGTAATGAAAATTCATCATGGCATTGCCGATGAGACCGACGATCACCGCAGCCACAGCCAGCAGCACGGAAAACAGGGGAGCAACAGTAGGACGGGGCAGACTGGCCCGCTTTGTTTTCAAAAGAATATTGCCAATACCAAAAAGGGCCATCACTGAGAGAAAGGAAATAGTATACACTCCTGCCAGAGCCTTGAGATCACCTTTCGTTATAACAAGTACGGAAACACAGAGAACAAAAAAAGCGATAATGATACGATGCGTTGTATTCCGACGGCTTTTTTTCAGAAAAAACTGGGGTAAACAACGATCCAGGGTCATCCTGTGGATAAGACCATTTACACCGACAAAACTCGTCAATACTGCACCTGAAAGCACCAGGGCAGCATCCAGGGAAATAAGGATACCAAGCCAGTTTCCCCCGGAAATATGCCCCAGGTAAGTCAGGAGGGCATTCTGATGCTCCGGAACCTGTCCCATGGGAATCAGGGCAAGGACCAGCAGCGCAATGACCGGATTAAAGAAGGAAACTGCGATCCACATGTTTCTCAGTGTTTTTGGAAAAACTCCTTCTGCCTGTTCTTCAACAAAATTCGAGGAACTTTCAAAACCAGAAATACCAAGGAGTGAAGCGGAAAAACCAAACAAAATTGCCATGCCAAGCCCACCCTGGGTTGGAGTCGAAAGATTCAACTGCAATATATCAATACCATTCTGCAGGAGATAAAAGCCACCAGCTCCCAGAAGAATAACCAGAGATATCATATGAAAGAGAAAAATCCCGATGGCAACCACTGCTGACTCTGTGATACCGATAATGGAAAGCACCATGAAAAAGGCCAGGAGACCTATGGTTGTCAGCTCAACGGGAATGACCTCAAAAATCGTATGCAGGTAATGCATGGCTTCACTTGCCGAGATAACGGCTGTTGCCATATAGGAAAGTATAGTCAGACAGGCGGCAATCGATGCGCGAAACTTGCTTGTGGTATTCAACAGGGCATTGTAGGCACCGCCGTTCAGCGGCAACGCTCCCACCACCTCCGCGTAAATCCCCCGGTACAGGTAAAGAACACCGGCCACCATCAGCAGTACGAGAGGTGCCCATTTTCCCGAGTAAATGACAGCAAGAGCTGAGACATAGAGGCAGGAGGAGGTTATATCGTTACCGCATATTGCCGTTGCAGGCAACTGCCCCATACCGCCTTTTTTATGTTCAGTTATATTTCGTATTGCACTTTCTTCACTTCCGTTTTTGTTTGTCAAATCAATTTCCTCAGTTCTTTCTATATCTTTTCAATCATATTCAGTTCTAATTATATCGAAACTCAGTCTGACAATTCCAAGACCGGAAATATACCTGAGTTTCATGGGTAATCAGGTATTCATATCATCCAGAACACCATAATATAACTTTTATATCTTGAGTGAAAGAAATGATTATACTTTGCGCTGATAAAGGATTATGAGTATTTTCACATTAAAAATTTCCGTCAATTCGGATTTTCAGTGATTTTTCAACAATCAAACTCTAACACCATGACAACAAAACCCTCCCTGGAATCGTTACTGGCCCAATCGTACGACAATCTTGTAGAACTGGAAACGAATTCTCTGTCCTTTCACAGGCAAGCATCAGCAGTGGCTGAGTTCATTGGGCTGTATATAAGGAACATTTTCAGGTTAAGCGGGAATGAGTTCAAGACAGTACTGCGACAAAACAGGGAACTCCATGCAAAAGCCGACCGAAAGGAACAACGCGGAAAAGACCCGGTTGATGCCTTGCGGGTACAGATGCGACAGAACAATACGTTTGGAAAACTGTTACGGAGGTATTCAAATCACCTTGGGGCCCTTGACTGTATTCTTGATACCAAGGCTACAGCAGCCCTTGTCCACCAGATTCAGAACTTGCCTGTTTCAACCGCCACACACAACCGGGTGACAGGCTGTGAATTCGGCTCCGGTACAGGTATCCTTGCCGTCGCCGGTGCGATTCCATTTCTCCGAAGACAGAAATCAATCTCAGTTCACACCTTTGAACAGTCTACGGAACCGGGTAGGGACGCCATGAGAATCGTGGAAATTCTTCTCACCGAAAGTAAATACAGGGACCACCTGGAATTTCATCTGCACAGAGAAGATATCACAACCCCTAACCCCTACAAAATTGTCAGGAAAGCGACTGAACAGAGCGGTCCTCTTGCTCTCTGGATTTCAGAAACCTTCGGATTCCAGACAAGAACACCGGTAATTTCAGAAGACCTGGAATCATGCTCTTTTGAAGATCCCCAGGGAACTACCCGCTATTCCCGGGAATTGGAAGAAAAATATGATCCCTTCCCCCTGGTGCTTGAACATTCCTGTGAATTTTTTCCCCATTTTTTGAAAAACATCCACAGCGGAAAAATCATCGCCTTTCCCGACATCGTCACTCCAAGAGTCATTATCAACGGCAGAAAAAGTGCTTTTCTGGCACCGGACGGAACCTGGAGAAAACTCCACAGAATAGGACAACCCTATGAAATGCTGCCACCATGTGTACGGTCACGATGGTTTATCAAGGAGCGTTCCAAGCCTGTCAGGAAAAAAACTTTTCGTAAACCGATTCGAAAGAAAAAAAAGAAATAATAAAAAAACCTTACCGTACCTTCTTCCTTTCCGGCTCCCCTGAAACTCAGCCAACCTGCAGATATGGCAATTGTCTCAGGCTGAGCTTTATGCATAATCAGGTATTCTTTTTCCCGGCAATTCCGGCATCAAATTTTTTCTTGTTGATCACGAATCGTTCGTGCCGACCTCTGGTAATACGATCCACTCCGTCATGCGCCTCAACAGTGAAGGTGAGTTTTTTTCCCTCCACTTTAATCAGTTCAACCGTTGCGGTCACTGTAAAACCCGGTGGAGTTGCAGCCTCATGGCTGATATCCACCCGGATACCAACAGACTGTTCCCGCGGCCAGTCCAGATGGGGATTAATCGCCTTAATACATGTCCATTCCAGGAGTCCAACCAGGAATCCGGTTGCAAACACCTCCGGCATCTCAAGAAATTCGGAAGCCTCGGGATAGAGAGAAGCAACTGTTTTGGATTCCGGCACTGTAAACGTATGCTCATAGCGGATTCCCGGCTTTAAGGTGTCTTTCATCACAAGCCTCCTTTTAAAGGTGCCTTGAAAAATTAAAAATTCGTTCAATTACTGATAATTGGCTAATTATTTTTATTCTACAGTTATTCTCAAAATTGATACAATATTCATGAGAAATGCAGGCTAAAGAATCAATCCTGCCATCAAAGATTCAAATATCAACCCAGAATCGCATGACCGTCATAGAGATATCGTTTGATTTTATGGGTTGCCGTTTTGATAAACGGCTCTCTTCTCTCAAAAACCTTTGCAATCCTGGATGTTTTTGACAGTTCCTCGTTAATTTCACTGCGCATTGTTTCCAGGAGTTCTTCTATATAAGCCCGTCGTTCAGCCCTCGACCGACCGGCTGTCTGATCATCAACAAACTCATAATCTGGGTAGATCCAGGCCTCCAGCCTGCCGCTGTTTTCTATCACAAGGCTTTCCACAACCCAGTGACACGCGTTTATCTTGTGCTCGATAGCCTCCGGATAGATGTTTTCTCCATTGGCCATTATGATGACATTTTTTGATCTGCCACAGACATGCAGATTTCCAAGATCATCCAGGTATCCAAGATCCCCGGTAGCCAGCCAGCCATCACGCCCGAGGGCTTTCCTGGTTGATTCTTCATCATTGTAATAACCTTTCATGACATTTGGCCCGCAGACACAGATTTCTCCAATTCCGGTCTCACTGTCTGGTTCCGCAATTTTCACTTCAACGCCGGGCAGCGGTTTTCCGGTGGAACCAATGACAATGGTTTTATCATTTTTGGGACCACCGGCAATCAGGGGTGATGATTCCGTCATGCCGTAACCGATCAGATAGGGAAATTCCGCTTCATACAGAAAACGTTCCACATCAGGATTCAACGCGGCACCGCCAATACCCATAAGCCCCAGGTTTCCGCCGAAAAAAGTCAGCAGTTTTTTTCCTATTTTCCGATAAATAAATTTTCTCCCGACACCAACTTTGCATATAAGACTGAGCAGCCTGCTCCTTTCAATCTGTGGCAGAACCCGTTTTTTATAGATCTTTTCCAGAACCAACGGAACGGCAAAAATCACAAAAGGTCTCTCATAACTGCACAGTTTCTGAAGAATGGCAGGAGTTGGAGACTTTCCCGCATAGGCTATACGGCAACCAAAAAGCAGAGGCAGGATAAACCCGCAGGTAAATTCATAGGTATGGGACATGGGGAGGATGGACAGCCAGGTCGAACCGGGTTTAATCTCCATCAGGCTCGATGCCGCATAGGCGTTTGAGGTCAGGTTCTTATGGCTCAGCATAACCGCTTTTGAGTAACCTGACGTACCGGAGGTATAGAGAATAGCCGCGATATCATCTTCTTCAACGACAGGAAAAACTGGATCTTCAAGATTTTCCCTGAGAGCAGTCAGAGCCTCCTCCAAATACACTGAAAAGGGAGTCACCGAAATAACACCGATGACCGCTTCATAGTCATCCAGAGTAATAATTGGTCCTTTCAGTTCTTCACTCAGCTCATATACTTTTTCTATCTGTTTCTGGGTTGTAAAAAGAACCTTGATCTGCATTTCCTTGAGAATATGATGAACATCACTCTCAGGCAGATCGGGAAGAATCGGAACAGCCACCGCACCTATTCGAACAATGGCCAGGTAGGCAATTCCCCAGTTATGGGAATTTTCACTGAGAATGGCTATGCGATCCCCTTTTTTGATCCCCTCATCCTGCATTCGTTTTGCAAGGGCGATTATTCGCCTATGGAACTCCCCATAAGTCAGGGGTTTTTCCATGGCCATACCGATGGCCGGCCTTTCCCTGAATTTAAAACTGCTGGAGTCAATGACATAGTTGAGGGTCATACTCACTTCCACGTCCGAAACCATAAATCACCCCTGTTAAAAAGCCCCCTGCCAGGACACTGTTTATTTAACCGAATTCACACCAGACCAATGGCACAATTGTACACAAAACAGCAGTTACGGTCAATTCTGTACCGATGTTGTGTATTTTCAGAATTACATGGGGCCTGAATTCTACACATCCTTACCTTCAGGGGCAAGAAGATCTGCTACTGTTTTAATTATTGATTCTACGGAAAAAGGTTTTGCGATGGTAGCGACGCGCTCAAGATAACCAGCCACGGCAAGATATCGCTCTTTGGAAATAGCACCGCCACCGGAGATGGCGATAACAGGAAGATCAGGAACGTCTTCCCGGAGGTCAAGTATGGTCTGCAGGCCGTCTTTTACCGGCATAACCATATCTGTAATAACAAGGTCACAGGGTGTTTTGCGAAACAGGTCCACACCTTCAGCACCATTTGCGGCGGTAACCACATCATACCCCTCGTACTGGAGAATCTTGGTGAGGACCTCAAGAGCCGTAGGCTCATCATCTATTATAAGAATACGTTTTTTCTTATCCATTCAACCCGATATATTGTGAGAGGAAAGTACATCTTATCCTTATACGATACTTTGCAGGTTTTGAAAACCAAAATCACTCCCTGCTGTCAGGATATTTTTTGCCGATACAATTGAGAAAACAGTTCTTCACCCATGATATTTTTATTTTATCTCATATTAACGTATTCCCGAATCCGTGGCGGTTTTACGGTTTTGTTTCAGGTAATACCTAAATCCTGCAATTGGCAAGTTTTCGGAGATGCGAGGCATCAAGGGCGCAGACGTATTAACATACTTCAAGCACTTGATAACGAAGCAGATTCGATAAAATTGCCAATCCCCCAGGGCAAGGGAATAAAGAAAAAACAATCTCACTCTGATAGTGAGTAGTATAGCCCCTACTGCGATACGATAACTATATGTTTATACAGTATAAATATTTTTTCTTTATTCCCGAAGTGCAGGATTTAGGTAATATATTAATAAAACAAACATATCCCATTCATTATAAAAAACAGCCAAACATTGCAGCCCCCTGCCACTCTGTCAAAAACACCGTCTCAAGGGTGGTTCAAAATAATGGTTTCATCCTTTCCACAGTTAAGGTCAACGCTCCATAATCCTCCTCCACCAGTCCGGACAGGACATACGGCCTTCCACCAGGTAAAACAGACGCATAACGATGATAAACCTGTGGGAAAAAAGTCGTCTCAAAGACAGCCGTTTCATCTTCAAAGGTCAAAAATTCCATCACCTCGCCACTTTTAGTCGATACAAGTTTTCCAGTCAACAGCCATGCCGCAATATTTACCTGCTGTCCTCTGTAATTGCCAAGGTCACACCCTTTGACAAGGTTTTTCTCCGGCCTGACAATACACTCCAGAGGATGAATATCACAGAGAAATCCGAGTGCCGAAAATTCCCGCCGCAAACGGGTCTGCTCATCGGGTGCAGGAAGAGAAGGTGGAGGTGGCAAACTGATCGGAAACAACAGAGAGCGGGGATTATTTTGTCTTGCGGCCTTATATCCCGCCCACTGCCAGAGCAGTTCCGAACGATTTAAATCCCCCGCCAGTCCGTCCAGGGCCCCTCCGTGCACCAGTACACTGACCTCATTGTCGGCAGGGTTGATGCGGCAGAAAAAATCAGAAATACTGGCAAAATCACTTTTTTTTCTCTCCATGATAATCCGTTCCATACACCCGATGGACAATCCATGCAGCCCCTGCAATCCCACCCGGATCCAGTTATTTTTCCCCGTCCAGACAATTTCGCTGTACCGAACGTCTGGATGGAGAATTTTCAGGCCCAATCGTTTTGCCTCTGAAACATAGGCAAAGACAGAGTAATAACCACCCCGGTTGGAAATCACCGCCGCCATGAATTCCGCAGGAAAATGACATTTAAGCCAGGCAGCCTGAAAAGAGACTCTGGCATAGGAGGCGGAATGAGGTTTACAAAATGAATACCCGTCAAAGCTCATCATCATCCGCCACATTTCTTCCGTATCCTCCAATGCGACATGGTTTTCCGCACAACCCGCAAAAAAACGACTCCGGTAATGTTTCAACCGGTGTTCCCTGTCCTTTTTTGACATGATTTTCCGCAATCCATCAGCTTCACCATGGCTGAAACCTGCCATGGCTACCGCCACCCTGGAAACATCCTCCTGATAAACCATCAGCCCATAGGTTTCATCAAGTACGTCTCCAAGCCGAAAGCAAAGTGGCTGCCAGTCACCGCCATGGAGGCGCCGCACATATTCCCGCACAAATTCATTGGCTGCCGGACGGATAATGGAGGACTGGATCACCAGCTGTTCGAAATCCCCCGACCTGCTTTTTTCTGGAGTAGACGCATGGCAGGGCTTTCGATATAAAAACAACCCATGGTTTCTCCCCGGGCAACCGCCTGCCTGGTAGTCTCATCATCCTCGGGCTGCCAGTATTCCTCCCGCACTATCTGATCGTTTTCATTGATCGCCTCCACACAATCACGAATCACACCGAGGTTTCTGTTGCCCAGAATATCTATCTTGACCAGTCCCGCCTCTTCAGCACCATCCTTCTCCCATTGAATGACAGGCACTCCTTTGGCTGCATATTCCACGGGAACATACCTGTTGATCGGCTCCGGAGTTATCACCACACCTCCGGGGTGAACTGACAGATATCGAGGCAGACCCACCAGTTTTTCCGCCAGCTCTAAAATCTCCGGCCAGGGGGGAGAAACTCCTTTCCACGAAAAGAGGGAAGCGCACGCAAACACGTCTCCAGCCCCTCTCCTTCATTCCTGCTGACCCAGGGCAGGCGCCCGGTGACCTCCGAAATTTCATGATCGGGAAGTCCAAAAGCTTTGGCTGTCTCCCGAATTGCCATTCTCGGTTTAAAAAAAACATGATTACACACCATGGCTGCATGTCCCTGGAACTTCTGCAGAACTTCATCCAGTACCTCATCCCGCTCGTCCCAGGCGAAATCGATATCAATGTCGGGTGGATCAATCCTTTCAGGATTAAGAAACCGCTCAAAGTAGAGGTTATATTTCAAGGGACAGACATTGGTAATCTCCAGGCAGTAGGCGACCAGGGAAGCCGCCCCGGATCCACGGCCGCAGATCCTGCGTTTTTTTCGTCTGCCATCCTCTCCTTCGGGATGAACAATATCCCGTACAACAAGAAAATAGGAGGAAAACCCCATTTGTTCAATAATCCGCAGTTCATGTTCAAGCCTCTCTATAACCGGTTCCCCGAGATCATCCCCATACCTGCGCCTGGCCCCCGATATGCCTCCAGCCTGAGAGCTCCGGCGGGAGAATTATCCCGGCCGTTGCGCCATGGAGGCATGACAATACCGAAATTCGGACCAGTAAACCGACAGCGTGCCGCCAGTTCAGCCGTTGCCTTGATCACCTCAGGCCAGATGGCGAATTTTTCAGAGAACTCCAGGGGAAAAACAATCCCTTCCTGTTCCACCCCTCTCAAACTGTCCCGAACTTCTCCAATAGTTGCCCCTTACGCACAGCCCGCAACAGGCAGGCAAGGTGAAAATCATCTCTGCCGGCAGCATCACAATCAGCCGTTGCCACAGCAGCAACACCGAGTTCTCTTGCCTGTTGCCGCAAAATCCGCCCCTCGCACTGACTGATCCCCCAGATCAGCGGCAACATCCATTCCCCTGGAGTGTAATTCCCTCAACAGTTCAGGCGTCCGGCAGAGAACAATCAACCCATCGCACCAAACCGGCAGATCCCTGGAAAAACTGAAATTCCTGCCGCAATGACGATCGGTTAAAAGAGCGCAGAGGGAACGATACCCCGGTTATTTTTAACCAGGCAGGTAACGAAATCCGAAGAACCGGGTTCCGTTACCTGCGCACCGATTACCGGACAAAGCCCCTCGATCCTGCACCCTCTCAAAAAATTCCATAAGCCGTACAGGTTATCACGGTCGGCCAGCCCGATTCCCGAATAACCGAGTTTTTTCACCAGACGGCAGAGACGCGTGGGAGAAGTTGTTCCCCGCAGGAGAGAATAACTGGAACGGACACCAAGAAGAAACATTACGATCCCGACGGGTTACAAACCCTCTTCACCCCGCCCCTTCGCACCACGTCTTCACCGAAACGGCTGCGAATCGCATCCATGGCATCAAGCAGTTCCCGCCTGCAGCAATTTTCAACCTCAGGGAAAAGTGACAGCTGGGGAGACTGTTTCTGCAATCGATCACAGATCAGCAGACAACTCCTGATCCGCGTCCGCCTGAGCCAAACCCGTTGCAGGGCAACAAGCGCCTGTCTGTGCAAAACAAAATCACTGTTGCTTCCCCGGCGCAAGGAGGCACTACGCAGCAACTGACGACCATCGGAGTACCGCAGCCGAATACCCACACGTCCTGCCACCTGCCGTTTTGCGCGAAGTCTGTATCCGACCCGGTCAACCAGATGACTGATCGCCCTTTCCACGTCATGCCGGTTATTGGTATCATTTTCAAAAATGTGCTCACACTTCACAGCATCCCCACCAGCCTTCATACCGATCACAGTGGTATCAATCCCCCTGCTGATATTATAAAGATGATCAAAACGATCAGTAAAGACCACCATAAGCTGCTCCCTGGTCAGACCGGCCAGGGAACCGACAGTCATCAATTGCAACTCCTTTATCTTCCGTAACTCCATCCCGGTCAAACCCGGCAGAAGATCCACCGGCAGAGGTGCCAGAAAATCGGTTTCTTCACCGGGAGCGACAATATATTCCCCCACCGGTTTTACCAGGCGGGAAGCCACCTTCGCCACCAGTCTACTGGATCCCAGAGACCAGATGGGATTAATACCGAGATGATTACGGGCATACCGGCGAAGACGCAGTCCCACATCCGGGGGTGGACCATGGAGTCGGTGGGTTCCCGTCACATCGACAAAAAAATGACCATCTATGCCACCACTCTCCACCAGGGGCGAATAGCTGCGAACTTCTTTGAAAAAGGCAACCATTGCCTTTCTGTAAAGCCGGGGACGCGGAGGCAGCAACATCGCCCGTCTGCATCTTTTCATGGCATGCTGCAGCCCCATACCTTTGCGCACGCCGTCTCTGTATGCCTCCTCACTCATATCATAAACGACCGTTCGCACTCCCCTGGGAGCTATGATAAGGGGCCGTCCCCGCAGAGTACAATCCACCACCCGCTCAACAGATACCGCAAAATCGGCCACGTTCAGATGGAGAACGGACCTCTCACGCAACCCGAATCCTGCTCCCATAGATCCTTCCTCTTATCCCGTGTTTTTCATACGGGTTATTTCCCTGCGAGAATGCGGGCCAGCTTCTGGGCGTTGCGGGGGGCGTGAGCCCCCACATGATTGTTGAAGAAGAGCAGGCCCCGTGCTGCCTTACTCATCATTGGTCTGATACGATCATCCGCATATCGATGCAGTTCTTCAGTTGAATAGTCATAGTGAAATTTTTTCTGCATATTGGCAGAACGCCATCCCACCCTGTTCCGCCCATGAAAACGGATATAAAAAAGACCCGGATGAGTTACCACATCAAGAGGCGGAAAGAGATCCGGCAGCAGGGGGCAGTCAACGGTGACCAGGCTGACCCGGCGCCTTTCCAGTTCGGCAAAAACACTGTCCCGGGCCCAAGAGGGATGGCGGAACTCCACCGCCACCGGCAGTGAAGAGAGGCCATCCAGCAGAGCCGCCAGGTAGCTGCGATGGGCAACTGTTCTGTCAAAATCAGGTGGAAGTTGTATCAGAACAGCGAGCAGCCGTTTTCCCAGGGGCGAGATTCCCCGGATATAATCTTTCAACTCCCGCTGCCAGTCATCAACACGTTCATGGGTCATGGTGCGGGTCAGTTTGGCGGCAAAACGCAAATGGCCAGGCGCCTTTTCCACCATACGTGCAATGGCCTCTTCCCGAGCCATCTGATACCAGGTATAGTTCAGTTCAACCACGGAAAAGAAACGACCGTACCGGGCCAGCATTTCACTGCTCTTTGTGCCGGCCGGATAAAAACCGCTGTCCACCCACTCCCTGTATGAATACCCACAGGTGCCGATATCCACCTCTCCTTCCCTGTCCGAGAATTTCACCGTGGGAGGCCGTTTCGCTGCAGTCGGATTTTCATTTGCCTGTCGGGGCTGAGCCTTAAAATCCGGCCATGCTGGTTTATCTGTATATCCCACTGCTGAAGGTCGTACCGCTGCAGTCGGATTTTCATTTGCCTGTCGGGGCTGAGCCTTAAAATCCGGCCATGCCGGTTTATTTCGTTTCACCATCAAACCTGCTGTTCTTTCCCCGGATAACTCCTGTCACTTTCCCCTGCACCAGAACCTCACTGAAAGGGTAGCACATGACTGGATATTCACTGTTTTCAGGTCGCAACTCTATGTGATCAACATAGAGAAAAAACCGCTTAACGGTAGCCTCCTCACCCTTGACCAGCACCGCGACAATCTCGCCGTTTTCCGCATATTGCCTCGGTTCACACACGACCAGATCCCCATCAAAAATGCCCGCGTCCCGCATGGATTCTCCCCTGATCCGCAGGCAGAACAGATTTTCTCCACGGAAAATGGTGGGATCAACCACCACCGTCCCTTCCCATTCCTGCTGGGCATACATGGGCAGTCCGGCGGAAATCCGACCGACAACAGGCAACTCACGTCCCAATCCTTTTGTGGTACCACGGGAGTCGGGAAACAGGCGAACGGTCCGGCCATAACGTCCTTCCCGCTCAACCACACCCTTTCTCTCCAGCTGCAACATCAACTGGGCAACTGCTGTATGGCTCACACCGAGGTCCCGGGCCGCCTCGCGCAGGCTCGGAACACGACCATCTTCGGCTATCCGATCTGTCAGATAAGAAAAAAACCGCCGCTGCTTCTCCGTCAGTTCCATGCTATTCTCCATATGTATATGTACATTTCTTTCAATTGTACATATACATCACAGTTTGTCAATATACATTTCCTCAAAACACAACAATTTATAATTTCCAATCTGGTTACCCGTGAAAATCAGACGAGGAGCCTATGATCTGTTTCCATTATCCGCCAAGGAGACAACGGGAAAGGTTCTGCCATTTCCCGGACCGGACCCAGCCCAGTTTTTCGGCAAAAAGGAGGTCACTGCGAAAATGTCTCTTCTTTTTCTCCCTGGTAAGAAATTTCTTATATTGACCGGGACCGCCGTTATACATGGCATACACTGTTCGAACCATCAAATCTTTATCCAGGGCCGGTTCCTTCTGCCCGGCAAGCACATATTTGCGCAGATAAAGATCAGCGATCTCACAACCGGCGAGGGCATTATAGCGGATATCCCATCGAAGTCTGCCACGATCATACAGCCCGCGCCACACCCGTTCATTGACCTGCATAATTCCCACCGAAGACCTGTTGTAGGAGAGAAGATAGGTCAGTTTTCTGTTTTTCACCACAAACTGTCTCAGACAGCTTTCCTGCCAGGCCATGGCATTTATCATCTCTCTGAATGCGCCATGCAGGGATTTTGAAATCTGCTCCCGGGCAAGAAGCTGCCCAATGGCTCCATCCAGAACCTTTCTCACCCGCAGGACATACCTTTCAATATTCTTTTTCGGAACTTTCCATTTGAGAATTTCCTTAAATCCGGGCAAAGATTCTGCACAGACAGGCGCAACAAACATATTTCTGAAAAAGGAGATTGGCTCCTTTTTCATGTCATCCAGGTCAATTCCCGGCTCTTCCGGCAAAGGTAAAGATTGGTTCCTTTCCTGTATCCGTGGAAGTTCCAGGAGATTTCTCAATCTCGAATCCACATCAGGAACATAACGCAATTTTCCCACTTTGCTGTCAAGCATCCTGGCCAGTCGAAGCAGACCCTGGCGACTGATTTCAATACCGATGGTCGGCCCCATCTTATCAAAAACCTCCAGGGCATCCGCCGCAGTGAAAAACGCCAGAAATCCCAGACCATTTTCTCCGCCTGCTGAATAGAGTTGTTTTCTGAAAATTGGTGCAAGCCTCTTCCAGGCATTCAGGAACTGGATTCTGACAAAATCCCTGCTGACACGCTGACCGGCAAGGGCGGCACTGAACTCATATCGGGCGGAAAGCAAAACATCAATCAGAACCTGATGTTCACTGTCGGCGGTACTGTATCCGGCAATTGCCGTAACCAGCTGCACCAGGAAAGCATCCCAGGTTTCCCACAATCCGACCAGATCCTCAATCTCGGCCGAAGTCAGGGGGCGATTTTCCCCGGCAGGTTCATATACACTTTCCACCTCGGAAAGAAGCTCTGCAAACAGTCCTCCTTTCTGCACCATCACTCTCCCCCTCGAAGGCTGTCAAGCATCCTGTTCGTTGCCTGTGCCGACAGGTGGGGAAAAAGGGGACGGAGAAAATTCTTCAGATTGGCCACAGGAGGGGCAAGACTTATCCTGACCCTCTTCAGACGGGGGTAAATGGAGGACTGAATAAACTTCCAGGCTAATCCCGCAAGAGCGGCGGGCTTACGCTCCAGAGAATACAGCTTTGAATCAACAGTTCTAAATGAGAGACTGAAATTTTCCCCGTCAAAAACGGGCTGTTGCAGGAGTACAATATAACCATCCCATCTCAGCGGCAGAAAACACTTTTCCCCCACAGGCGAACCAAAGTCAACAGCCAGCCGCATTTCAAGACGAAGATTTTTTCCCCTTGCGGAATAAATGGGATCGGTAATTTTTACCCGCGTACAGCTGTTTTCTTCTGCAGTAAATGAATTACCATTTCCAGTAAATACATTTTTTACCAGTAATGAAGACAAAAGTTTATAATCAAGGGTCAGGGGGAGTATAACCTGCCTGGCCAATGAACAGGAAGGTGTGACAAGTAGAAAAAAACAGAAAAAAACGAGGAATCGAAAACTGAAAATTTGACGTTTTTCCATCTTTCTATTGTCTGTCCAGAAGTGAGATTTTTTGTTTGAGTTCAGGTGAGCGAAGATTCCGAGGAGCATAGAAAAACAAAACGCAGAGTAATCGGGCTAAAAGACCATTTATGGACAGGCACTTTCTAACACCCCACAAGGGGGTATAAGTGCCATGGAAATAAACCTAACCATTTAATTTCAAAACACCTTCCCCTTTCTTGTTTTTTATGACAGGAATTCAGGAGTAAGGCACTAATGAACAATACCTGTATCCGGCATGGCAAGGAATCGGCTGTATCCGGACAGAAAACGATCGACATGTATTTTTTCCAGCAAATTATCCAACTTCTCCTGCAAAAATATTCCCTTTCTACTTTTTCTTACCGCAAGACCGGCCGGAGCCGGATTTTCCGGGAATTTCATATAGTATAAATTTTTAATACCCAGTTTATGTAATGTTGATATGGTTGCAGACCGTTCGAACCAGAAGGCATCTATCCTTCCCCGAACCAGCATCTGCAAAAGGCTTTCCAGACTGCCCGGATAAAAATTACGCTTTGGAATATGTAGCAGTTTTGCCGCAAATTCTTCATTTCCCCATGGAATCCCTATTTTCAGCTCCATGATATTACGTAAAATTGTTTTATCAACGACATATATGTCTGTTTTCACATCAATCTTAAAATCCAGTTCCCGTGCATAACTGTAAAATTCTTCAGTTTCTGAATGATAGGGAATATGGCCAATAAGATCCACTCTTCCCTGCCTGAGCATTCGTTTCGCCCGATTATAGGGCATAATGACAATATGGAATTGCAAATCAGAAATTTTTTCTATTTCTTTCAGTAGATCAACTGTATAGCCCGAGTCTTCATCAATTATAAGAGGTGGCAACGGTTCCAGACCGACACGAATAATTCTGGCAGTGGCGAAAGGGGCCAGAATGACTATCCACCCGTTGAAAAACAATAAAAAAAGAAACCAGGTAAACAGTACACTATATCTTATTCGTTTCTTAAACATGTCTTCAACTATAGCAAAAAAAAACTCCTTTTTTAAGACAATAGCATTTTTATCAAAACTGTTTCCTTATTGCATGCACAATATTTTTTATGTTGAAAGAGTATCTTTTTCATTTTCTGTAGTGCATGACCCAGATGAAATACAAAAAATCCCTGTCCGGACAGGATAGAACCTTCCGGAACAGGGATTTTTATGGTGTCTTTAGAACGCCGCTGGTTATTCTGGCGCAAACGTTCTCACCAGTCTGCCAAAACCTCCGGGAATGGTACCGGAGGACCAGAAAGCGCGCCCTTGTTTATAATCCACAAACCAGTACCCCCCCGGTTTACGTTTAGCCGCAACAAAAATAAAGGGCTGCTCCCGGGAAAAAGCCGGATGCAGGTAAATCCCTTTTTCGTTCCTCTCGGGTTCCATAAGTGACAGAGCCTCTTCCATGGTAGGCTGCCGCCAGTCATCAAAACCGGCAAAGCCCTGCCGGTTCAATTCGGCAATATTCAGCTGCATTGTCCTGATGGAAGCGATATCCAACCCTCCTCTCTGCCACATCAGTGACGTTTTCAGATCAATAACTGTTTCCGGTTGACCTCCATCCACCAGGACATTCTCAAATTTTCCGGTCGGATTAAGCTTAGCATCAAAAAAATTCCACCTTTTTATGCAACCTTCAATTTCATCATCATTAATAATCGCCGGTTCTGCCGGTAGCTTGATGCTCTCCCCGGAAAATCGGTTGTCGTTAAAATGTGGCAGAGGTGGACCCATATTCTCCGCACGTTCCTCCGGCTCGATCCGGGGAACAACCAGATCCGAATCACCTCCATCCAGAACATTTTCAATCAGCCACTTTTTAATCGGCTCATCTATGGCATAACTTTTTTCAAAAATCGCTGAACGTCCCTGATTTTCAACACAGTTTTTTACAATTTCCACCGGAACAGTTATATCAGCCAGAATCCGGGCATGCTTTACGCCCCGCTCCATGAGGCAAAGTTTCGGTTCCTCACCCCAGTTATCAACAAAGAAATAATACACCCGTTCATTGTTATTTCTGACTCTTTCCCTTCCTCCCCACGATTCGTATGTTCCAAAACTCAGATTGGGACTCATCTCCCAGTCTATCGGACTGATAATCTTTTCCCCGACTTTTACCTTATGAAATATTCCCATGCATCCTCCCTTCATTGTGTTACTGTTCTGTTGAAAATCAGTGCCGGTGTTTGCTTATTCCTGTTCCTGATGTAGAATTATCCCAGGCCCTGAAATTTTATTAATTATTCTAATTATAATAATCATTATCATAATGTCCAGTGTAATCACCACCCTGAAAACAGATACAGGTTTTCCTCTTCCACAGGGAGTGACCCACCTCAGGGAAGGGATAAATTTTGCTGTTTTTTCACGTCACGCCACCGCTGTTTCCCTGGTCATTGATTATTTTTCAGAAAAAAATTCCACTCCTGTCAGAAAAGAATATGTGCTGGAACCTGAAAAAAACCGTACCGGAGATCTCTGGCATATTCTTATTCTTGGAGACCTTCCTGAGTTTAATTATGGTTTCAGAATGGATGGCCCCTGTGATAAAAAAAACAGCGGAACGTTCTACGACAACAATCTGATCCTTATTGATCCCTGCAGTCGAATCCTGCTTCCACGACAATGGGGAGAGCCATCCCGTTACGGGCAAATCCCATGCTGCAGAGGTGTTAACCACGAATTTGACTGGCTTGATGACAAACCGCCGGGAACTCCACTTTCAGAAACTATCATTTATGAGCTTCATGTGCGGGGATTTACACGAAACCGTAACTCCGGAGTTTCATCTCCCGGATCATTCAAAGGTATAGTTGAAAAAATCCCCTATCTGAAGGATCTCGGTATTACCGCTGTGGAACTGATGCCGATCACGGAATTTGATGAAAATGATATTTTTTTTGTCAACCCGGATACAGGAGAAAAACTGAAAAACTTCTGGGGGTACAGCCCCGTTTCCTTTTTTGCCCTCAACAGTAGTTTCAGCTCGGAGCCCGCCGGAGCCCTGACAGAGTTCAAGGAAATGGTGCGGGCTCTGCACAAAGCAGGAATCGAGGTATACCTTGATATGGTCTTCAACCATACAGGAGAAGGGGGATATAACGGCACAACCAGCAGTTTCAGAGGAATTGACAACCCGATCTTCTATCTGCTGGACGAAGAACATGAATATCTCAACTTCTCCGGGTGTGGCAATACCATGAACTGCAACCATCCGGTAGTCCGTGACCTTATCCGCGAATCTCTCAGATACTGGGTGACTGAAATGCATGTTGACGGTTTCCGTTTTGATCTTGCCTCCATTCTGGGCAGGGACAGGGAAGGACACGTCCTGGTCAATCCTCCGATTATCGAGGCCATCGCTGAAGACCCGGTTCTCCGGGATACAAAAATCATTGCTGAAGCCTGGGACGCGGCCGGACTTTACCAGGTTGGCTCTTTTTCGACCGACTCACGGTGGGCGGAGTGGAACGGCAGGTTCAGAGATGATATACGGTATTTCATGACCGGAGCACCGGACAGCATCACCCGCCTGGCAACCCGGATCGCCGGTAGCTCTGATCTTTACCAACAGGACGGCAGAGGCCCCCTGTGCTCCATCAATTTCATCACCAGCCATGATGGTTTCACCCTGTATGATCTTGTCAGCTACAATGAAAAACATAACCACGCCAACGGAGAGAACAACCGGGACGGGGAGAACCATAACATCAGCTGGAACAGCGGTTGTGAAGGAGAAACCGACAATCAGGATATCATTGAACTGCGCTTTCGCCGCATGAAAAGTTTTATCGTTCTTCTCTTTCTCTCCCAGGGGGTACCGATGATGACCGGAGGGGATGAATTTGCGCGAACCCAGAAAGGCAATAACAACAGCTGGTGCCAGGATAATGCAACCAGCTGGCTGGACTGGTCCCTTCTCGAAACCCACAGGGACTTTTACCGATTTGTAAAAAAATGCATCCAGTTGAGAAAAAGTTCCACACTTTTCAGACAGGAACAATTTTTCAGTCCGGAAGACCAGAGTATTCATGAGCAGGAGCAAGCGCGGATTTCATGGCAATACCTGCTTCCCGGGCAACAGAACTGGAGCCACGACTGCCATGGTCTGGCCTTTATGCTCTCCGGACAGGAGCCGGACGGCAGGCCGACCGCCTTTTTTATAATGCTGAACGGCCATAGAACAAACAATTTGAGATTCACTCTCCCCGTAATACCGTTTGGAAAAGATTCCTGGCATCTTCTCATTGACAGTTCAGCCCCACCACCATATGATTTTCCCGACGACTCTCAAGCAATCACTTCCGACACTTTCAAGGTCCCATCATTTGGAACTGTTGTCCTTAAAGCCGACTGAAAGAATTTTCCAGGCTACAGCATATAAACGCTCTTGCAATTTGTTAGCATTTATTGTTAACTGCTTAAGAGTGAAGGAATAAATGGGCCTGAAGGCTCTATATTTCAGGATCTGCTGTTATTGATACCCTTTGGATGTTTTGTTCTCTCCGGGTGCAATAAACATGAGGTTACCTATGAAACCCGGTCAGGTTGAAGATGTGTCTGCTTCATCAGATGTATCCCCGGCTCATCAGTGCCAGTGAATTTCATACAGCACCATAAAACGCTTTGACCTGCGAAAAGACAGCCCACAATGAACTTTCATACAAGCTTTTGAGGTTACACCATGAGAAAGAGATTCAGTATCATACTCTTACTGGTTTTGACAGCCATAACTCTTGCAGCTTCCACAACCGTATATGCGGCATCAATGGCCACATATGAATTCACGCTCACAGGCATAGAAATAGTGAGTTATACTGTTTACAACGGTGCATCCGGATCGAGTCCCGTTGATAATGACTTGTATTCAGGTGCCCGGTTATTTAAAACCTGGGACAACCAACAATGGCAATACACTGACCAATACGCCAGTTACCAACAGTCAAGCAACAGAGATTTTATAAGCTGGACACTCGGAGGAGATAAAATCGTTGACCTCCAACTCTGGGGATATGGTGGTCGTGGGAATAACTGGGGCGAAAGATATAAGGTTCAGGACTGGGTTTCAGCTTCTTCGACAGACCCGAACTGGCATCCATATATTGATTCGTGGCCCTCTTCATGGGGCCCCACTCCGGCCAATAACAACGGAGATCTCCAGGACTGGTGGGCATCCGATGATGCTGAATGGGATTATGATTACAACCACGGATTTGGTTTCTATGAAACCAGTTATCCGGAATTCACGTTCAGCCTCACCCTGGATATGGATGATCCTGCATTTTATGGCAACAGTTCCCCCTGGTATGATGACCGGGAGGGACAGATGGTATTCTGGTTTGGCGCTTGGACTATGGATATTGACGGTAACTTTACAGGCTTTTATGAAGGAAACGTCATTCTCCAGGGTGAACTGGCCAATACCGTTCCCGAACCCGCATCACTCCTCCTTTTCGGTATGGGTCTTGTTACCGTTTTGGCCGGCACCAGGTGCCGGAGAAAGTAAGGCTGGCTGATTCAGATAAGCATCCGTCTGCATCAGCTGTGATGCAGACGGATTCCAACGTGAAACTTCCCTGCCCCTTCTCCTCCTCCCTTCCCCCTGTATTCCTGAAAAAGAGTGTTTATCCCTTTCGAATATTGTAAAATACATCCTGATCATCCGTGTTCTTCCGCCTGATAAAAATAACGGACCATCATTGCCGGATCAAATGACTCGGCCATTTATGCCCTGTGGGTATTTATGCCCACAGAGTATACGAAAGAAATGAAAATCCGACTGCGGCAAAATACCCTTCAGCAGCGAGATTCTCAGATAAATAGAATTCTTTCTCTATTTTTCATAAAATAGATCTATAATAGTGTTTTGAAAATCCTCATTGTCTCAGATACCGTTGTCGAATCCCTCCTCGAAACAGGAGATACCAATCCTGTCAGGGACAGAATTGATCTCATTCTTTCATGCGGAGACCTGCCGCCGGAATATTTAAGCTCATTGACATTTACATTTAATGTCCCCCTTATGTATATCCTCGGCAACCATGATCTCCGTTACACGACTTCTCCGCCAACGGGGTGCCGGAATATTGACAGAAGACTGGTAACTTTTAATACCTTGAAAATTATAGGTTTTTCCGGATCCAGATGGTATAACGGTGGGGCCAATCAATACACGGAAAAAGAGATGAAACGATTTGTGAACAGAATGCGATTCACGCTCTGGCAGAAAGGTGCGCCGGACATTGTTCTGACTCATGCACCACCTCGACATGTCAATGACGAGGACGATCCTTGCCATAAGGGATTTACTTACTACAATGCGTTTATAGAGAAATATAAACCGGCATTTTTTCTTCATGGCCATATCCATAAATTTTTTACTGATGATTCCGAGAGAATTTCAATTGTCAATACAACCCGGGTAATTAACTGTTATGGCTACTATATTCTCGAAATTTAATCCATTCCAGGCGCTAAAGAGCAACACACAAAAGAAAAAGGAGCAGGATACTGATTCCAGGTTTCACAGTTTCAACAGTCGCCGGGAAAAAGAAAAAGCCTACGAATCGATACAGCGGGGAACCTCCATGGTCCCCCTGGAAAGGATAGTTGGAAGTGTCGGCAGATATCATGATTTTGACAATCAGTTCAAAACCAGGAAAGGAAACATTGATGAACGGCTCGAAGCCATTCTCAAAGCCATGAAAGCAGGCAAGGCCATGCCGCCGATCTCCCTCTACCAGATCAAGGATGACTACTACATCCTGGATGGTCATCATCGTTTCCAGGCTGCAAAACGCCTGGGATACAGTGAAATCCACTCACGCATTCTCGAACTGCTGCCATCGGAAAACAGTCTTGAAAACAAATTGTACAGGGAGAAAACAGAGTTCAAAGATAAAGGTGGCCTTCCCCAACGCATTGACCTGACGGAACTCGGTGTGTTTGACCACCTTGAAAAACAAATTGAAGAACACCGGAAATACCTGGAAAAAGAACGGAATGAAACGATCAGCTACAGGGATGCCGCTCTCGACTGGTACCACACCATTTATAAACCGCTTGCCACTGTCATAAAGGAAAGCAACCTGGTCCATTCTTTTCCTGGAAGAACCGTTGACGATCTCTATCTCTACATATCCACGCACCAGTGGGAAATGGGAAAAAAAAGAAAATACGGTATTGGTGTTGACAAACTTATACCCAAGGACATGGAGGAATTCAGAAAGAAAATGGCCAGACATAAGGAACAGAAGTATCCTGAAATGCGTCCGGAAATGACTGTTTTTATCCTTTTAAACGTGGATGGCAGATACGAACAGCGCATCTTCGACAAACTCATTGCCCTGGATGAGGTCAAGGAGGTGCACGCCGTGCACGGTTCCATTGATCTCATTGTCAAAATCACCCTGGTAAGGGACCTGCTCTCCTCGGATGCGGAGCTTCTGACGGACTTTATTCTCTCGACCATACGAAAATGGACGGGAGTTGTCTCCACCCAGACACTCATCCCCGGCCTTTCCAAAGTCAAGAGGGACGATCACTGCCTTATTTAATAGAAATCACTCTACCACCACTGAAAAAATGATACAGATTTTATTCATTGGAGACTCCCTGATAGCTGAATTTGACTGGCAGTCACGTCTGAATATGCACAGCGTCCAAAATTTCGGTATTCCCGGACTCACTACCCTCGATCTCTATGGCATGTTATCCGGTATTCATGAACAAAGCCATCCCCCCGATGTGGTGGTTGTGATGATCGGCACTAACGATATCCTTACTGATAATTACAGATTCATCCATACACTGAAAAAAACCATCGTCCAATTGAGACAGGACTTTCCGTCTGCCGAAGTTCTGCTGAGCAGCCTTCTTCCCATGAAAATTCCGGAGTTACCCGCCAATACCATTCCCAGTATCAATACACACCTGGAAGCACTGACGATGCAGACAGGCTGTTGCTTTCTTGACATATACACAAAATTCTGTGAAAGTGAAGAAACTATTTTCCAGGCTGATGGTGTCCATATCACAAAAGCAGCGTATGAAATCTGGAGCCGTATCCTTCTTGAGCATATTGCTTTTCTCGTCGAGAATGACTAACATTGATTGTCGTCGGTTATAGGTTCTGTTTTTGTCTGAAAATCCCATAGTGAAAGGTCTTTTGCCGCCAGTTAACAGTCACCTGTATTTCATTTATAATTTTTTTTAGAGGAGCATATTACAATGCAGTCAAAGCCGTTTCTTTCTCTGATTATTTTCACCGTATTTCTCTTTTCTCTCCTGCTCATACCACAGACTAACCATGCGAATGGAATGACTCTTAATACCACTGGTAAAATTGTTGAAACAATGGACAGCGGGGGTTACACTTATATTCTGGTGGACAACGGAAAAGAAAAAACATGGGTGGCGATTCCCCAGACCAAGGTGGAAAAAGGAACGACAGTTACATACAAACCTGGAATGGTCATGACGAATTTTGTCAGCAAGAGCCTGGAGCGTACCTTTAAAACCATAATTTTTTCATCCGGACTGGATGGGAAAGGCACCCAGTCATTCCACGGAATGACAACATCAGACGATTCCTTTGCTGCTGCTGTACAATCTGAACGCAAAGCAGGTCCACCTGCTGCCTCCCGACCTATTCAAAGCTCAGGCGGAAGCAATGGAGCCATAGCCCCATTTCGTGAAATCAGCATAAAAAAAGCTGATGCCCCAAATGGATACAGTGTTGAAGAACTCTACAACCAGGCAGATAAACTCAATGGTGAAAAGGTCACCCTTCATGGTCTTGTGGTCAAGGTCAGCCCCAATATCATGGGAAGAAACTGGATCCATATGCAGGACGGTACCGGCAATCCAATGAAAAACACCCATGACATGGTGGTGACAAGCTCTGAAATCCCGGAAGTAAACAGTGAAATTACCATTGAGGGTGTCCTGGCCGCAAAGAAGGACTTTGGGGCTGGCTACAAATACAAGGCTATCATTGAAGAAGCAGTTATAAAATAAACCCATGCATTTTCTCATTGCAGGTCCCGGAGCTCTTGGTTGTCTTCTGTTTTCAAAACTGTTCCGTGGGATCAGGGGAACAGCGCATACCCTCGGACTGCTGGATTACAATGGCAGGCGGGCAGAAGCACTTTCCCGGTCAGGTATCCTCTATTACCTTGGCGATAATAAATATGCGGTTCCCACTGATGTTGCAGCAGTACCACAGGCAGCAACACCTGCCGATGTCATTGTTTTCTGTGTCAAATCGTATGATCTGCGTAACAGCCTTGACTACTGGAATCCATTGATCAACGAAAAAACGCTGCTCATTTTCATGCAGAACGGCATTGCTCATCTTGATCTCGGGACCCACCTCCATGACGGCACGGTAGCATACGGCACAACCACAGAAGGTGCTACACTGCTCGCTCCGGGCCAGGTTCGCCATGCCGGAAGCGGCCGGACTTTCCTGGGTTTTCCACAGAGTGTGGAGAATCACTTCCTCGATCTTCTTGAAAAGACAAAGACCTGTTTTGAAAATGGAGGTCTGCAGACAGACGTTACCGATCAAATCATGACACGGTTATGGTCCAAGCTGTTCATCAATGTTGGAATTAATGCCCTGACAGCAACACTCAACTGTAGAAATGGAGAATTGCTCTCCCTGGCCGGAGTACGCGACAGAATGAAAACGGCAGTTGATGAGGCCGTGGAAATTGCCCGCAGGCTACAGATCGATATTATTGAGGACCCTTATCGGACAACTCTTCTCGTCGCCGAAAAAACAGCTGACAATATTTCCTCCATGCTGCAGGATGTACGGAACTGTAAGAAAACAGAGATTGACGCCATCAATGGAGCCATAGAAAAGGCTGGGAAAAAACTCCATATCCCTACTCCGGAAAACAGTCGCCTGACCCGGGAAATAAAATCAATTGAAGAAAACTATCCCCAATATCCATGAAACTTACTCCGGACAGAACCGGCTTTGACCTTGACGGGGTTATTGCCGACACTGCAGAAACTTTTCTTCGCCTGGCCTGTGAAAAATACGGCTATTGCTCCTTTACCAGGGAAGATATCACCAGTTTTGACCTGGAAAACTGTATTGCAATGGAACAGTCTTTAGTGGAAAGAATATTCACAGATATTCTTGAAGACTCACTGTCCACAGGACTCACCCCCATGGAAGGAGCAGTAGAGACACTGACGGAACTGGCCATGGTGACACCAGAAATAACAATCATCACTGCCCGTTCCCTGCAGCAACCCGTACTGGACTGGATTGATGTTTTTTTCCCGGCACGAACACGGGACGCAATCAAGGTTATTGCCATGGGGGATCACAATGATAAAACCAGATATATCCACGACCGGAAGCTGCAGTATTTCATTGATGACAGGGCGGAAACCTGTATGCAGCTCGCAACGGCAGGAATCACACCTCTTGTCTTCGAACAGCCTTGGAACAGAAATCGCCATAACCTCCGCTCAGTCTCGGGATGGCATGAACTCCGGGAATTCCTGATACCATGAAATGTCCTCACTGCAACAAACCCATTCAGGTCTACAGAAATCCGGTACCCACTGTAGATATCATCATCGAGGTGAGAGATAAAATTGTCCTCATTGAAAGAAAAAACCCGCCTTTCGGCTGGGCCCTTCCCGGCGGATTTGTCGATTACGGAGAATCATTTGAGGCAGCGGCACTGCGGGAAGCCAGGGAAGAAACAGGGTTGACGGTACACAATCTCCGTCAGTTCCACACCTATTCTGATCCAGGGCGGGACGAGAGACAGCATACGGCCTCCACGGTTTTCATGGCCAGTGCAGAAAGTGAGCCGACAGCCGGTGATGACGCAAAAAGTGCGGCACTTTTTACCAGGGACACCCTTCCGGACCTGGTATTTGACCATGCCCGGATTCTGGCAGATTATTACCTGTTCAAAAAATCAAAAAACAGTTTTTAACAACCAGAAAATAAAAAAACCCGTTCCAACGGATCCATAAAGGGTCAGTCAGGGAATACAGTCTGAACCATACTTCCTCACAACAACCCCGAAGACCGCCAGCCCAGCCAGGCCCGCAATAACCATCATCAGAGTAGTACTCATTGCAATCTACCCCCGTATCCGTAATCCCGTAACTGATCACAGGATTTGTAACTCCATGTTTTCATCCACATCAAACCTGTAAGTGCTCTGGGGTACAGCAGATTCGTGCAGGCGTGACTGGCTGCTATAGCCCCTCTATGCGGGCAGTCGCGACCGTGCGAATATGCTGAGCCCCAGATCACTTACGTAATCCCGGCCTCTTTCGCAACCGGATAGACTTGGGCGTTACCTCCACAAGTTCATCGTCATTGATATAAGCAATACAATCCTCCAGGGTCATGACAGCGGGAGGAGTGAGAATCACAGCCTCATCAGATCCTGAAGCCCGCATGTTGGTCAGTTTCTTCCCCTTGGCAGGATTGACTACCAGATCAGCAGCCCGGCAGTGTTCCCCGATAATCTGTCCCTGATAAAGAGGTGCTCCCGGTTTTATGAACAACTTTCCCCGATCCTGAAGATTAAATAACGCATAGGCAACAGCAGTGCAAGGTTCTTTCACTACCAGCACCCCACTCACCCGATTGATAATATCACCGGCATACGGACCATATTCCGAAAAGACGTAACTCATCATTCCCATGCCTTTGGTATCCGTCATAAATTCTGAACGGTATCCAAGCAGACCACGGGTTGGAATAGAAAAAACCATACGAACCATGCCGTTTTCCGTTCCCATTTCTTCCAGCTGACCTTTAAGCTTGCCAAGCTTCTCAATAACCGGCCCCTGGAACTGTTCATCCACATCCACAGTCAGTTTTTCATAAGGCTCCATCACCTGACCATTTTCCTCTCTGAAAATAACCTGGGGTCGGGTTACCTGCAGCTCATATCCCTCCCGACGCATTTTTTCGATCAGAATGGACAGGTGCAACTCTCCCCGCCCGGAAACCTTGAATCCAACTGCATCCTGAAGAGGCTCATACTGCAGGGCAACATCGGCCAGTATTTCCCTTTGAAGCCGATCTCCAATATGGCGAGAGGTGACATATTTCCCTTCTTTTCCGGCAAAAGGAGAATCATTTGGAATGAAATTCATGGAAATGGTTGGCGGGTCAATATTAATAAGCGGCAGAGGTCGGGGGTCTTCCTGATCGGTAAATGTCACACCAACAGTCACATCCTCCATTCCGGCAATAGCCACAATTTCACCCACCCCAGCTGATTCGATACTGATCTTTCCGTCACATTCAAACCGATAGATCTTGGAGATTCGCACCGGTTTAATGCTCCCGTCACGACGGGCGACAACAATCGGCTGATTGATTGCCATCTTGCCGTTGATGACCTTGCCAATACCAAGTCTGCCCAGGTAGGGCGAATAATCAATGGTACCCACCTGCATTTGAAGCGGTTCATCGGAAGAACCAACCGGGGCCGGAATATGGTCTACAATCATGCGGGAAACATGATGCATACTGCCACCGTCTGCAATGGGATCCCCAGGATCCAGCAGAGAATATCCCTCCTTTGCCGAAGTGTAAACAACAGGAAAATCAAGAATTTCGTCAGGGGCATTCAATTTGACAAAGAGATCAAAGACCTCATCGATTACCCAGTCGCAGCGGGCGGCAGGTTTATCGATCTTGTTGATTACCACAATCACGGGGAGGTTGTTTTCCAATGCTTTTTTCAAGACAAAATAGGTCTGGGGCATGGGGCCTTCCTGGGCATCTACCAACAGCAGAGCTCCATCGGCCATACGCAGCACCCTCTCCACCTGCCCCCCGAAATCAGCATGGCCGGGAGTATCAATAATATTGATCCAGTAATCCTCAAAACGATAGGATCCATTTTTGGCGGTAATGGTAATGCCCCGTTCACGCTCGAGATCCATGGAGTCCATCAGCCGCTCGGAAACCTCCTGGTTATCCCGGAACATACCGGAATGTCGGAAAAGCTGATCAACCAATGTTGTCTTGCCATGATCAACATGGGCAATAATAGCCACATTTCGAATTTTACTCTGTTCCATTATTTATCCTTGAGAGGAATCCTGTGATTTTAATTTGCCATTCGGCTTGGAATAAAGGCGGGAAATTTTGACAAAAGACGAAAAACTTCTCACTCTGCAACACACTCAAAACTTAACAGTATAACACATTCATAAAATTATCACAAGCAATGTCACTGGAAGTATTGGGGACCATGATTTTTCCCGCTTCCTGATCACTCTTTTTTTTCTTCTCCACCAGATCAGAGATCCGACAACACCACTCCTCTGGCGTCGGCAGAACGCCGGAGAGCCGGAATATTATCGTCCACATAGTCGAAAACCCTGGCTCGTTTGTTTGCCGCAGGCCGCATAATTCTGCCGATAACCTGAAGAAGACGCCCCTCGAATGCAATGGGTGTGGTCAGAAAGAGGGTGGACAGCCCTGGACAGTCAAACCCTTCACTGATAAGCTGCAGGGTTGCAACCAGCACTTCCACCCTGCCTTTCTGCACGTTTTCCACAATCTCCATACGCTCCTCAGCGGAAATCTTACCGGTGAGAAGTTTCACATTAATGCCTTCGGCCTTGAGCTTTTCCTCAAAAAAACGGCAATGGACCACCCGGTCAGAAACAACCAGACAGGTGGTAGCCTCCTGCTGTTTGACCGCGAAGATAATATCATCAAGAATCTGCCTGTTTCTTCCCTGGTGGCGGGTCAATGCCTTGATCATGGCCGGGTAGTTACCGCGATAACCATACTGAAAAGAAGTACTTTTTCTGATTATTTCCGGTTTTAAAATGGCACCGCTGGCTTTGAGTTCCCGGGAATCAACCTGATGGATCCGGTCTCCCATGAAAAAATAGATCAACTTGGTCATCTCGCCATCACTCCGAAAGGCGGTAGCTGAAAGGCCGAGAAGGTAGTGGCAGTCAAACCGGGAGACAACGTCAGTGAACAGCGTTGCGGGAACCCGGTGACATTCGTCAACAACAAGATGTCCAAACTGCTCCACCAGTTCTTCAACCCGCTTTCTGGTACTGTTGACGATACTGATGGTCAAGGGGGCCAGGGAAAACCTGCCGTCCCCTACCAGGCCAACCTCACAGGACAAGAACTGTTCCGCCCGTTCTTTCCACTGGTACAGCAATTCCTTGCTGTGAACCACAACAAGCGTTGGTTGTCTACGGGCGGCTATCAGAGCCAGGGCCATAACAGTTTTCCCACTGCCGGTTCCTGACTCAATCACGCCAAAGGATTTTGTCTCCGCCGCATCAACTGCAACCTGCTGATAGGGTCGCAGTTCCCCATGGAAAGAAAAATCAACTTCCGTCAGCAATCTTCTCCTGTCAATTATTTCTGGATCACAACCGAGAAAACGACGACACAGAAGAACTGCCTGATTAGCAAATCCCCTTGGAAAACGCAGACCTCCAGGGACTGGTTCATAGTACTTCAGCTGGGGCTTGAGTTTTTTTCCTATCCAGCGACCATATTTTCTGGCGGCAATATATTGTGGATTCTCAATGGTCAGTCGGTTTTTCAATTCCTGTTCAAAATCAAAATGTATTCCGCTCAGGAGACAATCCGCCGTTACGGTCAATTTCAGTTCCACACGTTCAATCCTCCCCTGTTTCCTGCTTGATGAGAGAAAAACTATAGACTACAGTAAACTCTTTGTATATTTACACCAAAAAAGAATCCTGTTTGCCCGGGAACCGGGCAGGCTGAGTTTTGTAAGCAATCAGCAAACAGTATAATAAGACCGACATCTCATTTTGCCAAACACACTCTGCCATATAGGAATCCAGGGCGGCTCAGGCAGGATCCTGGCCCATGATATCAGATGGATTATCGCCGGTTGCATAATCCCTGATATTCCATGGATTATCCTGAAAATACTCATAGCAGCCACCCCCCTGAATCCTTACGACCTGCGTCTTTACTGCATGGTACAGGCCAGTCTTCTCTTCTGTCTTCTACTCTCAGGATCTGTTGCTTTGGTGGCCCGCAGCCCCCTGATGATCTTTTCCATAATCGGCAGCAACTGCCTCTTCCACCTTCTCCTTGACGCAATGCAGATCAAGTGGGGAAACGGAGTCCACCTTTTCGCCCCGCTTTCCTGGAAAATGACCCGGTTTAATTATCTCTGGCCGGAACACCTTGTCATACTTTTTTTTACCTGTTTCGGTCTCTTTTTTATGATTTTCTACTGGCGGGAAACAGTGAATAAAACCATCCCATTCCGGCGTCCACAGGGCATGGAAGCAATTGCGGCCACCATGCTTTTCCTTTTTTACCTGCTGGGACCACCCCTGTTTATGAACGACCTTGAAAAACTGGACAGTTACTATATTCACACCCTGCGTGAATATAACAATCGGCCTGGAAAACAGGTTATGTTTGACCGAGCCCACTATTTCAGCGGGACCAAAAGTCTGAGGACTTTTGCCGGAGAAATAATCCATGTCACCGGCAGACAACCGGCAATGTCAGGAAGAGTCTCTTTCCAGGGCCGTTTTCTCAGTCCGTCAACATTTCAGGCTTCCCAATACCATTTTCACCGCGACCATCGTGATCTGGCATCAGTTATCGGTCTTTTTATGGCTTGCGCTTTACTACTGCACTCGGTATTACTATGGCGATTTCGAAAAAAATAACTCCCGGCCAACACAGTAACGAAAACCCAACTGCGGCAAAAAGACCTTCCGTGGTGAAATATTCAAATAATACAGACCCAGGAGCTCGTCAGGCTGAGTTTCGTACGTAATCAGGAATAAAAAAAATTGCCAACAATGCGAAAACTTCTCTTTTTCCTCATCACCTTCTTTATCTGTCTGCCCGTTTCCAGTTATGCAGGAGCAAACCAATACATTACCCTGGATATTCCGGAAGCTGTTATCGCCAGAGCTGTCACGGCCATGCTCCCTCTGAACATTGACGCCCATTCAAAAAATATTCGTGGAGATATTACAATCCTGAATATCAGCGAACTGCAGTTAAACAACCGCAATCTTGCCTGCCGGATGCACCTGGCAGGGAACAATCTTGCTTTTCTCACGGAAATCGCGGGTCATGAGATCAGGTTGAAGGTCGGTTCTGTGGAAATAGATTTCAGGGCAAACGCTGCACTCAGATTTGACGCAGCAAAACAAATTCTCTATATAAAACCTGTCATCAATACTGTATCAGCAAAAGGTGATGGCCGAAACGGAGAAATCGGCAAAGCTCTGATCGGACTCCTTAATGGTCGTGAATTTCCGATCACGATGCAGGAACTTGACCCGCTTATCGCCAGAACCGGATCAAAGACTGTCATTATTGCCACAAAGATCACTGATATCCTGGCCCAAAAAGACCGCCTGCAACTCAAACTGACCCCGACAATTAGTGTAAAATCAAGTCGTTGAGCAAACTACCACATAAGATCATCGGGTACTTCGTATTCCGCGTAGGGGTCGTCATCACTTTTCTGTTCCTGTTCCGGGATGTTGATCAGAACAAAAACTGTTTTGTCCAGTTTCAGTATTTTTTCGCCAATATTTCTTGGAACAACTTCGTACTTATCACCAAGCATAACTATTGCCAGCTGTCCCGATGACAGCCTGTCCGCCATATCCGCGCTGACAAAGATTCGCTGTATCTTCCCGCCTGCATTAAACCTGTATTGTATTCCCGACTCATCCCTTTCCAGCATATTGGCAGTTATCATCTGCCGAACAGCCGCTGCGGTCTCCCTTTTTTTCAGTTTTTCTTCCCGCTGACGATTAAGTTCTCTCGCCCTGGCCTGTTTTTTTTCCAGAGCAGCTTTTGCAAGAAGAGCATTTTCATCAACGAACTGTTCCCCGGCCCTCTGCTTCTTTTTTTTACGATGCTTCTGTTTTTTTATAGTATTAGCTTTCTTTTTATCAACCAGTCCCAATTTCAGAAACTGATCCTGCAATGATTTTCCCATGGACAGCCCATTGATTGTTTTTCAGCCCGGATAATTTCAGGCATTTTTAAAAATCACCTGTCGCCCTGCCGGGCATTCAGGAGTACTTCAGTATTCGCGGAAAATAGCAATTTTTCAAAAGAGCCTCAAGACATTTCTGTCTGATACAACAGGTAAGAGATAGAACAGAAAGCCGCACCTCCGTAAAGAACCGGCAATACAGTAACTCCATACTGAAACCTGTAAAGGAACAGGGAAAAAAACAGAAAAAAAACAGCAAGAAAAAACTGGGAATAGACACTTTTCAGAAAAAGATATCTGTAGCCCCCTATCGCCCTGGCATAATCAAAAAATTTCTTATTAAAGGCCAGTCGAAAAAAAGAGGTACTAAAAGCGACCAGAACAATAATACCTGCCTGCAGCATGGAAGACATATTCTCCGACAACCAGGCCCTCAATCCCCATGAAACGACATAGAGAAAAACAGCAATCCCATACACCCGCCTGCTGTCCAGTTGATCGATACGTTCTTTTATCAGAAAAAAGAGTGCTGCCAGCACCAGCGCCAGGAGAATGACCACTATTCCCAGTTTCAAAAAACTTTCCCCGACAATCAGGAAAAGAGTAATTAGCCAGAAATAGCTTTCCAGATAAAGAAAAATCCCGTCAATCATAAAAATGGGGCGGGAATGTAATCTGTCCCTGAAAGAAAAAGCTTCACCCACAGTGATTTTTTCTTCGCCCCGCAGAGCCTCAGGGAAAACCATGTCTTCTTTTGCCTGCCTGCGAAACAGCAATAATGCAGAGAGGACAATAACCAGGGAAAGCAGACAGATCGCCGACAGCCCGAAATCCTCTAGCAGCAGACTGCCCGCAAAAATTCCCGCCTTCAGAACCAAGGCCACAAAGATCTGGAAGTTACCGAACCGACGGCCTGAATTCCCTTCAGTCCCGCGTGACAGAAAGAGCACCCGTTGAATCATCCAGTAAAAGCAGGAATATGCACCATTTATCAGTGCTACAGCCACAGGATTCACGTGAAAAAAAACTGCAAAAACCAGGAACAGTTCCAGTAACAGGGAAAAAACAATCATCCTGAACAGACCAAGACGAAACACTCTCTCCCATCCCCACAGGGAAAGAGTAAACCCCACACCGGTCACACCGACAAAAAGAGCCACAATTGCAAGAGAATTACTTACCCTGTAGAGATAAACAGGCAGGAAAAATGGAAACAGACCCAGCAGAAAACCATGAAACCCAAGGAAGAGATAGTAAGTTCGCCCACTCATCTCAAAAGACATCCTGTTCTGCAATCTCAAGACTGTTGAGCCTTTCATAAAATGAACCCAGATCTTCAGATTCGCCAAACCTGGGAAAATCGTGCATTTTCAGATATGGCCTGGAATTGACTTCCAGAAGAATACACTGCTGATCCCGGTAACTTTTCTCAATACCTTCCTTGAAAATTGCATCAATACCAAGAATATTGGCATCAAAGTGATCAAGTATGGCTTCAAACAGTTGCCGGTTCTCGTCCGGCAGGGTAGTCTTGTCAATGACTTCCACAACCCCGCCGGGGGCGAGAGCGATCCTGTTAAACAGCTGAACCCTGACACCGTTTTCAGGAATTGACTCAAGACTCATTCCCTTTTTTCGCAGCCAGGCTTTTATCCGCCTGTCTTTTGGGATAGGATGTATTACAGGAAAAAGACCCATTTCTTCCCGTACCTTATTCTCCCTGTCAATCAATTCATCAATTGTAGAACTGCCATCTCCGTCAACGAAGGGAGGATATCGGCGAATAACCGACATGATCCCTTCCCTGACCACGACAATTCTGTAATTCTTCCCCTCCAGGAACTGCTCCACTACTGAAAATGGCCACCAGATCCTTGCCAATATTACAGCGATCAGCAGTTCCCTGTTACTGGTAATCGGAAAATGACTGCCGCGGGAAAAACCACTTACATTCGGTTTCACAACCAGAGGGAAACCATGTTCAGCAGCGAATCTGAACGGTTTCAAGGGATTGAAAAAAACACTTCCCTTCGCATGAGGAATACCGTAGCTTTCAAATACTCTCCTGGCCTGAAGCTTGGACCTGCAGCTTTTCCTGACCTCAAGAGAATTATAATGGCTGCATCCTCCAAGAAATTTCTTTTCGATCCATCTATAAACTATTTTTTTAAATTTCAATATCCCTTCACTCTGTAATGGGCAATAAGCTGCCTGAAAAAGATGGCCCGACGCTTTTTTCTCGTGGGAAGATGGGCAATAAGATCTGCCGCAATCGTCATACTTTTCCTGATAAACTGGTGTTTTCTGGCCCAGCTTATCTCTTTGTCCAGAAGAAAAAGCGGCAACGGCAGGAAAATATTGATCTCAATAATGTGAAAAATACCGGACAGCAACTCACTTATGGAATTGGCCCGCACCCCTACTCTGGCTATTCTGAACCTGCCGACACCCTTTAACATTGACCAGAGGCGCTGCTGCTCCTCTGCACTGAAATCATCGGTTATATCGTGGTAGCTGGAGTCCGTGTTATGCACTCCGTTTATATAGAGATCAGCGTGACTGCTGTTTTTCACTTCAGTAATGGACAGCATGGCAAAGCGACTGTTATCTGTTGCCGAGCGTATATAGAAAATCTCAAATTCTCTTTTTTCCCTGGCCGCCTCCTGAAAAAGATAAGATGTTTTTTTAACCCGTCTCTTTCTCCTTGCGGTTTCCAGATCACGGGCGGTCTGTATAAGATAAATCCCATGAGAATTCTGTCCCCATTCCGGTTTCAGAAAAACAGGCATTTCGGGGACAACATGACCATCATCTTCAATCTGTCGGAGACGCCAGCGGTCAGGAATAACCCTGTCCATATCAAGTTTTGAGAAAATATTTTTACCGGTATTGAAGTATTCACTGTTCAGCTGAAAAAAAAGCTGGGGTGATACCCGGCGGCGAAGACAGGAGGCAATACACCAGAATATTAAAACCATCCGAACCATTTTTACCTCCCTGGTCTTGTTTTTTTCAGCCTGTACCGGGAAACAATCACCTTTTTTGATTCCATCCTTCCTGAAGAATCGAGTGACCCGTTTCCACCAATGTGGCAAAAAATAAATCAATATCCTGTCTGCCAGAAGCAGAATTAGTGATCAAAAGCCTCAGTACCAGATTCCCGTCGATATAAGCAATACCCACCAGGCTTTTGCCCTGTTTGTAAAGACGAGTTCTCAATTCCAGGTTAAAGCTGTTAATCTGGACCGGATCCACCTTGAACCTGAAACAGACATTGAACGATGTTCGCGGTACAACCAGCTCCAGATCCGGACTGTTTCTTATCCATTTCTCAGCGTATTCACACAGTTCCAGGTAGTTTTCAATCCGTTTTTCAAATCCTTTCCGACCAAAATACTTCCAGTCAAGGAACCACTTCAGGCTGTCAACCCGCCGACCACACTGGAGTGAAACAGTCCCCAGGTCCTCTACCTCATTTCCATGTTCATTCCGAAAGAGGTAGCTGCCGTCTCCTGCCGCCAGCACAGTTCCAAACGTGTGGCTCCGGTTATTGATCAGCAGAATATTGCACATGAGTGCCGCCCCAGCATTTTATGGAAATCCCAGGTAAATGAGTCAGCACATTCCAGGCCGGAAAGGTATTGTTTTCGCAGTTTTTCACTCATCACTGCAGCGCCACCCCAGGCTCCATCCACATGGAGCCAGAATTGATATTTATCTCTCAGCTTCAGGAGCGGCTCAATGGGATCATAAGCTCCTCTGACCGTTGTACCTGCCGTGGCAGCGACAAAAAAAGGAATACCATCTTCGGCCACCACAGCATCAAGCCTCCGTTCTAATTCGGTAATTTCCATCTCCCCTCTCTCGTTCAGGGTATTTTTACCAGCTGATTTATACCGATCCCGAGAATATTGGCCGCCTTGTCCATGGAATAATGGGCATCGGCACCAACGAAACCGAAAAACCTTTTCTGCCCGAATAAGCCTTCAAATTTAACACGCTTTTCACAGCTGTTCCTGGCCGCCATCATGGCGATCATATTGGCATTGCTGGACCCCGTGGTCATCTGCCCTTCCCCGTTGACAAAACCCACCAGCTCCAGCATGGTGGAAATCATGTATTTTTCCATCAGGGTGGATACAGGAGCAGACTCGTAGGTACAGGCAGACGTATTGGTCACCGCGGTTACAATTTCACCCACGATGGAAGGCAGATTGGCTCCCACCCACATTCTGTTGACAAATGACGGATGATGGGTTTTCAGGGAATACGCCAGATACGTCTCAACCCAGTTGAAAATCTCATTCCAGTTTCCATTTTCATCGGCTTTATCAAGGTCCAGAATGCGGGCAAGATCCTCCGGGGATTTGTAGTCCAGAAAGCATCCTTCTCTTCTGGTTAAATAATAGTCCCGGATTATTGTCATCAATTTCTCCAAAACACTGTCTTCCGTGACACTGTTTTTTATGCGATATTTTTCGTCTGAGTCATCCATAATTCTTATTTGAAAATCCGTAGCGCAGGAGGCAGTTTCACCGCAACCAGGTTTTCATTACTTTGTTGTACCCACACTACAGGGTATAAATGACCGAGCCATCCGGCCCGACCATGCTGATTCATCTGCAATGAGTATCTACCTGGACTTGTGTTGATCCATGTCCGTCCGTGATTCACCACGTCCTCTATAAAGTATGATCTCACTGCTCCTCTTTTTATTCCACTAACCTGCATTTCCAACCGAGCACCCATCAATACAAGCCAAATCCTGCAGCCCACATCCATTTATGCCCTTCCGGCTCAACAGATACATTGCTGTTTCCACCATCCGAGCCTGAAAACAGCTATTTATACTTGCGAAGAACCAAGTTGACAAGACTCTATTGTCGCTATTGTATTTCTGCTGCCCGACAAACTCAACATAATCGAGATAAAATGGCTTTACCAGGCTGGCCACCAACCACAAAACACCGGATATATCAACTGTGTTAAAACCACTTTCAGTAGTGGGGGTTTTCAGATAAAATGATATCAATCAACCTGTTAATACCACTTTTTTCTTAAGAAATGAAAAATCTCATCCCTCCAGGTATCTTTTTCAGATTGGAAGTTATAAAATACGGTTAAATAATTATCCTGACCAAGATGTGAACACTCACAAATCCAGAGAGATATCCAGACCGTCTGAAAAAATTATGGAAATTTCTGCAGCATTCCCGGCTGGTTCATTGAAGCACAATCTGATACTGGCCTTTATTCTCTTTTTTCTTCCTGTTTCAGCCACAGTTAATTCCAAGTTGGCCCGGGGAACCGAGGCACAATCATCCGCTCCGGCCATCCTGCTGACAGAAAAAGAGAAAAACTGGATAATGAACCACCCTGAAATTACCGTTTCCAACGAATTCGACTGGCCACCCTTTGACTTTGTCCTTTCCGGGAAACCAGAAGGATTCGGTATAGACATGATGAATCTTCTCTCGCAGCGATCGGGAATTCGCTTTCGGTATATTAACGGATACACCTGGGATGAGCTTGTTCACATGTTTTATAAAGGACAGATCGACCTGCTCCACTCCCTGAGCATAACCCCGGAGCGAGCGAAAAAAGCTTTTTTCTCAGATCCCTATTACCACAGTAAAAATGTACTTATCCTGCGAAAAAATGTCCCAACCACCAATAATCTCAAGGAACTTGAAGGCAAAATAATTGCCCTGCCAAAAGGCTGGTCATCAATCCAGTTTTTCAAAAAATATTATCCTGCGGTTCATATAATCGAGGTGGCAAGCTCAAGACAGGCCCTGGAATATGTGGACCAGGGCAAAGTTTTTGCCTCGGTTGAGCAGGAAGGTATTGCGGCCTATTTTATCCGGAAATTCGGTTTCACGGACCTGAAGCTCTCATCCTGGATAGACAATGATGAACTGCAGAAAACCTCTTCCATGCATTTTGCCGTTTTAAAAAAGAACCCCATCCTGTTCAACATCCTGAAAAAAGCTCAGAATACGATCCAGCCTGATGACATGACAAAACTGAAAGATAAATGGTTCAGTCGTCATGGACGCCAGATTGGGCAGGAAAGTGCAGGTCTTACCCCCCGGGAAGAGGAATATCTTGCAGATAGAAAGACGATCAATGTCTGTCTCGCCCCCCGGAGACTTCCCTTTTCCGGGCTGGAAAACGGTCAGGCAACCGGCATGGTTTCAGATTTTCTTGAGATATTCAGTGAGCAGCTGAAAACTCCTTTTACTGTCATTCCCACAGCTTCCTGGACAGAGTCATTAGCTGGAGTCAGGACCGGACTCTGTGACATCATTCCCATGGTCAATATCACCGGAAAAAGAAGTGAATATATGGATTTCACTATTCCTTATCTCAACTACAGTGTCGCTCTCTTTACCCGGGAATCATCGCCCTGGATACAGGGCTTACAGGATCTTGCCAACAAACATGTCGGTATAGAAGATGATGATTTTCTGTGGGAAAAAGCTCCAAAACAGTTTGCCAAAGTTTCTTTTGTGCCCTTTTCGGATGTGGAGGAGGGACTGCAGGAACTGTCATCGGGCAACCTGGATTCCGTACTGATCACCCTGCCCGTGGCAACTTACTATACCCGTAAAATGGGTCTGGATAACATCAAGGTGGCCGGTTATTCCGGCTTCAACGACAGCATCCGCGTTGGAGTCAGGAAAAATGATATTCTGCTGCACTCCATCATGAGTAAGCTTATCCGTGCCCTGCCACAAAAAGAAATCGATTCCGTTTACCAGAAATGGGTGGTAATGAAATTTGAACATCGGTTTGATTATACCATCCTCTGGAAAATTGCTGTAGCAACAGCTCCCCTTGTTGTATTGGTTATCGCCTGGAACAGAAAACTGATGAGACTGAACAGAAAAATTGCCGCTCAGCATCGTGAGCTTGTCAGAAAGAGCGAAAAGCTCGAACGTCTCTCCATTACCGATCAACTGACAGGACTGTTCAACAGGAGACACATCAATAACGTACTGGCTGCGGAAATAGAACGAATTGACCGATACGACCGACCTCTGTCCATTATGATTTTGGATATTGATCATTTCAAGAAAGTCAATGATACCTATGGACACCAGACAGGGGACAGGGTACTTTGCCATTTTGCCGAAACCATTTCGAAAAATATAAGAAAAAGTGACATTGCCGGCCGCTGGGGGGTGAGGAGTTTCTTCTAATCTGCCCGGAGAATGACCTTGATGGAGTAACAACAATGGCAGAACATTTACGAAAGATCATTGCCGAAACACACTTTCCTGTCGACTGGAAACAGACCGCCAGTTTTGGTGTCGCCTGCTATCAACAACCGGAAAGCCGGGACAGTTTCATTAATCGTGCCGATCGGGCCCTGTACAGGGCAAAAGAAAATGGAAGAAACAGGGTAGAGCAAGCCCGAACCTGACAACTCATCGCCGCCACAATCCCGCAATTCAGCATCATTGACACCTCGCATCTCCGGTAAATTTGCCCATTGCAGGATTCTGGAGTAAAGGAAATTCACATGAAGACAGTTTTTCTGGATACGGAAGGCTTGAACGATCTGTCCTTTGAAGCGCTGCGTGAAGAGTGCAGCTCTTTTCGACAGTACAGTCAAACTCCCCCCGAAAAGGTAATTGAACGGATAAAAGATACCGAACTTATCATCCTCAACAAGGTGAAAATCAACCGGAAACACCTGCAGCACTGTCCATCTCTCAAACTGATCTGCCTAGTTGCCACAGGAACCGATGTGGTGGATCTTCAGGCAGCAAAACAGCATAACATCACTGTCTGCAACTGCCAGGCATACGGCACAGACTCTGTTGCTCAGCATGTTTTTGCCTCCCTCCTGGCTCTTTTTACCAACCTGCTCTCCTACGAAAGAAGTGTCAGAAAGGGTAGCTGGCAGAAAGCCAGCCAGTTCTGCTACCTGGATTATCCAATCACTGAACTGAGGGGCAAGACCATGGGGATAATCGGTTACGGTAATAACGGTAGAAGAGTGGCGGAACTCGCAAGAGCTTTCGGTATGCGGGTAGAGATCGGACGTCGTCCAGGCAGCAGTGACTCTGCTAGACCAACCCTCAGAGAACTGGCTCCGGCACTTGACGTCCTTACCCTCCACTGTCCACTGACACCTGAAACCAGGAACCTGGTAAACGATGAGATCCTTGCCCTGATGAAACCGACGGCTTTTCTGATAAATACGGCCAGGGGCGGTATTGTCGATGAAGAAGCCCTTCTGGCATCCCTGAAGAACGGTAAACTTGCTGGAGCAGCCACCGATGTGCTGACCGTTGAGCCACCTGTCCATTCCAACCCGCTCATTGATGCACAACTACCCAACTTAATCATCACTCCCCATGTTGCCTGGGCCAGCAGGGAGGCACGGGAGGAAATAATACACCAGACCCTGGAAAATATTAAAAATTTCAAAAATGGACATCCGATCAGAACAGTTTAAAACTGCTCATAAAATCATTGACTCAGCAAAGAGAATCTGATAAATAATTGACTCCCAAAAAAATCATGCGGGAATAACTCAGTGGTAGAGTGCAACCTTGCCAAGGTTGACGTCGCGAGTTCGAATCTCGTTTCCCGCTCCATTTCAAGCGATACCTCTGTTTTTTGAGGTATCGCTTTTTGTTTTTCAGTAACAATCCGTTGAAATTCTCCTCCATGGTTGTATAGTTATTTGCATATCTTCAAAATAATCATTCCCTGACCAGGTGGTGTCCTCAAGCAGACGTTCCACACCTTGGACGGGAAATACCTGACTCTGTGAGCGTTTGATGACAAATGAATGATGTTTTTAAAAACCATCACAAATTCAGAAAACAGACTATCTCAATCAACAAGGTGAAACCATGGCAAATTTTCTTTTTGTTCTCAGGTCCAACGATTTTGAAAAGGCAACCCGCTGTTTTCAGTTCGCAAAAATAGCCCACTCAAAAGGCCATCAGGTCAACCTCTTTCTTATTGATGGGGGTGTGGACTGGGCGGTAAAGGAGAAAGATGGATCCCAGCAGACAACCACAGGTGACTGTGTCAACGACTACCTTCCCTATCTCGTAGAAAACGAGGTGCAGACCGGGGTATGTACCCCTGCGCAAAAAACAGGAAGCTGGATGAAGCTCAATTCCATTCCAATATGGCCCTGGATGGCGGCCCCACCTTATCGACATGGCGGCCGAGGCAAAGGTTTTCAATTTTTAAATTTTTCAGATCCCATGAAACTCAGGCAGATTGAGTTTCATGGGCAATCAGGTTTTCCTCTCCATCTCCACCAGTTAGTGAAAGAATACAATTATGCAGAAAGTTCACATAACTCTGGAAGGTATAAACCCAGATTTTGATACGATCAGAAAAATGACTGATGTCCTCGCTCTGTTGGAAAATGAATATACTACCCTGGTCGCCTGGAATGACCGGGAACAGGATATCCATTCTCCCCGGTGTCTGAAATGCGAATTTGAGGATGCGCCGGGTTGGGAAGTTTATGGTCGCAATCATGGTGGCCGGCTCCGAATCAGCATAAACAATGACCGATTTGTTCTGATTTACAGTTGACCGTGGTCTTCCTCCGGTATCAGCTTTCACCGGCACCCCTCCCACCTGACTTCTACCTCATTTTTCGTAACTGATCACAGGGCCGGCAACTTTGTTGTATCAATCATCGTATTTGTAAAAGGTTACAGGGTGCCGGAGATTTTCATAAGCAGCTCGGCGCAGCGTATTGGTCATACGTAAGCCGGGCTGATCGTGGAAAGATTCGGTACCCTGTGACTTGTTACCATTTTTCGTAACAATGCTTGTCAGGTGACTGTTTGTGCAATATTGTATTGAATATCAGGGGAGAAAAACATCCCGATTAATCCGCATTTTTCATCAGTTCAGGCGGCGTCAGCTACAAAATTTTCAAGAGTAAATAATGATGATCTCGTAAAAAGTCGTTCAACGTTTCCAGATGGACTCTGGAAAAACTTCGATATACAAGGCGTGGCGGTGTCGTGTAAGCGCAGGCGTACATATAGTACGTCGAGCATTACACGATCACCCCACAACGCAGTAGATCGGAGTTTTTACGAGTCCATCAATAATAGTGGCCTATATTTACTGTTGAGATATTGCAGAAGATGGCGTCGCCTGGGCTGACCTTGGGTGAACATTGTGTCAATTTTGTTCGACTACTGATAGTTGGCTAATTATTTGTATTCTACAGCTCATCTCAAAATTGACACAATGTTCATGAGAAATGCGGGTTAACCGCACCTGCCGAAATATATCCTTCATGTAATCCCGTAAAAAACAATCGGGGAAATATGGTTTCAGTCGATGTCAACAACATAACATCATAAAAACTTGTTTGGACCTGGACTCAGTTGTCCGGAAAACAATATTATAGACATTTCACATGTCTGCCAAATTCAGTATTTTGGAGAAAAGTTATGAAAGATATTACAAAAATTGTTGTTCCTATTGATTTGGACCGTCATACCAAAAAACTCGTTGAATTTTCGGTCTATGTTGCGGAAAAATTCTCCGCCGGGATCAGGTTCATTCATGTTGTGGAAAATATCGCCACGGGTGACATGATGATAGGAAGCCCCTCGTTTGAACCAATTTATGAGGAGCAGGCGAGAAAAGCCAAAATTGCTGTTGACGGTATCATTGAAGACAACAGGACAGTCGTGGGGGACATGGATGGCGTCGTCATACGAGGTGACATTGTTGAAGAAGTTGTCAAATATGCTGACACTGAAGACGCGGGCCTTCTCATCATCGGAACACATGGAGCCAGAGGTCTTGAGAGAATTCTCCTCGGCAGTGTGGCGGAACGGGTATTAAAGAGCGTTCATTGCCCGACCCTGACAATGAATCCATATAAATAGGATTTCTCTCTCTGTGCTGCAGCCAAATTCTCTGCAGTCTGGCATTATTCAACCTAAATCCTGTTCCTACAGATTCAAAAGGGGGCTGTTCAATGCTTCGAACAGCCCCCTTTTGGTTAAACAATCATCAACCCGCTTTTCTCATGAACAATGGTCAATGTTGATATGATTTAATTCTTTCAGTTTCCCTTTTTTAGTCTGTGCCACCATGTATGCATTCAAAGCTTCCTGAAGAGTTTTAACTGCCAAGTAGGCACAGTGTTCTTCAGCTTCGGGGAATGAACCGATCTCCTTTAATACATCGGCCCCGCTGAGGTCGAAAACCTCTTCAATACTCCTGCCGGTCGCCAGTTCCGCAGTAAAGGAACCTGCCACGGAACTGGAACCGCATCCATCAGTTGTGTAGCTGACCTCACGAAGCCGCTCACCTTCAACCTTGATATACATTTCCATGGTATCGCCACAACTGCCCTTCACTCTGGCAAAACCGTCGGAGTCCGTCATTTTTCCACAGAATCGAGGATTACGCCACCGGTCAAAACCCTTTACTCCCAGGGCATTCCTGGCCTCGGCAAAAACCTCTTCCTGGATTTTATTGACGATGGCATCAAATTCCGCATCGTTCATTTTTTTCTTCCTCCCGATAAAAGGTGATCCCCAATCAACTCAAACATCTCATCACTCCTGGGCACCATTCTCTTACCAGTGTCCTTCCACATTGGCACCAGTGCTGTATTCTACAGGACCGGCCTTGAATTTTTCCACCGCTTCACGAACCGTTCCGGACACATCGTTCACCACCTTTATCCCGGCAGCATCAACAGTCTTGAAAGCATTGGGACCACAGTAACCGGTGAGCAACACTTCAGCCCCTTTTCACTGACCATGGTCGCCGCCTGGATACCAGCTCCTTTAAACGCGTTGACATTTTCGCTGTTGTCCACGGCCTCAAACTCAAAGGTTTCAGTATCAACCATAAGAATATATGGGGCCCGACCAAAGCGGGGATCAACCTCATCGTCAAGGGTCACACCTCTTGCCGTAACTGCTACTTTCATTACTTCACCTTTTCCATTGTAACTGATCAATGACCACCTCCACCACCACAAACCTGATCATTTTGAATAACCGGAACCTTACCGGCAATCATATCCTCCACCACCGGTCTGATATCAATCCGTTCAGCATCATGGTATACATCAATTCCCACCTGCTGAAAGCCCATCAAAGGCCGCATTCCGATTCCACCCACTACAAGTTGCTGCACCTTATGCTCCGCCAGCAAATTTACGGGCACCATGCATCCACCCTGGACATGTTCCTTGTTCGGCAGGATTGAGACCTCCTTAATTTCACCATCTTCCACGTCTATCAGGGTAAACACATCACAGTGACCAAAATGCCCCGCACGCTTCCCGTCAAGACCGCCTTCACCTTCGGATGGAACTGCTATACGTACCTTTGCCATGCTCTTTTCTCCTTGTTTTACTTTTTCTTTACCTGATTGTTTTTGAAAAATCCTTCAACCCCAGCTTATTCATTGCAGGAGATGACAAAATACTGCCCCAGACACTGCGAACCGTTTCGACAGTGGCTGAACCAGGTACAAACTCCAAAATATTCTTTCCCTCCACCATGGCCCTGGTAAACTCGGGATCAAAAGGAATTCGGCCAACAATCTCCATATTTCGTTCTGTTGCCACATTCTCTATTCTGGCGGCCATCTCTTCGTTCAAATCATACTTGTTGACACAGACAAGCCCCGGCACCTTGAAATGTCTTGCAAGATCAGCCACTCTGGACATATCATGAAGCCCGGAAACCGTGGGTTCAACAATGATGACCAGAGCTGTTGCTCCACCAATGGCCGCAATAACCGGACAACCGATTCCCGGAGGACCATCTGTGAGAATCAGCTCCCTGCCCTCCACTTCAGCGATCTCTTTTGCCTGCTGGCGGACAAGGCTTACCAGTTTACCTGAATTTTCTTCCGCGATCCCGAGACGCGCATGAACCATGGTGCCGTATCGAGTGTCCGAGATAAACCATTCACCGCATTTCTGAACCGGAAAATCAATTGCCTGCTCCGGACAGAGATCAACACAGACACCACACCCTTCACAGGCAATGGGATCCACAACAAAATCTTCGGAGATGGCCTCGAATTTACACAGTTCCAGGCACTTGCCACATTCCACACAATCGTCCTGCCTTATTGCGGCAAGAGAACCACCCATAAAATCAGTGCGCTTTTTTACCTCGGGAGCCAGCAGCAAATGCAAATCTGCCGCATCCACATCGGCATCACATAAAACAGCGTTTTCAGCCAGAGCGGCAAAGGCCGCTGTCAGACTGGTTTTACCTGTCCCCCCCTTACCGCTTATAATTACCAGTTCTCTCATGGGTTACTCTCCATCAACTCCGCGCAAGGAGTTCCATTTGATTGTACAACTGACGAAACTTCTCTTTCCACTCGGGCATCACATCAATGATCAGCCTGCCGTTGGAATAACTCTCCGCAATCTTTCTCTCAAAAGGAATCTCCATCAGAATTGGGATGTTTTCCCTGGCCGCATATTCCCGTACCCCGTTATTGCCGATATCTGCTCGATTGATAACAAGTCCGCAGGGAATTCCAAGTGTCCTGACAGCCTCCACCCCAGCTTCAGGTCGTGCAGCCCGAAAGGTGTCGGTTCCGTTACCATCAGCACAAAATCCACCCCCCTGGTGGCAGCGATCACGGGGCAGGATGTGCCCGGAGGCGCATCAATAATAGTTGTTCCATTGTTAGCCCCAACCCTGCGAACAGCCATGATGAGAGGTGGGGACATGGCTTCCCCCACCCTCAACCGGCCATGGGAGAACAGAATATCTCCGGCATTTCCGGATTCCACACTTCCCAGGACACGATGGCTGTCCCGAACAGCACTCTCTTCACAGACCTCCACACAACCTCCACAGCTGTGGCACAGTTCCGGAAAAACCAGAACCTTGCCGGCCACCACCGCAAGAGCCCGAAACCTGCAGATCTCTGCACATTTCTTACAACCTGTACACCGTTCTTCATCAATCTCGGGAATAAAGGTGGTTACATCTTCCCTATTCTGCAGGTCCGGATTCAGAAAGAGATGAGCGTTCGGTTCTTCCACATCGCAATCCAGTAATCGCACACCCTGGCCCAAAGCCGCCGCCAGATTGGTCGCCACGGTGGTCTTTCCGGTACCACCCTTACCACTTGCCACACTGATTATCATGACAACACTCCTTATTCAGCCTTGAGCAGGGCATCAATGGAATCGAGAATTTCAAGCATTTTCACAGCATCCTTTTCCGTTGGCTCGGGAGGCAGCTGCATAAATACCCCGAGACCTTCAGTAAATTCATGGAAATCATCAGGCGCAAGTGTACTCACCATGGCACAGTTTATAAGGGGATAATTCTGCATCAGACCTGATACAAGATCCAACCCTCTGCCATCGGCCAGTTCGTCATCAGCCACAACCACATCCAGCCGAACCTCCTCCGCTTTTTTCAACGCCTCTTTCTGTGAGTCAACCCTGATCAGTTCGATTCCGTCTCTCTTTTGCAGAGCGACAGCCAACTCCTCGAAATTCTCTGGAACCTTGCTCACCAGCAGTATACGTGCCATCTATACCTCCTGAACCGGCTGAAAATACATTTTTCAGCCGGCTAGCCTTTCTTGAATCCCACAGGACAAAAATATCTTTTCATTTTCTGCTGTGAAGGATTCGGGTTTTATTGTTTTCTTATTCTGAATCCTGCAGGCGGGCTATTTCCTCCCGCAACTGCTCCACTGTCTCCCTGGCCGCATCATACTGCTGCTTCAACGCATCAAGATCATTTGATCCCCGACCGGCTCCAGCCCCGGAACGCGCACGTCCCTGTGGAACGGATACTCCCATTCCCAGCCCTCTTCCACGGCCCATACCCGACCACCACCAAAACGACCAAAAGTTGAATAATCAGTTCTGCGACACATGCCTCTCATTTTTCCACTTGCGGGTCCCTGTCCTTCCGGGCCACTTCTATCAAATCCTGGCATAATCTATACCTCCTTATTTTCACCGAAAACCCTGCCATCCGCCATTGGATGCCATATTTTCGGATGATCTGTCACGTTTTTATATTCCACATGCAGCCAGCCTGAAAAATCCGAACCAGTACCTGTCCGAAAATAAGCTAATTTTTCAAATACCGGCCTATCCCCTGCTGCCCCGGAGAACATCTCCTTCCACGACAGCATCGTCTGCGCGGACAGCCAGGCATGGTAAAGTCGGCCAGGTCTTCACCATTCACATAGAGAGATAAAATTTCTTCCGCGTCTCCTGATATAAAAGGAATAACTTCTATCCGGACTGCTTCAAGAAGAGCAGCCGTCCCCATTGACAGGGCACCACAAATCAGAACATCAACTTCCAGGCTTTCCAGGAGTTCAAGCACACGATTAAACATGGCGCCATCCATTCGTTCTATTCGCCTGTCAATAATGTCATCCCCTTCAACCTCAGCAATCAACAAGGTCTGGGCGGAATCAAATACCGGAGAAATCAGATTTCCCCATACTGTAATGGCTACATTCATTCATTTTCCTCCCTGGCACTTGTCATTTTGCATTTACAATGCCAAAGTGATAAAATATTTTTTCCCTGTATTTTCAGATAGAAAGAAGAAGAGATGTCTTCTTGAAAGGAAGAAAGAGATAAAGGGTCGCACAAATGCAACCCAATACAGTCGCATAGAGTCGCAGAAAGTCTCTCAGTGCAACTCTTTTCGGGTCGTCCTCCCGTCAATTCCGGGAAGAGTTATCTGGTATTTTTTCAGTTTGCGAAACAGGGTGCTTTTATGGATGCCCAGTTCTCTTGCCGCAGCCAGCCGGTTATATTTATTATTTTTCAGAGCTTCGACAATCCGCGCCTTTTCCGTCATTCCCGCTGCCTCACGAGCTGTAGAGGAACCCTGTTCCGGAATAGTCTTTTTTCTCTGAAGCAGATAGGCGGGAAGGTGAGAACTGTTTATTTCTCCCTCTGAACAGAGAACAAAACCGTGTTCAATAATGTTTTCCAGCTCACGGATATTGCCGGGATAATCGTGGCCCAGAAGAAGGGCCATCACTTCCCGATCTACACCTGAAACAGCTTTTCCCTTGATACGGTTCATTTTTTTAATAAATTTTTCAACCAGAAGCGGTACATCTTCAATACGTTCTCTTAACGGTGGCAGCCTGAAACTGATAATATTGATCCGGTAAAAAAGATCTCGGCGAAAATCCCCGTTCTCCACCATTTCCGACAGGTCACGGTTGGTGGCGGTAATGACCCGCGCAGCCGTTTTGACCTTTTCCACACTGCCCAGGGGCTGATATTCTTTTTCCTGCAAAACCCGAAGTAATCGCACCTGAAAAGCAGCACTGGTATCCCCGATTTCATCAAGAAAGATTGTCCCTTCTCCGGCGGAGCCAAAAAAACCCTTCTTATCCTTTTCGGCCCCGGTAAAGGCCCCCGCCTTATAGCCGAAAAGTTCAGACTCCAGAAGACTGTCCGGCAGAGCCCCACAGTTGACAGCCACAAACGGATCATCCTTTTTCAGGGAAAGATTATGGATGGCCGAAGCCAACAATTCCTTGCCTGTTCCTGTTTCACCTTCAATTAAAACCGTTGAATCACTTCTGGCAACCTGGGGCAGGATCGCGAAAATCTTTTTCATCCCCTCACTGCGACTCACCATATCAGCGAGCTGATAACTGCCCTCCAGTTCCCGCCGTAACTCTTCAACCAGACTATGATCCCGAAAGGTCTCCACTCCACCCAGAACCACACCTGATTCGTCCTTCAAGGGAGAGGTTGAGACAGAGATGGGCACCCGTTTCTGCCGATTATTGATGATATACGTGGAACTACTGACAAAGGATTTTCCTTCCTTCATTGTCCTTTTCAGAGCACAGTCACCCTCGCACATATTGGAACGAAAAACCTCCCAGCAGTAACGACCGATTGCCTCCTCCCGGCTTGTACCCGTAATCTCTTCAGCCGCCCGGTTAAAAGTCATTATCCGCCAGTTATGATCAACGGTAAAGACCCCGTCAGAGATCGATTCCAGGATGATCTCATTAGCCGTTTTATTTATTGCTTCATCTTTATTTTTCACTACAACTCACAAAGAATTTTTTTTTACACATCAATCCCCATACAAAATATATCCTGAATACATACAAAACTCAGCTTGACACTTGAAAGCCGGAAATGTGCTGTTTTATCGGACATATTTCAAAAATTACATTTTGCCGGTTCAAAAGAAACAGGAATTACCGGCTGAGATTCATGGGTTATGAGAAAATATATAACGTAACTGAAGCAAGGCAAACAAAAGTTGCCAATTATGTTAAGCGGATTTATTCTGTTCTCCACATGTTTTCTGCCGCTGACCTGAAAAACAAGGAGTTTTCCCTGGAATGGAATCAATTGATATCTCACCTACCGTCCTGCTTATACTGCTTCTAGTCGGCCTGCTCTCAGGTTTTATCGATTCCATCGCCGGAGGAGGTGGTCTTATTGCTCTGCCGGCCCTGCTCTTCGTCGGCCTGCCACCCCAGGTCGCACTGGGCACCAATAAACTGCAGGGAAGTTTCGGCACCCTGTCAGCCAGCTGGAACTTTATCTCCAGAAGAGAGGTCTCTCTCAAAACCGCCCTGCCGGGAATTTTTTTCACCCTCATTGGTGCCAGCGGCGGTGCTCTGCTGGTTCAATCACTGGATCCATCTTTTATTAAACCGCTGATTCCGATTCTGCTGCTTCTTGTCTTTTTCCATACCCTCTTTTCGCGGGAACTGGGCAGCAAAGACATTCCTGCCAGAATGCAGCCAATTCTGTTCCATGCCCTGTTTGGCCTCCTGCTCGGATTTTACGATGGTTTTTTTGGCCCCGGAACCGGGTCTTTCTGGACAGTGGCCTTCATGTTTTTCGCGGGCTTCAACATGACACGGGCCACCGGCTATACAAAGATCATGAATTTTACCAGTAATATTGTCGCACTCACCTGGTTCATCATAGGCGGCAATATCATCTGGTCAATCGGCCTGACCATGGCCGCCGGGCAAATCATCGGTGCACGGATCGGATCAGGGATGGCAATTAAAAGAGGAGCAGCCTTCATCAGACCACTCTTTCTCACCGTTGTTTTTATAACCATTGCCCGTCTTGCCTTTATTAATTTCTTCAATGTAACTTGACTTTGACGACTCAACAGACAACAGATAAGCGAAAAAAAAGAAAACAGCCCCAAGCCACCTTTGCACAGGTCCGCTCTCTGCTCGGACCGACCTACAGAAAACACAGATTACGACTGCTCGCCGGGTTTATCGCTCTTCTCGCCGTTGATTTTCTGCAGTTGCTTATTCCCCGTATTATCCGCAGGGCTGTTGACAGCCTGCAGGCAACCGAAATATCCAGTCACGAACTCCTGACACCGGCAGCGCTGATAGTATCCATTGCCGCAGGCGTAGTTATCCTCCGTTTCACCTGGCGCTACCTGATTATAGGCTTTTCCAGGCTGCTGGAAAGAGATATAAGAAACCGGATTTTCACCCATCTTCTCACCATGGACGGCCCGTTCTTCGAAAAACGGACAACCGGAGACCTGATGGCCCATTCCTCCAATGATATTTCCGCCATCCAGATGGCCTGCGGCATGGGCATGGTTGCCGCAGTTGATGCCCTGGTCATGCTTCTGGCCGCCATCGGCTTCATGATAGCAATTCACCCTACCCTGACCCTTATGGCTCTCCTGCCCATGCCAATACTTGCAATAAGTACCAGGATACTCTCGGGAAAACTGCACAAGCGCTTTTCTGCGGTACAGGAACGGTTTGCCATGTTGACAGAACTCTCCAGGTCAACTCTTATTTCCATAGGGTTGATCAAGAGCTACACCATGGAGGGATTTCAGACAAAGCAGTTTGACCGGCTGGGAAAGAAATATGTAAAAGATAATCTGCGGGTGGCAGCTATCCAGGGACTGATCAGCCCTGTTGCCACCCTGGTGGGTAACATCGGAATGCTGGTAGTCCTTTTTCTCGGGGGTCTTTTTGTTATCCAGAAAAAAATAAGCCTTGGTGATTTTGTAGCCTTTATCACTTACCTTTACATGCTTATCTGGCCTGTTATGGCTGTGGGCTGGGTCGCCAACCTTGTCCAGCGGGGAGCCACTTCCCTTGCCCGCATTCACAGCCTGGTCACAAGTGTCGCCCGGCTGCATGATCCAAAAGAAGGGCCGGAACCGGACCCCGGTCAACCTGGATTCAGGCTTAACAATCTCACATTTTCCTACCCGTCTTCTCCCCGCCCTGTTTTGAACAATCTCAGCCTCCATCTGGGCCCTGGAATCCACGGGATAACCGGACGTACTGGCTGCGGCAAGACGACCCTCTGCAAACTACTGACGCGACTCTACCCGGTAAAGAATCAACAACTCTGCTTCGCCGGCCACGATGTCAATCAATATCCCCTGTTTCAGGTTCGTTCCCGTATCGGTTATGTTGCCCAGGAACCAATACTTTTTTCACGATCCATCGCTGAAAACATTCGCCTGGGGAGACCCGAGGCAAGTCGAAAGGAGGTGGAAGAAGCAGCAAAAAAAGCGGCCATCCACGAAGATATTCTCACATTTGAAAAAGGATATGAAACAACAATCGGTGAAAGAGGCATAAAACTTTCCGGCGGACAGCGTCAACGCCTTGCCATGGCCCGTGCCCTGCTGGCAGACCGGGAAATATTGCTTATTGATGACGGGCTCTCTGCCGTTGACGTGACTACGGAAGAGGAGCTTTTCCACGGTCTGAAACATTATTTTGCCGACAAGGTGGTCATCGTCATCTCCAACCGCACCAAACTCCTCTCCATGACGGATCGTATTATCATCCTTACTGACGGCAGTGTGGAAGCCGAAGGGAGCCATGAAGAGCTTCTGCGCTCAAGCGATCTGTACCGCTCCATGTACAGCAAGCAGATGCTGGATCCTGACGAAGCGGGGTCGAAAAGATGAAAAATTTCGGTTACAGCGAAGAAGGTGCCCGTATTTCCCTGGGAGATTTCCAGCTCTGGCGTCGTATTGCAATGTTCTGCAGGCCCCATCTCCCCCGGCTTTTCCTGGCACTCGTGCTCTCCCTGCTGGTCACCGGTGCGACCCTTGCCCTGCCCCACCTGATGCAAAATGGAATCGATAATTTTATCACCAACCACAACCTGACCGATCACCTCAGGATTGCAGGGCTGATGCGAACAGCAATTTTCTACGGAGGAATCGTAGGTGCTCTCTTTGTCGCTTCCTTCTGTCAGATAATGGTTCTGGAGTGGATCGGTCAATCCATCATGCACACCATCAGGCAGGAACTCTTTTCCCACCTTCTCAGCCTGGATATGGCCTTTTTCAACTCCACCCCCACCGGCAGGCTTGTCACAAGGTTGACGAATGATATCCAGAACATGCATGAGATGTTCACCTCTGTCATCATCACCCTGTTTAATGATCTTCTCAGGCTGGGGGCAATCATAGTTCTGCTCTACCTGATGAATCCGAACCTTGCAGCACTCATGACCATTTTTGTCCCCCTTTCCCTGATAATCACGGTCTCCTTTGCCCGTCTTGCCAGGGAGCGGTTTCGTGCAATTCGCACGCAACTGGCACGACTCAACTCTTTTCTTTCCGAAACCATCTCCGGCATTGCCATCCTGCAACTGTTTGGCAGAGAAGAGTCAAGCAGGCAAGAGTTTGAGGAACTGAGCGAAGGTTTTCTTCATCATGCCCTCAGGCAGATCAAACTATTTGGCACCTTTATGCCACTCACCGAATTCATGAGTTCTACAGCTGTAGCCATGATCCTCTGGTACGGAGGGGGAGAAGTCCTGGAGAACCGGCTCACCCTTGGTGAACTGGTTGCTTTCCTCTCTTATATGCGTCTTTTTTTCCAGCCCCTGCGTGAACTTTCCCAGAAATACTCTATTGTCCAGTCGGCCATGGCCTCAGCAGAACGAATTTTTCAACTTCTGGACAGAAAAAGTAATCTGAAACAACCGGCACAACCCAAAAAAATAACCAACCCAAAAGGCCGGCTGCAGTTCAAAAACATCACCTTCAGTTATAATAAAATAGAAAAGACTCCTCTCATTGAAGAGATGTCCCTTACAATCGAGGCTGGTGAAACCGTGGCCCTGGTGGGCACCACCGGTTCCGGAAAAACAACACTGGTCAGCCTGCTCCTGCGGTTTTATGATCCGGAAAAGGGAAATATCACAATTGATGGCGTCAACATCTCAGAGCTTGACCTCCATGAGCTGCGCACACTCATCGGAGTCATCCTTCAGGAAGTCCTTATCCTCCAGGATACTCTTCTGGCCAATATCGTTCTGGATACCGGTCGAACAAGAACCGATGTGGAAAATATCATGCGGAAAACCGGCATGACCCGCTTTGTGGAAAAACTCCCCGAAGGACTGGACACTCTGATCGGTGAAGGTGGCCAGGAGCTTTCCACCGGAGAGAAACAATTGCTGGCCTTTGCCCGGGTTCTCTGCAAGGACCCGGCCATCCTTATTCTTGATGAGGCGACAGCAGCTATTGACACGGAATCGGAAAATATCCTGGAAGAAGCCATTGCCGACAGTTTCACCGGCCGCACCTCTCTCATCATTGCTCACAGGCTTTCCACGATTCGCCGTGCCGACAGGATCATAGTCATGCAGGCTGGAAAAATTATAGAACAGGGCACACACATGACGCTCCTGAATAAAAAGGGTGAATATGCCCGAATGGTGGCAATGGACAGAAAAGGATAGAGCATGGTCTGGACAATCAACCCAGTCATTTGTACCCTATGAGTATTTTTCAGATAAACTTAACGCTGTTTTACCAGGTCAAAATGCATGGTTTCAGGAAATTCAAAAACGGCGCCGTTTTTCTGGGGAGCAAATTCCTTTAACTCTTTTTTCACCTGGAGATAGCCATCCTTTGTCGCGACAAATTCAAACGTTCTGCAAGAGCCTATTCTTTCCTTGATTATAGCCGTAAAAGGAGTCTCACCAATAACCTCGCCATTTAACAGAACTACGGCCCCGGAGGGTACGGAAGTCATGTGAATTTTGTAAATTTTTCTCTTTTCCAGGTCAAAATGAACCGCTTCAGGAACAACATCGTCCACAGTCTGGTAATAAAGCTGTTCCTTGAATGCCTTCCTGGCCGGTTTATAATCCTCTTTTACGGCCTTGAAAGCATAAATATTATAGTCGCCCTTTCGCTGCTGCACTACAACATCACATGGTGTTTCTCCGACAATCCGGTCATTGAGAAACAACAGGGCTCCGGACGGCCTGGATGTCACATGGGTACGATGGACTGTTTTCCCACAACCACCCAGCAAAATTACTGCCAGCAGAGGCAGTAACGGAATCAAGCAACGGAACTGTCTTTTCACACTCTCCCCCTTTTGCCACTCGTTTTCTTCAGGTCAATCTGGATTTTTCTTGCCTTTCGGCCCAAACAGGAGCACTTTAACGTGTATTATCTTATCACATATAACCTAAATCCTGCACTTCGGGAATAAAGAAAAAATATTTATACTGTATAAACAGATAGTTATCTGTATCGCAGTAGGGGCTATACTACTCACTATCAGAGTGAGATTGTTTTTTCTTTATTCCCTTGCCCTGGGGGATTGGCAATTTTATCGAATCTGCTTCGTTATCAAGTGCTTGAAGTATGTTAATACGTCTGCGCCCTTGATGCCTCGCATCTCCGAAAACTTGCCAATTGCAGGATTTAGGTATAAATTAAACTCGCACTTCAATGGAAAACACAAAATCAACAGTAAGCGATCAGGAGCTGAAAAGAGTAATCGCCGATTTTCTCGATCAGGGTCACGTAGACAATATCATTGCCATGTTCCGCCGCGAGCCGTCTTACTATACGTGGACCGGGGATCTGTTGCAGGATGATCGCTTCAGCGTTCGCCTTGGCCTCTCAGTCCTTTTTGAGGAACTTGTGAAACTCCAGCCGGAAAAAACAGTACTGGCCATACCGTCACTGGTTCAGGTTCTTGAAAACCCTGAACCTCTCCTGAGAGGGGAAGCAGTATCTCTGCTCGGTATGATCGGCACCAAAGAAGCCATCGCCCATATCCGCCTCCTAGAGACTGATAAAAATCCCCAGGTCAGGGAAATGGTAACCATAATTCTTGAGGAGCACGCGTGAAACCCGAAACATCTTCGCCCCCCGTGCTCCACCGGATCCCATGGTGGGTCAGTATTCTTCTCGCTGTCCTGTTTTACTACGGTCTGAAATACCTAGCACCTCAACTCCATACCTCCAGCACTTTTCTCAATAATATTCTGGCATTGGCTCCAAAAGCCGCACCTGTAACGGCCATGGTTTTTCTTCTTTACGGGGCTGTCCGCCTTTATGATTTTGATGAAAAAGAAGACGACAAGAGTGACTGTGCCGATTCAGAAAAACCTGACCGTGTTTCATAAATTGACCATATTTTTTTCTTGACATATGACTGATGAAAAAAATGGAAGAACAGAGTATATGAAGGACTGCTTTATGACATCTTGCCATACAAATAATAATTTACTGCAGGCATAGAGTTGATATTCTAAGGATAATTTTTTTTTTGTATAGCACAGAGATCAAACGAATATACATGAAAACAACAGACTAATGAAAAACATAGACAACCTGACTGAAAAACTTCAGGACATAATCGAAATGGGAAACAAAGTTCTGGCCACAGAAACCCAGGGCTTCCAAAAGCAGACCTTTGTGGATGAGCAGAAATTCCATGACTTCAGAATATCCGGGCTTTCACTTCTCAGCCGGATCTTTGGTGATACCAGCCAGCACTACACCTGTTTTAAATCGGAAGTGACCATTCCTGGCAGCAGTCGAACAAAACGGGGTATCTCCATTCTTACTTCTGCCGCCAGGGAACTGCAAGGTAACTGGCTGGAAACAACCAGAGGGAATATTACCTCGGAAATATTGGAAGAATTCATGGATATTGCCAGGACTTATATCGAAAAAAACGCTCCGGCAGCCGCAATCATCCTGCTGGCTGCCGTTCTTGAAAAACACTTACGAAATCTCTGTCTGGCAAACGGAATTAATATTATGAACAGGCAGCAAAGTACACCTGCCCTTAAAAAACCACTCCAACTCACGAGCGATGGGTATAAGAAAAAACTTTTTGACCGCACGCAAAACAAAAAACTCCTTTCCTGGCTGGAACTGTGCGACAGGATAAGCCAGGATTCCACCTTGACTGTTTCGACAGAACAGGCGGATAAAATGTACAAAGACATAAAACGTTTTCTGGCCGCAACTCCGTATTAATATTCACAGACTCGAAAACCTGGGAACGCTGTTAATCCATAACAACCATTCAACTTCAATGGGCACTTCACAATCAAATTTATCTACTCTTCTTTCCTGGCGGGAAGAATATCATCGAAACCTGAACAGTTTTTTTTCCGGGAAAAAATTCTATATTTTTGCAGGTCTTGCGGCATACATCCTTATCATGCTGGTCCGATCATGGGATAATTTTTCAGCACCCGGACTCTATGTGGAGGATGCCACCCATTATTTCAATCTTTTTTATGGCGGGCACCAACCCCTCGGTTCCATTTTTCAGCATCCCAACGGATACTACAATATCTACAATAATTTTATTGCCTTCCTGGCGGCCAGGGCCGATATTCTTCTCCAACCGCGTATTTATCAGTCAATGGCCATCATGCTCTGCGTGATCACCGTGGCCGCGGTATCCTTTTCCGGGCTTCTCCAGAACAGGTTTGTCCTCCTGATCGCCCCTCTGCTTCTGGGCCTCTCCGGACTGAACCATATTTACTACTACATCACACTGACATTTCAGATGTATATGGTGGTCCTGCTCCTTCTTGTCCTACTTCTATGGCGATGGAAACTGCCCTTTATAGTTAATCTGTTTTTCTTTGTCCTGTTGGCACTCCTTATCTGGTCAGGTCCCTATTCCGTATTGACCGTACCCTTCTGCCTGACCTCTCTCTTTTTTTTCAAGGGAAGAACATGGACAAACCTGGGTATTATCGCGGTGACAGTCAGTTACGCTCTGTCGGTTGAAAAAAGCACCATTATGCTCGGCAACCTGTTCAATACAGAAATCCTTACCCTCTGGTTCCAGACCCTGATTACAAAAGTTTTCTTCATGGAAATGAAGGACAGTGTCAATACTGAAAAGATAGTTCTTCTTCTTGTGATTTTTCTACCCCTCTTCTTCATCCTCAGAAAGGAAAAACTCTACCTGAAAACCACAGCCCTTCTTTTCGTTATTATTATTTCTTCATTTGCCCCCCTTTTTCTCAGTAAAAAATACCTGCTTTACCAGACAATCTACCCCTGCCATATAGTGATAGCCCAGTTTTTCTACCTGGTTTTCATCCTTTATTCGGCGGATCACATCCTGAGAAAATTCAGCAATAATGAAATGCAGATCGGTTCTCTCTTCATGCTGTCTGTCTTCGCGTTTATTCTTCTGGACAATATTGAGCATCAGGAAAAATATCGTACTCCCATCATGAAATCCATCCCTGCTTTTCTCAAAGCTGTAAAAAAGGCCGAGTCAACCGGGCTGTCAGACAGGCATCAATATATTGTCATTATCACTGATGGCATAAAAAAAGCCTTTAAACCGGTGGCCGTGGTGGGCGACAGATCAAAAGGCTCAAAACGTATAAATAAAATATTTATTCCCTCCAGGGAATAATCATTCGTCTATCTTTCTCGACTTTTCTCCGGAAATTTCCATGGCGGAAGCCAGAAGATGCTGGAGTGAAGGGGGTGGGGTCACAAAAAAGACAAACTGAAAACTGAACAGAGACTTCCTTATTCGTATCAGCCCCCTGTGCACCGACATGAAGAAATCAGCCAGACCATTTGACGAAAATATCGCCCTGTAGGGTACAGGAAGGCCAAGAATGTCCTGAATTGCAAATCCATTCTGAACAAAGATTTTCCTGGCCGAACGCAGGGTGAAAAAGTGAAAACTGTTGAAATTGATAATTCCTCTTCTGGTATAAGAAAACCGTCCGAAAAGCAGTAGCAGCCTGGTCAGAAAAAAACCGATATTGGCTATGGTCACGCATATTTTCAAATCCGGTGAATACATGCATACCTCCCGCAATTTCGCCACCATCTCTTCCGGATTCCGGGATACGGAATCATCAAGAAGAAAAATATAGTCAAGACTGTGCTCACTTGTCATATGATCCAGAAAAAATCGGGCACTTTTGACATTCACAAAATGACCACACTCCCGCAAATGCTCCTTTAATTTATCAGGAATATTGCCTACAAGCATTATATTTGAACGATCCGGTATCTCTTTTGAGAGAATTGCCTCAAGGTGCATCTCTTCTGCTGCAGCATCTGCTGCCTGCTGTTCTTCTGCAGGTTTACAGTCAAACTTTGGATCATAAAAAATATGAAAAGGCTGTACCTTTGCCAGGAAAGTTGCCTTTACAACATCCCAGGCATATTTAATTCCGTTGACATGACATATTTCATCCCCGTAAAAGGTGGGAATCGGCAGTTCCATGATCCTCTGCCTGGCAAAAATCAACTGGATAATGATTTCCGTATCAAAATGAAAATCATTACTGTTCAGACTAAAGGGAATAGTTTTCAATGCTTCAATACTGTACAATCTGTAACCACTGTGAAATTCACTGAGATCAGATCCAAGCATGAAATTTTGATAGGTTGTAAGAATTTTGTTTCCCACATATTTATAAAAGGGCATTCCTCCTTTGAGTGCAGCCCGTTTTTCAAGCATTCTTGATCCAAACACAACTTCCGCCTTTTTTGTTGCCAGAACCTCCACCAGTTCCGGCAGGCATTCCGGCGCATACTGCCCGTCCCCATGCACGAGTGCGACCCAGTCAAAACCATTTTCCATGGCATAGTGAAAACCGATTTTCTGATTTCCGCCATATCCCTGGTTTTTCGGGTTGTAGAGTACAGTAAGTTTAAAGGGAACCAGACCGGCCCTTTTAGCCAGCTCACTCTTTTCAAAAGTATTATCCTGGGACGAATCATCAATGATCAGAACTTCAATATCATAGCGATCAGACAAGCTGACAGGGATACGCTTCAGAACATTTTCAATCGTATTTTCAGCATTATAGGCAACAATAAAAATTAATAAACGCCCTTTACCGCCGGGATCATTCTGTAACTGCGGCAGGTGATCTTTTTTCTGAGTGTGCATGACATTCGACCGATTTTTCTCTCCCTAAGACGGGAAACCATGAATTTTACAAGTACGTTGAAAACAAAATTTATAATTGGCCACAGGAGTAACTATGTGTTTTCATTTACCTTACCACTGTAAGTGATCAGGGGTGCCGCCCCTGATCACTTACCAAAAATTAAGTCCGCTTTATACCAGTAAATGGAATAAAAAGTACAGAGAAATACCATCGGGACACTCTATTCACAGACAGGAAACAGCGGAAGATCAGTTTACCACAGTTCCCAGGATCCCGTCATCAATATATACATGACAAGAAGCAGATTACTGGTACTGTGTGCAACAATGCACAGCCATAAATCCTTTTTCCAATAGAGAAGAATGTTCATCAGAGCACAATAGACTGCGGCGGCTAGCCACTCCGGATGAGCCAGGGTAAAAAGAAGAACAACCCACAGGAAAGAGCGCAGGGTAAAAATACCGAGTGGTTGCTCTTCCCAGTTTGCGGAAATAACCCATCTCAGCAAAAAACCTCTCCAGAAGAGTTCTTCCACAACAGGTACAAGAAGAACAAGACTCAGGGAACGGACAAGAAGAAAAGCCCATAACAGCAATGGCGAAGAAATGGACTCAAAGGGATTGAAACCCTGCCGGGGTTCCGGCCTCAACCATACCGGAAGACTGGAGACAACTGTTTCGGTGAAATGTGTTCTGCTGAGAACTATCCACAGAACAATACCGACAATCCCGAAAAGAATCCCAGGCATGAGATCCTTGTGGGCCCTGTAGATATACCTCCCACTTAAAAGATAAATGGTAGCACCGCTGACCATTACAGCTGTAGCAATATACAACCAAGGGTATAAGTCATGATACCGTGCTGCAACCTGACTGAAAAGAAGATAAAGAACAAAAGGGATCACATAGGGAATCATCCCGTACTTTTTGGCATTTAAAAACATATCCCCCTCTTCTCAATAAACGACTTTTCACTCTCCTCCCAACCCTCTAGAGACTCTCCCCCTTAATACCATGTTCTCCTGAAAAGCCAACAATTTTTGCACAAAGAATTATTCAGGCACATTTTGTCAATGACCCGATTCCCCTTATGTGGGTTACTCAGCCGTTCCCAAATGAATAATACTTTTTCAAACGGGAACTGAAAAACGGCAGAATAGAAAAGAATGTAAAAGCAGTCACCAGCCCAAGAATTACTGCCAGCCTGCTCCAATCCATTCCTTCTCTCTTGTATATTTCCATTAAATTAAAAAGAGTGCGTAGCCATTCAACAGCAGTAATCAGGAGGTAAATCTGCAGGATCCTGGCCGCCCATTTTTTCCTGACAAAAAGAAAAAGGGGGATGATCAATGCGATGAGAATCAACACCGGGGATCCCATCCTGAAACAATGCGCCGCCATCAGAACAAAACTGAGAATTGCGGGCAACAGAAAAACTATAATCATAACTAACTACCAGTTTTAATTTATTCTTGAATAAGCACAGGTTTTTTTTCTATCACCTGAGACCGTGACATTTCTGTATTTCTTCATACTCAATATGCAAAAAAAAATCTTTGACCCAAGTCAAAGATTTTTTGAGAACCATGCTCTTTTCCTGACACAAACAAAGCTGCTATTAGTCACTACCCGAACAATAATTCTCTGAAGCCCTCCCAGAGAGAGGCCCATAATGCATCGCTAAAAATAATAATTATTGTCATAATAAAAACATGTTACACATTATACCACAAAGCAGCATCAGCAACAATGGCGAAAATACCGATTTTCAGAAAAAAAATTTCCCCACTTTCTAACATAAGACAAACACCTAAAAAATGTAATTTTATTTGTTTTTCTTTTTTCCAAAACATATACTCAAAACAATGACAATTCATACTGAAAACTACACTCCCATCTATACCTTCACACAAATCCAAAAATAAGAAAAACTCAAAGGAGAAACAATGAAACTACTGAGATTTTTCAAACCAACTGGAGTCAAACTTGTCCTGTCCTTTCTCTTTATTGGCATTCTACCCCTGACCCTCAGTGGTCTCATTTCTTATAATGAAGCTAGTAAAGCTCTTAAAACAGCGACATTCGAACAATTGATAAGCGTCAGAGAAATTAAAAAGAAACAGATCGAAAATTTATTCAAAGATCGAAAAGGAGATATGAAAGTTCTCCTGGAAACCGTGAGAACTCTCAGGGAACACGCATTTGAACAACTCAATGCCATCCAGAAAAACAAGAAGAAAGCTGTCATTGAACTGGCCCGCCAGTGGCAGACAGATATCGCTGCCCAGCAAAGCCGATCCATCTGCACCAAAGGAATGGCCCAGTATGAAAACTATCTTGCGACTGGTGAAATAACGCCCGAATATAAACGGTTTGCATCAATTATTGATACATTTATTCAGGCAACCGGTTATTACGATTTCTTTGTCATCAATCCGAAGGGTACTGTTGTTCATACACAGGCAAAGGAAGCCGATTACCAAACCAACCTGATTTCCGGTCCCTATAAAGACAGTGGACTTGCCCGGGCTTTTCATGGGGCCATCAAGGGAAAAACAGTCTTGGTCGATTTTGCCCCCTACGCCCCCAGCAATAATGAGCCAGCCGCATTTATCGCAGCTCCTATTCTCTTCAAGGGAAAACGGACAGGCGTGGTTGCCCTCCAGCTCTCCATGGATAAACTGCAGTCCATCATGGACGAACGAACCGGCCTCGGCAAAACAGGCGAAACATACCTGGTCGGCAGTGACCTGCTCATGCGTTCGAATTCCTTCCTTGATCCCGAGAACCACTCGGTTAAATCATCTTTTGCCAATCCTGTCAAAGGAAAAGTTGATACAGAGGCAGTACATTGGGCACTTGCCGGTGAAGACAAAACAGGAGTGATAAAGGATTATAATGGCAATCCGGTACTCTCCGCCGCGGCACCTCTTGATCTTGCAGGGGTACGGTGGGCCATTGTTTCTGAAATTGATCTGGCTGAAGCCTTCAGTCCGGTTAATAGCGACGGAGGGGAATATTTCGCAAAATATGTCAAATCCTATGGATATCACGATCTTTTCCTTATCAACCCCGATGGTTTCTGCTTTTACACTGCAGCAAAGGAGGCAGATTTTCAGACCAATTTTTTAAACGGGAAATATGCTTCATCCAACCTTGGCAGGCTGGTTCGTTCAGTTATCAAAAGAAAATCGTTTGGTATCGCAGACTTTACACCCTACTCACCAAGCAACAATGAACCAGCGGCTTTTATCGCCCAACCGTTTATTTCCAGTAACGGCAAAATAGAAGTTATCATAGCCCTGCAACTTTCCCTGGACGCCATCAACGGAATCATGCAGCAGAGGGATGGAATGGGAACTTCGGGAGAAACCTACCTCGTCGGCCCGGATATGCTGATGCGCTCGGACTCCTTTCTTGATCCGAAAAATCATTCCGTCAAAGCATCTTTTGCAAAACCTGACAGGGGTAAAGTAAACACCATAGCCACACAAAAAAGTTTACAGGGAAGAACAGCCACTGAAATAATCACTGACTACAACGGCAACAAGGTCTTTTCCAGTTTTACCCCGATCAAAATCCAGGATCTTCACTGGGCCCTTATAGCGGAAATTGATGAAGCCGAGGCTCTTGCCCCGACCAAGGCTCTACAGAAAATGACTGGTATTGTAATGGCTTCCAGTGTCGTCATTGTTTTCGGCATCTCATTTCTCCTTCTGCGCATGATAACGGGACCAATCAAAACCGTTGCAAACAACCTCCGAAAACTCTCCCAGGGGGAAGGAGACCTCACCCAGCGTCTCAATGTTGACTGCCCTGACTGTTCAGATGTGATGAATTGCAATGAACCGGATTGTAAAAGTTTTGCTAAAAAAGGGCTCTGCTGGGAAATAAGCGGAACCATGGCCGAGGCTCCCGACTGCATTGAGGTAACCAGTGGCAAAATTACCGACTGCCAGGAGTGTAAAGTCTATGCAATGGCCAACTATGATGAACTGCAATCGCTTTCCACAAACTTCAATGCATTTATCTTTAAACTGCAGGGCATGTTCAAAGAGGTGGTTCAGGGAGTCAATACTGTTTCAGCCGCAACCACGGAACTTTCCGCCATTGCAGAACAGATGTCAAGTGGAGCAGAAAACGTCTCCAGCCAGTCCAATTCAGTTGCCACAGCAGCAGAAGAAATGAGCGTTAACATGGATTCCATTGCTGCAGCAACGGAGGAAACCACAACTAATATGAATATTGTAGCATCGGCTGCAGAAGAAATGACGGCAACAATTTCCGATGTGAACAGCAACACGGAACAGGCAGGAAGAGTAACAGGTGAAGCCGTTGAAGAGGCAAAAAGCGCTACAGCCAAGGTGCAGCAACTTGGCCGCGCCGCAAGCGAAATCAGCAAGGTAACCGAAGTAATAAATGATATCTCGGGCCAGACCAATCTCCTGGCTCTGAATGCAACCATTGAGGCAGCCCGGGCCGGAGAGGCAGGAAAAGGATTTGGGGTAGTGGCAAACGAGATCAAAGAACTTGCAAAACAGACCGCTGAGGCAACAGACCAGATAAAAAACCAGATTGAAGACATCCAGAATTCAACCACTGAAACTGTAAACCAGATAGAGCGTATTACCGCTGTAATCAATACGGTAAATGATACCGTCAAGACAATTACCAGCGCTGTACAGGAGCAGACTGCCGCCACCGATGAAATCGCATCAAATGTGGCCCAGGCAGCCCAGGGATTGACAGAGGTCAATGAAAATGTGGCTCAAAGCTCAACCGTCGCAACCCAGATAGCTGAAGATATCAGTATGGTCAGCCAGGCCTCCGGCGAAATGGCCACATCCAGCGGAGAAGTACAGGGCAGCGCCGCAGACCTATCTGAAACTGCGGAAAAACTGAAGGAAATGGTCAGCGGTTTCAGGCTGTAAATTCCCAGGTAACCTGCCTGCCGGGAAAACCCTGCAGGCAGGTTACAATCCCACCTTTTTTCACAAATCGATATTGCCATATCATCCCACAGTTGGTAAAACCCCAAAATAATTCCAAGACCTCAACTCTCTTTTTTAAAGAAGATGAAAACTCAACAGGCATACTTGAGTCCAGACACTGTTCTCTCTATCTACTATATTGAAGGAATTGTTCCCCGCTCTGCCCGCCTGCACATGGAAACGTTCATTGGCAACTGGGTCGAAGATGATTTTTCTTTCCTCTTTTTTACCGCACCCGCAAGAAAAGAAGTTGAAGATATCTGCGCCGGTCTCCCATACCTGAAACTGCTCGATGAATTTGAAATGACCTATGAACAGTGGCAGGGAGGAAGCATAGAACCTGTGCGGATCGGTCGGTTTCTCCTGAATCCCCCCTGGATCAAAGCCACTCCGGTGGAAAATGAAATTGCCCTCACCCTTGATTCCGGTGTTGTTTTCGGCAACGGTACTCACCCCACAACCCGGGCCTGCCTGGAAGCCATTGATATTGCCTGCACGGGCGGAAAAGTCCAGACCATGCTGGACCTTGGCTGTGGAACAGGAATCCTCGCCCTGGCAGCCAGCCGACTCGGCTGCAGCAAGGCAGTCGCTGTTGATTACAACCTGCTTGCCTGCAAAACTGCCCTGAGCAACGTCCATCTCAATAAGCTCAAACAAAACATTGTGGTCGTAAATGGCAGGGCTGAACAGTGTACTGGAAAACCCACGGATCTTCTTGTTGCCAATATCCACTACGAGGTCATGAAGGAGTTAATCCGCACCGACGGTTTTCTTCGGCAAAAATGGTTTATACTCTCCGGCTTACTCCACAGTGAGGAAAAAAAAGTATCCGATTACCTTGCGACTCTACCGGTGGTCATAGTCAAACGATGGAATGAGGATAATATCTGGCATACAATTCTCGGCATCACCAGAGAAGAGTAACGCTGAATTCCATTACAGTTCAGAAAAAACGGGCAGACAGTCCCGCAAAACAGTTGCCACAGTATTTTCTACGACAACCGCTCAAGAGCAGCAATACGCTCTTCCAGCGGAGGGTGACTTCTAAAAAGACTGGCCAGCCCCCCTTCTCTCGGACGGATACCGAAAGCAGCAACCTGTTCAGGAAGATGAGACGGCTCATGGTGTGCCTGCAACCGACGCAGTGCACCAACCATCTTTGCACTCGATGTGAGATAGGCAGCACCTTTGTCCGCAGTAAACTCCCGCTTTCTTGAAAACCACATGACAATTATAGAAGCAAAAAGTCCCAGTACCATTTCAAGGACAATGGTGACAGCCATATAACCCATAAAACCCAGTCCCCCCCATCTTCGTCACCACCAAGAACATTATCCAGAATATTGGCAGCAATACGTGACAGGAAAATAACAAAGGTGTTCAATACTCCCTGGATAAGAGACAGGGTGACCATATCCCCACAGGCCACATGGGTTATCTCGTGGGCAAGCACCGCTTCCACCTCATCCCGGTTCATATTCTGCAGCAGCCCCGTGCTCACAGCGACAAGGGCATTATTCTTGTTCATTCCCGTTGCAAAGGCATTCAAATCCGGCGAATGGTAAACAGCAACCTCAGGCATTCCGATTTCCGCATCTTCAGCCATACGGGCCACGGTATCCATCAACCATTTCTCCGTGGGATTTACAGGTTGTTCAATAACCCTGGCCCGGTTGATTTTTTAGCAATCCATTTGGACATGGCCAGGGAAATAAACGACCCCCCATACCAAACATTCCAGCCATGACAAGCAGACCGGAAGTACTTCTTGAATCGATCCCCAGGACAGACATAACAATACCCAGTAAAACCAGTATTGCCATATTCGTTGCCAAAAACAGAATTATACGTAACACGCCCTTACCTCCATTTTCAAAAAGTTCATATTTTTTCTGATTACCCACGAAACTCAGCATATCAAAGGATATCCAGGTCAAAGCAACCAAAGCTCCTTTCAAACAAATTCAGGCTGAGTTTCGTGTATAATCAGTATTATTTTTTTAATGGGGTAATACCTAAATCCTGCACTTCGGGAACAAAGAAAAAATATTTATAATGTATAAACAGATAGTTATAATATTACAGTAGGGGCTGTACTACTCACTATCAGAGTGAGATTGTTTTTTCTTTATTCCCTTGCCCTGGGGGATTGGCAATTTTATCGAATCTGCTTCGTTATCAAGTGCTTGAAGTATGTTAATACGTCTGCGCCCTTGATGCCTCGCATCTCCGAAAAACTTGCCAATTGCAGGATTTAGGTAATAATAAACATCGTTTGGACAAGCACAACAGGAATTGATTCATCGTCTGATTTCATAACGATTCCACGTCAGGTAAAACTCATAAGAATCTTTTTGACGATATTTCCATCCGCCCGTCCTGAAAAATGGTTCATGACTGGTCTCATTGCCTGCATCCGGTTGTCGAAACTCTCAAAATCAATATTTTCCTCAATCCAGGTTCTGATTTCCTCTTCGTCAGCCTGGCTGGGCAGATAACTTTCCATAACAGTTAGAAAACCTGAACTGTCTTTTCCTGCCGCTGTCAGCAGTTCTTTTTCCGATTTTATCAGTTTTCTGATAATGCCAATCACCTGATCATCACTGAGCTTCTTCTCGCGCTGTCGCTGGAATTCTCCTATCAGGATACGTATTGCACCTGTGCGGTCACTGTCCTTTGCCTTAATCGCCACCTGCAGTTCATTCTGAAACCTTTCCTGCATGCTCATTTTATTTCCTCATCCGTTTTTTCTCATGTTCCCTGAGATTGTTTTCATGTATAATACCATGCTGATTCTCTTTTTCTCCAGAAATTCATCACATTAATCATTTTTTACTGAGGCACAATTCAATGACACTTCTTCCCGCCATCGAACTTGAAACGGGTGCAAATCCCGACGCCACAGTTATCTGGCTGCACGGCCTTGGTGCCGACGGCAACGATTTTGCGCCCATTGTTCCCGAGCTGCGATTACCGAAATCCGCACATATCCGTTTTATCTTTCCCCATGCGCCAGCCATTCCCGTCACGGTCAATGGCGGTTTTGTCATGCCCGCCTGGTATGATATATTGGAAATGGAAATCGACAGGAAGGTGGACACCAGCCAACTCCTGCAATCCGCCGCCAGGATCGGAGATTTTATTACCCGGGAACTGGAACGGGGGATCGACTCCGCCAGAATCATCATTGCCGGTTTCTCCCAGGGTGGGGCAGTAGCTTACCAGGTGGCTCTCAGTCATACTCTTCCCCTGGGTGGGCTCCTGGCCATGTCGACCTATTTTGCTACCGCTGACACTATTATATTAAGCAGAGAGAATAAAAACATCCCCATTACCATCCAGCACGGGATATATGATCCGGTAGTACCGGAGACTCTTGGACAGAAGGCGACCACACAACTTGTCAAGGCAGGTTACAGTGTCAATTACAAAAATTATCCCATGGAACACGCAGTCTGCCCGGAACAGATAACAGATATCGGCAACTGGTTACAGAAATTACTTTTATACCTAAATCCTGCACTTCGGGAACAAAGAAAAAATATTTATAATGTATAAACAGATAGTTATAATATTACAGTAGGGGCTGTACTACTCACTATCAGAGTGAGATTGTTTTTTCTTTATTCCCTTGCCCTGGGGGATTGGCAATTTTATCGAATCTGCTTCGTTATCAAGTGCTTGAAGTATGTTAATACGTCTGCGCCCTTGATGCCTCGCATCTCCGAAAAACTTGCCAATTGCAGGATTTAGGTTATAACCTTCCCATCAATTTTATTACTTATGAATTCAATAGCCTTTATTGCAGAACAGAAAATACAGGAAGCCATGAAAAAAGGCGACCTCACTGTTGAAAGGTGGAAGAACAGACCGCTGCCAATGGAGGATGACAGCCTGGTCCCCGATGATCTGAAAATGGCCTACAAGATCCTGAAAAACAGTGGTTACCTGCCACCCGAAATTGAAGAACGAAAAGAGGTAAAGCGCCTGGAAGAACTGATTGCCGCCACGGAAGACGAACATGTCCGCCTTAAGCAGATGAAAAAACTGAGTGTCCTCCTCATGAAAATTGATGCCCGACGGGGAAAAACTTCCAATATCACCCAACAGGATGATTATTATCGAATGGTTGTGGAAAAAATCTCCCTTAACGCAAAACCGTCCTCTTCCTCCAAATAGCATTGCATCCATGAAAACCATTGCCCCACAGACAACAGATACTTTTCTGGAAGAAGCCGCCCTAAAATTCAGGAAAGCAGACCATCCTGTTGCCCTTACTGGAGCAGGAATCTCGGTTGCCAGCGGCATTGCCGATTTCAGAAGTAGAGGCGGACTCTGGAGCAGGTTTTCCCCCGAAGAATATGCCACTCTCCAGGTCTTTCTCGACAATCCGGAAAAAGCATGGAAACTGTACAGAACCCTGGGCAGGGAACTGCAGGACAAAAAACCCAACAAGGCTCATCTTGTCCTAGCTGAACTGGAAAAACAACATCTCCTGGAAGGTATTGTCACCCAGAATATCGACAACCTGCACCAGGCGGCCGGCAGCAGTAATGTCCTAGAAATTCATGGTGATCATAATCATCTGCACTGCCTGCAATGCGGTGATCGAATAGAAGTGCGTGCCGACCATTTTACGAAGAGCAATATTCCCCGCTGCAGCCTGTGCGATTACCCCTTGAAACCCAATATCGTTCTCTTCGGAGAACAGGTACACAACCTCGATTCCATCCAGGAATTAATCCGCTCCTGTGATCTCCTGCTTGTTATCGGCACATCAGCCCAGGTTTACCCAGCGGCAACCCTGCCCCATACAGTGAAACAGCAGGGTGGGCTGGTGTATGAATTCAACCGGGAGCAGACACTTTCCACCTCCGGACTTTTGGGTCATTTTCCTCTGTCCGATTACTTTTTCCATGGGGATCTTGGCACCACTCTCCCCCTGTTTGGTGCAGCAGTCCTCCATTTGAATTCATGACAGACATATAGTTTTCCTGTTCTGATACTGGGTACTCAGACTAAATTTTATCTCCCCACCTTCCGAAAAGAAATCTACATTCTTCAAGGAAAAAGTGACTCTGTCATGTTTCTTTGATAGAATTCTATGGAATGGTGTGACAACAGGCGACAGCATTTTTTCTTTCCTGGCGGGCAAGGAGTTCAATGCAATTCTGTAAAGACTGCGGAGGCGTTCTCAATCTTTTTGGAAACAATGAGGGGGAGCTCTGTTCTTCCTGCATCCAGCATAGAAAACCTGCGCCGCCACCACAGGAAAAGAGAGAAAACGAATACGAAGAACTGTTGGAAGAAACTGTTCTTCTCTGTGAAAACAATAAAATCATCCTGCGCTCAAAAGAAGGCTGGGAGCTATGGAGTGCACCCGTAACTGCGGAAACGGATCTGAAAACAGCCCTGAAACAGGCACAGCGTATCTATAAAATCCGCAGCAGACGACGTAAAAACTGACCCGAATCCATGACAACAACCATCTCCATAGGATCCGGAAAAGGCGGTACCGGAAAGACAATGATCCTTGCCAACCTGGCACTTCTTCTCGCCCGGAAAGGGAAAAAAGTCTGCCTGCTTGATCTGGATGTGGGAGGAGCCGACACCCACCTGCTTTTCGGTCTCTTTGAGCCAAAATACTCACTGACTGATTTTCTTACAAGAAAAGTCGATACGCTGCAAGATACCCTGCACACCTTTTACTCCTACAACGGTCTGCAATTCCTTCCCGGAACAGGTAACACACTGCAGACAGCTAATATGAGCTACCAGGAAAAACAGCGGCTCCTCCGTGCCATATCAACCATTGATGCGGATGTTGTATTGATCGACGTAGGTGCGGGAACAAACTACCACTCCCTGGACTTCTTTATGTTTTCCGATATCCAGATCTGCGTGACTCTACCGGACCCCACATCAATTCTGGATTTTTACACCTTCCTGCAACTGGCAACCATCCGCAGGGTACTGGGGAGTTTCCTCTCCCGAAGCCAGGTCAGCAGTACCCTGAAAAAACAGCATTTTACCTCTCTTTCCCAGGTATTCAGGCTGGCGGAAGACACCCAAAAAGGAGCCAGGGAAAAAGCCCAACTGGCTCTGAAATATTTCCATCCCCTCCTTGTGGTCAACCGTGATTCAGCCAATGCTCGGGTCAACAAGAAAAAACTCAATTCACTCACCTCAAAATACCTGGGAATTGAAATTCCACCCCTGGGGGAAATCCCGGAGGACAGTGCTGCCGGAGAAGCACTGAAGGCCTATATTCCAGTGTGCGAACTCTTTCCAGATGCCCCAGTTTCCATTGCCCTTGATACCATGGCGAATAAGCTCGCAAAGGTGATTGAGCTCTTTGCCGACCATTCGTAGGTGACCACAGGCAGATACTTCATCCCCCCTGCCGCATCCCCCTGACAGTTTTCAGCAAAAACAGGGCAACGGGAATGTACGCAGCCAGGGCAAAAGCCGCCATGTGGGGAAAAATCACTGGAGTTTCAGGTGAGTACACAAGCAGGTATGCCGCAAGGGCGGGCAGTTTATCAAATTGAAGAAAGGCAAAAAGGGCAAGAACGAAACGCCTCATCAGATCCGGCCGTTCCGGAGAACTGCCCAGTGAAGCCCGGTACAGAAAATAGAGGGAAACAGTCAGGCCCAGAAAAAAAATGGATGTTCCTACCAGTGCACCAACAGCCAGACCGGATTCATCTGCAGCCAGCTTTCTCGCTTCGGAAGGAAACCAGAAATAAACTGCCGTGAAAAAAGTGAGTAGATACCCGCCGACCCCTCCCAGGAGAAACTTGAAATGGTCTCCTGACACCTCTTCCACAACTTCAAAACCTGACTTTTGTCGAAATAAAAGAAGTACTGCCCCGAGAAGCATGACGCAGATCATAAAAAAAGGCCATGGCGGTGCTTCACCATAGAGAGGGAACCAGAGACGCCCCTCCTCCGGCGGCAAAAGAAACAGCAGACCGAAAACAAAAGCAACAAGGGAACCAAAACCCAAAAGAAGTGCTGTCGTCAACCTGGCCAGTCCGACCAGATAACTCATGCCGGTCACAGAAGAGGCAAAACCGGCAATAAGAATTCGTATGATCATTTTTTCGTTCTCCCTTCAACCCGAATCCAGTAGAATTCTCATCATAAATTTTTCAACCCATACACCAACCCGGTTGAATTATAGATTCAGCTGCCATATCTTATCCTGCACATATGTCAGAATATACCATCATAAAATGCAATCAATGTGGTCAAACACTTCGTTTTCCCCATAATATAGGAGGACTGGTTGTGGCATGTCCTTCCTGCGGTCAAAAATTCCAATCGGATTTTAAGCTACAGGGAAGTGGAAAGAAACCATTTTTCTCAATTCTTCCCCCAGATCCCCCACTTTTTCAGGGTTTTTCCGCAGAATGTTGCGAACACTGTATTCACGTTTTGTGAAAAGATAACACCCCTTCCACTCTTGATAACACATTGTGGCATGCTTATACTGATGAGCATGACTCATTCTCCAACTGTCCCATCACTCGATGACCTGATTTTTGATAATCGTTTCTTCAGGGATCTCCCCAGTGATCCCATCCAGGAAAACTCCCGAAGGCAGATACGGGGTGCCTGTTATTCCAGGGTGACTCCCAGGAAAGTTTCATCTCCGCACCTTCTGGCCTTCAGTCCCGAAGTTGCCCGACTTCTGGGTATCTCCATCGAAACATGCCGGAGCAGTGATTTCACTGAAATTTTTGTGGGTAACCGGCTCCTTGCCGGGATGAATCCTTATGCCATGTGCTATGGCGGACATCAGTTTGGCAACTGGGCGGGACAATTGGGAGATGGCCGGGCAATCAACCTGGGCGAAGTGGATACAGGGAAGAATTCTCACTGGACCCTGCAATTGAAGGGTGCCGGACCTACACCCTATTCACGATCTGCAGACGGCCTGGCCGTTCTCCGCTCATCTCTGCGGGAATTCCTCTGCAGCGAAGCCATGCATCACCTCGGCATCCCCACCACAAGAGGATTGAGTCTCATCACCACAGGTGAACAAGTGGTAAGAGACATGTTTTACGATGGACATCCCAAGGAAGAGCCGGGTGCTGTTGTCTGCCGGGTTGCACAGTCCTTTATTCGTTTCGGTAACTTTGAACTCCCAGCCTCCAGAAAAGACATAAACCTGCTCAAACAACTGGTGGATTTTACCATTCGCACAGATTTTCCCCACCTGGGGAAACCTTCAACTGCAACGTATCTCCAGTGGTTTAATGAAGTCTGCGAAAAAACAGCCATTCTTCTTGTTCACTGGATGCGTGTCGGTTTTGTCCATGGGGTTATGAATACTGATAACATGTCAATTACAGGACTGACCATTGATTATGGCCCCTACGGATGGGTGGAAGATTTTGACCCCAACTGGACCCCAAACACCACAGACAGCCAGGGGCGCCGTTACTGTTTTAAGAATCAACCCCACATCGGTCAATGGAACCTGCTCCAGCTGGCAAATGCCATTTACCCCCTGATCAACGACACCCTTCCCCTGCAGGAAGCACTTAATCTTTACACCAGCTCCTTCCAGGAAAAATGGAATGTAATGATGACCGGAAAACTTGGCCTGAAAACCTTTCAACCTCATATCGACGATACCCTGATTCATGAACTGCTGGGCATCCTGCAATCGGTTGAAACAGATATGACCATTTTCTTCAGAAATCTTGCAGAACTCTCCCCGATCCAGGAAGATAATAATGACCAGTCCATTCCCGCTCCACTCAGGGAAGCATACTATCTTCCCGAACAGATAAACAAGGAATACACAGCCCGCCTTTCAAACTGGCTGCAGAAATACAGGAAACGTCTTCAGGAAGACGACCAGACGGTTGAGGAGAGGACAGAACGAATGAACCAAACCAATCCCAAATATATTCTGCGCAATTACCTGGCTCAGCAGGCAATCGACAAGGCGGAAAACGGCGATACAACAATGATAGAGGAACTCCAGGATCTCATACGATACCCCTATGATGAACAGCCGGAGAAAAACCACTTTGCCCGAAAACGTCCCGAATGGGCCCGAAACCGCCCCGGCTGCTCCATGCTCTCATGCAGCTCATAACAACATCAGGCCATATTCCTGAATCCGTGGTGACGTTGTGATTTTGCTTGCCGATTACCGACAAGACTCAGCCTGATCCTTGTGACTCTGGAGATATGCTTGTTTTATGAGACATATTTCAAAAATCACCATCTCGTGCTCATGAATTCAGGAGAGTTGAATCCGACCGCATCGGGTCTAACGCGCATTCGATAACTCTTGATAATTCCCCCAGGTCAAATGGTTTTGCCACCGCCGCACAAAAACCGTACTCCCTGTAATTTGCCAGAACCGGATCATTGGAATAACCACTGGCCACCACAATCTTCGCACCGGTATCAAGTCTGAGAAGTCTCCGGGCTGCCTCCTGTCCCCCCATTCCGCCAGGAATGGTCAGATCCAAAATCACAAGATCAACCGGATGACCGCTGTCCTGCAGTTCCTGGTATTTATTCACGGCCTGCTCTCCATCCGCAACCAGAACAGTTGAATGACCCAGGGCCAGCAACTGGGATCTGGCCAGTTCCCGCAGCATGCTGTCGTCATCCATAACCATAATTCTTGCCGCTTTCACTGCTGAACCTGGTTGTGATTTTTCACTCACCTTTTTACCGCAGGTTATAATGGCAGGGAGATAAATGGTAAAGACCGCACCCTTACCCGGACTGGAATTTACTGTGAGAAACCCGTCATGTTTATTGATAATCGAATAACAGATGGCAAGGCCCAGTCCACTCCCTTCCTGCTTGGTTGAAAAATACGGGTCAAAAATTTTATTTATTATGGTCCCGGGGATACCTACCCCTGTATCAGAAAGGGTAATACGGACATAATACCCTTTATCGACACTGAGAAGGGCTTCTCTGGCCGGATCTTCCACATTGGCACAACGCACAGTAATGGTCCCACCTTCCGGCATGGCGTGCTTGGCATTCAATATTATATTTTGAATAACCTGGCTGATCTGTCCGCTGTCCACTTCCACCATCCAGAGATTTTCCGGGATTTCATGTTTGCAGACCACCTGACTGCCCCTGAGAATAAAATCCGCGGATTCCATAATTAATTCGGCGAGAGAAGCCGCTTCCCTGATCGGCTCTCCGCCTTTTGAAAAAGTCAGTAGCTGCCGTGTCAGTTTTGTCGCTCGTTTTGTAGCTCTTCTCGCTTCGGACAGGAGTATTTCCGCCTCCCTGTCTTCATTTTTCAACCGAAACGAGGCCAGCTCGATATTTCCAAGTATCGCTGATAGTATATTATTAAAATCGTGGGCAATCCCTCCAGCCAACACCCCAACGGATTCAAGTTTTCTTACCTTCAGTAACTCTTCTTCCATCTTCTTTTCATTGGTGATGTCCCGAAATACGAGGACAACTCCTATGATTTTCGACTCCTTATCCCTGATAGGAGCGCCACTGTCCGCAATCGATCGTACTGAACCGTCACGTGCAATAAGACCAGTATGATTTGCAAGTCCTACGATGCGTCCCAGTTCCATAACCCTCTGGACAGGGCTTGCACATTTTTTCCCGGTTTTCTCGTTGATGATTTTAAAAACTTCCGTCGACGGTCTTCCTTCCGCATCTTCGGAACGCCAGCCGGTCAGCTCTTCCGCTACTTTATTCAGAAAAACAATTTTTCCTTCAACATCAGTTGTAATAACACCGTCACCGATTGACCGAAGAGTTACTGAAAGCCGCTCCTTTTCAGCTATCAACGCTTCCTCCGCCTGCTTCCTTCCTGTTATGTCCGTTGCAATCTCCATCCTGACAAGTCTTCCGTCGGTCCATCGAATGGCCTGATCCCGACATTCAAACCACTGCCCCGTAATTTTGCTCTCATACTCCCAGACAAACACGTCGGCAGGTTCCCCATGCTCATCTACCAGGCTCTCATTTGTGCAGAATTCACAGGGAGAATCCCCACGATGAAAACTTGAATAACATTTTTTGCCAATACACTCTCCACAGATATTCTGTGCATAACTGTTCATGAACAGGAGTTCATATGTTTCAAAATCAGAGACATACACAATAGCGTCCAGACTGTCGAGAACCGCCTGAAATCTCTCCACCGTACTGGCAACTTCCTCATCACGCTTCTGGATGGCGGATACAATTGCCTGGAACTCGAAAATACCACCGGAAAGAGTGGAGGAATCAAGAAACAGATTATTGTCCTCTCCCGAAGTTTCAAGAGCTCCAACAATATTTTTCACAGGTCGTGAAAAAAACCGTTTGAAAATAAAATGAATAACGGAAAACAGTAATAAAAAAAGAAAAAACAGAAAACCGACCTGGTGCAGCAGCACTTTTTTAATTGCTTCCGACATGACAGAAGAAGGAACACTGTAATAAATGATCCAGCCGGCTGGCTCACCAAAATTTTCTTTAATGGCAATATGTTTCTTCCCCTGGTAACGGAAAGAGAAAAGACCATGGGGATCTGATTCTGTCTTTTGCCTGAGATCAAAACCAAGATTGTAACGGGTGGTCATCAGCAGCTCATCAGGATGGTAAATCACTCTGCCCTTCTCGGAAAGAACGAACAGTTGTTCCCCTTCATACAGTCTCCCCTTTCTGAAACTCTTCATAATTGAAATAAAATTTTCCACTCCCCGTTCTATGACCAGAAGATATTTATTATAGAGCGGATATTGGATTGTAACCACCGATTCCTTTGTCAGAAGAGACTGAAAATAATGATATTCATGATTTTTCCTGTTGTAACCGTTTATCACCATGGCACTGAAATCCATGCCTTTGTACTGGGAATAAGGTTTGGAAATATGAACAACCTTTCCGTCCGCATCAAGAATATAAAAACTGTCTCCTGACAGGTTAAAATATCCGGAAGCATCAAACCGGGAGATAAGCTCATCAAACCTGCCGGGCGGAACATTATGCAGAAGAGATTGAACCAGGCTGTCCGTATAGCTGAGAGTATTTTTCATCAGGGCACGGGCAACATTGATCCGTGCCGACATCACGGACGAAAACTCATCCCTGACACGCTGGTATTCAAGAAAACCGCTGATAAACACCACAACAAGAAAAACACAGACGGCAACAGCAGAAAACATCAGGTTGATTTTCTTTTGTAAAGGTTGTGGCGTCACCTATATTTCTCCATTATTGTGAAATTGCCCCCCACGAACTACTACTTCATAGACGGGACGCAGTACATCTCCGTATTTATCAAACTGAACATGTCCCATCAACGTATCATACTCCCCGGCAAGAAGAGCTTTTTTCAATTCAACGCCTGTTATTTCAGAACACCGTCTCAGACCATCCGCCAGGATATAAATCAATTCGTAGGCCCTTGTTGATCGGGGATTGGCTGCGGTTTTAAAGATTTTTTTCATTTTTGAAGAAAAATCGAGATAGCGGGGTCTGGAATTGTCAGGATCGATAAACGTTATCAGAGAAAGCCCTTCCGCCGCCTGTCCCGAATATCTGAACAACTCAGGAGTATGTGCCCAGACGGAAGAAAACAGCCTCCCTTTGAACCCGGCAGCCTTTATCTTCTGCAACGCTATCCCCGTCATACCGGCTTCAGCAAGAAAGAGAACCGCATCCGGTCCGGAAGAAAGGAGCTCATTGCAGATATGTTCCCAGTCCGGTTCTTCACTTGAATTAAAATGAACTTCCGTTATTTTTCCTGAAAATGATCGTTTCAGAGAAGCAGCCCAGTCCATGACAAACTCACTATTACTCAAATCCATCAGCAGAGCAACGGATTTAACAGAATTGCGTTTAAACAGTTCTGCCGCTTTTTTCCCGTAGAGATCACAGCTTACCTGTGTACGGACAAACAGATCATCTTTGCCGGTCAGTCGATTCGTAGCGGCATACGGCGTTATGAGCAGGGTTTTGCTGGAAGTGACTGCAGGATAGGCGATCAGGGTATTTCTTGATGTGCTGTGGCCGATTACAGCGACAACTTTCCGGTCAAGAAGAAACCGGTCTGCCTGCCGAATTCCCTCGCTGGTGTTTTTATCATCACGAATCAAGAGCTCTAGAGAATGTCCATTAATGCCACCCTGTTCATTTATTTCTTCGACAGCCAGGAGGGCTCCATTACGAATATGTTCTCCTGCAGCTCCCCCGCGACCACTCAGATTAATTGCCAGACCAAGTTTAATCGACTCCCTTTGGTTCTCACAGGAAACCAGGAAAAAAAGAATAAATACAGACACGAAAAAAGCTGTTGCAAAACAGAGCTGTCTTCTCATATTTTCTCCTTTCCCTTACTGAATGACCTCTAATTCGGAGTTCTCATCAACTCAGGCGGCGTCATCTTCAGAATTGTCGAAGCAAACCTCTCAACCCGCTTTACTGCCGGATAAGCGCAGACTCCGAAATGTTCGCCTGATCTTCTGAATTGACAGATAAATCCATTTTCTTTTCTGACTGGGCATATTTTACACTACAAAACCACTGGTTTGAAGTCAAGTGCGTGTCAGAGGAAGAAGGATATGTCCTGCCCACCTTCAACGTTTTTCATGTTACCTGTTGACACACGCTCCAATTGTTGGATATAGTGCCGCAGGTTTCATAACACATTTATTACGCAAAAACTCTTTATAAAAAATGTTTAACAATCTCCCCTGTCCTGCCCTTGAACTGCAACCGAATGCACGGATTCTCCGCCTGAATCCTCTGGCGGCAGAATTTTTCAATTGTGACCACTCTTCCCCGACCGATCTGTTTTTCCAGGATTTTCTGGAAAAACAATACAGGTCAGCTTTTCCGCACGTTCTCAAACAAATTAAAACTGGAGATCCGGTACAATATGAGGCAACACTGGCGACTCAGCCAGGTCATGCGGACCCCATAACCCTGAAATTGTCCAGGCTGGATAACAGCAACCTGCTGGCCCTGGTTTACCTGGAAAAACTGCTGCAATCACCAGGTGACCGGGAACATGCGCTCCTGGAGGAACAATATCGCCACAATCCTGCGGGAATCCTCCTGGTCAACGACAGGATGGAAATGATCTCCTATAACAGTGAATTTCTGCGCATGTGGAAGATTCCTCATTTCAGTGAAGATTGCCGCAATGATCTCGACAGCCTGGAAGCAGTTATCGAACAGGTCAGAGAACCGGAAATTTTCATGCAGAAAATGATATATCTCCATGAACGTCCGAATGAAAAAAGCATTGACGAAATCGAGCTCAAAGATGGCCGGACCTTTTATCGTCACTCGTATCCGGTTTACAGTAAGGAAAAATATGTCGGCAGGGTCTGGTATTTTCTCGACATCACTTCCCTCAAACAGGCTCAGACCGAACTTGCCAGACAGAAAAAATTTCAGGAAGCGGTTCTGGAGCATACCAGGGACGGCATTGTCGTCTGCGATGCGGAAGGATATCTTTCCATGTTCAACCCGGCCAGTGTCAAAATTCACGGGTCTGATTATCAAAATGTTCCGCTACATAAATGGACTGAATATTTCAGCCTGTTCAAACCAGATGGACGGACACCCCTTTCCATAGAGGAAATCCCTCTCTCCAGAGCTCTTGCAGGAGAAGAAATACGAAACGAGGAAATTGTGATTTTTTCAAGCAGTGGGAAGCGACAGACACTTCGGGTTAATGGTCAGGCAATGCATGACAACAATGGCAAAAAAATTGGTGCTGTTGTCACGCTCCATGATATTACCGACATCACTAAAGCCCGGCAACAGCTTCTCCACATGGCCTATCACGATACCCTCACCAAACTGCCCAACAGGCGACTGTTCCATGACCTCCTTAGACAGATGATCCTCCGCGCCAGACGAAACAAAGACCTGATTGGCATCCTGTTTCTTGATCTCGACAACTTCAAACGCATAAATGACAGCTATGGGCACGAAAAGGGAGATCTTTTCCTGATTGAGCTGTCCGCCTCCCTGCAGAATACACTGAGAGATTCCGACATTCTCTGCCGCTGGGGAGGAGATGAATTTGTCGTCGCCCTTCCCCAGATAGCAGACAGCCTCGATGCGGAACTGGTGGCCGACAAACTCTGCAGTTCCGTGCGAACCGCCATGGGTAGCAGGTATGGAAAATCTGTAATCAGCATCAGTATAGGCATTGCTCTCTACCCGGACCATGGAGAAGAACCGGACCAACTGATCCGACTGGCAGATATGGCCATGTATGCTGCAAAACGCCATGGAAAAGACCACTACTGTATGGCGGATATAAACCAATTGGTCACTGAAGAAACCAACGCCTGCTGATCTTGGGTGAACATTGTGTCAATTCTGCTCAATCAATAAGAGTTGGCTCATTGTTTGTATTCTACAGTTATTCTCAAAAATGACACCATGACTTTACCCGGAACGTAACCCGGCATAACGTGCCAAAAGAATCATTTCACCATGATCCTCAAAAAGAACTCGCAACCGTCCCTGTTTTCTGTCTTTGACCTCCGTAACCGTACCGATACCAAATTTTTCATGCCACACTGTCAGGCCTTCGGAAATTTCGTCAATCTGCAGGATTTTTCTATCTGAGAAATTCACCACTGGATCATCAAATTTTTTCGTGTCTGCAGAAAAAGAAAGGTTCATTGCCCGCAGATACTTCGCGGCAATACTGTTTTCACCGCTCGGCGAAACCTTAATCTCTCTCCCGGTTCCTTGGCGGCTGACCATCCCACCCAACTTGTCTGAAAAAGACAAGTTTGCCTCATAGAGGAAACGACTGGCCTGTATTTGCTCGCCAGGAGAACAATCCCTGCCTGTTCTCATAGCTTTTCTCAACAACCTGTCCTGGGGATAAATAAAAACGACTTCTTCCACAGCCCTGGTCATGGCCACATAGAACAGCCTCCTCTCATCCTCCAGACTCTCCCCCGCAGACACATCCTGTAACAGGGGAAAACTGCCGTCTTCAAGCCCAGGAATAACAACCAGTGGCCACTCCAGCCCTTTCGCCCGGTGAATGGAGGTGATAAGCAAACTCTTCTCGTCAGCCAACCCGTCGGATGAAGCAAGTTCTTCAATTTTTATTAAAAACTGCCCAGGTACCAGTCCCTGTTCCCCCGCAAATTCGATAAATGCTTCACAGGTTTTTATACGATTTTCAGCTGTTGTATTTCTCGCTGAAAATTTGGTATAGAAGGAATACAGATCAATTTTTTCAACTATTCTGCGTAACACGAGATCAGTGCGGGAATCGAAAAAACTCTTTTCCACCCACCTCCAGTTTTCTGCGGTAATAAAAAAACGCTTCTGGATAAAGGAGGGCATATCATCATTCACTGCCGCTTCAATAATATCTGCTCCAGCCAGCGGATTCTGTGCTATCTGCCAGGCAAGTCGCTCAAGCTCTCCCTGCCGCACTCCGAGATGAGGTTGGGACAGCATGGCAGCAACTGTCCTGAATATTTTTTCTTCAGACTGTGTTCCGAAAAGTCCGAGAGACAATTGCAGATAGCCGAGAAGGGCAACTATTTCGCCACAATCAAAGACCCGTCCATGCCCTTCAAGCCTGTAGGGAATACCGGCATCCAGCAGAGCCAGCTCCAGAGGAACGCTGTGAGCATACATCCGAACCAGCACCGCAATTTCATCCGGACTTCTTCCCTGTTCACACCACCGGTTGACTACAGCCAGGATAGGATGCTTACCGTTCTCCTCCATATATGACAGGCGTGTGTCAGGGGTAGTGGTGGAGGAAATACAGAGTTTTTCATCCCGCAGCACGTTATTATGGATAAGATGATTAGCGGCCAGGGAAAGTCGATGACCAAAACGAAATGTCCGGGAAAGTGTATAATTCACCGGTTCGGGAAAATCACGCTGAAACCGGTTGACAATAAAATCCGGTCGTGCCCCTCTCCACTCGTATATGCACTGATCAACATCACCGACAACCATGACCTGTGCCCGTCGGCCCGCAAGCAGCAGGAGAAGCTGCTGCTGCACTTCGTTTATATCCTGGTACTCATCGACAATGATATGATCTACCCTGTTCTCCACCCACTCTACCAGCTGAGAATCATTGCGCAATACCTGCAGAGGTTCATAAATCAGATCGTTATAAAAACGAATCTCCCTCTCCTTTCTTACCTGCTCGAAAAAATCGAATCCTTCAATAAAATAGCGGCATCGATCGGGAAGGCGCAACTGATCAAAAACTTTTCCGGCAGGCTCCACCGTTGATTTGACCTGATCAATAAAGGCGAGGAATTCTTCTACATCTTCACCGGAGATATGGCCGCCATTTTCCCGGTTGTAGAGCTGAGCTGCAACCTGTTTTGCCATTTTTTCGAAGACATACTCCTCGGTCACAAGGGTATATGACGGCAAGGCCCCACGCTTGACAAAACTTGCCACAAGCCTGTAACCGAGGGAGTGAAAGGTACGTATCTCAGGCAAAGAGGTGCACCCCTTCAACTGCTTTTCCATGGAAAGAACAAAACTGTCCCGTGCTGAACGGTTGAACATCAGCACCAGCAGTTTTTTCGCTTCCACTCCATTCTTAAGCAGGTGACCTATGCGGCCAATCATGGTAGTTGTTTTTCCTGAACCGGCTACCGCACTTACACGTGCATGCCCCTCACCATGATGGACGATCTTCAGCTGTTCAGCGGTCAGCTCCATAAAAAAAATACATTATCTTTTTTTTGCCGGAAGCAGATCAGTAATAGAACCATCAACAATTTCTGCAGAAAAAGCAAAAGTCTCCGCAAGGGTCGGGTGAGCATGGACTGTTCTGCTGATATCTTCGGCATTGGCACCCATCTCAAGAGCCATCACAGCTTCATGGATCAGTTCCCCCCGTTTAATCCACAGATACCGGCCCCAATCAGCCTGCCGGTTTTTTTGTCAAAAAGTGTTTTGGTGACTCCGGCCACAGCACCGGCACTGAGAGCACGACCACTGGCACCCCAGGGGAATTTCCCCTTGGAATACTTGATGTTCCCTTGTTTGGCCTCTTTTTCGGTCAATCCCATCCAGGCCACTTCCGGTCTGGTGTACGCCACTGATGGAATGGTCATGGGATCAAAAGCAATATCTCTGCCAGCGATATTTTCTACAGCTACTTTTCCTTCATGAGTAGCCTTGTGGGCCAGCATCGGCTCACCAACAACATCACCTATCCCGTAAATTCCTGCAACAGAGGTTTCCTGTTTTTCATTGACTGCAAGAAAACCACGTTCGTCCAATTCGAGACCAAGTTTTTCAAAACCCAAACCACTGCAGTTCGGTCTGCGCCCAACGGCTACCAGAACAGCATCAAAAGAATCCTGTTCGGGGGCTTTCGTGCCTTCAAAAGACGCAAGTATACCTTTTTCCTGCGCCACTATCTCGGTTACCCTGGTTCTGGTAAAAATCCGATATTTCTTTTTCAGTTTCAGGAAAAGAGGCTGAATAAGGTCTTTATCGGCAGGGGGAATAATCTGCGAAAGCATTTCTACTATGGTAATTTCCGAACCGAGCGCACTGTAGATCTGAGCCATTTCCAGACCGATGATACCACCCCCGATAACAAGCATTTTTTTTGGTATATATTTCAGTTCCAGTGCATCTGTGGAGTTCCATATGCGTGGATCATCAGGTATTCCAGGAAGAATAAAAGGGGAAGACCCGGTGGCTATAACTGCATTGCTGAATTGAATGGACTTCTCCCCGTCCGCAGTCTTCACCTGCAGGGTTGAGCTGTCGACAAAAGCGCCGTTCCCAACAACTCTTGTTATCTTTCTTGCCCGGCACAGGGAATCCAACCCATCCGTCAGCTGGTTGATAACACTTTCTTTTCTGGCAAGCAGTTTCCCGATATCCACTTTTGGTGGTTCAAATTTCACTCCATAATCTGCTGCTTCCTCAGCTTCTTCAATTACAGCCGCCCCATGCAGAAGTGTTTTTGACGGAATACAACCAACATTCAGACAGACACCGCCAAGACGGTCATTTTTTTCCACCAGACAGACAGAAAGACCGAGGTCAGCGGCCCTGAAAGCGGCAGTATATCCTCCCGGTCCACCACCAAGAACAACAACATCATATTTTATTTCATCCATCACGTGCAACCTCCCAGAAAAATGTATATTTCCAAACAAAGCTCAGCCTCATAAAACGGCAATATCTCCCGGCAGGCTGAGTTCCATGGGTAATTAACCCGCATTTTTCATCAGTTCAGGCGGCGTCAGCTACAACATTTTCAAGAGTAAATAATAGTGGCCTATATTTACTGTTGAAATATTGCAGAAGATGGCGTCGCCTGGGCTGACCTTGGGTGAACATTGTGTCAATTTTGTTCGACTACTGATAGTAGGCTAATTATTTGTATTCTACAGCTAATCTCAAAATTGACACAATGTTCATGAGAAATGCGGGTTAAAAAATTATTGACAAAACTTTACCTTATCAAAAGGCAGAGAATCATATGCGTGTTCCTCTTTTTCTTCCTGTGCATAGCCTATGGCAATGATCGCTTCAACCATCAACCGGTTGTCCAGGCCAAGGATCTCTTTCACATGGTCCTCCGCTGCCTGCCCCTCGTCCCTGTTTCGTTTACGAATCTGAATCCAGCAACTTCCCAATCCCAGATCCGTGGCCTGGAGATGGAGAATGATGGAGGCGATGGAACAGTCCTCCACCCAGACATCGCTTTTCTCCGGATCTCCACATACAACAATTGCCAGGGGCGCATTTTTAATAAAACTCCCCCCATGGGGTTTGGATGTGGCCAACTCTTCCAAAAGGGCTCTGTCTGTCACAACCACGAATTTCCAGGGATTGAGACTTCTGGAGGATGGTGATCGGAGAGCAGCTTCTACAAGTATGTCAATTTTTTCCTTTTCAATCGGTTTTTCTTTATATCGACGAATACTACGACGTTTTTTTAATAATTCCAGAAACATTTTCTCATCTCCTTTATGATGATCTCGTAAAAAGTCGTTCAACGTTCCCAGATGGACTCTGGAAAAACTTCGATATACAAGGCGTGGCGGTGTCGTGTAAGCGCAGGCGTACATATGGTACGTCGAGCATTACACGATCACCCCACAACGCAGTAGATCGGAGTTTTTACGAGTCCATCCTTTATGATTTTTCCTTAAAATTCCATCATGGAAAATCGTTCCCCTGCAGTTGGAATTTTCATTGTTTTTTTGTCGCAGGCCAGCCTGAGATGGTAGATACGTCTCCAATCTGGCTGCACGAAAATGAAGAAAAAAAATTCTTCATTTTCGAAGTGCAGGATTTAGGTCAGAATAGTTTTGTAGAAACACATTTTAATGAGTATTATCAGCAAGGCCTGTAAAAATCAGAATTGTTCACCTCAAAAACAGCTTCTATGGAAATACACACTTTTATAACATGTTTTACAGCTGTAACTCTTCTTACACTCACCCCTGGAGTAGACACGATACTGGTCATCCGCAACAGCGGTCGGGGTGGCTGGAAGGACGGTGCGGCAAGCTCCCTCGGGATCTGCTCAGGACTCTTTGTTCACGCTACAGTTTCCGCACTCGGTATCTCCTCTATCCTGCTCCTTACAACATGGGCTTTCAGTCTGCTTAAAGTAATGGGCGCAACCTATCTTATCTGGCTCGGCCTTACAAGCCTGAAAGAACTTTTCAGACAACAGCATCACACGGGTGAAACCACCGCAACCACAGAAAAGAACAATAATTATTACAAATCGTTTCGGGAAGGTTTTTTTTCTAATATCCTCAACCCGAAGGCCATTGTCTTTTATATGGCCTTCCTGCCCCAGTTCATTGATCCCTCCCGCCCTCCCCTGCTCCAGTCCCTGTTTATCGCCGGTCTGCATTTTATCATAGGCATGATCTGGCTCTGTACGGTTTCCTCCATGGTAGACAGGGCAGGAACCTGGCTGCAGACACCTCAAACAAACAAAATATTACATGGACTCAGTGGGTCGATCCTGATCCTGCTCGGTGCAAAATTGCTGGGCGAAAACATGAATCCGTGAGATATTGTGGTAATGGATGACACAAACCGGAACAATAGAAAAAAAAATGCGTGCAGACAGGAAGGCACCCTCGTTGCCCATCTGGGTGTAGCGGTTGAGGTTCGCTTTGACGCCACGGGAGAAAAAAAGATAATCCGGGTAAAACGTAACTCCGGACATGTTGTCGGAGACAGGGTCACAGTGGACAGTGATCTGCTGATCCGGCAAAAAAGAAAATCCCAACTGACCCGTATGGATGCCAGGGGGAAAAAACACTGCATTGGCGCCAACCTGGATGCAGTCTGTATTGTTGCCGCCTGTGAACCGCTTCCCCCGCCTGGATTTATTGACAGAGCTGTTATTGCAGCCAGGGCAGCGCACCTCCGCCCCATTCTCCTGGTAAACAAATGCGATCTTCCCAACTCGAAACAATACGAGAAGGAATTAAAAAAAACTTACGCAGGCCCTGTTTCTCTTTTCATTCTCAGTGCCATCACGGGCACCGGCGTTGATCGGTTTACAGCAAACCTGAGTGGACTGCGATCCATATTTGTCGGGCCCACCGGTGTCGGCAAGAGTTCCCTGCTGAACAGGATCTGTCCTGCCATCAATCTCCAGACAGGAGCACTGCATGAAAGTCGCAAACGAGGTCGTCACACAACTACAGTTTCCACTCTTCACAGGTTAAAAGGAGGTGGAGAATTAATCGATTCTCCCGGGTTTATAGATTTCGGTCTGGCTGATATTCCGGTAACAGACCTGGCTTTCCACTTTCCTGGTTTTGAAAGAAGTCATGACACCCCATGCCAGTTCAGAAACTGCCTCCATCGTTCGGAACCGGGCTGCACCATAACCTCACTCCTGGATCGGGGCCGGATATCGCAAGAGCGATATAAAACCTACCTCTCCATTCTCCATGAACTTGAATCCCTGGAAAATGAACTGCGCTACAGGGAAAAAAACAAACGCCGGAAAAAATAGTCAGTTCCCTCATCCATTCCCATCGGCAGGTGACCGACCCTGCCCTCTATTGAAACGGGCATAATAATCCTCCACACTTCGACGCAATGTTATTTCCGCCAGTTGAGCACAGTGAAGATGTGTTTCGGGCAGTTGCCCAACCTCTTCCATGATAGTGACCATATTGACCTCCGCCAGCTCCTCCACGGTTTTATTTCTGGCCAGCCTGGCGGCCGCTTCCACGCAGTGCCGACTGAAGGAACATCCGTTCGTCCAGTGATGTGAATCGAGAACCCTACCCTCACGAATTCTCAGGCCGATCTCCATGGTGTCCCCACAGTTACCGACAACCTTGGCTATACCTTCCGGTTCATCAATAACGGGGTTGCCGAAATAGTAGATGAAAAACCAGGTCAGACCAATTACAAAGAGAACAAGAAATGCGATTATTCCGGTAAAAACAGTCATTGAGTATAAAAAGCTCCCGATATCAATTAACCCGCATTTCAAAAAATGAGGTAGCTGTAATCATTTACAGTGGTTTCAGTTCAATTCAACCAAATGCCAGAACAATGACATTTCCTTCTGTTACAACAAAACTCGTTTTCCTGCTCGGTTATCCCCTTGGCCATTCCGTTTCGCCGGCCATGCATAACCATGTTTTTAACACACTCAGCATGGACTACTGCTATCTTCCTGTGGAGGTAACCCCGGAGAATCTCGGACCAGTTTTCACTGGCCTGAGCAAAATAAACACCGGCGGATTTAATGTAACAATTCCCCATAAAATTGCCATACTGGAGTACCTCGATGAAATCGACCCGCTGGCCGAAAAAATAGGTGCTGTAAACACCATCTGTCTGAACAACGGGAAAACAAAAGGGTATAACACCGACGGAAAAGGATTTGTTCAGTCCCTTGAAAAAAAAGGCAACCTGGCAATTCAAGGAAAAAACATCTTTATTCTCGGCTGCGGAGGTGCCGTCCGGGCCATTGCCATGACCCTTGCCTTTCGCGGTGCCCGTCATATCTACATCTGTAACCGCACACAATCCAAAGCGGAACAGTTGGCCGGGGAAATAAATGAAAAAATTGCAGAGTGCACCACTGCTGTGGAACAGGTGAAATCATCCATTGCAAAATACCTCGAGACCTGCGATGTCCTTATCAACGGCACCCAGCTTGGAATGCACCCACACACGGATACCAGCCCAATTGACGGTTCACTCCTCTTTTCGCACCTTGTGGTGGCGGATATCGTCTACAATCCACTGAAGACCAGGCTCCTGCGGGACGCAGAACAGCGCGGTTGCATAACTGTCGATGGCCTGGGAATGCTTGTTTACCAAGGAGCAGCCGCATTTTCTCTCTGGACGGGCAAGACACCACTCATTAGTGAAATGAAGACAATAGCCTATGACCTTGTTAAATAGTGTCTATATTCAATTGCAGTCAGACGGCTGAAAAGCACGATTCAAATCGAGAAGTTTATATGGTTTTACTATAATTTCACATTGCTGCCGATCTTGACATTTCTCAAGCAGTGAAGCATCCGACTCGTGGAGTGCCAGAATAATTCTTGCTTCCGGCCACTTCTTTCTTAAATAATCCGCCGCAATCAGACTTTTCCGGCCATCGCCCAAACCCGCCAGTATTATCGCTACACTCCCTTTTTTTTCCTTACTGTCCCCGAAATGGTCCAATGCTTCCTCCAGCTTCCTGGCTGCCAGAGCCTTGTAACCAAGATAGGAAACCATTTCACAGGCAGTTGCCAAATCTTCCTCACCTTCGTCAACCACCAGCACAACACCTCTGCCGGTAGGAAGAATAGACTCCGACGATGTCTCGTCCTTCTCTTTTTCTGCAATAGCGGGAAAATAAATTGTAAACGTCGTCCCTTTCCCTGGTACGGAATCCACAAGAATTCTACCATCATGTTTTTTTACAATGGAATGAACTATGGCCAGACCAAGCCCCAATCCTTTTTCTGCATTTTTTTCCCGTGTTGAAAAATATGGATCAAATATTTTATCAATAATGTCTGCGGAAATCCCCCGCCCCTCATCTTTCATGACAACTCGGACATAACGCCCTCCATCAAGGCCGGCAATTTCATCCTCATCGAGAACAATATTGGTAAACCCAATAGTTATAACACCACCTCCGGCCATCGACTGGTATGCATTCTTGATCAGACTACGCATCATTTGACTGATCTGAACACTGTTGACGGCAACACACCAGAGATTATCCTCCACCTCAACGCTATACTGTACATCATGGTCCACACGAAGATCTTCCAGTTCTTCCTTTACAAGATCCGGCAGATACCCTTCTGCCTTCACAGGTTTCTCCATTTTCGCAAAACTCTGCAGTTTGGCCGTCAGTTCTCTGGCTCTGACAGCAGCATTCTTTGCGGTCAAAATATAATCCACTATTTTCGAGTCAGTACCTCCCATCCTTTCAGCCAATGCCAGATTCCCCAGTACAACCTGGAGAATATTGTTGAAATCATGAGCAATTCCACTGGCAAGAATACCAACTGATTCGAATTTTCTGGCCTCCAGTAATTCCTGCTCCATTTTCAATTTGTCGGTAATATCACCAATACTCCAGACAATACCGTCAAGAGTCCCACTTCCCCTGGTCACGCGTCCACGAACCTGACAGACAAAATCTGATTGATCTTTTTTTTTCAACCTGATCTGCCCCTCACACACCCCCTCTTTCTGAAGTTGTCCATACAGCTCATCCCCAACCTTTTCAAAGGATTGATCATCAGCATAAAAAATTCTTGTGCTTTTTCCCATAAGCTCCTCAGGAGAATATCCTGTAATGTGAATCAGTTCGGCATTAAATTTCTCAATTTCACGATTCTCATTCACAAATAGAATTCCCACGGGAGAATTATCTAGAATGGCCTGAAGTTCCGCACTGGTTTTCAGGAGATGGAGGTTCGTTTTTTCAGCTTCATTCTTTGCTTTTGACAAGTCTTTTGTCCGTTCCCTCACTTTCTGTTCAAGCGTCTGAAAACTTTCTTTCAATCTTCTGGTCATCGTACTGAATGCAGCAGCAAGACGACCGATCTCATCATGCGAGTCAACCTCGATCCGGGTATCGAGATTCCCGGCAGTAATCAATTTTGCCGACCGTTCCAACTTTTCCAGAGGGTGTATGACATAGAAGCGAAAAATTACCAGAGAAGTAAACAGGATTGACAGAATAAGGAGAAAAAGCAGACTGATCACACTCAGAGCTGTGGACCACAGCTCCCTTGCGACACCTGATTTAGAAAGGATTATCCGCAAGGTACCTGCCTGGACATCCCCGTGCATTATTTTCGCTGTCTTTACCAGGTAGTTTGAAGAACCTGAGTAAAAATCCGGTTCCCTGAGCTGAACCCCCGGCTGTACCAGCTCTGAAACAATCTTCCCGTCAACCATTACACTGATATACACAATCGCCTTATTAAACAGAACAGCCCTGAGAATATCATTGATTGATCCATAGTCCAGCTGCCACACGGCATTGGGCAACGATGTTTCCGCGAGTTTGAGAGCCTCATCCATCTGAAGTTCAAGTTGCCTTTCTTTGGTGTAATTACCATAAATCAGGATGACAGCAGAAAATATGCAGGATATTACTATAACAACACTGATAAGTATCAGGCTGAACCGATTACTCAAACTTCGATTCATTTTTAATTGAGCACCTGTATATATCTTTTTTTTGCTCATACCTAAATCCTGCACTCTGGGAATAAATAAAAAGCATTTATACTGTATAAACAGATAATTATCATATCGCAGTAAGGGTTGTACTATCCACTATCGGAGTGAGATTGTTTTTTCTTTATTCCCTCGCCCTACGGGATTGGCAATTTTATCGAATCTGCCTCGTTATCAAGGGCTTGAAGTATGTTGTTAATACGTCGACGCCCTTGATGCCTCGCATCTCCGATAAACTTGCCAATTGCAGGATTTAGGTCATATTATTTCGACTGCCATCTCTTCTGAATCCGACTCAACCCCAGGTCATGGATAAGGCTTCTTTTACCCCTGTCAAAAGCATCAAGTATTTTTACAGCTCCATTTTTTCCTTTCACGGCAATTAAAAACTCATTGACCAGATCAAAACTGCCAACTTTCCCGATTTTTTCTGAAATTGTTGCGTGACTCAGTACATAATCATACGGCATCGCATAGCCAACAACGGCATCAACCCTTCCATTTGCCAGCATTTCAAAACTCTGCTGGATTGAGTCCGCCTCAATTTTATTTATCTGATGATTTGCCTCCCATTTTTTTCCATATGCCCATCCCCGTACATAACTCACACTCATCCCAGACAATCCGTCCAATCCATACCATCCGGACATGTCGGGTTCCCGCATATAAATAGTTATCTCAACAGTATCGACAGTTTCCCTGGAATAATCATATACAGCTTCTCTTTCTACCGTTTTGCCAGCGGGAAACACCACATCAATTTTTCCCGTGCCAAGATAATGCAAACCCCGCATCCAGGGCACAATATACAATTGTATGGTATATCCCTGCCGATGAAAACTCTCCCTGACCACGTCCCAACTGTATCCCTGCAGAACTTTTGAATCACCTCCGGGAGCAATTGTCTCCACAGCAACAGCCCTACTCCCTTCAATACCAAAACAATATGGAGGGAAATCGGAAAGTGTAGCCATTCTCACTGTTTTTCCATGTGCAAAAGAGAATGAAGACAAAAAGAAAACAAGCAACAGGACGAAAACGAATATCCTCTTCATTCTGAAATGGTATTTGAGTTTCAACCGACTTTTTCTTTTCTGATAGATCAAAGCTTTTCCTTATATTTTCTTAACAGACCACGAAACTGATCATATGTCAGATCAAGAAGTGCTGCGGCCTTTTTCTGATTGTTCCCGGTCATCACGAGGCTTTTTCTGATGAGTTTAACTTCAAATTCTCTCACCATTTTCTTAAAAACCAGTTTTTTTCCTCTTTTTTCAAAATCGAAGGAAAAAGCTTTTTCGGATCCAAAGTCTTCCTGCTCTATCCTGATTAACCCGTATGGTGAGACAAAAGGATCAAAATTCACAGAATCAATTACATCTTCTTCAGACCTGTACACGGCTCTTTCTATAACATTTTTTAATTCCCTGATATTTCCCTTCCACGGGTATGCTTCCAGTTGCCGGACAACCGCATCCGTAAAAACCGGCATATTGGCCCTGCCGAGTTCAAAAGCCATGCGATTGGCAAAATGGGTGGCCAGCAACATCACATCCTCTCCACGGTACCTGAGAGGTGGGAGAAAAAGAACTTCAAAAGAGAGCCTGTCCAGCAGGTCACGCTTGAAATCCTTCCTGACAGCCATGGCGGACAAGTCCACATTCGTGGCACCTATGATTCTCACGTCAACCTCCACAGGTCTTGCACTGCCAACCCGTTCAAAGGAACCATATTCCACAACTCTCAGGATTTTTTCTTGTGCTTCCAAGGGAATGGAGCCGATCTCATCGAGAAAAAGTGTGCCTCCATCAGCAGCTTCAAATCGTCCGGGACGACGCTCGCCTGCACCTGTGAATGCACCTTTCTCATACCCGAACAACTCCGCCTCGATCAACCCCGGGATAGTGTCGCACAATTTAAGGTTACAAACGGTTTTTCCCATCGACTGGACAAAAAATGAAGCCGGCTGGCAGCAAGCTCCTTGCCCGTCCCCCTTTCCCCGATCAATAACACAGGCCGATCTACCGGTGCTACCCGAGACAGTCTCTCCTGAAAATCAAGGAAAATTTCAGACTGACCAAGCGCTTCTCTTTCAGACAAAATTCCCATTTTCCTCTCCGTTGCTCCTGCCACATTCCATAATGGTAAATATTACCAACAATCGGTATTTTTCACCATGTTATTATTCCACATACCTGCAACGTCCAGACAAAGACACATGTAACAAATTGATAATAAACAAATAAAATCACATTTGGTTCTGGCACGAGAAATGCAAAAAATAAAAGCAAACACTAAAGCATGGCTGGACCAAATTATGGATCACAGCCACAACGGACGATGAAAGTGATGCGATTGCTCATGTTTTTTTCTTCACTTTCATATAAACATGGAGGAAAACAATGGGTATTTTTACACGTTTCAGAGACATAGTCAGTGCCAATATAAACTCAATGCTGGATAAAGCTGAAGATCCTGAAAAAATGATTAAACTGATGATACGGGAAATGGAAGACACCCTTATCGAACTCAAGTCATCCTGCGCCGGAGTTATAGCCGGACGAAAAAAAATTGAGAGAAAGGCGGATGAAATTCTCGCCAAAAAGAATCTCTGGAGTGATCGGGCAAAACTGGCCGTCAAAAAGGGCCAGGATGACCTTGCCAGGGAAGCCCTGGTGGAAAAGCGCAGATATGCGAAAGTCGCCGATACCCTGGTACGTGAAATTGATGAACATACCGAGCTCATCCATCAATACCAGGAAGATATCACTGAACTGGAGAACAAACTCATCAACGCCAAGGAGAAAAAGAGAGTACTGCTGGAAAGGCATAGAAGAGCAAGCAGCAAGAAACGAGCCCAGGAAGATATCCGCAGAAGCGACAGCGGAGATACCATGGCCCGTTTTGATAAACTGGAAAGCCGCATAGAACAGATGGAAGCGGAAGCCGAACTCGTGAATATAAAACAGAAACCATCTTTGAATGAAGAATTTGAAAATCTTGCCGAAGATGAAGAAATAGAAGAAGAACTTGCCAAAATAAAAGAAGAACAAGCCATTCAACCGGAGTAAACAACCATGGGAACAGTACTGATTGTCGCCATAGTTTTCGGTTCATTTCTCGCCCTGGCCTCTCTTATCTGCGGCACAGTGCTGATGGTTATAAAAACCCGCAGCAGCCGGATCATGCAGGGGACGAGCAGCTCTGAAGAGGCGGAGATAATCCAGGAAATATACCGGGGTCTTGATAAAATGGAAAAACGGATAGAATCCCTTGAAACAATCCTGATGGACGCTCAGGAAAAGGATGAGTAAAGACAATGAAACATTACGGTAGAAGAGACAGAACGTTATATCGATCAAGAGACGGCGTGATTTTCGGAGTATGCCGGGGTATTGCCGACTACTTTGATTTTTCACCGTTCTGGGTACGAATGGCCCTGGTTGTCACCTTCATGCTCAGCGGATTCTGGCCGGTTATCGGCATATATCTTGCCGCAGCATTTTTCATGACCCCCCGCCCGACCCGTCCCATTGAAAACGAAGCGGAACACGAATTCTACGACAGCTATGTACACTCCCCGAAAAATGCTGCCTGGCGTCTGAAAAAGAAATTCGAAAACCTGGACAAAAGAATTCGCCGGATGGAAGACAGGGTCACTGCCAGGGAATACGAATGGGAAAGAAAATTCAATCGCTAACCCAGCCTGACACGGTCATGAGCCAGGCTGGATTCCGGGTTAACAGAATTATTATTCATGCTCCCTGCCAGACTTCTCCCAGCAGGCCAATATGCTGAGCGCGGTCAACCTGCTTTTTTCAGGCAGGGATGAGCGAATCATATATTCCCGGTCACTGTGATCGCTGCCACCAACCGGGCCCATACCGTCAATCACGGGGATACCGACTGTGGCAATAGTATTTGCATCAGAAACGCCACTGCGCAATTCTTCCACAACTGTAATCCCCATTGACTCAGCCTGATCTCTGACAAGAGCAAAAAGAGCCCGATTGTTATCAGTCTGCTCCATCGGGGGACGGGATGAGGTCTTCAGCAGTACACCACCGGTACCGGCAATTGTTGAACTGCCTGCAATACCGGCAATTTCCCCGGCCACTCTGCTGGCATCCTCTTCAGTGAGAAAACGTGTATCAATCTCTGCCCGGGCTTTTTCAGCGACACTGTTTGGCCCCATTCCTCCCTGGACAACACCCACATTGACAACAACCCCCCGATCGGGATCATTGAGTTTTTCAAGGGCTATGGTCTTATGGGCCAGTTCCAGAACAGCACTCGCCTTGTCCCTCCCGGCAAAGGCGGCATGCCCTGCCCTGCCGGAAACATCCAGCCGGTATCCGGTTTTTCCCTTTCTTCCAGTCACCAGTTCTCCGTCCAACCCACCGCACTCGAAGACCATGGCGGCAAATGACTTTTCCGCCTCAGCTAGAATCAACGGCACCGATTCAGGAGAGCCTATTTCCTCGTCGGAATTACAGATAAAGGCGAGGGGAATGGTATCAAGCAGGCCACAATGATAAAGAGCCCTGATGGCAGACACTGCGACAACAAGCCCTCCCTTCATGTCTATTACCCCGGGTCCTTTTACCAGTTGACCATCATCTTTATACCAGTTAAACGACGAATCCTCCGGAAAAACTGTATCCATATGCCCCACCAGAAGAAGCTGTTTTCCGCTCTTTCGTGTTGCCGGGGAACGGAAAACCAACTGATTGCCCAGTTTTTCCCCGGGGATCACCTCCATGTCCATTCCACATGTGGTCAATTCTTCCGCAAGCAGGCGACCGACCCTGTCCACTCCTTCTTTAAACCAGGAGTAACTGGGCTGAAGTACCAGGTCCTGTAAAAGACGGAACTGATCAGCTTCCTCTTTTGCAAGAACCGACAGAATTTTTTCCCTCATTTCACGCCCCGGTTGTTGAAGGCAAACATTTCCCGGGCATAGACATCAGGGTCGGCATCGGGGTAATGGGCCTCTTCACCATTCCACGGTTTTTTGAGGACATAGTCGTCTCCTTCCCGTTTCATGACATTTGAGCGATGGAGGGGAATCTTCCCACCTGCAGTGGCTATATACCTGGGAATAGCATCCCCTGAAATATTGCCATACATGGATTCCACGATATCCCGGCCGACTTCCAGGGGAACCCTGAAATGGCTGAACTGAGGATTTCTGTAGCTGCAGTTAAAAATATAGTACGGCCTGACATAGGATTCCTGCACTGTTTCACAGAGTTTCCACATCTTTTCCCTGGTATCGTTTATTCCTTTCAGCAATACCGCCTGGTTCAACACGGTAAAAGTTCTCTTGGACAATTGCCTGAATGCATCCCTTGAAACCGGTGTTATTTCCTGGGCTGTATTTATCTGGGTCACAACCCGGATCGGTTTTCTGTCACTGCTCTCCTCCAGGATATCAAGCAGTTCACTGTCCACCCGCATGGGTGCAGTGACCGGAATACGGGTGCCGAGCCGTTTGATTTTCACATGGTCAATGGCATCAAGCTCAGCCAGCAGCCACTGCAAAAGAGAGTTGGGCAATACAAAAGCGTCTCCACCGGTTATCAGGACATCCCGGATCCGCTCATTTTTCCTTATATAGTCAAGGGCCTCCCCGTAAGCCTCCTTAGAATACATATGGTCCTTTCTACCTATATGAGCCAGCCGCAGACAATGGGTGCAGTACATGGCACACATGTTTGTCACTTTGATGGTAAGCACCCGCGGGTAAAACTGATCAATCAACCTGGCTGGAGAATGGTCAGCGGCCACCGGCGGAATTTCGACCCCCGCGTTGTCTATCATCTCCCCCGTCGGGATTGACTGCAACATGATGGGGTCATTAATCACTCCCGGCATGATAAGGCTTGTATAGTAAGGAGTAAGACGCATTCTGTAGGACTCTGTTACCCTGCCGATGGACTCAAGCACATCTTTCGGCAGATCAATCAGTTTTGCAAGTGTTCCCACGGAATCAACAGCATGACGAATCTGCCCCTGGAATGAATTCCAGTCTTCATCCGTCATCTTCAACTCCGACTTGATTCTGCTGATATTTTCCTGAATCTGGTCCCACCTCTCAATACCGCTCGGCGCGACACTGTCTTTTGCAGCCAGGTATTCCTCAACCCTGCTGTTGGCCTGACCCGCTATAGGCAAAGCCCGCACCAGGCGACCTCCTACAGAAACCATGTGTTCATCAATCTGCTGATGTTTCAAGGCAAGCCGCTGAAGATCAACGCTTGAAATGCCGAAATCAGCGGGCGTCGCCTTTTTTTGCCTGGCAGCCTCCAGCAGACGGGAAAAAAGCTCAATGATCGGGCCGGTCAGATTTTCATTCTCCGCCCTGGTAAAAAGATCTCTTACCTTTCTTTCCTCAGCCGGGGACTGCTCTGTCCTGCTGTCGGAGCCAGCCTCCAGCTCTGCCAGAAGTTCTTTTGTATACGTATCCAGCTCTGTTAATTCATCACTCATCTGTTTATTCACTGATGTCATCCTCTTCTATGCTCCCAGCTTTTGTATTGTCTGTTTTATAAAGCCGACTCCCTGACACAGTCCCTCATTCACATCATCCCTGCAACGGCCGACAGAAACAACCCTGGACAGAAAGGTCCCGGGCATAACCTTAAGATTGGTACCCAGGTGCTCAAGGATAACAAAATCCTTAACCAATTCTCCGTTTGCCACCTTTTGAAAGGTTTCCCGTTCATAGGGGTTTTGTGGGATATACCCGTTGGTTACCAGCTCTTCCATTACCTTGTAATTATATGTCCCCCAGTGAATTTCTCTGGAGTTCTCCTTCATTTCCACGGTTCCTTCGGGAAACCTGTTCTCCATAACCGCACAATATTCCAGCTCGGGCAACATGGGTGATCCCTTCGGCAGATTCTGCTCAAGAGTGAAACAAAATTCAAGAGTTGTTCCCTGTTTCCTGGCATTGATTTCCAGGAAAAAAATATTTCCTTCACAATCAATCAGGTAATCACAACCGAAAATTCCCCTGTAGCCCGATCTGCCCAGCAACTTACCAACCGCCCTGGTGTATTCTTTGAGTTTCTGCTGCTGTTCCCGGGTTGTCACGGAAGGAAAATGCGATCCTACAAACCGGTTACCATCAACAATTGTCTGATCCGCGACTCCTGCAATATAAACATCGTTTTCATTGGCAACCACAGCCAGCACAGTGGGGTCGAGATCATGGGGAATATACCTTGTCACCAGATATTCACTACTGTCATCCGTAAATTTTGCGGAAACCTCCTCCTGGGTACGAGTCACCGCTGAGTTCGCACCGGCTGCCGAGAACGCCCCACTGACGAAAATACCATCCGGCCATTTTTCCCTGAAAGAGCTGGTCATTCTCATCAATTCTTCAACACCACGGCAGACTGCTCCTTCGATGAGAGGAACAATACCCTGCAGCTCTCTGAATTGAACAATTTTATCATTATATTTTCTTGCAATCTTTTTGTCCGGCCCAAGAAGAATAACCCTGTCAAGAGAATCAAGGTTCATTTCCATCAGGCTCTCGTAAAGATTTATGTATATTTCATTCTGGTTTTTTAAAACAGTTTCAATAAGTGACAAAACAGTTTCATTTTTTGAAACAGCTGACATGAACTGAGGGCCACTGATCCTGCAACTCGTTTTTGGCGCTGTCGGGATATTACTGAAGGTATGATTTGTAATCATATCATCCCGGGCCACAGGATTAATGACCAGAATATTGGAAAAATTGTACTGAAAACATACATCCGGAACTATAGCTATAAATTGAACCTCCCGGCCGGAAAATCTTTTTTCAAGGGTTTCCTTCACAAAATAATTGAGCGCATAGTTTTTAAGATCCCCAATATAGAGGAAATAGTACACATCTGGATCATATTCCAAATTAGAATATAAAATATCCCCACCATGGATCTGCATATTCTTTACCTGGTTTCATTATCATCCCAACCCCGCACTTCAGCACCATTGACGCCTGGCGACCCCGAATTTTGCTGACTGCATGATTGAAATATCACTTGAATCCTCCACCTCCCCGATGGAGAAACCACCATTTATGTCGACAGTCGACATTTATTCTTTCCCTACATCCTCATGTATAAAGAAAGTCAAAACAATTAGTCACCCCAGGAAGCTATTTTCGTTCCAGTCTCTGTATAATGCTCCCTGACACTTCTTTCAATTTTTCCAGGATTACCGGAAATAATACTGGAAACGATTTCCATATGCCGACTGCCTATCTCTTTCGGCGTATACAGGTTTGACCAGTATTTGTAAAAGAGGACATGCAGTTTCAGGCTGAGTCGCTCTGTATATTCGATCAACTGCATATTCTTATTTTTGCTGATGAGCATATTGTGAAAATCATCACCAATTTTGACTACCATTTTTCGATTGCCTTTTTCCGCGTATCTTTCCATTTTCCCTGTCATCTCCACCAGGGTCTCGATTTCATCCCGGGAAAAAGCTGCACTGGTCTCCATAACAGCGTATCCTTCCAGTACACCCCGCGTAGTATAGGCATCGATAATTTCCTTCGGAGACAAATCGGCAACAAAATTTCCCACCTGGGCGCGGTAGTCAATTATGCCATTGGCAATAAGTTCCTTCAGTGCTTCACGCACAGGAGCCCTGCTCACCCCCAACTCCTTAGCCAGCAGACTCTCTTTGATCTTGTCTCCCGGTGAATACACTCCATCAAGGACCAGGTCATAAATATGCTCAATAATCTGGTCTTTGTATGTGGATTTTACAATCTTCAATGTATTTTCCAACTCTGAAAACTGGTCACGTTCAGTGGTACTCCCATACCGAACAGTAAATTTTATAATGTCGACATTCGACTTTTTTAGTACTTCCTTTTCATGAGTAGTGCAAGAATTATTTGTTTTTTTCTTTCACAAACCAATGAATAGGGTACTATAAAGTTTCTGATTGCATATGAAATCCGTATCAACAGCTGCACGCATATGACAAAACACCTAACTGATCCATACGAAAAATCCGGATATATGCTGCCCCGCGGTTACCTGTTTCTCCTTCTGCTTCTCTTCTCTCTTTTCCAGGCATATCCGGAATGTGCTTTTTCCCGGAAAGAGAACGACCTGTCAATTCCTGGAAAAAATGTTGAGAAACTGGCGATCATCACATCATTCCCACCGGAGTTCTATCAACCTTTCATCAATGTATTCAATGAACTCCACCCTCTGATTCAGATCAGCATACTCAATAAAAAAACAACTGCCGCCCTGGCAGAGATCCAACGGGGAAACCAGAGAAAATTTGATCTCTTCTGGTCCTCCTCAACAGATGCCTTTGAGGTCCTGCAGCAAACCGGCAGGTTACTGCAATCCGGTTTCCACCTTCAATATCCTTCCCTTAAAATCAACGGGTTGAATCTCCAGGATCATGATGGCTATTTTTACAGTTTTGCCCTCTCCGGAGTCGGTTATATGTGGAACAACAGGTTCTTGAAAGAAAATCAACTGCCGCCCCCCACCGGCTGGCACTCCCTCAGCGATCAAGTCTATTATGGTCAGGTTGCCATGTCTACACCTTCCCGTTCCGGCACAACTCACCTGATTGTCGAGAGTATTCTACAAAAGATGGGCTGGCAGCAGGGTTGGGCTTACCTGATCAAGGCATCCGGTAATTTTAATACCATAACTGCCCGAAGTTTCAGTGTTCCCGAAGGGATCGTCAACGGGCGATTCGGAATAGGGCTGGTCATTGACTTTCTTGCCCAGAGACAGAAAAGCCTTAACAGAGAAATCCAGTTCGAGTACGGGAAACCTGTTGTTCTTATTCCAGCCGGAATCGCACTTTTGAACGGAGCGGAAAATATCGCATCCGCTGAGCAGTTCCTTACCTTTGTTCTCTCACCCCCGGACAGAAAATCCTTCTCTCCCCGGCAATCGGTCGCCTGCCGGTCCTGAAAAATATCTACACAACTGAAAAATCACAGATACCGAGGCTTCTCAAGTATATAAACGGCAACAAAATCCAAGCCTATGACTCTAGGCTGTCGAGAAACAGATACCATCTGGTCAATCAACTTTTCGACCAGTTGATTACTTACAGATTACCGGAGCGAAGAAAAATCTGGAAAAAACTTATTGAACTGCAAAAAGATCCGGGAATTGAAAAACCATTAAAGACAAAACTCACACAAGAAATCATAACTCTTCTCTGTGCACTGCCGGTAACTGCGGAAGAATCCGTTGATACTGACCTGAATAACCTGTTGAATGGAAGCTCCCTCCATATCGGGGAGCGTAACAGCAGGAGAGAACTGCTGAAAAACTGGTCCGCTTTTGTTTCAGGACAACTACAAAAAGCGGAGAATCTGCTTGAAGACAGCAGAACAGGACAATCATCTTCCCGGGTCCGGATTGACAACTAGTGTCTGTCCATAAATGGCCTTTTTGCCCGATTTCTGCGTCGCTACGAAAAATAAAAATGCTCACATATGTCTAATATGCTGCACTTTTTATTTTTCTATGCTCCTTGAACTCGAACAAAAAATCTCATTTCTGGACAGACACCAACTAGCCGGAAGTTCAAATGAAAATTATTTCACTGAAAACCTTTCCTGCGACCATATGGACCAGACTGCTGCTGGCGTTTTCTACAATTGCGATGATTACGATAATCGTAGGAATACTGTCAATGCTTATCTTTAAACATTCGGAGAAACTCTTCCAGTCAATCGCCAAACAGCATGTTCAGGAAGTTATCCAGGTAACAGATTTCACTAAAATCGGCGGAGAAATCATTGCAGTGGCACCCCGCCTTCTCTCGGCACCCAACGACAGGGTCCGCACTGTTATCCAACGTGACATTCAAAGCCTGCTTTCACGGATCAACAACCAGATTGTCCTCCTCAATACGGCCTCAACCGGATTAAAAAAAGAATTAAGAAAACTCGCTTCCGAACTCAGAAAAAACCTGGAAGCTCTGCAGATATCGGTAACCAGCAAGCTGGAGCTGGAAAGAGAGCTGAATAAAAAAACTGAGCGATTGCGATGGCTTTATGCCGACCTCATAGATGAAGTAGATCCCCTGAACCAAGATTACAAATACAATTTTGACGCAGAACTGGAAAAACTGGTTGACGCTGTCAAAGAGAGGAAATCAAAAATTTCTCCTGACAGACTGCAGGCGAACAGGCATTCAAAAGAGACGATAGAAACAATCAGATCCAATGGTATTTTACTGATCAGCCTGATGATCCAGGTTTCAACCTCGAACGATTTCGACCAGATTAAAAATCTGACATCACTCTCCGGGGACGCTATTACTCTGCTGCGTTACGACATAAACAACCTGCCCGGTGACGCAAGTACACTTACCCTGAAACAGATTCTGGATGAAATTTTTTTCCTTGCGCAAGGCCCTCACTCGATTTTTTCCATACGTAACCGGATCCTGGGAGGCGGTATACAAAGTCGGAATATACTGGCAAAAAACAATTTTTTTATCAGCAAACTTAAAAATATCATCAACGAAATAATCAATTCCACCCAGCAGGAAACACTGGCCGCGATGAATCGTTCAAACCAAACAATGAAAAAGGCCGGATGGCTGCTGGCCGGTATGGTCTGTCTCAGTCTTCTTATTGCTGGATCCGTTCTCTGGTTCTATGTCAGAGGCAGCATTGTCGCCCGCCTGGCAACCCTTGGAAAAAGTATGGAAGCCATAGCCGAAGGTGATCTCACCTACGCAGTTCCTGAAGCTGGAAATGATGAAATCGGGCGGATGGCCGCAGCTCTGCGGATCTTCAGAGATACTGCTCTGACAGTGGAAGAGACAAACGCAAAGGCAATTATCGATAACGCTGCCGTTGGCCTGGTAATTGCCAATCCGGACGGGATCATTCATTTTTTTAATCCCATGGCGGTTTCTCTCTTTACGGTTGACGAAAAAGACATGATAGGCGGTTCTCTCTATACAATTGTTGACAAAAAAGACAGAGACAGTTTTATCACCTCATGCGATGCAATCCTGAGAAATAAAAAAGATTCCACAAGACAGTTTACCTTCACCGGTCAAAAAAGTGATGGCATGACATTCCCGATAGATATCTCCATCAGTAGAGTCCGGCAGAGAAAAAGAAGCAGACTGATGATCACCGTCCACGATGTAACTGAAAGAGAGCAGGCCCAGCAACTGCTCAAAAAACGAGTCAGGGAAAAAACGGATCATTTAAGCAGAATCAATATCAGGTTGCGACAGGAGATCCAGGAACGACGAAAAGTACAGAACGAACTGGTCCAGGCGGGAAAACTGGCCGCGCTGGGACAACTCTCCGCCGGAATTGCCCATGAAATGAATCAACCTCTTTCCGCAATGCGCTATTATCTACACAACGCAAAAAAATTACTGGAGAAAGGAGCTATTGACATTCATGAAAAAAACCTGGAAAAAATAGGCGAACTCATAGAGCGGATGGCCAAGATGATCTCCCATTTGAAAACTTTTTCCCGCTGGCGAACAAACAGACTCAAACCTGTTGATATCGCAACTGTCCTTGATAGAGCCCTGACACTCCTTACAGTCAAGATCGAAAATAATGGTGTAGACGTTATGAGAAAAACAGCTACTGACAGCATAGCTGTCTATGCTGATTCCATCCGGCTTGAACAGGTTTTTGTCAATGTCATCAGTAATGCCATCGATGCCGTCAGTAATAATGAACACGGGAAGAAAAAGATCATTATTGAGTTGACTGAAACCAGTGATTCAGTGGTTACAGGAATTATTGATAACGGCATGGGCATTGAACCGGAAAACATGCAAACCGTATTCGATCCGTTTTTTACAACCAAGGAAGCCGGCAAGGGACTTGGCCTCGGCCTGTCGATCTCTTATAACATCATTAAAGGATTCGGTGGTTCCATAGTGGCCAGCCAGGATGAAAACGGTTTCACAAGATTCTCCATTTCGCTCCAAAAAACCAGGATGTAAGAGATGATTCCAATAGGTGAAATTTTTTTTGTTGACGATGAAGAGGAAATCCTCCTTGCCTGCCGGCAGACATTTGAGCTGGAAGGATATTCGATCACCACTTTCAGCTCTGCTGAGAAAATCCTGCCTCTCCTTCATGAAGACTGGATGGGGACAGTTATCACCGACGTGAAGATGCCGGGGATGAGTGGTCTGCAATTGTTGAATGAGATCAAGAAAATTTCGGCCGATATTCCAGTTGTTATCCTTACCGGCCATGGCGATGTTCCCATGGCCATTGAGGCCATGCAGTCAGGTGCTTATGATTTTCTTGAAAAGCCGGCTCCTCCTGAGTACCTCCTGGATGTAGCCAGACGCTCTCTTGAAACAAGACGACTCGGCCTTGAAAATCGCTCACTCAAACATCGCCTGGAAACCGATTCAGACATAGAAACACGCATTATAGGTATTTCAGATGAAGTCCAGGAAATGCGCAGAATTCTCTTGTCTCTTGCCGTTATTGACGTCGATGTTCTTCTCATTGGAGAGACAGGAGCAGGCAAGGAACTGGCAGCAAATTGTCTCCACGATCTCGGGCACCGGCACACGGGAAGGTTTATTCCCTTGAACTGCGGTGCTATTCCGGCAAATCTTGTTGAGAGTGAACTTTTCGGACATGAAAAAGGAGCTTTTACTTCCGCCTCCAGACGGCGAATAGGAAAAATCGAACAGGCCCAGGGGGGGACTCTTTTTCTTGACGAAATTGAATCCATGCCTCTGGATATCCAAGTTAAACTTCTGCGAACCGTACAGGAAAGAGTTATCGAACGGGTTGGGGGAAACCTGACAATCCCGGTTGATTTCCGTATTATTGCCGCCTCAAAGGTGGACCTGAGAGAAGCAGTCAGAAAAGGTACCTTCAGGGAGGATCTCTTTTACAGATTGAATGTGGCCAGGATCACCATTCCACCGCTTCGCAGAAGGAAAAAAGACATAATGCTCATTCTCCAGTATTTCATCTCACAGACAGCTAAGCAATTCCAGAAGAAAGAGGTGCGGATTGATGCCGCCACCCGGGACAGGCTGGAACACTATTTCTGGCCCGGCAATGTCAGAGAACTGCGCAACGTCGCTCAGCAACTTGTCCTGGGTCTAGAGCTGGATCTTGCAGACCCCTCAGCTCATTCTATTGACCAGGTTCATTTTGATCTGGGTTTTGATCATCTTGTCCAGGAATACGAGAAGAAAATCATCAAGGAAGCGCTTGCCAGAAATGGAGGAAAAATAGAAAGAACAGCAAAAATGCTTGGCATTCCCCGCAAAAGACTCTATCTCCGCATGCAGAAGTTCAATCTGAAAAAATGACGGGTCAACAATGACTCATTAACGGTCATCCATGACCCGTCCACGGAAACCTCTATCTCCCCAACACTGTAAAATAATAAAAATCCCCTGTGATTCAAGGACGATAAATTCTCCTTTAAAAATGGCACAGTCCTTGCGGTCAACCCTGCCAGAATGTTCTTCAACCCGTTCTCCCTCTAATACCAGGGAGAAGAAAACGCCGCCAAGGCATCTAAAATATTCATTAGGAGAAAATTATGCGCAAACTTCTGACCCTTGTTTCTATTCTGTTCTTCGCCTTTTCCGGACTGGCCCAGGCCTCCTATCCATCCAAACCGATCAAAATTATCGTCCCCTCAAAGGCCGGAGGCTCTACCGACACCTCAGCCAGGCTGTTTGTGAAAACCGCCAAGAAATATCTGAAAGGTGCCGATTTTGTTATTAAGAACGTACCGGGATCCGGAGGAAAGAAAGGATTTGAGGAAATAGCCAGGGCAAAGGCTGACGGTTATACAATCGGTATGATGTTCACAACACAGATTGTTTCCCATATCGTCGCCAAACGTGCAAAATACACGCTCGACAGTTTTCATATTATTGCCAACATGATGCAGGACCCGCTTATCATTGCCGTTCCAAAGGACAGCCCGATAAAAAACCTTCAGGATTTTATCAAGGCCGCCAAGGCAGCAAATCTCACGGTAGCGGTCAACGGTATTGGTTCTGATGATTTTGTCGCCGCCAAGAAATTCGAAAACAAGACCGGGGCCAAGTTCAACCTCATGCCCACCAAAGGTTCCACTGAACAGAAATCACTCATTCTCGGTGGCCATATTGATGCCTCCTTCATGAACCTGACCCAGCTCCAGGCACAGCACAAGGCCGGAACCGCACGAATCATTGCGATAATGGACTCCAAGCGTTCCGACATTCTTCCCGATGTTCCAACCGCCAGAGAACAGGGTCTCGATGTGAGCATGACTGCCACCAGAGGTTTTGTCGCACCGGCAGGAATCAGCAAGGAAATTGCGGCTACACTGGACAAACTGCTCCAGGATGTCATGAACGATCCTGAATTTATTGCCAACTGTAAAAAAGATGTCATGATTCTCCTGCCGATGAAGGGAGAAGATTATCGTCAATACCTCGTGGATCTGCAGGCAGAAACCCAGAAATTCTATGACTCAACCCCCTGGTAAAAAACCATGACAAAACAAGCAACGGAACTTCTGCTTCTCAGTCTGTTTCTGGTTCTTTCCGTTCTGCTCTACAGGAGCACAGCAGCCTTTCCAGAAATGGTGCAGCATTCAACAGCTACATATATACGATTCCTCGCCATCTGTTTCGGTGGATTATGTCTTCTTGAAATTGTGCTGTGGCTGAAGAAAAAGAACACCTCAACACAAGAAAAAACCGACCGTCTGAACCTCACCGAAACACCTGTCAGGTTCTGGGGGCTTCTCATCCTGATGTTTGTTTACTCAATATTGCTGGAACCATTGGGTTTTTATATCGGTTCTTCGTTTTTTCTACCGGCTGCCATGTACCTTCTCGGTACACGCAAAACACCCCATATAATCTTTACCTCAGTGGGTGTGCTTGTCTTTGTCTATCTGGTGTTTGACAAACTCCTTGAAGTTCCGCTGCCGGAAAGTTCCCTGTTTTAAACCTGTACTGCGGAGCTGTGAAAGGCTCCGCAGTATGAATTGTGTTGGTAGACATCAATTACAACAGTCATTATCGAGGATAAAAAATGATTCTGGATGCGCTGCAAGCCCTGATGACCCCCGTGTCGCTGTTCGCCGTTTTCATCGGTACGATTTCCGGGGTTCTGGTCGGCGGAATGCCCGGCCTTACCGCCACCATGGCGGTCGCCCTTCTTATTCCTGTAACCTTTGTCCTTGAGCCGCTTACCGGCCTTATTCTGATGGGTGGTGTTTACTGCGGTGCCATGTATGGTGGATCAATTCCGGCTATTCTGCTGCGGACTCCCGGCACTCCCGCTGCCGTTGCCACTGCCATGGAAGGGTATCCCATGAGTCAGAAAGGCCGGGGCGGACTTGCCTTGAAGGTTTCAGTGATTTCCAGCTTTGTCGGCGGTGTCTTTTCCGTTTTCATCCTCCTTCTTGTGGCACCGATCCTGGCAATCTTCGCCCTTTCATTCGGCCCACCAGAATACTTTCTCCTCGCCATCCTGGGACTCGTCGGTATTGTCTCCATGGCCGATGATGAAAACCGCCTGGTGAAAGCGCTCATATCAGGCCTTCTTGGCCTTATCATTGCAGTAATCGGTACTGATCCTATTTCCGGTATGCTGCGTTACACCATGGACCTTACAGATCTCTATGACGGGGTTGCTTTCATGCCGGCCCTGATCGGTATGTTCTCCATATCTCAAATGCTTGAATTGACCGGAACAAAAAACATCGTTTCTGATACATCAACCCTGAAAAAAATAAAACGTGAACCGATGCCAAAGGGGTTGAAAAAATTTATCGGCCTTGGTTCTCTCACCGGAACAGTCGTGGGTATTCTCCCCGGAGAAGGGGCAACCATAGCAGCATTTCTCTCCTATAATTTTGCCAGAAGACTCTCTAAGACACCGGAACTCTTTGGCAAAGGAAATCCGGAAGGTATTGCGGCGGCAGAAGCGGGAAACAACGGCTGCGTCGGGGGGTCCCTTATCCCCACCCTGACTCTCGGCATACCAGGCAACAGCGTTGCTGCAGCTCTTCTCGGGGGTCTACTTGTCCACGGGTTAATTCCCGGCCCGGAACTGTTCACTAAATATGGCGTAATGACCTATGGTTTTATCCTGTCACTCTTCCTGGCCAATATCGTTTTCCTGGTTGTCGGTCTGTTTATGGCACCATATTTTGCCCGAATTTCCCTGACACCGACGGGACTGCTGATTCCTGTGGTCTGCCTGTTTTCCATTCTGGGCTCTTATGCGATGAACAACAGCATACTTGATATTTTTATTGCCCTGATCTGCGGAATTTCAGCAGTTATCCTTCATAAGACCGGATTTTCACTGGGAGCACTGATCCTGGGGCTGATCCTGGGACCCATTGCGGAATCAGGATTTGCCCAGGCACTCATCATGGGACATGGCAGCTATTCAATATTTTTCAATCGTCCCCAGGCAATAGCCCTGTGGTTTATTATTGTCCTGCTGCTCATTCCACCATTTATGCAGATAATCAAACAGCACAGAAAAAAAGAATCCATATCCCAAATCGAAACAGAAAAATAACGTATTCAAAAAAGCCTGAATCCACGGGCGCTCGTCTGATGCGGCCTGATTTTCCTCTCCTGCTCTTTCGAAAATGTTGTAATAGATTACATACCGTAATAATATGTCTCTTCAGCCTTATCAAAGGGGGACTGAACTGAGTCCCTCTCGAAACCTGTGCCGAATTGTGGGCACACATCAATGTGATCTTTACCGCATCCACCTGCCATGAAAAATAAACCCGCTTCCATCTTTTTTGATAAAAACGATTACCAGCTTCTGCAAATTGTACGAGATGTTTTAGAACAGGGAAACAAGTCTTCAGAACTGCGGGTACTTCTTGGTGAACATATGCATCCACAGGGTATTCAGGAAATGGCCGCTCCCCAGGGGTTGCGCATTGCGTATGCCATAGCCAGTCTGCTCGGTTCTTTTGAAAGCGGCAAGGCCAGTGATCGTATTAAAGCTCTACGCTCGCTGCGGGATGAGGTTCTCTTATCATCAACTTCCAGATACAAGTATAACACTGCCAGAGTTCTGATACAGATCATGAAAAACCTGCTTCGAAGTTCCGACAACGAACTTCAGCAACTGAAACTGGCTCATGATTTTCGTATGGTATCCACGGGGAACCCCCGGCTGGTAAGAGCAGAGCTTTCAAAATATCATCTACTGGAAATGCCCGAAGAGTGGAACCAGTATGCCTTTGATGATCGTGTACATGACGCCAACACCAAAGGACGCAAATCACCTACGCACCTGGTTATGGATGCCTGGATCAAAGGTATCAGGTTCCTTGAAGTTGTCTATTATAATTTTGTCAGTCCAGAAGTGGTCGAAGAGTTGATTGAGGCCAGCGCTATCCTCGATGTCAAAATTCAGGTGGGTATCGAAATGTCCTGTCGTTTCCGGGATAAGTATGTCCGTTTTACCTGGGAACCTCATGGGTTTAATGCGAACCGGGCTTCTCTGAAATTTTTAAAGCAGGATGCAGTAAAAAAACTGATGGAAGAAGGGCGTTCCGTTTCCAGGTATCAGCAAAAATACGTTTTTGAGGTTTTGGAAGTTTTTAATAACAGGCATCGCAAGTGGATAAATGATGAGTATAAAATTTCTTTTCCTGTGATGAAGAGTGCTGATTTTCTCGCCTTCGTCGGGGCAGGACAACCATCGATCCTGCATCTGGCACGATTTATTCAAAACACACTGTTTACATATCTCAAACAAACATCTTCCCCCGTCGATGCAAAACAGGGCAACGACAGAATAAAAGACCTTTGGGAACTGAATGTTGAGACAATTATTGAACAGTTTCTTCTGCCGGGACAAAATCCTGAACTACACGACCCGAACCGACCGCGTGAAAGCGAGGATCTTCCTGAATTACTCCGCTTAAAACCAAAAGCACTGTTGCGCAGACTGCAGGCTTTACATTCAAGTTCCAGATTTTCCCTCAACCTCGGAAATCTCTCAGCCCAGGATGTATTAGAACTTCTCTATACCTGCAAAGGAATGATTACCCATATTGAAGCTTACAATCTCAAAGATGCATCCCATGGCATGAGTTCAAATGTGATTATCGGCGAAAAAGGTGTGGCTGGTGAAGCTGTTGATCTCAAAAGTCCTGAACAGCATTATTCCATTATTAATGATCTCCAGACAGCCCTTAACGATGATAATGTAATCAGTTTGAAGAGATGTGTACGTGCCATTATCTGGGATTTTGAAGAACAGTGCCATAATCAGAAAGAATACATTGAGACCCTGCCTCCTGGAAAACCTGAAAAACAACAGGGTGAAGAGCAGCTGCAGAAGATGCTTAACCGGAAGCAACAACTGGTTGAGATACTGTACAACCTCGAGTCATTTCACAATTATTATTTGAAAAGAATGCTTGGCTCCCGAATCGGCTCCGGTTCAACGGGACAGGCAGAACATCAGCATGGCATGGGACTGGTAGTGGTTGATACCCTGCCTGCAGGATCTCGCCGTACTGTTAAAGAAGCTGTTGTCAGACAGGAACGGTCTTTTATACCCATCAGCGCCCTGCTCACCAGAAACTTCCATCGCCGATGTTATGACCGTTCCGGCATGACCGGAAAAAATAAATCATACAAGAAAATACCATTGATCAACAGATCTATTGACCAGCGCTGGCAGGACTGGCAACTTGACGGATTTCTTGTTCATCCTGGAACCCATGGTAATATCGCAACTCTCGGCGGTTTAGGGCGACCCGCTGGTGCCGGCAAAAAAACCGGGGAAGAAAAAAATGAAAAACGGGTTAGAGCTTCATTGAAATACCTGAACACCAACCTGAAGAACAGTCTTAAAGTAATTGTTGGATTTATTCCCGCTTTTCTCACTTTCAGCCTGACTAAAGACTGGTGGCTGCTTGCCTATTGCGGTGCTTTTATCTGGTTTGGCATAACCGGTACGCGAAATATCATTCAATCGGTTCTTGGCGGGGGCGGCATGAGACGCTCACCTCTTTTACCATGGAATTCACTGGTCAGCTGGAGCCGTATTGCCGATTCACTACTGTACACAGGTTTTTCTGTTCCGCTTCTTGACTACCTTGTGAAAACAATTCTGCTTAAAGAGACTATGGGAATAACTGTCGCCTCTGATCCGATTTTACTTTATTCGGTTATGGGACTTGCCAATGGTTTGTATATTTCCGGACATAATATTTTCCGCGGCTTGCCAAAAGCCGCCGCTGCCGGGAATTTTTTCCGTTCTATTCTGGCAATTCCACTTGCCGTTCTATTGAATATTCTTATTGGATTTGTTTTACAGTTTACCGGTATTCCAGATATATCGATGGTTTTGCAGAAATGGGCTGCAATTATTTCCAAATTTGCATCTGACTGCGTTGCAGCTGTTATTGAAGGGTTGGCAGACAGACAGGCAAATATTCAGGCAAGACTTGTGGCATACAGAAATAAAATTTCTCAGTTATTTGCGGTTTTTGCCAGGTTGGAGGTACATTTTCCGGAGGAAGATGTACTTGAAATGCTACAGTCACCTAAAATGACTATGGAAACATTGAACTATGAGGCGAGGGAACAGGAAAAATTTATTATCGTGAATGCTCTGGACCTGATGTATTTCTGGCTGTATCAACCGCGGGCCCATAAGGCTTTGACCATTATTTTCCAACAGATGACAGAAGAGGAATGGCTGATTTTTTATCGTTCACAGCTTGTCCTGAAAAGATACAGAGAGATAAGTCAGTTCTTTGTTGATGGTCTTGTTGGTAAAAATTTCTCCAAACCTCTCTCTTTCTACCTTGACAGATCCGAACAATACCTCCTGGATTTAAAGAAACTGGGTCAAACCAGAAAATGGGTTTAAAAAGGGCACGATCACACCTGTCCGACTCTGCGACCACTGCGACCGTGCGATGATGCTGTATCCCTGACCATTTACCGAACAATTGATTGAAGTCCAGAGATGTTTTGGATCCCTTCTCTTTTCATGACATTGCTCACAACACGGTGAACATCGGCAAGACATCATTTACCCGAGGGATTCCTGGTATGACACTGACAGGCTCCATCTTTTTTTTCCCGCACGATTCGTTCCTGAATCATAGATCTGCCGTTTTTAATCACATCTTCTTCAATATCTTTCACCGAATAATTAAAACAATAACAAATAAGCTTACTCATATCTTTCACCAAGTATACCAGAACGGGGAATTTCTCTGCAGAAAACCGCAGATGATCCAGAAGAGCTTTAAGGTAGCCTTAAAACTATAAGTAATTTATAATACAGTATTTGAAAAAAACCTCTTCAAAAGAGAAAGGAAAAAATGAAAAAAATACAAGTTAAAAATCCTGTCGTTGAACTCGACGGCGATGAAATGACCAGAATCATATGGAAATTTATAAAAGAAAAACTGATTCTTCCTTATCTCGACATGGATCTGAAATACTACGATCTTTCCATCCAAAAAAGAGATGAAACCGAAGACCACATCACGGTGGAGGCGGCTGAAGCCATCAACCGCTACAGGGTCGGTATTAAATGCGCGACCATCACCCCCGATGAGGCGCGGGTCAAAGAATTCAACCTGAAACAGATGTGGCGTTCGCCTAATGGTACCATCCGTAATATCATCGGTGGCACAGTCTTCAGGCAACCGATTCTCTGCAGCAATGTCCCACGACTTGTCCCGGGATGGACAAAACCGATCGTCATCGGCCGTCATGCCTTTGGGGATCAGTATAGGGCCACGGACTTTCTCGTCCCGGGAGCTGGCAAGCTCATCATGAGATTTGAACCTGCAGATGGCGGTGAAACCATTGAACATGAGGTATTTGACTTTCCCGATTCAGGTTGCGCCATGGGTATGTACAATCTTGACGCCTCTATCCGCGGTTTTGCCCGCTCCTGCATGAATTACGGGCTGAATCTTGGCTGGCCGGTCTATCTCTCCACCAAAAATACCATTCTCAAACAGTATGACGGTCGGTTCAAGGATATCTTTCAGAATGTTTTTGACCAGGAATTCAAAGATAAATTTGCAGAGGCGGGAATCACCTACGAACACCGGCTCATTGATGATATGGTGGCGTCAGCTCTGAAATGGGAAGGCGGTTTCGTCTGGGCCTGTAAAAACTACGATGGAGATGTCCAGTCGGATACGGTCGCCCAGGGTTTCGGCTCCCTTGGGCTGATGACATCGGTTCTCATGACTGAAGACGGTGGCACAGTTGAAGCTGAGGCCGCCCACGGCACAGTAACACGTCATTACCGTGAACATCAGAAAGGCAATAAAACCTCGACAAACCCGATAGCATCAATTTTCGCCTGGACCCGCGGTCTCTGGTATCGAGGAAAATTTGACGAAAACCTGGAACTTATGAACTTTGCCGAGACCCTGGAAAAAGTCTGTGTGGATACGGTGGAATCAGGTTATATGACCAAGGATCTTGCTCTGCTCATCGGTGCGGAACAGACATTTCTTACTACTGAAGAATTCCTGGAAAAACTTGATGAAAACCTCAAAAAAACGTTAAAAAGATACTAACCCACATAATTCCCCCTGCCAACACCAGCAGAAGAACTGGTACGGCAGGGATTTCCAGTCATTTTCTCAATCAAGTACCTTCCGGATCAATGCGGCAATATCCTTTTTGGAAAGAGGTTTCAGGGCAAACTCTCTGATGCCCAGAGACTTTGCCTTGGCTTCTGAAACTACAGTTGAATAACCGGTACAGAGTATTATAGGAATATCCGGACGTATCAGCATCATCTTTCTCGCCAGCTCTGTTCCTGTCATGCCCGGCATCGTCTGGTCAGTAATAACAACATCAAACTGCTCCGGCTCGTTTTGAAACGTTTCAAGAGCCGTCAGGCTGTCCGTCCTTACCGTCACCTGATAACCGAGCCGTTCAAGGATGTCCCTGCCCATTTCTGCCAGAATTTCCTCATCATCAATAAACAGGATCCTTTCACTACCGACAGACAGTAATTGCGCTAAATGTTCATCGTCAGGCACTTCTTTATTGGCTATCGGAAAAAAGACATGGACAGCAGTGCCTTTTCCGAGTTCACTCTCTATTGAAATAAATCCTCCATAACTCTTTATAATACCGTGAACAATGGCAAGCCCCATTCCAGTTCCCTTGCCCTGTTCCTTGGTTGTAAAGTATGGATCAAATATTCTATCTTTAATTTCAGGGGAAATCCCCGACCCCGTATCCCTGACGGTCAATTGTACGTATTCTCTTGATTTCCCAGGTAATTCATGTTGTTCAACCGTTTTTTCATCGACAACCGTTTCCCGCAGGAAAATGTCAAGGGTACCACCGGCTTCCTCCATGGCATGAAAAGCATTGGTACAGAGATTCATTATGATCTGATGGACCCTGGTGGGATCAACGAAAATCGTCTCGGTACCGGAGTCGATCTCACTGTTTATTGTAATTGTTGAAGGCAGCGACGGCCGCAACATCTTAATCACTTCATTGACAATGGTTGCGGGCTGCACATGTATGCATTGCGTATCAGCCTGACGGCTGAAAGAGAGAATCTGCTGCACAAGTTCTTTTGCCCGAAGTCCTGCATCCAGTACTTTTTCAAGATCCCTTGCCACCGACGAATCAGGCGGGCTGTCATCCTTTGCCATTTCAGCATAGCCCAGGATTGCTGCAAGTATGTTATTGAAATCATGAGCTATACCGCCAGCAAGTGTACCAATCGCCTCCATCTTCTGTGCCTGTTGCAACTGTTTCTGCAACCTCTCAAGAGATTCCGCTGATCGTTTTCGTTCATCAACCATGGTGTTTGCAGAACGGGCCAGTTGTTTGAATTCGGAAAAATATACTGATTTATCGCTTATCCTGGCGGATTCAGTAACAGCCTGTTCAAAAAAATAGGTGAAAACTGAAATATTTTTAGCAATTTTCCTGGAAATAAACCTGGATATGAAACTGATACAGATGAGAGAAATAATGAGAATTCCAAGAATAGTCAGTATGCTTGTTCTGATTTTTCTACCAAGAATCTTCTGTCTCTCAGCAATAACATCATTAATCGAATCCACATAAAGCCCTGCACCCACCATCCAGTTCCAGTCTTTTACTGCTTTGGCATAAGCTATCTTGGGGGCGGGTTTCCCGGTTGACGGCCTGATTGTGCCCACGTAGTTCAGATATCCACCATCGTTCTTCTGACTTATCTCAATGAGTTTTCTGACCACATACTGGCCACTTGAATCCCTGAAATTCCAGCGATTTATTCCAATGTTTTTCTGTTTAAAATGTGCCAGAGTATTTGCCTGAAAGTCATAGACGAAGATATAACCGTCGCGACCGAAACGGATTTTATTAATCCATTCCAGGACCTCTTTTTGAATATTATTCGTATAATCCTCAAGGTACTCACCTGTTCCAATCCACCAGCCAAACGGTTTAAAGACCTTGCTGAAACCAATTTTTTCTGACATGGAATCCCGTTTGTCCGGTTTGTACCAGTACCAGCGAAGAAATCCTTCCCCCTTTTCTTTCAGCAGACGGACGAACCTTCGGATATTATAATCTCCCTTGCTGTCTTTCAGGTTCCACAAATTCCGTCCTTCCCATTTTGAAAATGTCGGAAGAAGGACATTGTTGCCCTCCATGTCATAAATAAAGAAATACCCGCGATTTTGATTAAATCTGAGAGGACGCAGTGCCTCCTTGATAATCGTTTTTATTTCTTCATCACTTTTATCGTTGTGGTGAGTTTTATAAAGATTTTCGGCGATGGCAACGGCCTCATAGACACGGGCCCTGATATTCCTCTTCAACTTTTCTTCTGTTGTTGCCCGTTGAAAATTCACATAATTCAGGACACGATGAACTTCATCCTTGATTGCCTTTTTCTGGGTTGAATAATATTGATTTCTTATACTGGAAAGCTCATCATTGAATTTTTTATATTCCTGAAAAATCCAGAATGAACCGACCATCAGTACGGAAAGAACCGACACCAGAATCATGCTCCAATTGAGAGCATTCTGCAGGCTTTTCATTGGCTTCATATCAACCTGACTCTGCAAAGAAGAAAAAGAATGGCCGTACACTGTTCTGCCTGCCCATTTCAGGACAACCCCAGAACACTTTTTATTGTACTTCAAGAAGGAATAACTTTACAAGGGGAGGAAGCAGAAGGAGAGCATGACAGATGGCCATAAATTTTCTATTGCGTTACGGCCATCCCGAAGACAACTTCACTCAAAAAAGTCATGGCAGTGTATAACCAACGCCTGCAAACTGTACATTTTCAGCAGTGGGGTTCATAGGTGCAACAGCGTGAACGCCGCCACACTCCCCACATTTGCCCACGTACGTTTCCAAAACAAACACCGCGCCACAACCCTGACATTCTGTTTCAATCGGACCTCTGCTGATCGGCTGGTCCCTGACTGTACCGCCATGGGCATTATACACAAATTCTACAAGTTCTTTTCCCTTGGAAAAGGGACCACCACCACTGCTGCTGCAACCACAACCACATCCGGACATGTTTTTCTCCTGGCAAATTCATTTATCTCCCATGAATATCTGTTGTTCCATGGTTCTTTCCAGGATGATAATACTGCAGACAGTCCATGGTTAAAATGACATAGGTCAATTTCCGTAACTTGTCACAGGGCAGGCAATTTCGTTATATCAATCATCATGTTTGTAACAGGTTACAAATTCCCGGCTTTTCTCTTTTCCTCATAATCAGAAAGTGCCAGATAGAATGCACCTGTGGCCAGCTCCGCGCAATGATAATGATCTTCCGGGAGAGTTTGTAAGAAATCAATAACATCCTCAGGTTTTACCTGCCAGCAATCTTCTGTCTTTTTGCCTTCGACAAGAACCGCCAGCCCATTACAGCAGGCATTTGTATGAATACAACCATCAAGCTGAAAATTGAGCGAGATGATCGTATCGTTTTCAATGGCGAGATATATGGTAATAGTGTCACCACAGTCACCAGTCTTTCTGCCATATCCGTCAGGATTATTGAGAGGTTTTCTTCGCTCCCAGAGGTACGCCATCTCAAGAAACGTCTCGGAATGATCATTCCAGAAATCAAATTTTTCAGTCATCATCTCCTCCACAGGAATCAGGGAGTGCGCGGCACAGTTATTCATATGGTAACGATTGTATAATGCAAGGTCAATTACACTTTTCTTATAAGTTCCTCAAAAACTGTCCTGTATTATTTCCCACTCTTGAAATTTGTAGGAACTGGGTATCCGTTTTAGTCCAGTTGGTACAACATATGGTATATTGGGCTTAGGAAACAATATCTTGCCGAAATGTCGGCTCAGTTGAGACAGCTTGTTGCATAAGCCTGTAAAATAACTTGCCTCTATGAGTAGACAATCGACGATTGAATCTGAAAGCATACTCATCCAAGTATTCAGACAGATGCTTCTGGGAAACAGCGCCTTGATGAGTTCCCATAAGCCACCTTTTTATCAACGAGACAACCAAGTGAACATGAGGAAGCAAGGTGGAAGCTGATTCATCACTCTGAGATATATTGTGAACAACATGCTGATAATTTTCTTTCCTCAAAGGCGCATAGCCAAGCCATCCATCGGTGATTACGCAACTGCCCGGAGTAATGTTCTCCTTGATAAACGGGATCAAACTATCTGCCGAAGCATCGGGTATGACCTTGAATCGTATTCTACCGAGTTTCTTTTCCTCCAGCTCTACTCCAATAGCAACGAGGGTTTTAGTTTCTGTTTCGCGGCCTTTAGTATCATTCTCGGCACCGCCTATAAATGTTTCGTCTACCTCTACAGCACCTATAAGCCGATCACGGCCAGGGCGAATCATGGCGTGTCGAAGTTTATGCAGCCAAGTCCATGCTGTCTCATATCGCTTGAATCCCATAGTATGCTGCAAATTCTTTGCGCTGGCGCCCGTCTTTTGCGACATCATCCACCACATAACGTGGAACCAGAGTCGAAGGGGCTTGCGAGTTCCCTGGAAAATAGTTCCAGCGGTGATCGAGGTTTGAAGTCCACAGCTCGCGCAGACCATCAGCGGGCGTTTATTGGTTTTCCGCCAGTAGTTGCTGCTACAACAACGCGGGCAAGTAAAACCGTTGGCCCAGCGAATTTTCGAAATATAGTCGTAACAATCTTGCTCAGTTGCAAACCTGACAATAAATTGCTCAAAGTCTTCCGGGTAATCTTCTTGCTCCAATTAATATCCTCCTCCAAAATGTTCATTGAGGATATACTACATGTTGTGGTTACTGGAGGCAAGCGGATACCCAGTTTGTAGGAAATTTGTAAGATCTTCCGGTTATTATGAAAAAAATTGCTCTCAAATAATCAGTCGTCACAACACAACTTAAGAGTGCCTTAATTCATCAGGTGATACTTTATGACACCGGACCAGCAGCAGGACCTTCTTGTAGAATGGAATCTTTATGAATCCCGGCAAAAAAAAGCAATATTGTCAGAATACAGAAAAACCCATTCCGGCAAAAGCAACCGGAATGAATTGCTCTTTTTTTTAAAAAAAAAGCTGGAAATAGAAGGGTATTGGGAGAAAATCGGTTTGAACTGAAAAAAGTGTTCATACCCGCTCATACGGTTTGAATACTGAAGGAGGCATCTGGTATGATAAACAGCATGTGATATCCAATTATTGACATGGAGGCCTATAAAAATGTCGGAATACATGCTGCAGTTCAACCCTGTTGTCCAAGCTCTGCTTGCAACACTTTTCACCTGGGGTGTGACCGCCGCTGGTGCGGCCCTGGTTTTCCTGACCAGAACGGTTAATGCCAAGCTGATGGATTCGATGCTCGGTTTTGCAGCTGGGGTCATGATTGCCGCAAGCTTCTGGTCCCTGCTTGCTCCCGGTATCGAGATGGCGGAAGAGCTGGGCCATACACCCTGGCTGACAGCCACCATCGGTTTTATGGGCGGAGGTATTTTCATGCGGTTGACCGACAAATTTCTCCCCCATCTTCACCCCGGACTCAGTACAGACAAAACTGAAGGCATTAAAACATCATGGCAGCGAAGTACACTGCTGGTGCTGGCCATCACCCTGCACAATATTCCGGAAGGACTGGCTGTCGGTGTGGCCTTTGGAGCTGTCGCCGCTGGACTCCCTTCCGCAACACTGGGTGGCGCCATTGCCCTTGCCATCGGGATCGGTATCCAGAATTTTCCGGAAGGAACTGCAGTGGCTCTGCCCCTGAGAAGAGAGGGAATGAGCAAAACAAAAAGTTTCATGCTGGGCCAGGCTTCCGGTATTGTGGAACCCGTCGCCGGAGTCATTGGTGCCCTCTTTGTCATGAAAATGCAGAATATCCTCCCCTATGCCCTCTGCTTTGCCGCCGGAGCAATGATTTTTGTTGTTGTGGAAGAACTTATCCCCGAATCCCAGAGAAATTACGCTAATATCGATATTGTGACCATGGCAACAATGACCGGATTTGCCACTATGATGATTCTGGATGTTGCCCTGGGTTGAAAATTAATTTCCTGCCTGATTAATGCTGTTAATATGAATCCTCAATCCTGCACTTCAGAAAATGAGAAGAAATCTCTTTATTGTGAATCAGGATGTTATTGAAATATGATCACCTTAATCAATCATGATACTGACTCCATAAGGTATTATCGACTCTGCCGGGCATGCCTCCCTGATGTTGAATGGTCTGGAAAAGGAATTAAACCGGTCAGTGATAATTTCCTTGTCATATAGAGTCTGTCCATAAGTGAGATATTTACAAATAACAGGGGAAACAACAGAAATAACTTGTGTATATGCTTGTGTATGCATATACTAATTTAAAAGACAGGAATAAATCAAAACTTATGGGATAAATATATGCAAATCACAGAAAACTTAGTTCGAAAACAATATCTTATTGCCCCACGCCAAATTAACAAACTCAAAGATCTGGCTGAAAAACAAAATACTTCAGCTGCCGAAATTGTACGCATGGCCATAGATGCCTTTGACCCTGATGTTCCAGCAGATCTTAATGAATCAGAATTATTTGATCTGGTATCCACAAGAGTTAAAGAAGCAATAGCGGACACCGTAAAAACACGTGAACGCTTACATAACACATTAGCATTACTGGGAGAGAAATAATGGCAGGCTGGAAAGAGTTGTTAATTGATGTATTAAAACTCACCGATGAAACCAAACGCTTAAATCAAGACATAGATAAACTGCAATCCCATGTAGTCGATGTTGACAAAAGAGTTGTGCGTTTAGAAACCTTAATTGAAATAACCAAATACAACACCCCGCAAATTGACGGTTAAATAGGAAGAACACGCAAAACGATGAAAAAATCAACTGAAAACTACCCAGCCCTGCCTTTACCCATAACCATCTTCCTACCTGACAGTTGCCGTAAATTTTTTCAGAGCTCCCAATAAATAATTTCCTTAAAACAGGAAACAGTTTTTCTTTTTTCCGGAATATCGATTAATTATAATTTGTAATGCTTTTTTATCTTTCTCCCGAGCCAGAAAAACTCTAACCTGCATTTCTTATCAGTTCAGGTGGCGTCAGCTTAAAAATTCTCGGCAGTAAATTATAGTGACCTCTATTTACTGCCGAAATACTGCAGCAAATGGCGTAGCCTGGACTGACCTTGGGTGAACATTGTGTAAATTTTGTTCAATCATTGAGAGTTGGCTCATTGTTTGTATTCTACAGATATTCTCAAAATTGACACAATGTTCATGAAAAATGCGGGCTAAAGAAACAGAATTTTGCCATAACACTCTACACCGGTTCTTACAGGTATATTTTTTGCATGCCAATGGCAAACATTAACAGGCTGAATAGTATTTCAGTTATTCAAATTACAAGGACGAACACATGTTAATACAAAAGAAAATAAAAATAATTATCGTCGTAACTGCACTACTGTTACCGGGAACAGTGCTTTCTGTCTTTGCTCTACCCTATACATTTGACACCGGTTCTGAAGGATGGCAACAGTCCTACGTGGGACGACCAGCCGGGGCCCTGGTTATGATACGCTTTTCCCATCGAGTGCGGCCGACTGGCGGGCAACCAGCGGTAATCCCGCAGGCAACATCTACCAGAAAGCTAATGGAACCGACCAGCGTGCATACTGGATGGGAAACATAAGCGACAACACATTGGGCGACCTTACTGGAATGCGGCTGCAGACAGATATCTTCAGCACCAACAATTGGAAGACACTGGCGAATGGTTCCTATGGGGATGATGGAAATGTGTATGCCCGATGGGTCATAGCAAATAATATTGGCGATACTGACAATGACGGATTTGACGAATACAATATGTTTGTCTCAAAACGGTCCTCAAGTATTAATATCAATCTTCTCCAGGGCTGGGAAACCCACTCCGTATTATTAAAGGAAGATAATTTTCTCCGCTGGCCGAATTATGATGCCAATAACCAGAGTTTTTCTGATGTACTTGCGGACTATACAAGCATCGGCCTCTATCTCTTCAGCGGTACCGACACAATCAGCAATATTAACGGAAGCACAGGAACCTGGGAAAACAACCAACTGCTCCATTATGGAGCCTTCTCGAACAATAATGAGGAGGCCCTGTGGGCGTTAGATAATTTTCAGGCAAAACAGGTACCCGAACCGGCCACACTCCTTCTCTTCGGGGCAGGTCTTGCCGTACTTGCCAACCGTCGAATTCGCGCCGGGAAAAATGTGTAAACCAGGATTGATGATCCCGTAAAAAGTCGTTCAACGTTCCCAGATGGACTCTGGAAAAACTTCGATATACAAGGTGTGGCGGTGTCGTGTAAGCGCAGGCGTACATATGGTACGTCGAGCATTACACGATCACCCCACAACGCAGTAGATCGGAGTTTTTACGAGTCCATCAGGATTTAATCAGCAATAAACACAAATGGGGCCGCATATTTTGATATGCGACCCCATTTTTTATTACTGGTACGCCCGGCAGGATTCGAACCTGCGACCTACGGATTAGAAGTCCGTGGGCTAAATTATTGATAAAAGTATATATAGATTTATACGCATTGATTTTACGTGCTTTTAAAGGTGGTTATATGGTACAATGACCTCATGGACATTGATAGATTTTGATACATTTCATCTGACCGGCATCTGACCGTTTACTATCTACATGAGGGCATGCCAATGATAAAGAATAAAATTAACTTCACTGATACCAAACTCCGCAAGCTCAACCATGATGGTAGCACCAAGCGTCTATATTTCTATGATGCTGGTCAACCTGCGCTATCTCTCTGCATCACACCTGCTGGTACAAAATCCTTCCAGTTTCAAGCATGGGATAGAGCCAGAGGAAAATCTGTTACGAAGTCCATAGGTAAATACCCATCAGTAGCTATTAATCATGCCAGACAATTGGCAGCCAATTTACTAACAGAAGTCAACAAAGGTGTTGATGTCATAGAAGCTGCGAAAGCCATAAAAAATGAAGACACCCTCGCTGTTATCTTTTCCCGCTGGCTTGACGTGTACGCAAAACCTCACAAGAAGTCATGGGATGAAGACAAAAGGCGCTATACACTCTACATAGACAAACCATTAGGCAGCAAACCTATCTCGTGGTTTTCACCTAACAAGATCAGAAAATGGCACTCTGATATTACAAAACTTCCTAAACAACGAGGAACAGGCACAATAACAGGTACAACCGCCAACCGCGCTCTTGCTTTGCTCTCAACTATTTTTAGCCAAATGGCCCCAGAAAGGCCTAATCCCTGTAAAAGTGTAAAAAAATTCAGGGAGCAGAGTAGAGACAGATTCTTACAACCTTCCGAGTTACAGCGATTTTTTGATGGCCTCGCAAAACCTGAAACACCGCCCACCCTTCGTGATTACCTCCTACTGTCAATCTACACCGGAGCACGCAGAAACAACGTTATGCAGATGAAATGGGTGGATATTGACTTTGATCAGCACCTATGGAGAATACCGGCATCTCAAAGTAAAAATGCCGAAGTTATGATAGTGCCTCTGGTCGCACCTGCGATACAGATACTTAAGACTAGGAAAGCTAAAACAAGCTCTGTTTTTGTTTTTGATAGCTCTCGAAGTAAGAGCGGCCATATTGAAGAACCAAAAAGGGCCTGGAAATCGCTCCTTAAAAGGGCTAATCTCTCGGATGTTCGTATACATGATCTCCGTCGAACAATGGGTAGCTACCAAACCATGACAGGCGCTTCTTCAACAGTAGTGGGTAAGACCCTTGGCCATAAAAGCCAGTCAGCAACAGCAGTTTATGCAAGGCTAAACCTTGATCCTGTTCGTTCAAGCATGGAGGCAGCAGTGGAGATGATGGAAGCATCCAGAGAGTTGCGTGAAAAAGTAGTTAATATAAAGGAAAAATGATGGATAAGCCCGTGTTCGAATATTATCAAATTGAAGAAGTTGCTAAAAAAGCAAATCTCTCAACAAGAGATTTATTTGAGTACTGCAGACAAGATAGTTTAAACATTCAAATACAGTGGGGTAAGGCACGAAGGCTGCAAAGAAATCAGAAGTGTCAATATGAGGAAGAGTGGAGACCTTTAGAAATATACTACGACCTACCTATAATCAGACCAAAATCTCCTTGCGAAAATTGCCAATATCTCACTAACAAAGATGCAAGCACTTGTTTTTTTAATTATGAACAGGAGTATTTGGAACAATTCACCCATGAAGAAATAGCTGAACTTGGGAGCATAGATATTAATAACAGTAGGTTATGGGTCCATAAGGATGATTTAAAAAACTTTTTATCAGCGCAAACAAATACTCTTGAAGAGACTATTACGGTTGATGTAACTGACAAAACGGCTGGCATTCCGAAACTAGACTCATCTAACATTAATGACGAGGAATTTACGGAGTCCGAAAGGAAAAAATACCTCAAAATCATAGGAGCCCTGATAGCAATAAATTATGATGCAGAACATTACAATCTACCTAGTGGCCCTAATGCCTCACAGATAACAGAAACAATACATTCAAAACTAAAAGTCAAAGACTTCAATATTAACGGCATTGGGGAAAGAACAATTCGTGATATAATAAAAAAAGCCTGGACAGCTATCCAAGAGAACAAGGTCTAGCCCCCATACTTTCTTACTGTTTTCCCCTCCTCATCTCTCCGCAAAATAATGGCATTACCAATTTTTTTTGGCATTGCCAATTCTTTTTGGCAAACGACCATTTTTTCAGAATTAACAGACTACACTTGCCTTCATAAATGTGCACAAAAATATCATCACAGAAGGCTTCGGACAGCGCAGCCTGGGCTTTCTGTACTAGTATTTACGATGGAGGTAAAAAAAAATGAATGGAAAGGAAAAAACACTACAATACACAAGAGCACAAGTTTCGCACCTTTCACCTAACCAAATGCATAAGGATCGCTTATACACTCGTAAGGAGGCAGCTGATATTTTGAGGGTAAAACCAAACACTCTCGCTGTGACCAGCGACAATTATAATTCCTTTTGACGACAATTAAATTTCCCGGAAAATTGTGATCTGATTATTCATATTTCTCAAAGGAGGAATATGGATGGTCACAGATATTCAGGTGAGGAAATTGAAGAAATACTTAAGTCAAGGGAAGACGTTGGAAGTAGCAGCGGCTAGAGCCGGCATGGATGAGAAAACCGGTCGCAAGTATAGAGATAATGGCAAATTGCCAAGTGAGATCAGTGCGGAGCGAGTGAGGGAGTGGCGAACTCGTAAAGATCCTTTTGAAGGTATATGGCCAGAGGTTTTACAATTTCTGGAAACTAATGAAGGTTTGGAAGCCAAAACTCTTTTTACCCATTTTCAAAGGATTTATCCCGGTTCTTTTGGAGATGGCCAGCTCCGCACGTTTCAACGTCGAGTAAAAACCTGGCGTTGTACAGAAGGTCCAGGACGTGAAGTTTATTTTCCCCAGGTGCATGTGCCTGCACGGTTGAGTCAGTCTGATTTTACAGATATGTCCCAATTACAGATCAGTATTGGTGGTCAGCCTTTTGATCACCTGATCTACCATTTTGTGCTGACATATTCGAACTGGGAGACAGGAACGATCTGTTTTTCCGAGAGTTTCGAAAGCCTGAGCGAAGGATTACAGAAGAGTCTATGGAAACTTGGCGGAGTTCCAGAACAACATCAAACAGACAGGTTGTCAGCTGCGGTGAATAAACCGGATAACCCGGAAGAGTTTACCCGTGGCTACCAGGGGCTTTTGGCCCATTACAAATTGCAAGGCCGTAAAATCAATTCGTCAAGCCCCACGAAAATGGTGACATTGAGCAGCGCCATCATCGTTTCAAGAAAGCCGTAGATCAGGCCCTGATGCTGCGAGGTAACCGGGATTTTACTACACGCAAGGAATATGAGTTATTTCTACAGAAGCTGTTTGCACAACTCAACTGCAACCGCCAGGAGCGCTTTCAAGAAGAACAGTCGATGTTGCGTCCACTGCCTTCGGGTAAGCTCGACACATGTACTCGTTTTGAAGTTCGAGTTGGTCCCAGCAGTACGATCAGAGTAAAGCACAAGGTTTACTCGGTGAATAGTCGACTTATCAAAGAAACAGTCACAGTGCGGCTGTATGCAGAGTATCTGGAGATCTGGTACGGTCAGAAACATATTGAGAATATCCCCAGAATACGAGGCGGTAGCAAACATTATATCCAGTACCGCCATATAATTGACTGGCTGGTTCGAAAACCCGGTGCATTTGAGAACTACAGATACCGCAGTGATCTTTTTCCTACGAGCAGGTTCCGGGTTGCCTATGACTCTCTGCGCAAATTTCGTACCGTTACGGGAGCAGCAAAAGAATACTTATCTATTTTACAGCTTGCTGCCCAAGATAATGAGACAGCTGTAGATGATGCCCTTCGTCATCTGATTGACCATGAAAAGAACATTGATTTTGCCCAGGTAAAAACACTGCTTGTCTCTGGTAAACCGGTTGAACCGATTACCAATATTTCTGTCCAGACTGTTGCCCTCACAGGCTATGATCAACTCTTACAGGAGGGTTGCAGATGAGTTCAACCGATAATCGAATTATCCTGGATGCGTCTCTTAAAAAGCTTTATCTGTCAACTATCCGAGCCTGTTACCAGGAGGAGGCGGATTTGGCGAGAAAGGAATCACTAAGCTATGAATCATACCTTCAGGAACTGGTTGTGCGGGAGTGTGAAGAAAGACGCCATAAACGCATTACCAGATATTTGCGAGAATCCAGACTGCCCCTGGAAAAAAACTTAGCTTCGTTTGAAATGGATCGGCTTCCGGCCAAACTGAGCGGCTTTGTCAATAGTTTGCTGGAAGGTTCTTTTCTTGACAGGTGTGAAAACATACTAGCTTTTGGAAACCCAGGTAGTGGAAAAACCCATCTGCTCTGTGCCATTGCCCAGGAACTGATTAACAAGGATAGGCGTGTTTTCTTTTCTCCGTGCAGTCTGCTGGTGCAAAATCTGCTGGTGGCCAAAAAGGAGCTTGTTCTTCCAAGATTTCTGAAAAAACTTGCCAAGTATGATGCCATACTGATCGACGATATCGGCTATGTCCAGCAAAGCCGAGAAGAAATGGAAGTGCTCTTTACCCTTCTTGCGTATTGTTATGAACGGAACAGTATCATGCTAACCAGCAATTTACCATTTTCACAGTGGGAGAAGATATTTAAAGATCCAATGACTACGGCTGCAGCGATAGACCGGCTTGTGCATCATAGCGTAATACTGGAACTTAATCTTGATAGCTACAGACTGGAAAAAGCAAAACAAAGCCTTGAGGAAAATTAATAATCACAGAATAGGGGGCTCTGCCCCCAACCCCCGAGGTTTAACGCATTGTGGCCATGAGGATGAAGAAAGAAAAGACCGGGCAAATCCTTATACCCGGTCTTCATCCTTACGGCACTCATCTCGGCGCTCGGGTCGCTCCTCAGCGTTGCCCTATCCTCCGGATGAGTACAAATAAGTTACATTTTAGATGAGGACACTGCAACAGAAACAGAAAAAGCAATGAAATATTATTGCGTATTATTATGTGGTTAAGGCCGGAATTATAATTGTCGCCAGCCGGGAATTATAATTGTCGTTGATTACCCAACAAAGATAGGAAGCTGCGTTCGTTACAAATGGTCAGAACTTGAAAAGTTCATCAACGATAACACTATGCCAAGATAGGAGGCAGCCATGAGTAAAAAGATAGAGCTGCCAAATACGAGCTCACAAAACACGATGAGATATTCTCAAGAAATTGATGAGTTAGTTTCTTTTACCAAATTCACTAAAAAAGATGGTAACTTAACAAAAACTATTTCCTTAGATGAGAATGGCACGATAGAAAAAGATTCCAGTGAGTGTTACTTGTCAGAGGGTATAGCTGAAACTGTCACAACAAAGTTTAAAGATCTCCCCAAGTACATCAACCGCCTGGAACAGAACCAGGCGATAAGTATAGGCATCTCCTCGAAAAATAAAACTAAAATATGCTCTCGCAGGCAGATAGACAGACTGTCTGAAAAAGTTTACATCACTAGAACTTTAGATAATTTTTGTTTCCCAGAGAGGAAACAAGGGCTGATTCTATTGGATTGCGACAGTGATATCCCTGTGGATGAGGTTCTGGAAATTCTATCTGAAATTATCCCGGATTTTGACCAAACAGCAAGAATCATAAAACCGTCCGTGTCTGCAGGCCTTCACAGAAAATCAACGGGAAAACAACTTTCCGGTGGAAATAGTGCTCACATTTATGCACTAGTCCAAAATGCCGCTGATATCCAGAGATTCGGGAAAGTCCTCCACGAGCGATTAATTCTTGCAGGACACGGCCATGTTGAATTTTCAAAAGATGGCAAGATTCTGATTAGAACTTTAGTTGATCAATATGTATACAGCCCTGAGCGATTGATTTTCGAAGCTCCCCCAATTTTGGTTGGTGACATTGAACAGAGTATTACTAACACAAAATATATTAAGGGTAAGGCTTTGGATACGGTTCAACTCCAGGAACTCAGTGGAACTGAGATCATCCAGTACGAAAATATCCTGCGGGAACTACGAGATAAAAACAAAGGAAAAGCTGAAGAAATACACGCTAAATTCATCAAGAAGGAAGGTAAAAGAATTGCAACAGAACACAATATACCCATTCAGGAAGCTGAGAAAAGAATAGAGAGTCGTTCAAAGGGTATTTTAAGCGGGGACGATATCATAAATTTCGACAATGGCACTTCATCAACCGTTCGAATTATTCTACAGAATCCTGAGCTGTATGATGGCAAAACCATGCCTGATCCTCTTGAACCAGATTATGGTGGCGGACGTAACAAAGCAATTCTCTATGCCAACGCTGAATCAGGGGTTCCTCTCATCCATAGTTTCGCCCACGGAGAACGAACATATTTCCTGCTTTATGATTTTAAAGATCTTGATGAAATGTTTACAAACGGCCCTCGTATCTCTTTAGCAGAAAGCGCAGAGTTATTAGTTAATGCCGATGTCACTGATGCAGAGTATGAGGTGCTTATTCAAAAAATCCGAAATAAACTCAGCCTGGGAGCGAAGATTGTACGTACTGCATTAAAAAATGCACAAGCCCAGACAACAAATCACTCCGTAGAGGACGAAGAGCAGTATAAGACTGAGCTATCTGATACCCTGAATCTCAGATATGGTGTAGCAACATATGGCGGGAAAACTGTCATAATTGAAGAGAAATATGATGAGGTGTTAGAGTGTTACTCCATTGCTTTCCATAAGTCTACAGAACTTTCCGACTATTATGCAAATCAACCTATTACCAACCCAAACACAAAAAAAAGGCAGAATATATTTCAAGCCTGGTTGAAGTCATGCAACAGGAACACTTTTGACGATGTTATTTTCAAGCCCGACTCAACAACATTTCGGTCAGGGGATAGAGTAATACAGCAAGGCGGTAAATATAACCTCTGGCAGGGCTACACCTTGATTCCTGCTCAGGGGGATTGTTCACTGATCCTGCAGCATATCCGTGAAGTGTGGTGTGGTGGAGATGAAGAGATGTATGAGTATGTCCTTAACTGGCTAGCTGATATGTTTCAGCACCCGGAGAGACCAGGCAAAACAGCACTTGTATTAAGGTCTGGGCAGGGAGCTGGGAAGAACATAATTGCTGACAAAGTAATAGCTTACTTCTTCGGTATCCATGCTCTTATAGCAAATAGAGCTGATGATTTCTTAGGACGCTTTAATAGCGCTTTAGGGCATGCCGTGTTCGTTTTCGTCAACGAGGCGGTTTGGGGTGGTAACAAAGAAAAACAGGGTATTCTCAAAGCCCTTATTACAGATAGATACATCACTATAGAGCGTAAGTACCATGAAGGGACTAAGGTTTCTAACTGCTCGCACCTGCTGTTCTCCTCCAATGAATCATGGGTGGCACCCACTGAAATAGGTGACAGGAGGTTTGTGTATTTACCCGTCTCTGATCATAAAAAGGGAGATGCTGTGTATTTCAAAAATCTGGTATCTCAGATAGAGAATAAAGGGCGTGCTGCTTTTCTCTATGAAATGCTGAACAGGGATCTGAGTGATGTTGATCTTACCAGGATGCCTGCGAATCAGAGCGCCCAGCGCCTAACTGACCAGCTGCAGTCAGCTGCCCCTCATATCAAGTTCATATCTGATATCCTGGGTGACCCTCTTTTTGAATCATATCGTAGGAATAAAAATTTCACAGAAATGGATCATCCTCTCGAATTAGTTTGGAATGCAGATGGGTGGACTGTTATTAAGGACGATTTATTCATAATGTATCAGATTTTTTGCAAGAATAGTCGGCACGACACTCCCGTCAGTAAAGATGTTTTTTTTAGGCTGATTAACCGTGACATACCTGGACTGATAACAACTTGCAAACCATCAGATAACAATAAAAGGTTAAATTGTGTGAAATTCCAAGCAATTGACGACGCTAGAACGATATTTAAAGAAGCGACTGGGTTTGAAATTGAACGAGAGGCGTAAGTAGTGTCCGGCCTGGCGTTAAAATGTCCGGGCTCTGAGCGAGGCCGGACATAAATATATGATTATCTTTCGTATAGTTATACTCTATGTCTACCATGTCTACCCTATTTTAGAAACTATTTATATTTTAAATAAATTATAAAAAATAAATTAGGATTACTAAAAAGTTTTTGAAAATAGGAGGGTAGCCCGGACATGCGTTCAGTCATTGTCATAAAGGATCCGATTGAAACGGGGCTTATTTGGGTACCAACGTATTCTCCATGCACCCTTGAATTATGATATAATTAATGTGTTAGGTTATATTCCACCAACGAACTGAAGAGTACCACATGTGGACAGAAGAACGTAGAAGAAAACAGGCTCAAATATGTAAAGAAACGAAACCTTGGAAACACAGTTCTGGCCCCAGAAGCAGAGAAGGTAAAAAAATTGCCTCTCAGAATGCTCTTAAGCATGGTTTCAGAGGCGGCATTCTCCGGCAGGCCAACAACCTTATTTCACGCAACAACAAATTATTGAAGGAAATAAAATGAAAGAAATAGCAATAATAAACGAAGCCGAAAATCAGCTAATAGAACTGGAACAAGCTGTTTCTGCAGGTAATTACTCCGCTCTCAGCCAACTGCTTTTGCAACAAGCCTTGTCGCTTCATCTGGTTGGTAATGAGTTTTTACAAAAAGCAGAAAAATACGAGAAGTTATATGCGAAGAAGGCTTATTTGGATGTTGCCTTCCGCGCCTATGGTCAATCACTGAAATCGATGCGGGCTGTTCGGGAGCTGAGCAAATAATCATGTAATCCCGGAAAGAGTCTTTTGCCGAGTGTGGTTCTTTCATAAATAGAAGCATCTGAAGGCTACTTTGAAAAATTAAGATTCAGCTCAAGAAATTTCACCACATAGTAAATATTCCCACTCGCAGAGAATGAACGTACATTCCTGGATGCCAAATGAGCCTGTAATGCTCTCATTTGAACCAGCTTTTCGCTGGCTTGCTCTGTTCTTCTTCAAACAGAGTAGACTACCCCCATCAAGTAGTCACAAGTTGAACATACCGAGTAAGATTAAACGCCATATTTCTCAAACCAATTTTCGCTATTATTCGAATAAAACCTATCCCCCGCAAGAGCGTTCCTCCTGTACGCATAGCTTGAACGCCGAAGATATGCTCAACTCGACTGCGAATACGTGATCGGGTTCTGTTCCCTTGCTGTTCTCTTTTGGTGAGCTTTTTCTTTCGCGAACCTTTGCGCTGAATGTGCTCACGAAAACCTTGTATTTTCAACTCGGTTAGAGATTCTTCAGAACGATAAGCTGAATCCGCCCACACGTCCCTGCTTGTGTTACACGGATCAAGAAGGTCAGTAAAAACCCGGCTGTCATGAACACTTGCATCGGTAACCTCATAGCTCCGGATAAACTTGTAACCAACATCTACACTGATATGATTTTTGTAGCCAAAATATGATTTACCGTTTTTCTTCGTCCACCGGACATCAATATCTTTTTGATTCTTTTTGGCCGTACTCCACGACTTTATCTTTTTGCCAGCCTTAATCTCTTTATTTTCATCTCGAGTATTTCTTTGAATCGGCACACGGACAATACTGGCACCTACAATCTGACCTTTCTGTGCACGAAACCCGTTGTCACGGAGAAACTGGTCAAATTGAGTAAACAAGATTTCGATAATGTTTGATTTCGCCAACTCTTCCCTGAAACGAAATATGGTGGTAGAATCTGGTACCTTATCGCCTTCACGGATACCAAGGAATCGCGAAAACGAGTAACGGTCAAGAATTTGAAATTCAAGTTTCTCGTCAGAAAGGTTGTACAGAGCCTGAATTATCAGAACTTTGAACATTAAAATTGAATCATAACCCTTTGCACCAGCAGGAGATTTTCTCGGCTTTTCTCTCGACAGGTCAATTAACTTTCTGAACTGCTCCCAGTCGATTACTTCGTTGAGTTTTGCAAGAGGATCGCCAACGTTATCAATACGTGCAAGGCGCTTGCTGTAGTCAAATAATCCTGGTTGATTCATAGCCTCACCTCTTAGAGAGTAATCTAGAGCAGTCCCGTTATGTAACATGCTGTAAATATACATTAATTTCTATATTCTTGCCATGGTTTCTAAAGGCTACAATGATTTTATTCGGCTATTTTGCAAAGAACCCTATAATTTATTTATAATTGTCAAGTGATGTCTTCAAGTCGTTGTAGGTACCTCTGTAAGATTTTGGGTTTTCTCTTTGTGCTTTAGCATATAATTTGTTAAATTCGATTCTGGGAAGACTTCTGCTCTTTTTTAATTCTTTCAATAAATGATAACCTTCTGCCTCACGCTCAATAGAATATCTTTTACTAAAAAGTGTCTCGTATTTGTCGTCATAAAAGTAATTGAAAATATTATTAATGACTGACTGAGGAGCTTCTTTTAGATTTAGTTCATTTTCCCACCACTTAATGTTGTTTTGTAGGTTTTCTAATTCAATGCTGAAATCCCCATGGGAATCCTCCTTTGCACTTTGAATAATAAAATTCCAGACCTTTTTAGGAATTTTATTATTCCCTCGATCTTTAATCCTACTAATTTTATTATAGGCTTCAACATTGATCTCAATATCGGTTTGTTGCAAGTGTATGGAGTCTGGCCAAGTTTCTTTGGCATATTTGCATATTTGCTCCATCACATCATCAGGAATGGTAGTATTTATCGCTCCAATTGGCTCAATATAATTCCTGTCTTCAGAGTAACATTCCATAATCCATGAAATGAGGATGTCTCGATCTACCAGTACACAATTCACACTCTCCGCAAAAATTTTTGCTTGCTTGGTAAAGTGACTGTTGGTAATAACCATGGCCTCTGAGCAAAAGTAATGGCCTTTACCCGCAACCGCATCACTTACAGCTCTTCTTGATACGTTTGATGAGTAGCGCTTTACTTGAATTGCATATTTACTACCTCCAAATGAGGCAACGATATCCACACCAAAATCACCGGATCCCTTTGTAATCTCTACTTCTTGGTATCCTTTTCGACCAAGAAGCCATGCAATATATTTTTCAAACTCAAGACCACTCAGATTGTCGACATTTGACAATCTGATCGCTCTTAATCTAGCTTCTTCTCGTTGCCTTTTTAGAATTATTTCTTTATGGATTCTTTCTTCCTCTTTGATGACGTTTTTTACGTACCAAAAAAAGAAGAACACAATTAGAAGGAGAATAATGTACACTTTTATAACCAAAGACGTAATTAAATTAGATTTAGGGTTGCAGAATAAAATTCTTTCAAAAGTTTATTCCAGCATAATGACTCATATGTTATTTTTGATTTCTTTTCCTCTCTGGTAAATAAAGATCCTCGGGGCAAGCCCTCCGCTAACGCTCGCCTTTCGTTTCACTCTAGCCCGGATTTCTCATTAAAATAAAGAAAATAGGCTATAAATGTTGTAATATTGTCGTTATTCCAGAACGATAACTCAAACAACAAAAATAGCCTATGAAAACAGAGTGTACTCAAATTAAAAGCAGATTTCAAGCGCTGGGAAAACGAGAAATCAGAGCAGATTTCGATGGGGGTTCAATCAGTTCCGATGGAGGGGCTCTGCTTCTTCGCGAGGTTGAAAAGCGTACAGCAATTGTCAGGCGATTTGCAGAGTGTTTTACAGATTTCCGTGATCCAAGGCGAATAGAACATGATGTTGTTTCGCTGGTATCTCAACGGGTGTTTGGTCTTGCTCTGGGGTATGAGGATCTTAATGATCATGACGAGCTGTCAAAAGATCAAATGCTGGCGGTAGCTGTTGGCAAAAGTGATCCCACAGGCAATGATCGTAAGTCATTAAAAGATAAAGGGAAACCACTCGCCCAAAAGAGTACGCTCAATCGTCTTGAGCTATCAGCTCAGGGTGATCTTTCAGGTAGCATGTACAAGAAGATAGGGCTTGATGAAGAGAAAGTAGACAATCTGTTGGTTGATATTTTTCTCGAGTCAACGCCAATAGCGCCACCGCAGATCATCCTCGATGTTGACGCAACTGACGACCCATTGCACGGCAATCAGGAGGGACGGTTCTTCCATGGTTACTACAAGACATACTGCTGTTTACCTCTCTACATTTTCTGTGGTGAGCACTTGCTCTGTGCCCGACTGCGCACGGCAGATAATGATGCAGCTTCCAGGACAGTGGAAGAGTTGGCACCGATTGTTGAACGTATTCGTAACAGGTGGCCGAATACCCAAATAGTTGTTCGAGGTGATAGTGGTTTTTGCCGTGAAGAACTGATGAGTTGGTGCGAAGACAATGATGTCGATTTCGTTCTTGGTGTCGCAAAAAAAACAGCCGATTGAAGGCCGAGATAGAAGAAGAAATGGCCTTGGTCAAAGCTCTGTTCCAATGCAGTGGTAATTCATCGCATGTCTTCAAGGATTTTTGTTGCAGGACCTTGAATACCTGGCGCTGGTATCGGAGAGTTATTGGTAAAGCTGAGTATTTGCCAAAAGGCGAAAATCCTCGGTTTATTGTTACATCGCTGCCAGAGTCACAGTACGACGCGAAGGTTTTATATGAGCAGATATACTGTGCGCGGGGAGACATGGAGAATCGAATCAAAGAGCAGCAGTTAATGCTCTTTGCCGCGCGGACCAGCACCAGTAAAATGAGGAGCAATCAAATACGCCTCTACTTCTCGTCAATCGCATACATTCTGTTGCAAACACTGCGACAGCTCTGCCTGACAGGGACAGAAATGGCAAGGGCTCAATGCGATACTATCAGACTGAAAATATTAATAATTGTGGCCAAAGTCAAAATCACGGTACGGAAAGTATGGATAAGCCTGGCAACTGGCTATCCGTATAAGGAGCTTTGGGACACGATTCTCTACCGATTAGCTGGAATACCCGTGCAAGGCTAAAAAACCGGCTCCGTGAAAAACCATAGCGGAGCTGTGTCTAGAAACACAGGTTTTGGCTTATTTTGCCGAATGAGTAAGGTTTTTGAGCTAGAAATTATCAATACCAGATAGCCGGAAGGTATTTGCATAGGGTGACACTGGTCCAAAGCTGGCCAGACCTGAAAATGCTGGTCAGCTTTGGACTTGATGAGAAATCCGGGCTAGTTCCGTTGTGGTTGTAATATTTGTTGCGGCTGGCAACGTAGGGCTGGGCCATGCAAAGATAAAACTACAGGCCCACCCGGCAATTAAGTTCAGTGGTTATTCGAGGACGCAATGTTCTGTTACATGATCTGTCACTACTAATTTGCAAAAATGAAAAGTCGCAAATAGCAGTGTCAAATCATTCCACCGCATAATGTCGATTATGAATAATGGCATCTCTTCCACAGTTTCTCTATTGAATCCAGTTCAGATGAATCATCACCACCAGCTCATACAACAGGCCATTAAACATAACCGAAGTCATTATGCGACATTGCCCGAGCTTCGTAATTACTTTGTCGGTTGTTTTACCATCTGCCCTTAGTTTCCCGCTAAAGCGGAAGGGAGGAAAGGACAAAGCACCAAATCAAATAACCTTCTGCCAAAAATTCTGCCAAAAAAAATGTCTGGACGCGAGGGGTGACCTATTTCGCAAAAAGGATGCCATGCATAAGCTGGTCGGTATACGTCTTGATATATGGGAGGATGTAAAGAGGTATGTCACTATAAAAGAATAACCTCTACTCTACAAACAGAGACAGAAGTTCATGTATCTCATCTGACGGGCATCTGACCAAACAAAAACAGCCGTCTAGTCAAACCAACTAAGTGACTGATATATTTGGTACGCCCGGCAGGATTCGAACCTGCGACCTACGGATTAGAAGTCCGTTGCTCTATCCAGCTGAGCTACGAGCGCACTATATTACCAACCAGCTTGAGAAACCGTGCATAAATACGGACGGTACTATAACCAACGTAGAACAAAATGCAACACCATTCTTACCTGGAGTCAGTTCAGTTTCCCTTCGCAGATCCGTTTCCAGATCGGGCCGTTTTCCGTATCAATAACAGTGATTCCTTTCCGTGCCAGTTCATCCCTTGCGGCATCCGCCGCCAGCCAGTCCTTTTTCAGGCGGGCCTCTTCCCTCAACTTTATCAGGGCATTGACATCAGGTGCCAGTGGACAGCCTTCCAGTCTGAAGATATTGAGAACCCGATTAATCTTCTCCAGAGTCTCAAGAATATAGTTTCTCTGGTCCTGATCCAGATGATTCACCTGGAGAATGGGATTGAGTTTTTTGATAAAGGTATAGATACCACTCATCCCCTTTGAAACATTCAAGTCATCATCCATAGCCCGGAAGAACTGTTTTTCCATGGTCGAGACATAAGCAGTTACCTCGGGATGGGGCATTCCAGGAGGAAGACAGTGCAGTTTGCAGGTGAATTCATCAAGACGCCGTAATGCCGTCCGCACTGATTCAAGGCGTTTCAAGGAAAAATTAATCGGCTTCCGATAGTGAACTGAAAGCAGCATGAAGCGCACTTCCCGTCCACTGTATCCGCGTGCCAGCAGATCCCGCAAGGTTACTCTGTTACCGGCCTCCCTTGACATGTTCTTCGAATCAACCACAACCATTTCCGAATGGAGCCAGTAATTGGCCAGGGGTTTTCCGGTCAGTGCCTCGGCAATGGCTATTTCATTTTCGTGGTGAGGAAAGATCAGGTTTCTGCTGGATGTATGAATATCCATAGTCGAGCCAAGGTTGGTGGTAGCCATGGCGGAGCATTCCACATGCCAGCTCGGTCGCACGTTTCCCCAGTCTGTTTCAAAAAAGATCCCCTTTTTTAACTCACCCAGTGTTGAGCGTTTGAGAAGTGTAAAATCCCGAGGATTATCTTTTTCGTAGTTATCCAGGTCAACGGTTTTACCGAGTTGAATTTTTCCAAGATCGATACCGGATAAACGCCCGTACTTTTTGAATTTGGAAATATCGAAATAGATGGAACCGTGTTTTTCATAAGCATACCCCTTGTGAATCAGCTCATGGGACATCTCGATCATGTTGCCGATATATTCGGAGGCCTTCGGGTAATCTTTTGCCGGCTTAACTCCCAGAGTTTCAATATCCTCCAGAAAACTGGCTATATAGCGATCAGTGAATTCTTTGAGGGGTTGTCCCGCCTTTTCCGCGCCTTCAATTGTCCGGTCATCAATATCGGTGAAATTCATATAGGAATCCACCGTAAACCCTTTTTCCTCCAAAGTTCTGGTAATAAGGTCTGCCACCACGAAGCGTCTACATATCTGGAGGTCGGCAAATTCGTAAGCAGTAGGGCCGCATGAATAAAAAGTGGCTCTGCCCTTCTGGAGAGGGACAAAGGGTTCCTTTTTCTTGCTCATCGTATTGTAGAAAAGCAGTTGATCCTCTTTTTTTTCTTTCTTTTCAATGGAAAAAAGAGGTGTGCTGAGATATCTCTCACCACCGTCCGGCAGCATAACAACGACCAGACCTTTATTCAGTTTTTCAGCATAATGAATGGCAGCAGACATAGCCGCTCCACTGCTCATCCCCACAAGCAGACCTTCCTCTTTAGCAAGACTCCTGGCCATGGCAAAGGATGGTTCATCATCTACAGACACCACTTCAGACGGAATATTTTTATCAAAAATACCGGGACGATAGGACTCCTTCATATTTTTCAGTCCCTGAATCTTGTGACCAAGATGCGGTTCAACAGCGATGACCTTCACATGGGGCTGAAACTCGTTAAACCAGGCGCAGAGCCCCATGACGGTTCCGGATGTCCCGAGTGTCGCCACAAGATGAGTCACCCTGCCTTCCGTCTGTTCCCATATTTCCGGTGCAGTCCGGTCATAATGGGCACGCCAGTTGGCCTCGTTATTGAACTGGTCAGCGAGAAAGTATCGCTCCGGGTATTCCCGTGCCATGCCGTAGGCCTTTTCAATAGCACCGTCAGTTGCCCTTTTAGCTGGAGTGAGCAGAATTTCAGCACCGTAGGCCTGCATTATTTTTCGCCGCTCGATGGAAGCGGACTCGGGCATGACAAGGGTACACCTGTAACCTTTAGCGGCACAGACCATAGCCAGACCGATACCCGTATTGCCGCTGGTAGCCTCCAGCACGATTTTATCTTTTGTCAGCTCGCCGCTTTTTTCTCCCGCTTCAATCATGGAAAGCGAAATCCGTTCCTTCACGGAACCACCTGGATTGCAGGACTCCAACTTTCCATATATCTGTACGGAATCATCTTTAAAAAGTCTATTGATTCTTACGAGGGGCGTATAGCCGATAGCGCTTAAAATATTATCGTGTAACATATTCTATTTCTTTGAAGGCTACTTGTTTTCATTTTTCTTTAATTCTGCATGCCCGGGAAAGATACCAGAACTGCATCAGGGCGTCTCGACATTTTTCGTCTGCAATAATGCTGACCTGCCGCTCGAACGCCGCCACTTCTTCCTTGTCGGGTTTGACAAATGTTACAGATTGTATCGATGTTTTCTCATCACTCTTCTCTCCAACAGGAAGAACCATTTTAATATCGTCAAGACGGTTCAGACGAAGAGCCTGATTCAACACGTCCAGAAGCTGCATCTTTTCAAACTGCATCTGCTGCAGCCAGGATGAATTTTCTACTTCAATCCAGAGTACATTCCGCACAATTTTAAGAGGACGGACATATGTATAAATTTCCTGACCCACGAGTTCCCGCCAGCGTGGAAAAATTGAATACAAATCCAGCTGTTTTTCCCATCCCTGCTCCCGTACAAGCTCAGGAAGCAACCCCGCAAGCGATCTTGCCTTCTTTTTTTTCACTCCAGTCAATATCCCTGGTCAATATCATCAAAATTCACCCCCTGAATCCACTACGGATTCAAGGTATCCTGGAAACAGACACTACTTTTAATTAAAAAAATTGGCAAGAATTGTTATACCCGAACCCCCAAAACAGAAAAAGCCCCTGCACTGTGGCGAAGTGCAGGGGCCGATTACGAGCATCCGGTCAGGAATTAATAAATAGTGAGGTATTCATCCAGTTCCCAATCGGTCACTGCTGTTCTGAAGCTGTCCCATTCCTTTTCCTTGGCTTCGATATATTTTTCAAAGATATGATCCCCAAGGGTTTCTCTGGCAATAGGATTCGTTTTCAATTCTTCAAGAGCTTCCTTGAGACTGGCAGGCATAACCTTGATGCCTTCCTCTTCCATCTCGGCTCCACTCATTTTGAAGATATCCTTTGCAACTTCTGCAGGTGGCGTCAGGTTGTTTTTAACCCCGTCCAACCCGGAGTTAAGCATCATCGCCAGGGCAAGGTAGGGGTTGCAGCTCGGATCCGGGCAACGAATCTCGGTACGGGTAGAAAGACCACGGGCAGCCGGGATCCTGATAAGTGCTGAACGGTTGGAAGCAGACCATGCGGCATAAACCGGTGCCTCATACCCGGGAACAAGGCGTTTATAGGAATTGACCAGGGGATTAGTCACCGCAGCAAAACCACGGGCATTTTTCAGGGAGCCGGCTATATAGGAATAGGCAACTTTGGAAAGCTGCAGTTCATCGCTCTCGTCAAAAAAGGCGTTGGTGCCATCAAGGTTAAAAAGGGACTGGTTGGTATGCATACCCGAACCATTAATACCAAAGATAGGCTTAGGCATAAAGGTCGCGTGCAGACCATATTTGGCAGCGATTGACTTGACAACCCATTTGAATGTGACTGTATTGTCCGCTGCCTCAAGGGCATCAGCATATTTGAAATTGATCTCATGCTGTCCCTCGGCAACCTCGTGATGGGATGCCTCAATCTCAAAGTTCATGGCTTCAAGGGTCTCGATGATTTCACGGCGGCAATCATTGGCCATATCCTCAGGATCCAGTGAAAAATAACCGGCGACATCGTTTGTTATGGTTGTGGGCGCCCCATCCTCATCCCTTTCAAAGAGGAAAAATTCCGCTTCTGTTCCCACGTTCATGGTATATCCCATTTCTCTGGCCTCAGCCAGAACACGCTTGAGATTGACCCTGGGACATCCACCAAAAGGAGTACCGTCAGACTTATAAACATCACAGATTATACGAGCGGCAGCCACACCATCCCTGTTCCGCCAGGGAAGTACGGTAAAAGTGTTATAATCAGGTTTGAGATACATGTCCGACTCGTTGATGCGGACAAATCCGTCAATGGAGGAACCGTCAAACATCATATCCCCGTCAAGGGCTTTGCCTATCTGGCTTTTCGGAATTGCTACATTCTTCATAAAGCCCAGAATATCCACAAACTGAAGGCGAAAATACTGAATATTCTCATCTTCAATTGTCTGCATTATTTCTTCCCTAGTCATTTTCACAGCCTCCTTGTGTTCGATAAGATTTTGCCTGAACCCCATATAAGGAACGGCCCGGCATCCGAGTCAAAAAATATTTACCATTACATAACATTTTTGACAGTTTCTGCAAGAAAAATCAATTTTTATTACAAGTTTGTCATTTTTCACACGTGCTCCAACCATTTATGGACAGGCACCAACTCACCTCAACTGGCCATTTGGCCCACTGAATACAGCAATCCCTGAGTTATTTCCTGCCGAAATTCCTCGTCAAGCAGTTTTTTCCCCCGGCTGTCGAGAACGTAAAACACATCAATCAACTGGCCCACCTCGGTGGCAATGTACGCCTTATGGATATTAATACCGAAATCAGCCAGGGTTTGGGCAATTCGATAGAGATGCCCCGGAAGATCAGCCGAATAGACCTCCACCACTGAATAAATATCAGAACTGTTATTATCAATAACAACTTTGGTGGTCACTTCACCTGCCAACTCGCGCTTTCTGCCGTAAACTGAGGAAAGTTTCCTGTAAAGGCGGTGCCCGAGCCCCAGCCTGTGACTGATAGCTTTGTCCAGATCCTCATTCAATCCACGCCAGTCTTTCTCCTGAAAGTCAAGCCCGTCCGTCGGTCGAACATCAATCACATCCACCACGGTGCCGTCATCCCAGGTAAAAATCTGTGCTCTGACAACCTCAAGATTATTCAGGGCCATCACTCCGCATATTTTGGCCAGCAGGCCCGGACGGTCAAACGACATGATCAGAAGAGACCAGCCATCTTCACTCTCAACGGCCCTGACAAGCGACTTCTGTCGCAACAGCTGATAATGATCCCTGTGGTTGAGCACATGGTCTACGATGACTTCAGGCTCAAAGGAAAGCATATAATCAGCAGACAGGGTAGCCACATCCACGCGCAACCCTTTTTCTTTTGCCAACAGCTTCCCAACCTGCCCTCTCAGCCATTCAACTCCCTGTTCAACATGATCCTCCAACTCAACACCAATCTCCCCACGCCCCCGGTGGGCAAAATCAAGATAGGGATAGACTTTCAGGTACAGCTCTTCCATCAAAGCAGCCTTCCAGGATGACCAGGCGGACGGCCCGGTCGCCTTCGAATCGGCAACGGAAAGCAGATACAGCATGGAAAGCCTGTCAAGACTGCCTATGGTCTCGGCACATCTTCGGAGAAAAAGCGTGTCATTGAGATCCCTTCTCAGGGCATTTTCGGGAATAAAAAGATGATAGCGCACCAGAAACTGCAAGCCGTCACACTCGGCCCCATTGAGCCCCAGCCGCTTGCCAACCTCCATTGCCACTCCGGCCCCTTCAATACTGTGGTCACGCCCCGACCCCTTACCGATATCGTGAAGAAGCGCACCAAGATACAACACTTTCAGTGATCTTACATTTTTAAAGACTCTCCCCATCTCTTCCTGCAACTGCTTCAGCTCGGCGACGGTCTGCAGTGAATGCCTGTCGACAGTATAAATATGATATACATCATATTGAGAGAGGGTAACAATCCTGGAAAATTCGGGTATGCAGGCGGTGAGAACTCCGGTCTCCAGCATGGTTTCCAGAACCGGAAAAATATCTCCTGCTTCAAGAAGAATATTCACAAATGCCTTCGTCAGACGAGGTGAACCACACACCTTCCCGTCAATCAGCCCCAGGTGCCCGGCAATCATCTTTCTGGTCCGATAATGCAGTACCAGACCGGTCCGGGCCATCACCAGAAAGAGGCGCACCAGGATATGGGGTTTGGCCCGCAACTGATCAATACCGGCAGTGAGATGAATCTTTCCCTTGCGGATCTCAATACCTTTTTCAACATTCTTGTCCTTGATTCCTCTCACCTTCGCAGCCAGGCCAAGGACTTCATCCACATGATCAAAAAAGAGATCCGTAATAACTGCAATATTCTGCAGGGCGGCATAGATATCCCGCATGAAACTCTCAACCCCGAGCACTCCACTGCGGCTACGGTAACCAAAAACCGCGGCCGCGTCCTCCTGCTGCTCAAAATAGAGCTGCTCGTTTTTCCTTCTGCTCTGGCTGTGAAGATAACCACGCAGACGTGTGAGCATCTGCCGGGAACCAACGAACTCTTCCCTTTCTTCATCCAGGAGCAGCCCGGCTCCGCACATATCATCAAGTCCATCAAGCCCGAAAACCATCTTGGCTGTCCAGAACATGGCCTGAATATCTCTCATCCCACCCCGACTTTCCTTTATATTCGGCTCGAGAAGATAACCATGACTACCGAACCGCTTTTGACGGACAGCACGATGTTCCTTCATCAGAACAACAAAATCTTCACGCCGACCATCAACAAAACGTTTTCGATAGACCTTCATCAGCTTGGAAAAGAGCTGCTCATTACCACAGACAAGACGACTGTCCAACAGGGCAACACGTGAAAAATATTCTTCCCGGGCCTGGGCAACAGACTCTTTCACCGTGCGAACACCATGACCAACTTCAAGACCGAGATCCCAGAGCGGATAAAGAATCCCGTCAGCAATACTGTTCACCCTGGAAGACCTGCCCTTGTAGAGAATCATAAGGTCAATATCGGACCGGGGGAACAACTCACGCCGTCCATATCCCCCAAGGGCAACAAGTGCGACAGAATCTTTACCGTCCACTTCAAGAGAGTCAAAACAGCGTACAATAAAATGATCTACGAGATCGCTGTATTCAAGGAGCAGCTGATCACTCCCCAGCCCTTTTGCCCACTGTTGTTCCAGGGGTTCTCTTTTCTTTTGAAACTCGGCAACCATCCGCTATACCGCGTCCCGATCTTCCTCCCCGGTACGAACGCGAACAACCCGCTCAACCGGCAATACAAATATTTTTCCGTCACCGATTTTTCCGGTATTGGCTGCATTTCTGATCTTATCCACAACCTGATCCACCTGCTCAGCGGCAACGACAATTTCCATCTTCACCTTGGGAATAAAATCAATAATATATTCGGCACCTCTGTAAATTTCAGTATGCCCTTTCTGACGTCCATACCCCTTAACCTCGGATACCGTCATCCCGGTTATACCGATCTCGTTCAAAGCATCTTTCACATCATCCAGCTTGAACGGTTTTATAATTGCTTCAATTTTTTTCATATCAACCTTTCATTTTTCATCAAACCCGTCAGCACAAACTCCCTGACGGGATAGTCAGGATTTCTGCCATAAAAACATACCACAGAAACCCCACACCATGCACTAATTGTTGTAAGCGGTTTCTGAATGTTCTGTGGAATCCATACCTTCCACTTCGGCATCCTCCTCAAGACGCATTCCCATCACGGAATGAATAACTTTAAAAAGAACCCAGCTGACAATAAAGGCATAGAGAGCCACTGCCACAATACCGACACATTGATAGTACAGTTGAGCCACATTTCCGGCAAACAACCCGTCAGCACCATCGGGATTAACACTTTTGGAAGCGAAGAGGCCAAGACAGAATGTACCCAGTATCCCACCAACTCCATGAATCCCCACGACATCAAGAGAATCATCCAGATTAAACCTGCTTTTGGCACTTACTGCCAGAAAACAGCAGAGCCCGGCAAGACATCCAATAACAATCGCCGCATTAGGGCCGACAAAACCAGCCGCAGGAGTAATAGTGGCCAACCCGCTGATCGCCCCGGAGGCAGCCCCAAGGGTCGTGGCCTTCCCCAGGGTCAGCCATTCCATAACCACCCACATAAACATCCCCGCCATTCCAGCCATATGGGTGGCGACAAAAGCTGTTGCAGCAATTTCATTGGCCGCCAGAGCAGAACCACCATTAAAACCGAACCAGCCAAACCAGAGCAGCCCCGTCCCCAGCATGGTCATGGGCAGATTATGGGGCATGAAATTAGTTTTACCATACCCCCGTCTCGCACCGATCACAAGCACACCAGCGAGGGCGGCTGCACCGCATGTGGCATGAACCACCAGGCCGCCGGCAAAATCGAGGACACCAAGTCCGGCCAGCCATCCGCCTTTGCCCCACACCCAGTGACAGACAGGATTGTACACAAGAATTGTCCAGAACAATGAAAAAATCAGAAAAGGAACAAACCTGACCCGCTCAGCGAAGGCTCCTGTAATCAGAGCCGGAGTGATTATAGCAAACATGCACTGATAAATCATAAAAACTGTCTGGGGAATTGTTGTGGCGTAATCAGGACTGGGGCACTGGTCACTCCGCTCAATCCGAACAAGGACAAATTCCCGACAAAACCACCCACATCGGGACCAAATGACATGGAATACCCCAGATAAACCCACTCAATCGAAACCAGGGATATCATTATCAGACTCTGCATAATAGTCCCGAGAACATTCTTTCTCCGAACCATGCCACCATAAAACAACGCAAGTCCCGGTGTCATCAACAACACCAGACCTGCGGATGCCAGGATAAATGCGGTATCCGCCTTATTCATTCAATTCACCTCAATAGTTCTGTTTTTTTATTGGCCTGCGACCCGACCAGACCGGAAGTCACAATTTCACACATTTTCACATTCTTCTTAATCCCGACAACAACGCCGTTCAAAAGAAAAACAGAAACAGCATTAAATCACTTTTGATTACATTATTGTAAATTTAATTGTTTTTTGCAACATAAATGTAAATTTAATTGTTATATCCCCCTCCCCGGGTACCTACTTTTTCACAACCTTTTTCCAAGAGGAGAAGTTTACATTTTTCTCACCAACCAGTATGCTGATTACATATGGGTGCCCATGCATATCATTCACGAAATTGCTCCAGACTAGACAACTATCTGTCCAGAAATGAGATTTTTTGTTCGAGTTCAGGTAAGCGTAGACTCCGAGGAGCATAGGAAAATAAAAAGCCCAGCATATTAGACATATGTGAGCATTTTTATTTTTCGTAGCGACGTAGAAATCGGGCAAAAAGGCCATTTATGGACAGGCAGGGGACAAGGTACATATGATTGTAAACGGGAAGCATTACAGAACCATCTGGCCAAATCCTGAAAACAGGACTGAAATTATCATCGTCGACCAGAGAAAACTCCCCCATCTCTTTGTCACGGAAACTCTGCGAACTGTAGAGGATGCCATCACTGCCATAAAAGAGATGCATGTCAGAGGTGCGGGACTGATCGGTATCACAGCAGGTTATGGTATCTATCTCGCCGCACTGGCTGCCCCCGACAACTGTTTCGATAAATGCATCAAGAAAAATTCCACCGAACTTGGCAACAGCAGACCAACAGCCAGAAACCTGAAATGGGCGGTTGAAAGAGTATGCAGGGCAATGGAGACGGTCAACACACCAGAGCAGAAACGGAAAATCGCTTTTCAGGAGGCAAACAATATTGCCGACGAAGATGTTTTCTTTTGCAGACAAATCGGCAAACACGGCCTTGAAATCATAAGGAAGATAAGGAACCAGAAGAAAGGAAAAACTGTCAACATCCTCACCCATTGCAATGCTGGATGGCTGGCCTTTGCAGATTATGGCAGTGCGACTGCTCCAATATATGCGGCCAGGGACGCCGGGATCAACATCCATGTCTGGGTTGACGAAACCCGCCCCTGGAACCAGGGTGCCAAACTGACGGCATGGGAATTGCAACAGGAAAAAATAGACAACACCCTTATCTGTGACAATACGGGAGGACACCTCATGCAGCATGGCCTGGTTGACCTGGTCATTGTCGGCACTGACAGGACTACTCATACCGGGGATGTGGCAAACAAGATCGGCACCTACCTCAAGGCCCTTGCTGCCTATGACAATAATATCCCGTTTTACGTGGCCCTACCCTCCTCCACAATTGACTGGACACTTGACAATGGCATGGAAATTCCTATAGAACAAAGAACAGGGGAGGAAATCACAACGATAACCGGAATGGACAACAATAATTCAATATCCACTATTTCCCTGGCAGCTGACGGGACACAAGCTGCCAATTACAGTTTTGACATAACTCCCGCCCGCCTGATTACGGGTCTCATTACGGAAAGGGGTATTGTTGCAGCAGAAAAAAACGCAATCCACAACCTTTTTCCCGAAGGTGGGCAGATCAACAGACAGGAACAGGGGATATCATGAAACAGCGAGAGCAGAGAAAATTTATCCGTTACGATGCGCTGCACCTTCTCGATTATGTTGTTCTGAATGAAAACGGCGACACCTGCGAATATTCCATGGGAAGGACGATGGATGTGAGCGTCGACGGCATCAAGCTGGAAACCGTTTATCCCCTGAAAACCAACACCAGACTTCTCATCACAGTAGGCCTGGAGGATGATCTTGTCGACCTGGAAGGAAGGACAACCCACGCTTCCCCCATGAAGGCCGATATATATCAGGAGTAGTCTTCCTGAAAATTTCAAAAAACGGCAGACGTGTCTTTACAAAATACGTCGAGGCATTTCGCCGCAGAAGGGCAGAGTTGGAAAAGCAGCTGAAAAACAGCTGAAACCCTCAAATACCCAGACTGCAGCTCTATTCCTGCCGCCCGTACACATCTTCAAAACGGACAATATCATCTTCCCCAAGATAACTGCCGATCTGCACTTCAATCAATTCGAGATCAATCACTCCCGGATTTTCAAGGCGATGTCGGGTTCCCACCGGAATATAGGTTGACTCGTTTTCATGAAGCAATATCTCACGATCCCCGTTAACCACTTTTGCCGTCCCCGTTACAACCACCCAGTGTTCATAGCGATGATGATGCATCTGCAGGGAAAGTTTCGCTCCAGGGCTCACCGTAATTCGTTTTATCTGAAACCTTGGTGACTCTTCAAGCACCGTGTAACTTCCCCAGGGCCTGTAAACTGTTCGATGAAAACTGAACTCTTTTCGTCTTTCCTTTTTCAGGCGGGTTACAATTTTTTTCACATCCTGCGAACGTGAAAGCGGAGCCACCAGCAGAGCATCGGCAGTCTCAACCACAAGAGTATCTTCCAACCCCACTGTGGCGATCAGCATCTCCTCAGCCCGGACCAGGCAGTTTTCCGTGTCTTCCAGCAAAACATTTCCCTGGGTGACGTTACCAGAATTATCCTTATCGAGAATATCCCAGAGGGCCTGCCAGGAGCCGATATCGCTCCAACCGAGATTTTCGGCCACCACCATGGCAACTTTATCACTCTTTTCCATCAGGGCGTAATCTATGGAATCAGCAGGACACCTCCCCATTGCATTTTTTTCAAAGCGGAAGAAACGATCATCGACTTCACCCCTCTCCACGGCTTCGGCCATGCAACCATACATTTCCGGTCCATGTTTTTCCATCTCTGATGCAAAGGTTGCTTCAGAAAAAGCGAACATACCGCTGTTCCAGAAATAGCTCCCTTCCTCCAGGTATTTACGGGCCAGCTCTATCCCCGGCTTCTCCTTGAACGATTGGATTCTTTGCCCATCGCCTCCTTCGATATAACCATAACCGGTCTCAGGACTGGTCGGTTTTACACCAAACGTCACAACATATCCCTCATCAGCCAAAAGTACGGCCCGCTCTACTGCATCATTAAAAATATTCTGATTCATAACGACATGATCCGCCGGGAGAACAAGAAAGACAATATCCTCTTCCATCCCGTTGCAGAAATGCACGGCACCACAGATCGCCGGAGCAGTATTCCGACCCATGGGTTCAAGGAGTATGGTATACTCATTATATCCATCCAGCTCATCAATCTGTTTCCTGGTAATAAACCGGTGCTCCTCACCCACGACAACAACAGGAGGCAGAATATCAGGCAACTGACTGACCCGCAAAAGGGTGGTCTGCAGCAGTGAGGTGTTATCAGTGAGCTGCAGAAGCTGCTTCGGATAGAGCTCCCTGGACAATGGCCACAGCCTTGAACCGACCCCTCCTGCAAGTATTACTGGTTGTATTTTTTTCACGGTTTTCCTCAATTATTTAATGATGGACTCGTAAAAACTCCGATCTACTGCGTTGTGGGGTGATCGTGTAATGCTCGACGTACCATATGTACGCCTGCGCTTACACGACACCGCCACGCCTTGTATATCGAAGTTTTTCCAGAGTCCATCTGAGAACGTTGAACGACTTTTTACGAGATCATCATTTAATGAATTTTAATAATTCTTCCGTCTTCCGCTGCAACAGGTCAATATCACCCCTGGTTTCGACATTGAGGCGAAGCATCGGCTCCGTATTGGATTTTCGTATATTAAAACGATACTGTGGAAACGAAATACTGAGACCGTCAGTATAATCTTTTTCACCATCATTGTAAGCCTGTTCAATGGTGGCAATGACCCTGTCAGGGTCTTCAACCCGACTGTTGATCTCCCCGGAAACAGGATAGGCAGCCACACGATCTTTCACCAGTTCTGATAATTTTTTCCCGCTGCTGCTTAACAGGGAGGCAATAAGCAGCCATGGCACCATTCCGGAATCACAGTAGCCAAAATCTCTAAAATAGTGATGGGCCGACATCTCACCGCCATATACACTGTTTTCAAGGCGCATTTTTTCCTTGATAAAGGCGTGGCCGGTTCTTGTCATCACCGGAACCCCTCCGTGTTCTCTTACAAGTTCCTCTGTATTCCAGGTCAAACGTGGATCATATAGAATTTTTGCCCCGGGTTCCCGCTTGAGCATCTCCATGGCCAGCAGGCTTACTATATAATATCCTTCAATAAACCGACCTTGCTCATCCCAGAAAAAACAGCGGTCAAAGTCCCCGTCCCAGGCAATACCCATGTCCGCGCCATGGCGCCTGACCATTTCAGCCGTTTCTGCTCTTTTCTCGGGAAGCAGTGGATTGGGCACTCCTTTAGGGAAGCTGCCGTCCGGTTCATGGTTTAGCCTGATAAAGGTGAAGGGCAGATCCGGCTCCAGCATATCAATAATAGGACCGGCACAACCATTTCCGCCATTGACAACAATTTTAAAGGGTTTGAGGGTGTTCCTGTCGATGTATCCAAGGAGATGATTCCTGTACCGCTTTTTTATATCAAGTGTTTCCACTGTTCCGCGACGCCCTGTCGGAGCCGGCAGTGATTCCGTCACAATCATCTCGGCCATTTTTTCAAGACCAGACTCGCCTGTTACCGGACGCGCACCCCTCAAAACAAACTTCATTCCATTATAATCGGCTGGATTATGACTGGCTGTAACAATGACTCCCCCATCAACCCCTTCGCTCTCCATGCTGAAAGTGCCATGATAAATTTCCTCTGTACCGCACAAGCCGAGATCAAGCACATGAGTTCCCATGTCCTGCAATCCTTCAGCTAGTGCCGCTGCCAGATCAACACTGCTTAACCTTATATCCCTGCCGATCACGACTTTTTTCAATCCATAGAGTGCAGCAAAAGCGCGGCCTGTTTTTCGGGCCAGTTCAACATTCAGTTCGTCGGGCACGCGCCCCCTGATATCATAAGCCTTGAAACAGGACGGGAGAGACAGTTCCATTTTTTCCTTCCTTTTTTATTACCTCTCATTATATTCATAGCAGTTTTCCTGTGAAAACAAATAAAACCACGCCTGACAACAAAAAGCAAAGACTATCACTGTCAACATAAAAACAATCCATCTTACTGAATATGAAAGGAATAATACTCGCAGGAGGCTCCGGCACAAGGCTCTACCCCCTCACCAAGGCCATTTCCAAACAGATGATTCCGGTGTACGACAAACCGATGATCTACTACCCGCTGTCAGTGCTCATGCTTGCGGGTATACGGGAAATACTGATTATTTCAACCCCCCATGATCTTCCGGGATTCACCGGGCTTTTCAAAGACGGTTCCCATTTGGGGCTCTCTATCAGCTACGCTGTTCAACCAAGACCTGAAGGGCTGGCCCAGGCCTTTCTGATCGGCAGGGAATTTATCGGAAATGACTCGGTCTGCCTTATTCTCGGCGATAATATCTTTTTCGGCCCCGGTTTTTCCGCCATTCTCCAGGAAAGCGCCAAACTGACCACCGGCGGGCAGATCTTCGGCTACCTGGTCAAAGACCCGGAGCGATATGGCGTCGTTGAATTTGACAGAAACAACAAGGTCATAGGTATAGAGGAAAAACCGGAAAAACCAAAATCAAAATACGCCGTACCAGGTCTCTATTTTTATGATAACGAGGTCATAACCATTGCTGCGCAGGTTAAACCTTCCGCCAGGGGAGAACTCGAAATAACTGATATTAACAACGAGTATCTGAAGCGAGGCAGTCTGCAGGTCAAACCCCTGGGACGGGGATTCTGCTGGCTGGACACCGGCACCCATGAATCCCTGCAGCAGGCATCCAGCTACGTTCAGGCAGTGCAGGACAGGCAGGGTCTCAAAATTGCCTGTATTGAGGAAATCGCCTATCAACTGGGTTATATTACCCTTGATGAGATGGCCGCTCAAGCTACGGATATGCTGAAAAACCAGTACGGTCAGTATATCACGGATATTGTAGCTGAAGAAAAAATGAAATAAACCGACATGACCGGCCTTTAGGGCTTGGCAATTTATGCCCTTTGGGTATTTATGCCCTTTGGGTATTTATGCCCTTTGGGCACAACAGAGTAATGAAAATCCAACTGCGGCAAAACAACCTTCGGCGGTGAGATTTTCAGATAAGTTACAGGAAAACATATGAAAATTGTAATAATTGGTACAAACGGACAACTCGGATCAGACTGCGCCACTATTCTCGGCACAACCCATGAAACCATCGGCTGCGATATCCCCCTCGTTGATATCACCAATCCTGACAGCATTGGTCCATTTCTGGATGATATCAAACCAGAGGTCATAATAAACTGTGCGGCGTACACAGCAGTTGATGGCTGCGAGAAGGAGACCTCACTGGCCTGGAAAGTCAATGCCGAAGGCCCGGGCCATGTGGCAAAAACAGCCGAAAAACTGGGAAGCAGGCTGATACATATCTCCACCGATTATGTTTTTGATGGCAACAGAACCGTACCGCAACCGTACCTGGAAACCGATGAACCCAATCCCCTGTCCCAATACGGCAAATCAAAGCTGGCGGGAGAAAAAGCTGTGCTTGCCTGCGAGAAGGACGCGGTCATTCTTCGAACAGCCTGGCTGTATTCAGCCACCGGAAAAAACTTCCTGAAAACCATGTTGAAACTTGCCGTAACCGATCCGAACAGAGAGCTGAAGGTTGTCAACGACCAGTTCGGCTCACTCACCTGGTCATATACCCTGGCCCAGCAAATCGAAAAACTGCTGGATTCCGAACTCACCGGCATCATGCACACCACAGCGGAAGGGTATTCAAGCTGGTACGAGGCAGCCCGATATTTTCTGGACACAATGAAGGTCCCATATTCCATGCGCCCCTGCACTACGGCCGAATACCCGACCCCAGCCCACCGTCCGGCAAACTCCATTCTGGAAAACAGCGTTTTAAAAGAAGAAGGACTTTCAGTATTTCGAAGCTGGCAGGAGGATATCGACAGGTTTGTAGAAAAACACGGGGAAACACTGCTTGAGGAAGCAAAAAAAGACGAATAATCAACCGGTTGAATTACTGGCCACCTTATAGCCGCATTTTTCCACCAGCAGCTCAACGGTTTTCACAATTTCCGGTGACGAATCAACTATCTGAAAACCCACCCGAAAAAAATCCGAATCGTCCTCCCGACTGCACCATCTGCTGGTTGCGGAAATAACTACTTCCCTCCTGTCCAATACAACTGCCGGCAGACAGAGGCGAAGCCTGTAATCCTCTCCGGCCGCAACCGGGTCCTCGCAGAGCAGCAGCATGCCCCGGGTGGATATATCAACCAGGTGACCAACGATTCTTGTGCTTATACCATCAAAAACACGTAAATAGAACGTGATCCTCTCCCGACCTTCCTGTCTCTGGTCGTTTTTATTGTGAATGGTTTTTCCCGCCACCACAACTGCACTCCAGTTCTTTTATTTTTCTATTTTAATCAACTCAACCTGACCTGCTGCTCCCATCAGTTTATCACAAATTACAACAACTCCCAAAACACCTTCTATGGCAAGGCCTGTCTCCAGCACTTTTTTTATGCCAAAATCCCTTGCTTCCCCCTGCTCTCTCACCTCATTACCCAGTCGTGTGGCCACCGCATCTGCCAGAGGCGTTGATTGTGAAATAACTGTCACCGAATCGGCCCTGCCAAAGCTGAGTGAATGCCCAACAGTCCCCGAGGAGGTGCAGATACCAAGGGGCATTTCCCGGGGCGACAGCCGAAGCCCGACCTTATTGCTCAACGGGGATTCCCCGGCATAAATTGCAACCCTGCATTCGGTGGTGCGATGCAGAAACAGATCACCGCCATTTTCCACCATGACTTGCCCGCAACCCATCCTCAGTAACTCTTTTCCAACGTATTCGGCAATAACACCGGCCACAGCCGCCATAGGTCCCACAGTGGCTGTTCGGCCCGCCTGCAGCATATCTTTGATAAGAGGCGGTGCCAAATCATCAGAGGGAAGAGGAACCAGGGAATGGAGAAATTCAGGGTGTTCCACAATATAAGCTTCCACCTGGGTTCTGAACTGCAGGGCAAGATTTTCGGCCGGAGCAGTAACATCCCTGTCAGCAAAAATATGCAGATCCGTGTCCTTTATTTTGACAAAGGAAGGAACAAGGTCGGATGAATCGAAAAAAGAGCGATAGTGACGTTCCCGATAGGAACCAGGAGTTTTTTTTTTTGCGTTTTGCCGCCATCAGTTTTCAGTCTGCTTTTCAATGCCCTCTTCCCCGTCATCCGGAGCCAGGTATTCCCTGACTGTGTCCATGGAGATTGCAGGCTTCTTCTGAATGAGTGCCTTTCGCACATCTTCATCACGGATAAACTGCCGGGTTATGTCTGCCGCATCATTCAAGACATCGCAGGTCACACATTTTCGCAGCATGGGGTTTTCCGGAGCCAGGATTGTTCCCAGAATCATATGGAGCAACACTACAAGGATCAATCCCTTGGCAAACCCCACCAGTCCCCCGAGAAAACGATCAAACCACCCGGCAATGGTAAGTTGAATGACATAGGTCAATAATTTTCCGACAAGCATTACAATTATATAAGTGGCTATAAAAAGGATGACATAGCTGGTGAGAAAAACAACCTTGGGATTATCGGAAATATCTTTCAAAATCGGGAAGATCAGCTCATTATACTGCCCTGCGGCAAAATATCCGAAGTAGAGGGCAAGCAAACCAGTCACCTGCTTCAAAAGGCCCAGCCAGATACCGCGACCAATCAGTAAGGCGAAAAGACCGAGAACAACAAGGTCATAGGCAGTCATACCTGTATACAGTTTCATTCATTTCCTCTTTAAGGATTGATAAACGGAGCCTTTACCATTATTCTGAATCTTCAAAAAGTAGCATGAACTGTTGAAACTGCAAGTTTTTTTATTCTTCTCACCTGGAACACAGCCGATGTCTGCAGATATTGTCCAACATGAAATTCGTGATTTCATCGACGAGATCCCTGCATCCGTTTCCTGCCCGCCTGTAATTCTCAAATTACAGGAGGACACTCCCCGTAATAGAAAGGCCCTTCATGAAAATGAACTGGCAAGGCTCGACAGTTACAGACTCACCAAACGACGACGGGAATATCTCACGGGCAGGATCTGTGCAAAAGAAGCAGTACTCATTTACCTGCATGCCTGCAATCTTCCACCTGTTTCTGCCGACAAAATAGAAATTGTCAATCGTGAAAACGGTCACCCCGCTGCTCTTCTGCATCCATTGCCGCACCTTGCCGCCCCCCATATTTCCATCAGCCACAGTAAAGAGATGGCAACAGCCATTGCCTCTCCCTGTCCCTGCGGAATAGACCTGCAGAAGATTGAAAAAAAACTCCTCAAAGTAAAAAAAAGATTCTGTTCAGAATCGGAACTGGGACGTCTTGCTGAGATTGCAAAAGAAAACGAACTCAACACACTCGCCCTCCTCTGGTGTGCCAAGGAGGCCATTCAAAAACGGTTCGGTCATAATACCATGCTTGGCTTTTCGGAAATCCACCTGCAACAGTGTGTTCAGATAAAAATAAAGCCCCACCGTTTCTTTCAACTCAAATTCTTCCTGTCAAAAAAGCAAGCCCCCCTCCTACCATAACTGTGGTTGCTGCAACATTTTCCGACTACGCTCTTGCCTTAACCACCCGCACGAAGGAAGAAAACAATGCCTGAACTCCCGGAAGTTGAAGTTATATGCCGAGGTATACGCCCCCTTATCCTGGAAAGAACTGTAATGGGGATCCGGGGTAGTGGTAAAAAATTGAGAGCTACGGTGCCGGTTGATGATCTGAAAAATTCTTTATCCGGCGACACGATCAGCAAGGTGACACGACGGGCAAAATATCTTGTAGTTCATTTTCAATCTTCTGCTCTGCTTATTTTTCATTTCGGCATGACCGGTAACCTCGGTATTTTTTCCCCCGAAACACCAACCGCCAAACATGATCATCTCCAACTCCTTTTCGATAATAATACTGAGCTGCGGTTCAACGACACCCGCCGATTCGGTTCAATCCATCTTCTCCGGGACAAAACACCCGATGAGCTGGAAAACTCATTCTTTAAAACCACGGGACCTGAACCGTTTTCAGAGGAATTTTCCCCTGAATACCTGCACACCCTGGCTCGCGACAGAACTCTGCCGGTAAAATCTTTTATAATGACAAACAGTGTCGTAGCGGGTATCGGCAATATTTACGCCAATGAAAGCCTGTTTGCGGCGGGCATTCATCCAGCCAGTCAAATCGGTTCACTGTCCCTGGAACAATGGCAACTACTGACCATTGAACTCCGCTCAGTACTCAAACATGCCATCGACTGTGGCGGTTCGACTATAAGTGATTTTGTTAACGCCGGACAGGAAAGCGGCTATTTTCAGGTGAACTTCAAGGTATACGGACGAGCAGATAAAAACTGTTCCGACTGTAACAACCAGATAAAAAAGATGACTATTGGTGGCAGGGCAAGTTTTTACTGCCCCACCTGTCAAAAGCTGAACTCCATAAAGGGTTACTTGAAACCGTGAGCTGAAGAGGTGAAATCACAAGATGAATTTAAGCCAGACAAATTTCGACCATCTCTCCTTTTTTAAAAAATAACTGCCCGGCAGACAACATTATATAACAATTTGGCGACTCATCCCTGTCTGCCAGACGTACATAACACTTTCCATCGCGCAGCTCCAGAACACCATCTTTAAAACAGAGCAGGTCACTGCGTTTCACAGGAATATCATGCTCAAGATATGCTGTTGTCTTCCTGGGGAGTTGTTCTTTTAATCCCTGTAATGAAAAAACAACAGGTACAACCAGCAGATTAAACAGAGTCTGCACCGCATAGGGTGGTCCCGGCAACCCAAAAAACAGTGTTTTTCCCAGAGTACCAAACAGAACTGATTTTCCCGGTCGCATTCCCAGTTCCGTAAAAATCAAATTACCACCGGCCTCAAGAAATAATTTTTCAACAAGATCATATTTCCCCGGTCCCATTCCACCCGTACTGATCAATACATCAACATTACTTTTTTTTGCTGCCAGAAAACAATCCAGCAGGCTTTGCCGGTTATCCGGGATAATCCCAAAATCTTGACACGGAATTCCTATTGAATCCAAAAGCCCTCGAAGTAATAATGAATTTGATGAAATTTTCTGACCATTCTCCAGATCCCTTTCATTCATATGTCGCAATTCACTTCCCGTACAGAAAAAACCGACAACAGGTAAGGTCGCAACATCGATTTTTTGGACACCACAGGATGCCAGGTGGGCAAGATGTCCCGCCTGCAACAGAATTCCCCGACCAACAAGAACATCCCCTTCAGAAATATCAGCTCCCTTTCTTCGAATATAGATATTCCAGGATAACTTCTTTTTCTCCACCAGAATGTCTCCATCAACTTCCCTGCAATCCTCGTGGGGAATAACTCTGGAACCCCCCTCAGGCACACAGCCACCTGTCATAATCCGGCATCCCGTCCCTGCCCCCAACACCTTTCCGTAAGGGCTTCCGGCGGGAATTTCACCGGTAATCCGATACCGCTGGACGGATTCTCCATGCCCTGTGGTCTCCGCAATCACATAACCATCGCGGACCGATTCATCAAACAGGGGACGTGGGAAAGAGGCAGTTACCGAAGCAGAGCTCACCCGCCCCAGCCCGTCCTCAAGTCCAATCATCTCAGAGGACATCGGTTTTAGGACCCTGAAAAGAGTTCTTAACACTTCCTGGTAACAACACTCATTCTGTTTCATGTCGTTCATAACGGGATCCCGGCAAAAAGCACATATTTTTTATCCTAAACCCTGAAAAATTGTTTTATTTACACAGATATGCATACCATAACACATGATTCAACTCAACTGACAAAAAAAACCATTGCCTCCTTGACTTTTCAAAGCTGAATTTGATACCATTTCAATAGTAGTGTTCTCCAATAAAATCTCACCTTTTTCCACAAATACGGAAAATACTTCCGGTTTCACTGAATTAATCCTTCTTTTTGTGAGAAAATAATTCAGATTTCTCTCTTCTGCACAAAATATGTAAAAAAACAACCATTTCGAAAACAATAGTATCTTGTTGATATTACAAAACTATTCAACATAGGTATTTCCACCTATCGAATTCTTGATTCAACCATCTCCCTTTCCGCCAACCTTGAGTTGCACTACGTTACAGGTGAACAACCGGCAACTCATTCCTATGCCACAATGCGGTACATAATCTTTTGTGCAGCAAACAACTCTCATAAATGGCACACAACTTGCTTAGCATTTTGCAAGGAGACATAATGAAAGCTCGATTCTCAACTGGACTCCTTAAAAAAACTGGGGGGGCTTTTCTAAGTCTATAAAGATTTGTTAATTATCCTTTTTATGGAGAGAGAAATGAAAAAAACATTACTGAAAAGCACACTGCTAGGTGCTACTGTGTGCTTGATCGCAACCAATGCAATGGCTTTGCCTTTGGGCGGTACTCTGCAAGGTGCTTTGGACGCTCGTACGCTGGGAGGCACTTCTTCAGTCGATGTGACGACGGACATGATTGCAGACAATACAGACAGTTCATGGCACATCACAGCATCTGGGGGAAGTGTGGCAACCCTGCTTTTTGAATTTGCGAGTTATGCCAATACAACAAGTTTTGGCATTTATGATTTAAATGACCAAAACAACCGGCTTGAACTGTTTGAAGGAACAGACCATGGTGGCAGTCCCCTCAATGGCGCCTTGACATCCTTATATCAATTTGGAACTTCGTTTTCTACAGACGCAGGTTTTGACCCAGCTCAAACTGAAACTTTTTCGTCTACCAGTTTTGGATACTATTTGGATGTTTCTGCTACAGGAAATACATATTTCAGTGACACTCTACTGAACACTGACCAATATGATCACATGTTTGCATACCAGGGAACAGGTGATCAATTTTCTGTATTCAACAACGGATACTATGCAGAATGGACGAGTAATGAATACATTCTGGCATGGGAAGATTTATATGGTGGTGGAGATCAAGATTTTACTGATTTTGTCGTGATGGTTGAATCGGTATCACCTGTTCCTGAACCGGCCACCATGATGCTTTTCGGTGCTGGCCTGCTGGGTCTTGCCGGAATATCCAAGAGAAGAAAGTCAAAAAAATAATCACACTAAACACTGTGTTGTATAGCTGAAAAACCTAGAACACAAAAGGGCCGAACTAAATCCAGTTCGGCCCTTTTGTGTTCCTGCCCTAGCCGATTATTTGCAAAACTAGCGATTTTTGTCCATTTCAGCAATCCAAACCTGTAATTCTTTCTGAAAAAACTCTGTTTTCGCAAAACTCAAATGCGTTTCAAAACTATATTACTAACAATTTGACGATGTATTTTCTGCCTCTGGCAAATTGATCAAGAAAATTTCTAAAGAGCTCCTGATACACAATATTTCATTACAAAATCATTCTGTAATTTCGGTAACAAACAATACCATTTGACTTTATTCGAACTACTGTGATATTAAACAGTTTAATACTGGAGGACAGAAAAATGTGTTTCAGACGTTTTTTTGTAGAATCATTCTTCAGCAAACATTTCTCGAATAGGACGAAAAATTTTTTGTTTTAAGGGCAACCTGGAAATCAATCCCCGTATCAGCAATAGTGCAACCATCAATCGGACTACAAAACTCATAGTGAATGAAATACAGATAAAGAAATATTTATTTCAAGCTGTACAGGCATCTCTACTGGCTGCAACAAAAATCATGGCTGTTTATGCGGGTTCGGATTTTGCCATAGAAGAGAAGCCTGACCACTCACCACTGACGGAAGCCGACCAGCAAGCGCACCAGGTAATTGTCTCAATACTGCAGAAAACATCAATCCCCATTCTCAGCGAAGAAGGGAAAAAAATACCGTATGAAGAACGAAAAGACTGGGACTGGCTATGGATTGTGGACCCCTGGACGGAACCAAGGAATTCATAAAACGAAACGGTGAATTTACTGTAAATATCGCCCTTATTCATAACCATTTCCCTGTTTTCGGCATAATTTATGCACCAGTTTTACAGCAACTCTACCTGGGGGGTAAACACTTCGGCAGCTACAGTTGTCAACTTGAGCCCGATAAATTGCCGGAGAATTTAGACGTCCTCCTGGAAAACTGTGTGAAACTTCCGCTCCAGATTCCACGTTCTTCTTATACTATCATGGCCTCACGCTCCCACGCCACACCTGAGCTACAGCAATTTGTAGAAAAAAAACGAAATGAAAGAAAGGAAATTACGCTTATCAGTTCAGGCAGTTCGATTAAAATCTGCAGAGTTGCTGAAAACATCGCCGACATCTATCCACGGCTGGGACCTACCATGGAATGGGACACTGCAGCCGGACAGGGAATTGCAGAAGGTGCAGATCGCGAAGTAACAATCTGGGAAACAGGCAAACGACTGAGCTATAACCGCGAGAATCTGCTGAATCCGTGGTTTGTAGTCAAATAACAATACCTCCTTTATCAATGAAATACCTTCATATTGCCCATGGCGGAAAACTGGTCAATCTCATTGTCGACAAAAGCAGAGCAGAGACCTTAAAAACGCTCTCCAGAAATCTGGAGAGCGTCACTCTACCGGATCCTTCCATCAGTGATTTGGAACTTTTAATGAATGGTGGCTTCTCACCTCTGAAAGGTTTCATGAACAAAACTGATTACGAATCAGTCCTTGATCGTATGCGACTGGGGAACGGTACTCTCTGGCCAATTCCAATTTGTCTCGATATCTCTGAAAAAGAAGCAAACACTTTTAACGTGGGGCAATCTGTTGCCGTTCGAGACAGTGAAGGGTTCATGCTGGCCATCATGCATATTGAGAATATATGGCCCATTGACAAAGAACGTGAAGCTGAAATCCTTTTTGAGACACAGGACCATACACATCCCGGCGTAAATCATCTTTTTAACAAAAAAGGCACCCATTACATGGGCGGCCCTCTCGAAGGAATCCAGCTTCCCCTGCATTCCGCATTCAAACGCTATCGACACACCCCTGCAGAATTGAGGAACCTTTTCAAAAAAATGGGCTGGAGGCGAATCGTCGGCTTTCATACAAGGAACCCATTGCACAGAGCCCAATACGAAATGACACTGCGTGCAATGGCTGAAGCAAAAGCCAGCCTCCTCCTGCATCCTGTAACAGAACAGATCAGATCAAGAGAAATTGATTATTTTACCCGAATCCATTGCTATCTGGATATCGCAAAATATTATCCTCCCAACATGATGCTTCTCAGCTTACTGCCACTATCCATGAGAATGGCCGGTCCACGGGAAGCTCTCTGGCATGCAATCGTCAAAAAGAATTATGGCTGTACACATTTTATTTTAGGCCATGGTCATGCCGACCCGGGTGATGAAAAAAACAACACGCTGCAATATAAGCCTGAGGAAGGCAGAAAACTGCTGAACAGGTTTGCCAAAGAAATAGGTATAGAAATCGTTTCTTTTGAACAGATGGTCTACCTGTACGAAGATGACATCTATGTTCCAAACAACGAAATTCCCCCGGACAGCAAACCAATGACCCTGTCCAACGACGAATTTCATGAAAAAATGAGAACCGGCAGAAGAATTCCCGAATGGTTCACCTTTCCCGAGATTGTTGAAACTATCCGTCATGCGTACCCACCCAGACACAAACAGGGTTTTACAATATTTTTAACCGGTCTTTCCGGGGCAGGAAAATCCACTATTGCTAAAGTTCTTTACGCTCGGTTTATGGAAATTCGCTCGCGTCCTGTAACACTGCTTGACGGTGATATTGTCCGTATGAACCTTTCCAGTGAACTGGGTTTCTCAAAAGAACATCGGGATATCAATGTGCGCCGGATTGGTTTTGTGGCAAGTGAAATTACAAAAAACCGTGGAATCGCAATATGTGCACCGATTGCCCCCTACACCTCAACCCGACGACAGATCAGAGAATTAATTGAAAGCTACGGAGGATTTATTGAAGTCCACGTCGGCACACCTCTTGACATTTGCGAAGGAAGAGATAGAAAAGGCCTGTACGCCAAAGCCCGGGCAGGTATTATCAAAGGTGTAACAGGCATCGATGACCCATATGAAGCACCCGATAATCCGGAAGTTTTTATTGACACATCCGATATGACACCAGATGAGTCCGTTCAGGAAATTCTCCTGTTCCTGGAAAGAGCCGGCTATACAAAATAATCAAAACTGACTGACAATGAGCCCATTTTATCCACCACGGAGAATCAGCAATACAGTATGACAACCAAAATACTGTTTTTCATATCACTAGCTGTTATTTTATATACTTACCTGGGGTATCCGTTCGTTCTTTACGTTCAATCGAAGCTTTTTCCACGTTCTGTTGCCAGGAAATATCCCAAATATCCCCGCAAGTTTCCGTTATTATTGCAGCTCGAAATGAAGCGTCGAAAATTGAGGGCAGAATTAAAAACCTGCTGAAACAGGATTATCCCCCGGAAAAATATGAAATAATCGTTATTTCTGATGGTTCAGATGATGGGACAGAAGAAAAAGTACGGAAAATCGCAAGTGAGCAGACTGGCTTTCTCCCAAAAATATCCTGCTATGAATACACACCGTCACAGGGAAAACCAACAGCCCTGAATACCGGTATTACAAAAGCTGCCGGAGAAATCATAGTGTTTACCGATGCAAGGCAGCTTTTTGCCGAAAATGTCATCACTGAACTTGTAGCAAATTTCTCCGACCCGGAGATTGGGGGAGTCAGCGGCGAACTCATTTTTGTGAAAGACGGAACAAGCAATATCGAAATTCAGATGGGAGCGTATTGGCAGTATGAAAAAATGATTCGTAAGATGGAAAGTAATACCGGTTCTGTTGTGGGAGTGACCGGAGCTATTTATTCCATTCGCAGGGAATTGTACCAGCAATTGCAGAACACTGCTATTCTAGATGATGTTATGGTACCGATGAACATTGTCATGCAGGGGTATCGAGTTATTTTTGATTCATCTGCTGTTGCTTATGATGTTTTTTCAAAGAATACAATACAGGAATGGCATAGAAAAGTTAGGACACTGGCAGGAAACTGGCAAATGCTCAGCCTTAATCCTGCCCTTATGGTTCCACGTCTGAATCCTTTATGGTTTCGTTTTTTATCCCATAAGATCGCCCGTATTATTGTCCCTTTTTTCCTTATCCTTCTTCTTGTAACAGGCATGTTGCAGAAAGATGTCTACTATAATTATTTTACCGTGCTGCAGTTATTGTTCTATTCTGCGGCGCTGATCGCATTTCTCATACCATCTACCAGGAATTTTTTTATTTTTCAAATCAGTTATTTTTTCTGTGTTCTCAATCTCGCTGCACTCAAAGGTTTTTTTATCTGGATCACAGGCGGGTGTAAGACCATATGGACAACAAACAAGTCATAAGAAATTGTCACATGCAGAATGTTCCAGTGCTCATGTATCACGCACTGGAAGATCAGGATCATCCTGCCCACGCAAAAGACCCGGGTGAACAACTGTATATACTGCATAAAGATACTTTTTACAGCCAGATGAAGTATCTGTTTGAAAATGCTTTCAAGGTATTTTTACTCGAGGACCTGCTGCAACTGGAGCAGTGGCCTGAACATGCAGTGGTTCTGACCTTTGATGATGGGCATGAATCAAATTATACTATCGCCCTTCCTGTCCTGGAACAATTCGGGTTCAAGGCCCATTTTTTTATAACAACTGATTGGATAAACACTCCAGGTTTTCTAAACACAACAGAAATTCTGAAACTTGTTGAAAAAGGGATGAAAATTGGTTCTCATGGAACGAGCCATTCATATTTCAATGAGATGGAATTACCCCGGGCAGAAAAGGAATTGGCACAGTCAAAGCTACTCCTCGAACACTGCACTGACAGTTTAATAACTTCTTTTTCAGCTCCGGGTGGGAGAATGAATGCCAACACAGTAAAAATTGCTGAACGAATTGGATACAACCTCCTGTGCACTTCCGAATTTGCTCTCTTTACGCTGAACAACAAATTTAGACCTGTTCCACGCATACCAGTCAAAGCCGGTATGGATATGGCCGTTTTTAAAAAAATCGTTCACAAAGACGCCAATTTGATACAGAGATACAAGCTGAAATCTTCTATCCTTTCTTCCCTGAAAAAGTTACTGGGAAACACCTTTTATGAAAAACTTCGCATCACATTGCTCAACAGGAAATAAGAAACCAACCTGCCCATTCGAACAATGCGTATACTACAGTTAATCAGCAGTGTTTTCTTTTTCGGCGCAGAACGGGTAACGGCAGAACTCTCTTCAGCCCTGTCGCATCATGGCGCCACAGTCCATGTCGGAATACTTGCTGTCAACGATGATCTTGAAAATATTTTCAAAAAAGTAATCAATAACAGTAAGGTAACTGTTATTCGATTCAACGGTCAGGGCACACTCAATCTCAAGACAATACGCAGCATCAGCCAATATCTCAAAAAAAACAAGATAGATATTGTGCACTGCCATGGATATAAATCAAATTTATACGCTCTCTTTGCCCGATATCTCTCCCAGTCATCCCCTCTTCTCATAGCAACCAATCACAACTGGATAGGTACTACCAGCAGGGAGTTTTTTTATCAAAAAGTTGACGCCATAACTTTGAGGTTTTTCGATAAAATCATCGCAGTATCAACAGATGTAAAACAGCAGATGATAGAGGCTGGAATCAAGGCTCAGCAAATATATATTATTGATAACGGCATAAACGTAGAGGACCCGGCCTTTAAAACACCAGCAACTGAAAGTAGACTATTGCTTGATATAGCACAGGATGATTTTGTCATAGGGAATATAGCCAGGCTTACGCCTGAAAAAAATCACCTTGCATTGCTCCACGCACTTGCCAAGTTTAAAGAAACAGCCAATTTAAAACTGGTTCTGGTTGGAGACGGGCCTGAGTACGAGACAATCAAAATGACGGCCAGATCGCTTGGAGTGAAAGACCAGATAATAATGACCGGTAACCGTGATGATGCCCGTAAATTGTACAGTGCCTTTGATATTTTCGTTCTCTCCTCAACAACAGAAGGGTTGCCCATGGTTCTGCTTGAAGCAATGGCTGCCGGAATTCCAATTATTTCCTCTCAAGTAGGAGCTGTTCCAAATATTATTCGAGATGGGAAAAACGGGCTGCTGTGGATGCCCGATAAACCTGGAGAACTTTATGAAGCGATAAAAACGTTATATAAAGACAGTCACCTTCGAAAACAATTCGCAGAAACTGGAAAGGAAACAGTCAGACACTCTTTTTCCAGCTTTTTCATGGCAGAGGAGTATTACAAACAATATAAGCATTGCGTAATGGAGGAGGGGGGGAAATGAATAAATATATCGTCTGTATGCTGCTGTTATTTATTCCATATCAGGCTCAGGCCACACCATTCTCAATTGAATTCACCGGAGTAACCGCTCAATTATTTGATACTCCAGGATATCTGGAAGAAGGTCATGGTGCTGGATCAGCAATTTCTTTCGGTGGTCCGGCTGCCATGAATATCCGTGGTGGAGCGAGGCAATTTGCAGTGTCCTGCAGAACCTTCATACAGTATGTATCAGCAGATTTTTTTATCTATGACATGGCAGCGTCTTTTTATGAATCAAGTGATGGTTTCATGGCTGACTTCACATATATTTTTTATGGGAATACCATAGTAAATGATGATTTAAGAGGTACTGTTCCCGACATCTCAAGTGCAATAAAACACAGTAATGTAATCAGTCTGTTTGGAGATGGATCCCATGAACAGGTTGCCTCAGAACCTCTTGAACTGTGGCTCACACCTGGTACTTACTGGTTGGGCATTGAAGGTGGACCTGCTAGAGGTTTATGCTATGGTTCAAATATTCAATTAAGCGGCTACCCTGTTCCAGAACCCGCTGCCATGCTTCTCTTCATCATGGGAATATTTTTCCTGGCCACATCAATAAAAAAGAAGTACTGAAAACCACATGAATATCCTGTTTATCACTACAAAATGTCCATTGCCGACCAACGATGGACATTCTTTACGATCATTTAACCTCTTGAAACAGGTTGCTGCTGTCCACTCTGTCCATCTGTTGAGTTTTGTGAAATATCAACAGGAATATGACTCAATCCCCGAACTGGAAACAATCTGCAGCTCAGTCACATTACTGAATATTCCCGAAAACACTTCAAAAACAACACTCTTCAGGACCCTCATCCTTTCTGTATTTGCAGGAAAAGCATTTGTCACCTGTAAATATGACACACGGCAAATGCGGGAAACTATACGAACAAAAATAAAAGAAATTGATTTAATCCATTTTGACATGCTGCCCCTGGCTGTCTTTCTCGACGAAACCAATGGACTGCCAACTGTCTTGAATGAACATAATGTTGAATCCCTATTACTCCAGCGAAGACTCGAAAATGAACAGGGGATTATAAAAAAATGGTTTTTCAGCAGACAGCAAAAACTCCTGGAGCAATTTGAGCGCAATGCCTGTCGAAATGTTCATTCGATCATTACCTGTTCAGAGAATGACCTTGCTACCCTAAAGAGCTTTGCCCCGCAAACCCAGATAGACGTGGTGCCCAATGGTGTAGACACATCATATTTTGCGCCCCTTGTTTCCGAACCTGAAGAACCTCACAGTATGATTTTTATCGGCGGGCTGAACTGGTTTCCTAACTACGATGCACTGGAATGGTTTGATACCTGTATTTTTCCTGAAATTTTAAATCACTTTCCCGACGCCCATCTGCATATAATCGGAATCATGAGTGATACATTTCCATGGAAACATTCCCAGGCTACCACATGCTATGGCTTTGTTGATGACATTCGCCCCTATATGGCAAAAGCATCACTTTTTATTGTCCCGCTCAGGATTGGCGGTGGCACGCGCCTAAAGATTCTTAATGCCATGGCTATGGGAAAACCTGTAATTTCAACAACAATAGGGGCCGAAGGTCTGGGGGTGGTATCCGGAGAAAATATTCTCCTGGCGGATGATGAACAATCTTTTTGTAAAATGACGAAAAATCTTTTCAATCAATCCACACTAAGGAAAACACTCTCAGTAAACGCCAGGAATTTTATCAATGAACATTACCAGTGGAAGCATATAGGAAAAAAGCTACTCAATGTGTATAATAGTGTTTCCATGAAAAAAAGGAAATTCACGTAAGCTTCTTTTTGATCCAGGCCCAGGCAAGCCCAAGATATTCATGTATTGCTATTTGAGATGTCTGCAGGGCTTTTGCGCTCGGCTTCAGAGAAAAAGGGACTCGGGAGAGAATTTTAAAATCCACCGGCGCAGGTATCGGATTCAGGCCTTGGGCAGTAAACAGCTTGAGAGCCCTGGTCATATGGAAAGCTGAAGTCACTAAAACAAATTTCTTCCCGCTCAGCAGAGGTTTTAAAAGTCTTGCCTCTTCCATTGTATTTGTGGGATCCGGCATGACTGCAATATCGCTTCGAGGTACGTTGAGGGCTTCAGCAAGTCGAGCCATCATTTCGGCATTGCTGACAGGGTCATCTTCCGGTGGTGCCCCGGAAAGAATGAGTTTACTTCCCGGGTTTTGATTGTAGATGACAATAGCCTCAATTAATCGTTTTAATGAATCATCGCCAAGTTGACTTGAAAGAGGTATCAGTTGATTTGTTTTATGCCATCCCCCAGCACAACAATATAATTCAGACTATCCGGCTGTGGGATATATCGGGTATAATGAACCTGCAGGGGCTGAAGCAGGAAAGCAGCTACAGGAAAAAGACTGAAGCAGTAAAGGGAAAAAACACCAGTCAGGACCAGTGCAGCACCTTTGCCATTTTTCTTGCGAAAGAATAAAAACCATCCAAAAACAATGACTGAAAGTGACATGGGGAGTATCTGAGAACTTGCACGCAAAAAATCTACCAGTTTATTAACAGCCATATTCCTCCCCTTGTTTACTACTACTTTAAGGAACTATATCATTGTATTATGCTATTTTTTTGTTTTTAGTCCTGCTTCTTCCTCTCAGAAATATAGTGCTGAAAGTCCCAAATCTCTTTTTTGGAATAGATGGCTTTAATCTCACGAATATATTATTTGGATTTCTGGCTCTGGGAATTTTAACCGCAGGCAACAAAGAAAAAACAGTTGTATATCGCCCAAAACTGCAACTCCCTTTGATTTTATTTGTTCTCTACTTCTTTTTTCAGATTTTCCTTCAACCGGGATTTCATTCATATGAACGTCTGTTTGCCTGGTGGAAAGACGCTTTTCTATTCATGTTTCTTCTCTATTTTTTCGTCAATAAAACTATCACTGACACTAGAAAGATTGCCCTTAAAAAGTCTCAACACGTTGTTATTATGAACTAAATGTGGTGAAATAATGGTATAATGTGTAAGCTTATGCGGTAAACTACACTAAAAGGCTTGCACATGATTCGATACAAAAGCACGCGGCAACTGGGCTTGGAAGGTTTCAGCCTTCCCTTTGGCGGCAAACTTAATCCTGAAAATCGCTGGGTCAAATGGAGCCTTGCGATTCCCTGGGATGAACTCGCATCCGGCTATTACAAGAGCATGAGCTCTACTCAAGGACGTCCTGGCAAGGACGCCCGTCTTGTGATTGGAGCAGTGATTATAAAGCACAAGCTGAACTTGAGTGATGAGGAAACAGTGTTGCAGATCCAGGAGAATCCGTATCTGCAATATTTTGTAGGTTTGTCCTCATACAAGGACGAACCTCCCTTCACCGCAAGTTTGTTTGTCGAGATCCGAAAAAGGATGGGCAGAAAAGTTTTTTTATCTTTTGAAGAGACCATTCTCAGCAGTATTGAGAAAAAAAGGCACCGGAAAACATCGAAATTACCAGGCTCTGATGATCCTGAGAACCATGGCAAAATGGTGGTTGATGCGACTGTTGCTGAGCAGGCCATTCGTTATCCCACAGACATCAGTCTGCTGAATGAGGCAAGAGAGATATCTGAACAACTGATAGATGAGCTTTACGCTATCAGCTCTTTGACCAAGAAACCGAGAACATACCGTCAACAGGCACGAAAACGATACCTGGCAATTTCAAAGAAACGAAATCCAGGCGGCAAGCTGCGCCGGAAAGCTACCAGGGAGCAGTTGCAGTATTTGCGCAGAAACTTTCGACATATAGAGATGCTGCTCGACATGATCGGTGGCAGGTCCTTCCCGCTGCACCATAACCGGCAGCGGCAGTATTGGATCATCCACCATTTGTATGGACAGCAGTACAGGATGTACAAAGAGAAGAAACGACGTTGTGATGACCGCATCGTTAGTATTTCTCAGCCGCATGTTCGTCCTATTGTTCGCGGCAAAGCAAGCCATAAGGTAGAGTTCGGCTCGAAACTGAGTGTCAGCATGGTTGATGGTATTGCCCTGGTCGACCATTTCGGATGGGATGCCTTTAATGAAAGTACTGACTTGATCACGCAGATTGAAGCGTACAAAAGGCGATATGGGTGTTTCCCGGAAGTTGTTCTTGCCGATGGCATCTATGGCACCAGAGCTAATCGGAAATACATGAAGCAAAACAATATCCGGTTTGGCGGTAAACCTCTTGGTCGTCCCAAGAGACAAACAGCAGGGAATGCAGAGCAACTCAAGCAGGAGAAACTGCAACGAAGACAAGATGCCCTTGATCGAATTCCGATAGAGGGCAAGTTTGGCCAAGGTAAAAATGGCTATCGGCTCAACTATATCCGTGCCAGAACACTGAAAACATCAGAAGCATGGATTAATAGCATTTTCCTGGTGATGAACCTGATGGTTCTGCTCAGGTTTTGCTGTGCTCTGCTAACAGGTGTATCAAAAAAGGTCCAACAAGACCTATTTGCCAACTTGCTGGCCGAAGCATTATCCGTTTTTGTATTTCAGGTTATGCGCTGGAGTACGATCCTTGTGCCAAACAGATGACTTTTTGAGGATACTCTAGAAAGATCCTCATCATACTTGCAGTGATGTTTGTGGCAAACATCTATATGGACATCTACTTCTGGCGCTGGGTAAGATGGATGAATTTTGATAATTTTGCCGATAAAATGAAAACTGTGAATGGAACTTTCGGCGATGTTGGCGGCTGTAATGAGTGGGCTGCATTTTTTTCAACGTATACATTATTGATCATAGCATTATTAAACAAATTTAAAAGGAAATCGATTAATATTTCATTAAAAATTCTTGCGATCGCAAATATTATTGTTCTGCTGTTTACTTTTTCAAGGGGTGGATATGCAGCCCTTATCGCCGGTATCACCTATCTCTTAATAAAGGCCAGGAAATATGCCTATATCCTGCTTCTCCTGGCATTGCCTCTCTGCTATACAGTAGTCCTCCCCGAAGCGGTTGTTGAACGCATACAGATGTCTTTTGAAAAAAATGACCTGGGAGTTGCGGCAGACCAGGACATTGAAAGCCGAGTGTTTATGTGGAAGGAGGCTGTATCTATGATAAAAAAAGCACCTGTTTTCGGCCATGGGCTGTTAAGTTTCAGATACAGCCACTGGAGAAATCCCCATAATCAGCATTTGAATATTTTTGTCCAGGGAGGTCTTATAGGTTATCTGTTTTTTATATGGTTATTTATTGCCTCATTCAGAGACTCAAACCACCTTGCACAGACAGGAAAAAATGAGTTTTCCCGTTCATTCGGGGTGGGTATGTGCGCCATGACCGTTTCGCTGTTCATAGGAAACCTTTTTGGTGACAGATGGAGTTATTATGTCCTCACAGGATATTACTGGATTTTAAACGGTATTGTCCTGGTTCTCATAAACCAGTCTGCATCTTCCACTTCAGAATCCGAGAGCTTAACATTATGACTGCTCTAAAATCTCCTGTTTTTGTTGTTGGATGTGCCCGTTCCGGTACCAGTCTTGTCTACTCAATACTCCTGGCAAGCAATGAATTTGCCCACTATGAAGCTGAAACTCTCTTACTGCGTACCTGTGCCGACAAATATGGAAAATTAAACAGAGAGCGTAATTATAATAAATTTATTCAGGGTTGGGTACAGTCCAAACAATTTATTCGTTCTGGTCTCAACCAGGATCGTTTTTTACTCAACGCTCCGAATCACAGCTCTAATTATCTAGATTTTCTAGATTTTTTTATGACATCCATAGCTATAGATCAGGGAAAATTCCGCTGGGCTGAAAACACTCCTAACCATATCCTGGAAATTACTAATATAGCAAAACACTTCCCCGACGCCAGATTTATCCATGTTATAAGAGATGGAAGGGCAGTTGCATCCTCTCTGGACAAACTCAACTGGATTTCTCTCAAACACCCTGCACTGAGGATGATAAGTGCAGGTATACACTGGAAGACTCAAGTAAAACAGGGAAGAAAACAAGGGAAAAAATTAGACAGAAATTATATGGAGCTCTTTTATGAGGAGCTTATTGAGAATCCGGAAAAAGTTTTACAAGAATTATCCGTTTTTACAGGAACAACAATCAATTTACAAATCTTGGAAAACAACCGATATAGTTCACTGAAAAAAAATAATTCTGTCTACAGTGATAACATAAAATCAGAAAAAAATCGTATTTTTTCAAGTAGCGCTGTTGACAAATGGAAAACAAGCCTCTCTTCTGAAGACCAGGCAATTCTCAACACTGTAACAGGTGATCTGCTGGAGGAGCTTGGCTTTCATGTGGGCTCAAAAACTTCAGTAAACTGGTCTACCGTCTGATTTTGTTATTTTGTGTACTATTTAAAAGAAATATTACGACACAGAACAATCCTCGGCCGTTTTTCACAAATAGGACTTGAACCTAATGAATAAAAAAAAATATCCGTCATTACTGAAACTCAAACAGGATATCCGGAGATATCTCACTGACCTTGATTTAAATTTATCAATCAAATTAATTTTTATAATTGACTTCTGGCCTGTATTACTGCTGCGTCTGGAGGAACTGACCCTTGAATTAAACAGATTTCCAGGTTCCTTGCTCAATATTGTCCTCTTGTTTCTCCGTCCATTTATACAGGGAATGTCTGGTACCAGAATCTTTAATGGCGCTCAACTTGGAGAAGGATTTCTTATCCATACAAGCGTTGGCGTCGTAATTACAGCCGAAGCAGTTATTGGTACAAACTGTACTGTCTTTTCAGGAGCCTCAGTGGTTCATTCTGCAAATAACAAGGGAGAAGGCGCTGCAACTATTGGCGATAATGTGAAATTAATGAATGGCTGCAAGGTTATAGGCCCTGTTAATATAGGCAATAATGTTATTGTTGCCAGCAACGCAGTTGTCTTGCAAGACATACCTGGCAATTCAATTGCTGTCGGCATCCCAGCTGTTATTAAGGTTAAAAACAGTTAACACAGCTTTACTTACATTGTTTCTTTAAATAAATGCCGTCACTAATAAAAAAAACTATCCGTCACAGTAGCGGTTATCTAATCACACAAATATTATCGAGACTTGCCGGGTTTGTCTCCTTCCCTGTAGTCACCCGTTTATTAACCGTGCATGATTACGGTCTTCTTGCTCTGGCGAATACTGCTTTATTATTTCTCTATGCAATAGGGAAATCTGGTATTCCAAATTCACTTATTACACAATTATCTGAGAAGGCACATACAACTACCAACAACATTTATTTCAACGCATTATTGACAGTTTCAGGCACAACCTTGCTTACCTGTTGCACCTATCTTCTTTTCTTATTCATTATTAAACATTTTTTCAGTGTTCCGGTTTTTTTCTACTTTCTACCCATTCTCGTGATTTTTCGCAATTTTTTTGCAGTCTCCCTGTCACGGCTTCAAGCTCGTGAAAAAATAACTCAGTACAACATTCTTTCCGCCTCTCTGGAAACGGGATCCACCATTACTGTTCTATTTTTTCTTTTTCTCTCTGTTCCGACTGTAGATGAGATTTTTAAAGCGAAAATCGTTTTTGAGTCTATTTTTATAATACTTGCACTCTATTTTCCCCTTAGACTGCTCGATAAATTAGACAGAATTATTTCAAAAGAACTTATTAAAAAGCTTCTGTCATTCGGGATACCTCTTGTCTGGCTGGAAATCTCGATGATTATTATGACTTTTGGAGACAGGTATCAGATTGGTTATCTGAATGATGCAAAATCAGTAGGTCTTTACACTGCAGGCTATAATCTAGCTCAATATATGCAGCAAATTATCACCCAACCTTTGAGTCTTGCTATTTATCCTATATATAATAAACTTTTTACTGAAAAGGGAGAAACAGAAACAGGCCTGTTTTTAGATACAGTCCTCCGGTATTATTTTGCAGTTACAATTCCTTTACTGATCTTTCTCACAGTCCACGCAAAAATCTTGTTGAGTTTTCTCGCTTCAGAAAAGTATCAAGCTGCAGCAACTGTTGTCCCGATAGTTTTTTTGGGGAACCTCATCAATGGTGCAGTGCCAATAATAAGTGCAGGTCTTTATTTATCAAGAAATACAAAAATTCTTGGAAAAATTACTGTGTATGCAGCAATTAGCAATATAATATTGAACTGGTATTTTATCAGTGTATTCGGGTATGTGGGAGCTGCTTTTACTACTCTACTTTCCTTTATGTTTTTATTTCTTCTCGTCAAACACAATGCAGACCGATTGCTGAAAATCAAATTTCCTGTAACCTCATGCTTCCTTTATCTATCTTTTGCAATCTGTGCTGTTTTACCATCATTTTTATTTACTGAAACAAAACTTCTACCGCTTATTCTCTCTTCTATTATTTTTATCTTAATATACAGCTCATTGACCATTGCAACTGATCGAAAACTATCAGGTTACCTAAAAAATTACTTTTTCAGGGACAAATTATAAATGTCTCAAACCAGGAAAATAAAAATATTAATCATCACCGACACAAGAGTGTCAGGGCTTGGAGGCAGTGAAAAACATATTCGTTTTATCCTCGATAATCTTGACCTTTTGACCTTTGAGTTTCATGTTGCCGAATTTCAGGGAGCAGATTCACTTAAAACAAAAAATGATATTCTAGAAGAAAAAACATGGCCGAATGTCAGCTTGATCAAACTTGATGTTAAACGTATTTATGGCACCGGGGCATTGAAAGCTCTGTTCATCTTGTCCCGAATTGTAAGAAAAGAAAAAATTGATATTACGATATCATTTCATGAAAAATCTGATATTATCAACGCTCTTTTATTCAAAAACAAACAGGGGAAACCTGTAAAAATTTCAAGCAGGAGGGACATGTATATCTGTCCAAGTTCTTTTCTGCTGAACTTACGCAAACTGCTTTCACCATTTTATGACTATATAACTGCACCATGTAAAGCGATTCTTGACAAAGTATCAGAAATCGAAAATTTTCCTGAAGACAGAATGCATGTGATTCACAACAGTGTAGACACTTCTTTTTATGTACCGAATGATAAGACCTTTCTCAGTAGCCACAAGAAAGCTATAACCGGAAAATATAAAATCGCATGCATTGGGAATTTAAAAGAAGTTAAAGGTCATCGTTATCTGCTCGAAGCCTTTTCAATATTCTTAAACGAATTTCCAGAAAGTCAATTACTGCTGGTAGGCGAAGACAATGGAAGTGAGAATGATATAATAAATCAGATCAAAAACCTTTCATTGAACAAATCTGTTTTCTTACTGGGAGGACGCACTGACATAAGCAGTATCCTGCAAGAATGTGATTTCATTGTGTCTGCCTCCCTTTCAGAGGGACTCTCCAATGCACTTCTTGAAGGTTTGTCCTGTGGTCTTCCTATAATTGCTACGGACGTAGGAGGTAATAGAGAAATTGTTATGGATGGTACGAACGGATTCCTTTGTAGACCTGCGAATTCTGCCGAAATGGCAGACAAAATGCTGCATCTTTGTCATAACTGTGATCTTTTTGAGTTCTCCAAAAAATCCAGAAAAATGGCCTGTCTTAAATTCAGTACAGGTCAGCTTCTTGAATCATACAATGCTTTTTTTCAGAAATTTCAGATTTAAATGAAATATTTAATCAAAACCTTAATTCTTTGGACAGCATCCATATTGTGTAGATACAGTGGACTTGACACTTTTATACGACATTTCCGCCAACCATCCTGTACGATTTTGACTTTTCATCGTCTCGGGTCTTACGATGACCCTTTATTACTTTCCGTGGATCTTGATCGTTTTGATATGATTATTAAAACAATCAAATATGTATCCGAAATTGTTTCTCTCGACAGCGCATTGTATATTCTCAAGACCTCGACAAAAAGACATGTTTATGTATTAACATTTGACGATGGTTACGCAGACAATATTGTACTGAAAACATATCAGAAGAGGGGAATTCCCTCCATAGTTTACCTGGCAACCAGTCATATCGGCAAGGATTTGCTGTGGCCTCAGAAATTGACTGATGCTGTTATTTATTCCCAGGTTAACGTTCTCAATTTACTTGATATTAATAGGCAGAAGTACCAGATACGTACACGACAGCAGAAAATTTTTGCCTTACAGGAAATAAATACATGGTTGAAAACCCTTCCAAACACTCTTTTATCGAAACAAGTTGAGGAAATCATTAAAAGATGCAGCATCAATCAACTAACTCAGGCTGGTCGTATGTTAACGTGGAATGAGGTGCAGGTTTTAGCTGAAGCTGGTGTAACCATTGGTGCGCATACAATGAATCATGCAATTTTATCTCAAATTTCAACATTGGAAGCAAAGCATGAAATAGTCGGCAGCATTGCAACAATCTGTGAAAGAATTCATACTAACACACCTCTTGATTTTTCCTATCCCAATGGAAGAAATATAGATTTCAACAAAGACACGATCAATTTAGTCAGGAAAGCAGGTTGCAAATCTGCAGTTACAACTGTTTATGGCATCAACACTTCTTCATCTGACATACTGAAACTCAAACGAATCCCTGTAACAATGATTTCATTTCTTAACCCTTTCGGCAAATTTTCACCGAGTAGATTTCTCTCTGAAACCAGTGGCTTTATGGTTTTTATTAAAGAGTTAATGCAGAGGGATAAATAATTTTCGGGTGATTATTTTCATAATTTTTAATGTTGTCAACAGAAAAGGTAATGGATCCTGTAATGAAAAAAACGCATAAGAACGCGCCCTCATTAAACTCCGTAACCATTCTGTATCCGATATGGTACCTTCCTTTTTTTTCCTGTAAAATGATCCTATATCCCACTCAAAATTTATATAGTGCAAATTATCTTTCTGTGTTTCAGAAAAAGTACCCTCCGGCACCTGTTTATGAACGAGGCTGTTGTATGCGGCCCAAATCAGGTCAACTCCTGCATCAGAACAAATTTGATTTGTCATACCGATTCGACAATTAATATCGATAAGTATAAACCTTTTCTGTTTTTGATCATATAGAAAGTCCCAGTCCGCCAAACCATAATAACCAACCTTTTTCAAAGTCTTCATTACTGTATCTTCCAATTCAGGATTATACTCCGTACAAAGAAATGAACTAATACCTGAAGCAGGTGGATACTGTCGAATTTTGTGTAAAATACACATGATCGGAGATGGATAATTTTCAGCACAAAAGGAGACAACCTCCCAGGTAGCCTCATCCCCCCTGGGATAAATTCCTGTATGATACATTTTTCGAAAAGAAAGGAATATGTACGAAAAAAATTCTGCAATTCCTGGGCATCACTCACAAGAACCACTTTAGCCGGGAAGCCTGGAACATCAGAGAGTGTTGGTTTTATAATGGCTGGAAAACAATGTTTTGCAGCAAACACTTCCAAATCTTGCTCATTGTGAGGATAGATCGTGAAAGGGAGATGAAGTCCAAGCTGAATCAGATCATCAGTCCTGCTTTTATCGTTTAGCGATGAGAGAAGATCCTCCTCGGTATAATGGAAGAGAAATGATCCCTCCAACCTGCTTTTGTTTCTGGCAATAAATCTCACATACGTATCAGAAGTAGGAAAAAGAACACAGGGGTTAACTCCTGCCTTTTCATAAAGGGAATGAAGTGTGGCAAGCAGAGATTCGTCACTCCAATCTTCTGATATTTTAATTGCAGATTTAAGATATTTTGATGCATACCCAACTTCTTCTTTTTTACTGCAGTAGATACCAAAACACTCTATACCTCTCTTTCCCAGGCTACGAGTTACTCCCAGTCCATTTGCGGTGAGCCCGAGAACAATGGCCGGGTTTCCTTTTGTCTTCTGGATCAATTTTCTTCTATTAATTGAATAGTTGGAATCGGTATATTTGGAGCAGGTATGCCATTGAATTCATGCATTCCAATATCTGCAATATCCCTGGCATGACCAAAATAATCAGTAGCTGGAATTGTAGTTATTGCATCATTATATCCGACTTGGGTATTGACGGGTAAACCAGCGTTGATGGCAGAAGATCCAGACTGAATTCTAAAATCATAAATATCATCAACTTCATCAAAAGCGACAAACAATGGATCCTGCCCACAAATAGAATCTACTGAGTTTGTACAATCACTTCCCCCATCCTTGGCATTATAAAATAAATTATTTTTTACAGATTTCTCAAATCCGGAACATGTATTATAAATATAATACGCATCAACTTTTTTTGTTTCCGGATTTAAAACGTGTTTGCCGCCTCTAAATATATTATTTGTCATGTCTACTCTTTCGGTTCCATCACAATCGATACTACTTCCAGCCGAACTTGAAATAGAGACCATTATGTCTGAATTTCCACCTAGACTGTTATTTATAATAGTTGCAGAAGCACTATTTTTCTGTAACGTTACAGATAATGTTGCATTCCCTCTGCAGTGAACCACATCACCATTTATTGGCTTTCCCCGAAAATAACTGCAATCACCTGTCAATATATTGTTTTTTATAACAGTATTCCCGCCTGTTTTCAAATCATCTCCTGCGTTGTGCATAAACAGGCTGTTGGAAATAAATGATATACCGCTTCCTGTCCTCATATAGAGCATATCCAGCCCGTCCTCTACATTGCCAATAAATGTACTGTTGTCCCAATACCATGTTCCTCCTGTCTCCGCGAGTCCAACACCATCACCAAAACCACCGTTGTTACCACCGACACAGGAACCAGCTACGATAGAGCCTGTATTTGGATAATCTTCAACACAACCATTCCAGGAAATATCTACATGGTTAAATCTCATTGTTCCATAAAAACTGTTCGGAGTCTTACCTGGAGTTTCAGCATTTATTCCACCGGAATTATTATAACTGAATCTTGAATCTTCTACTGTCCAGTCAGTTATTTCAGCTCCACGAATCGCAGGTCCGGTAATGCCGTGAATATTAATATTTTTCATATACCAGTTTTGGACATTTCTCATTTCAATTCCACGTTGCACCCAGTCTCCATATGGATATCCGCTACTACTGCATTTTTGCACTGATTCGCCCAGATTATTATTTGTTGAACAATTACTATGGTCCGTAATTTCAATGCATTGCATTTCTATATTTGCTGTATTAAACATAGAAATCACTTGGGCAGATTTCTCAACGCCATATAGTTCAGGCGGATTAGAACACCCACTGTTCCACCCTTCACCCAGTATTCTTGTAGGATGATCAGGATCAAGACCAGCTGGAGGGGTTGCCATGGAACAATCCCACGGCCATAACTCATAACACCTGTTTGAATCATAAACTCCGGGAGTATGTCCCATTCTATATGACCCTGAGGCAATAATGACAGTATCCCCTCCGGAAATATGGGGTAAATATACGGTTGAGTCTTTCACACCCAGGGCCTCAAAAGGATGTGACCAGGCACAATGTCCATCAGTCCCGGGAGCATCAACATTTACAGTCCCATCACATACACCATTGATACCACCCCCGGGCGGACATAATAGGTCGCAGCTTCACCCTGAATTGCAATAAAGGTAAATAATAAAACAAACAATAAACTTCTCACTGTTTCACCTTAAAATAGAGATCATCATTATATGTCCAACCATCAGTCATATTCCACCTTTCTTTAGAACTTTGATATCTTTTACACTCAGGAGCATTATCAGGATTAAAGGCATCGGTATTTGATTTTTTAATATCAATAAAATTACTCCCAAGATCATTGGTAACAGCAACAGCAAAAAAATACTGTGTATTGGCATCAAGGGTAACGGCGGGAGAAAAAGTGAACTCATATTCTGTATTCTTATTGTCAAACACAACTTCTTCCGATTCACCCAGGTAGGAAGAAGAAAGATCAAGGCTCTTTCCAATCCTGATTCTCACCGGCGGATTCCCATATTTCGATGGACCTGACTTTATTGTGATAGACGAAACTGATATAGGAGTCGGGAAAATAATTCCCTGCCCGTATGTCCTGTTTTGAATTATATTACCAGTGTCCCCATCTTCATTCAGTTGTTCAACCGCAGTCCCTGACTGTATTGTCGATACTTCCTTCTGCAGTAATGCGATACCATTCTTATTATCAACAAGAGTAAGTGTGACCTGGTATACATTCGGTTCTGCGTAAGAGTGAGTTACGTTCACTCCGGAGCCAGAAGAATTGTCTCCAAAATCCCACCTGTATTCCAGGATTGTACCATCAGTGTCAGCAGAACTTCCTGCATCAAAAAAAACATCATTTTCATTCACCGTATAAGTAAATGACGCTGCCGGTGGTGTATTCACTCCCTGGGCATCTGTTATGGTGACACTCCCCAACGTCCCGGTAAATTCAGAAGAAAAACTTGAAACAGGAAAAAAAACAAACACAAGGAAATATAAAAAACATGTAAACTGGTGCAGTTGAATAATACCATTTTCCTTTTTCATTACAATGCCTCCTCTGTTGTAGGGCATGGGTATAGTCTTCAGTTGGTTTATGTTATTCGCGATCATGATGTTCATAGTGTTAAGGTGCATATAAGATACTGTTTTTAAATTGAATGGTGCTGTTATCAGTCTTTACAGCCTGGATGGCAAATTGAGTTTCACTGCTCGGTGTATCAATCTCACAAACCAGTTGCCTTGCTGTCGGATCTGCTATTTCACACACTTTACTGTTATTGGCCATCACTGTAAAACCGGAAATCAAATCCTCAGCTCCTCTGTCAAAATCCCAGGCAAACGTCACCAGCCTGGTAGGAGCGAGCTGTGGAAATAGTGTTGGATCAAAACGCAGTACAGTTGAAGGCACAGTTTCTTCATTGTTGCTTGTCACTGCTGTCATAGAGAACACCATTTCCTCATAAAGCAGTGGTGCTGTACAAGACAGGGTACGATCGGCCACATTTTCCGTAGAACATAAGTATTTTCCGTTGAGGTAAAAACGGAATTCGATTAATTCCTGACCGGTTTGATCATATTCCCAATGGAAAGTAAACAATCGTTCTTTTTGATCGATAGTTTCGCTCCCTTTAGACCCCACGGCTAAATAACCAACGCTCTCCGGAGCATGAGAAATTTCATCATCCTGGGATTGTTCTTCTTCCACACTCACTGAGATTGAACTTTTACCCTGATTTTCGACTCTTAGAGCTGCTGTGTCGGGGCTGTAAGTAGTTTGAATATTAGCGAAAAGATATGGAGGGGTACTGAAAGCTGTTTTATAGACGATGTCATATGGTACATGGGTGACACTGTCCGGAGTCGTTTGAGCTTCAAAAGAGAAAGTATCTGTTTCACCTGTGCCCTGCTCCCAGGCAATATAATCTACGGTTTCAATTAAATGTTCATTGTTGTTCTTTTCCTGCTCGCGGAAATAATAATCAAAACCGTTTTTTGTTATATTACGGAGACGTCCACTTACAACCTCTGCTTCGTTATTTGACGCAACGGTAGTAAGAACAATTGGTTTTAAATTAAAAGTTTCTTTAAAAACATTGTTTACAAAATTTGTAGTACCACTGAAATTACCAGCCTCGACATGCGTTCCATCTGGTAAAATAAAATGGCCTCTTTCCATCACAATATAGCTCACATTTTCTTCAGTATGCCTGCCGTCCAGATACCCCCACTCCTCGAGTTTAATTTCAAAACCTGTTGTGCTGATATTTTGTAACCGAACAACGCAGGGCTCAGGATCGGAAGATGAAGGTGGCCCGGCAACAACTACAGGATTTTTAAATGAGGAGTTTATATTCACAGTAGCCCATTCACTGTTCACCGCAACCTCACCCACTTCTATATTGAAAGGAGAGTTATCTTCTTCTGAAACAACAGATATTATTTTGCTATAAGAACTTTTTGCTCCATCATTATCTGTTACCAGAAGTGTAGCTGTAAAGGCTGCTTCATTGGTATAGGTATGTGTTGTACTTCTTCCATTACCGGTTGCACCATCCCCGAACTGCCAACTGTAACTGCTGATGCTGCCGTCATTATCAATGCTGGCGGCAGCATTGAACGTCACTGTAAGAGGTGCACTGCCACTACTTGAAGTTACAGTGAAAACAGCCTGGGGTGGTTGGTTTTCCTGCTGCGATGAACTGACAATAACCGGTGTGCTGACTGAGTCTGTTAAACCGTTACCATCCGTAACAGTCAACACAGCATTGAACGTTCCAGGTTTTGAATAAAGATGGCTGGCACTTTCACCCGTTGCATCACTTCCATCACCAAAGTCCCAGTGATAAACTGTAATAACAGTACCGGAGGCAGTGGAACCCGCCCCACTGAAAGAAACGGTAAGTGGTGCCGACCCAAGAGCAGTTGACGATGAGATAACAGCCTGGGGTGGTGTATTGCCGGTAGTTCCTTCAGTAACTTGAATCAAAACAGTTTTCGAACTCATTGATCCTGAAGAGTCTGTCACTGTAAGACTGGCATTATACGTGCCTGGAGTTATATATTGATGATCAACACTGCTGGCATCAGCGGTAGCCCCATCTCCAAAAGACCATGAATAGGAGGTGATATCTCCGGTGGATCCTGTTGCTCCAAATGATACCATTAGAGGAGCTGCTCCACTGACCGTATTGGTATCAATCACAGCCTGCAGATCACCGCTGCCCTGGGAATTGTCTTCTGAAGTATATGTAAGGCTGTTTTTCAGAGCTATTTCACTCTGGTCCTGAAATACAGCGGAAATGGAAAAAATCAGCGTATCACTGTTTATTGCTGCAGTACAGGAAAGCTGTCTGTCACCGGGATTGGTTGTCTCACATATCTGTTGCCCATTGTAATAGACCTTGAAACCTGCCAGATCCGGATCATCAGGGTATTCCCATGAAAAACTCAGAAGCCTGGTGCTTGAAAGCTGTGGATATTCTGAAGGATCAAATTTTAAAAGATTTGAAGGATTGCTTTCCGTGTTATCGGTGTACAGGGAAGTTATCGTAAAATACATGACTTCCGATAACAGATTAGTTTTACAACTTATTTCATTTGTTTCAGCATCTGCAGTTTCACAGAGGACTTTATTATTCAAATATATTCTATAAGCCGCGATCTCTGTTGTATCGCCTTCAATCTCCCACTTAAAGGTAAAACTATGATCGCCTTCTTCCCCGCCTGGCGGCTGCTCCGTGCCCAGGTGAAAACTATATGGTGGAGAGTGGGGACTCTCGCTGTAGTCAGAATATAATGCTGTGAGGGTAAATTCATATGTTCCCGGTTCCGAAACAATCACGCAGTCCATTTTTTTATCTTCCGGACTACTGTCAGAACAAACTTTGATTCCTTCCTTATAAAGATTATAACCGACAAGACTTTTTCCCTCTACTGACTGGTCATCAAACGACCATTCAATATGAATATCATGGGGAGAAGGGTCTCCGTAGGAAAGAATGGGCAGTAGACAATAAATCGCAATTAATAATTGTAGTATTTTTTTCATAACGGATAGTGATAACACTGTTTAGCCGCATTCCCGTGAAACGAACTGTAGAGTAAAATCCAAGTTTATTCTGCTCCTTTGTTCATCCCTCTGAGAAATCCGGATTAAAGGACTTAACCGCCCAAATCACTTTCCAACCAAGCATATTCCATGCCAAAATTATTTTTTCCCCAATGTCCCCAATCAAGATCAAAATAGCAGTTTATAAAATGCTAAAAAAAAATTTTTCACCCCATTGAACTACTCACTGAAAGCATTGAAATAATGCTTTTTCTAAAAAATCGGTTTACAATATCTTTCCTGCTTAAAAAATTTCTTTATACCTTGCTCAATCTTGCTCTTCACTTCCATCCTTATAACCCTTCTGTACAAAGATCACCCTCCAGTTACGTTTTTGTAATGAAGCAGCCGAGGTTTTTATCTGCTCCGGTATGCCTGTTTTTTGAACTGGCCCTTATCATCTTTCCAGATTAACCACCGAACATTCCGGGTAATTCGACCAACAGAACAATGCATCTAATTGACAGGGTTTAACAAGAGACGCTCCCTGGAAGATCAAAATATGCTGACAATATTATGAATTATTCTAAAATAGCCTGCTCAATGAAAAGATTTTTTCCAACCGTATGATCCAGCATGCAGACATTTGGTAAAACCCTTGTCAATCTCCATTTTGAGCAAGACTTGCTGTAGTCAGATGATGACGGTCCTCTCTATTCATCACATACTGCAACCATTCATATTGCTTCATTGAAAAATCATCTTTCTTATCAACAATGAAAGAACGTAATGCCTTGACATCACGAAAAGAAGCGGAATAATAACCATCAGAAAAGGCACTATGCCCGAGAAAAGAAATGTTTCCCGACCTATCAAACCCCACCATGAGATCATGGTGTTCATAGACCGTGGAGTGAGCAAGACGAGAAACTTTGCCATACTTTACTGACTGCACATATTTATAGCCCGCGACTCCCAGTACAACAACCAGAACAAATGCTGCTGTTGCAATTATTCTTGTAAGCCGGGTACTCACCTGGGGATTGAACAGGTCTTTTAATGAATAGGAAATTTTTCCTGAAATTGCTTTTTCTATATCCGATTGCTTTGCCAGGCAGGGTTCAATCACTTTGCCTGTATAATTCTCCAGATCACCTATCGCCTCGGTATCAGACGGATCAGTCATCGCAGTAAGAAGGATATTATTGTCCTTCAGAGCAAGAGGTAACGCATCATATTTACGACACAGATATCGCGGGAGGATATTTTTCACTTCACGTTCGAAAACTGCATCAATATCAGTCAATGGCTTTCCCAGTTGCCTGGAAAGAGTAGTTGCCAGAACGTCGCTCGAAAGTTTTCCCATACGAACCAGAATACTCCCCAGCCTCCTGTTTCCACCAACCTGTACCCGTAAAGCATCATTTACAACATCTTGCTTGACAAGATTCTCCGCAACCAGTAACTCCCCCAAACGCATTTTTTTAGCCATCTGTCGTCTCCTCCCGGCAGGTTTTTCAGCAAACCAATCCGCCACTACACACTTCTCAAGAAAGCAGAACAATGTTTCTTTATTTCGGGAAAACAACTTTCCTATCCATATAGTGTATGCTCTTTCCATGGAAAAATGAAGTAATTATTACCTGTAAGATGGATATCCAACGAATACAGTACATTGTCAGGAATTAATGGCTGGAAAAATTGAAATGATTTTGAAGAAAAAACAAGAGTGTAAATTATGTACTTTTTCAGAATTATGATCAGGAAATTGCACAAGGGAAAAAAATTAGCGAACCATTTTCCACAGGGATTGTTGTAAGCATATTGCCCCAAAGTCTAGTTACTATCTCAGTACCTTTCAATTTAAATCTAACAATATTTACCAGTATTTGTTTTCCAATTAGTGCATATATCTCACATTTATTTTAAAAAAGGCCTTAATTAAATTAATCCAAGCCCAGCGATTCCATATTTTATATCCTAATGATTTTTGATAATGGTTTCTGGCACAGACAAAATCGTGTTGCATCAATGCTTGGTCTCCTAAATCGCGATAGACACGTGCTAATGCACTTTTTTTTAACTGCTGATCTTTTCTATTCTCAGATGTATACTTATCAATGACATATAGTCGTGCTTTCAGCATTTTCGATTGATTTCTGCTAAGACTATTATTCCTCACTCGATAGAACGTTAAAACTTGATCGACATACTTAACCGGATATTTCCGAGTTAATCGCAACCAGAAATCTCTATCTTCACAACCTAAAAAGCTTAAATAAATGTCAAAATTTCCGATTTGTTCTATACATTTTTTCTGAAAAATCACTGAAGATGTCGCGATATCAGCTTGACGTAAAAAGATGGCATCATAAATATACCCAGATAACAAAGATGGTTCCCGAACCGGAACTCCCTTTTCAATACCAAATATATCAATCTTCATAATATTAGAATGAACCAAACCTAAAGAATGGTCTTCTTTAAAGACTTGAGTTAACACCTCTAAATGATTTACACTCCATAAGTCATCTGCATCACAAAAAGCAATTAAAGATCCTTTCGCATAGTGAATTCCTGTGTTCCGAGCAACAGATACGCCTCCATTCTCCTGAAAGACATAACGAATTTTTCCTTCGTTTTTTGCTTGGTAGCGTTTAACAATAGATGCTGTTAGATCTGTTGACCCATCATCAACTACCACAATTTCAAATTGTTGATAACTTTGCGCCAAAACACTTTGAATCGTATCGGAAATAAATTCGGCAGCATTATACGCAGGAATAATTACACTTACATGGATTTTCAAAGTAATCATTTTTATTATTTCTTCGAATTATAGTCTCAAGTTTCGGAGTTGATCAAAACACAAAAAGGAAACCAATCAACTATTTAAAATAATAACAGCGATTCCCGGACAGCCAAATATAGCCGTCTAAATTATTAAAAGTTTGAAAAACCATATGGCTATATTTTTCTCCCGATTTTCGACAACAGGGTATTTACAGCAACCAGCATCCCGAGACCAAGCATAAATACGACAATCCCAGAGAATTCGTGGAGAAAACCCTGTGCGACTTCGGATCCATAACGCGAGGCAAGTACGGCTGTTCCACTCAACCGGAGAATATTTGCAATAACTGCAATGGGGGCAGCAGACAGAAGCAGGATGATTTTCTTCCACCTGGATAGAGAAGACAGAAAAGCAAGCGCGGCACTGAGAGCAAACATGGTCATCAGCGAACGTAATCCAGAGCAGGCAGCGACCACCTCCAATGTTGTCTCAGCAAGATGGAGGACATTACCCTCACGATAAATTGCTATTCCCAGTGCATAGACAACCTTCTCGGTGAGAGCCGATGCAAAAAGCTGCATGGGAAATGCGATTTTATTCCAGATAATGGCTGGAAGAGGAACCATGAAAAAGAGATAGGATAACGGCAGAAACAGTTTTCTCAAATAGGCCCAGCCCAGAAAAAAGAGAACCAGACCGTATAATACTATAATTAAGGAAGTGCGTTGCAGAAAAAACTCTGATCCTATTTTTCCGATTACAAGTTGCACGAGTCCTGCAACAATGACAAATAAACCGAAAAAGCTCGGTCGGATAGTCAGGTCCCGTAATTTGTCACGAATATGATATATGAAATACAGTGTTAGAGCAGGGATGAAATACCCGTGGGAATAATCATCATTCGTCCCCCAGTCCGCAACAAGTTTTATGAGAAATGGCCAATAGAGAATAAAGAGTGCAACCAGAAGGATCCCGGCTGAAAAAATATTTCTTCCACTCCACACGGGTTGTCGAACTATCATATCTTCGCCCCCGGCAGATAATCTTCAAGCAGCACCATGACCTGCTCAGAAAACTGTTTAACCCTGGCACGTGTTGTTTCTAAATCTTTCCCCGGCACAATAGACATTACGCGGACAAATGTACCATCCCTGCGTCCTTTAAATAGCGCGTCAAGTACAAGATAGATCTTTTCCCAGTATTCAGAAGCAATAATACGCCCTCTATTCTGAAACCAGTAGAAAACTATACGATAACTATCCCCCTCCCTGATCAGCATTTCAGAAACAGTTGACTTCTTTCTACCCTCTATACCACTGTCAAGATTTTGTGTTTTGATCTGATCAATTCCCCAACCACCTCCGGGAAGACAATTTTTGGGAGAATGATACCCTCCGTCAACACCGACAGCCTTGTAATACCCCACATATAAATTAATGATATCTCCCTGATCATTGACATAATTATACTGGATGTAATCATCTACACCAAGCATTTCAATGACGGCCGCTGAAGACTGAAAGGAATTTGAGAGACGGTATTCTCCAATCTCATGGGGAAAAGTGGAGAGCGATTTTTTTATGCTTATTTTTGCGACACTGGTTGTCAACTGCAACAGGTACCAGGTCAATCCAAAAAGAATGAGTACAATTATAACTCTGAAGATTTGTATCGTATTTCTCATAGGCTGCGGTTGTTACCAGCGGTAAAGTTCCCTGTTCCAGGAAAAAGTGAGAAAAACTCTATGATCATCATACTCTTCGTCAGTTCTTTCTGAATCCAGTTTTGTGTAGATATAGTTCAGACCAACGCTGTAATATTTCATAAAAGAATACGAGAAACCAAGGCCGGCACTATATCGGTTTCGGTAAAATTCCTCAAGCTGTGCCTGATCGGATTCGATGCTGGCATCCTGCGTTGTCTGCGAACTTTTTCTGTTTTCATAAATATAGGAAAGAAAACCGTTCATTCCAAAACTTTCGAGCAGGTTTTGATTAAAAGAAAACCGTGTTTCCCAGGTATCAACAAAGCCCCGATCACCATTTCCTGAAAAATTGTTTACATCATATCTCTTATCAAGCAGAAAATTCAAATTACCCTGCTCCAGAACATAGTTCCATTCCGCCGTACCATTTGCACCCCAATCCGCATCCCGCCCTTCCGTCTTCTGATATGAGGGTCCCAGGCCCACAATTGTGTACACATGGGGCGAGTAATCTTTTTTCCATGTGACACGCAGCTGATGAATATCACTGTCATTAAGTGCCTCTTCATCATATTTGGAACCGACGTAATTGTACATGAGAGACAGGACATTTTTAATAAACGAATAGTTTTCCACCGTCAACGTGGCACGATATTCCTTCACATCATCCGACCCCTGAGTATTCTGCTGAATGTCCTGCCCATTTACGTCTGATATTATGGGCTGGTCAGCTGTATCAAATTCCCCCGGACAAAACTCAGATCAGTAATTGTTTTCCAGATGGATGTAAACCGATGTTCATTGCGAAGGCTCAATGTATATCTGTCATAATCATCATATCCATTGACGCCGGTATCGTCGTTCCTTAAGGCCACATAATTGACTCCAACCTGAAAAAGGCTGTCTTCCCAATAGGTGTAATCAGAAAACAGGCTCAGGGTATTGGTCCAGTATCGTCTCCTGCCGAGATCAGGAGAGAGTTCATCAGATCCTGATGTCACAACATTTTCCCCGGAATCGGTTGCTCCCTGGTTGCCCGAGAAACTGGTCTGAAAATAATCTGTTTTGACATAAGAATCAGAGAGTCGTATCTGCCAGGCTTTCGTAAAAAAACGGTCTGCTCCCGCATACAGGTCATAATCCCAGTTTGTTTCTGATTCCCTGATATCATATTTCAGCCCCGGTGCACTCCGCAATTCAAGACTGTCTCTCTCGCTTCTGGAAATGAATTTCACCAGGGGAGTAATAGTAATACTGCGATAATTCCTGTCACCATTCTGGAGAGATTCATCTACAGATGTGGCAGGATCATCAGCAATTTTATCCTTAGATCTGGTATTGTAATCATAGGAAACACTCATTCCTCCAGTCAGGCTGTTTTCCCTTGCAGAAGAAACAAGAGGACTCAAAAAAGCCAGGCATATTACTCCAACAGAAATCCTGGTTACATAGAATTTAACAGACATCAGACAGCCCTCCATGTCATCAATGCACGATAATATAATCACCTGATTTTATAAAAATATTCCTTTCTACCTTTTTTCCTTCCAGAAAATCATCATAATCAAATTTCATTATATTTTTTTTAAAAAGTTTGTTTTCTTCCGCCCCCTTTCTGACGACTGTAACCTCTGAATTAGCCCATTCAGTAAATCCACCGCACCGGGCTATAACCTGTACCAGGGTAATCGGATAATCAATAAAGAATATCCCAGGGTTAGCAACCTTTCCCATAACAGTATATCTCTGGCTGTTACTCTGCTCCAGAACAACCGTCACAACCGGATCATCAAATACAGTTGCAAACAAGATTTTGAGATAATCAGCCAGCTGTGTTAACGTCAGCCCGACTGCTTCCACATCACCGATATGTTTGAGGGAAATACGCCCATCGAGTTGTACCTTTACACCTCTGCCCTGACGGGGCGCGTCGGCAGACCTTGGTTCTCCACCGATGGAAATATCTGCAGCGGCCATATCGCCCTCACCATAAACCTGCACCCGAAGATAATCACCATGACCGATTACATACTCTTTTTCAATCTTTGGAAGTTCTTTCGTTTTTCCAAGAATGTCCTTCAGAGCTTTTTCCCGCAACTCTTTTGTGACAGGAACATCTGCTGTTGATTGAGCTCCGAAAGCCAATGGAACAGAAAAAAGAAAGACAACGATACAAACATGAACAAAAAGGATTCTACTGGGCATTTTTGAACCTCATCTGGACAGATATAAAACGATCAGATTTATCTTCAAAATCCTGATCAGTAATATTTGGTTAGGACACAGTAAATCATATCTTTGATTTTTTGTCACTTAATAGCCTGACCATAAAGTCACTTAATTTCTGTCACAAACCATGCAGATCAGGAAAAAATAATAATAATTTATTCAATATCAATATGTTAGCTACCACAATGCACCCTTTATGCACTCATAATTTGAATGTATAAAAAATATTTTTTCAATTTCTTTACCCTCAGAAGCGTAGAATTTCATTAAATTCGAAGTCTTGCAAGATCGCCGCGGTTCGCTAATAATGAAATATAACATCTCAAACCGTCTGCGCCATTGATACTTATTCCTCCACTGAACTTGCCAGTTGCAGGTATCAGGTCTAAATTGCATCAATATTGTGTCAACCTTTATCATATCTTATTTTTCGATAGGAAAACTCATATTTTTCCTTTAAACTAGAACAAGTTTTTTATGTCTGCCAATTTTGCGGAACCGAATGAAAAGTGACAGACACTCTGTCTTTTCTTTAATGATAATTCTTAACTCAAGGTTTCTTATGACTCTGCGACATTTTGCCGGACTTTTTATCCTGCTCTCACTCCTGTTGACTCTCACAGCATGTTCAAACCCTGAACAGAAGAAGATAAAACATTACCAGCGTGCTCTGGAATATGTAAAAATTGATGATCAAAAATCCGCGATTCTTGAACTCAAAAACGCCATTCAACTTGACGCGAAGTACGCAGATGCCAGATACCAGCTTGGCCTGCTTCTTCTGAAAAATGGTGACCCGAAAGGAGCATTCCGTGAATTGCAGAGAGCAGCAGGTCTTGATCCTTCAAACCTTGATGCGGGGGTAAAAGTGGCAGAGTTTTATTTACTGTCTCGAAATACCAAGGAATCTCGTACATACGTTGAGCGGGTCCTTGAAAAAGACCCCGAATATCCAGAAGCCCTGGCCCTTATTGCCAATATCGAACTCATTGAAGGTCATTTCACCAAGGCTCTTGAAAATGTGGATAAGGCTATAAACAAGGATCCGGAAAACGACAAACTTTACAATATCAAAGGCCGGATTTTTGCCAGTCAGAAAAAATGGAAAGAAGGGGAGAAAATGTTTCGTAAAGCCATTGACCTGGCTCCCGACACTTTTTCCAATCATCGTTCCTTATTAACCCTTTTCGATCAGAGCCGGAATGAACAGGCATTTCACAACCAGTTAAAAATAATGACAGAACGATTCCCTGAAAATGTTCAGCTCTACACCACACTTGCCAATTTTCACATAAAACGTCGTAATTTTGATAAAGCTGGAGATGCTCTTCTCAAGGCTCTTGAAATAAAACCCGATTCTGTTCAGCTCCACCTCATGTTAGCAGATTTTTACCAGAAACAGAAAAAATACAACGATGCCGAAGAAATATTGAAAAAAGCAGAGGAAAGGTTTCCTGATAATAATCAGGTTACAGTAAAAATCGCCACATTAAAATTCGAGCAAAAAGACCTTGAAAAAGCCCGTGAACTCATGGAGAGCATCCTGGCAACCAACCCTGCCAATGGCGGCGCAAATCTGCTCAAAGCCCGGTTTGCAATCAATGAGGGAAAAAACACGGAAGCACTTGAAATTCTCACACCCCTGTTGAAAAATTATCCCGAATGGGGTGAGCCATTTTACTATTCAGCTCTTGCACATCTCCGTAACCGAGAGAAAAATCTTGCTCAACAAAGTATTGAACAGGCTTTAAAAAACACTCCAACCAATGATCGTTACCACGCACTTGCCGCTCAAATATTTCTCATGCAGGGGGAAAGTCTCAGGGCCCGAAAAGAAGCCTCCATTTCTCTGAAAATCAATCCGAATAATTTTATTGCTGTAAAGATACTCGTCAAATCCCTGGTACAGGCTAAGGAGTATGAAAAAGCAATCAAACTTATCCGTGGTATTGAGAAACAGGTTGCGGGTGATCCTGAACTGATCAGCAGTCTCAGTATCGCCTACCTTGGTATGAACGATCGTGAAAAGGCAAGGGAGTCCCTGGCACGGCTGCTTAAAGTTGTACCACAAAGTTCAAAAACATTGGCGCTATTGGCAGCTCTTTCAACCAATAATGATATCGGCAAGAGCATTGACTTTGTAAAACAACATATCAAAAACAATAAATTCAGCGGACATTACCTTCTTTTAGGAGAACTGTACACCAGGAATAACCAGCCTGAAAAAGCCATTGAAGCTTTCAACCAGGCAAAAACACTGCAACCCGATAATCCACAACCTTACCTTTTCCTTGCCAAACTCTTCACCCGACTCAACCAACTTGAAAACGCCCGGAAAGAATTCAATACAATTCTGGAAAAACACCCTGATTCTATTGTGGCTAAAATGGGGCTTGCCTCCATTTATGAAAAACAAAACAAAAATAGTGAGGCTAAAAAGCTTTACACCGAAGTCCTGAAAACCCAGCCAAACATACCCACTGCCGCCAATAACCTTGCATGGCTTATAGCGTCTGAAGAAAACGGTGATCTGGGTGAAGCGCTTCGTCTTGCCATGCAGGCCAAGCAAGCCTATCCAAAACAACCCCAGATTGCAGATACCCTCGGATGGGTTCATTACAAGCGAAAGTCCTATACTCTTGCCATCTCCCAGTTCAAACAGGCTCTGGAAAACCGATCTGGTGACCCTGTAATCCTCTATCATCTTGCACTTGCCCAATATGGAAACGGAGAAAAGGCCAATGCCCTGGTATCGGTAAAAGAATCATTGAAATCAAAAAAGAATTTCAGAGAACGTTCCGAGGCGCAGGCACTCCTGAAGGAACTTGAGAGCAAGGGATAAAGAGTATTGGTTAAATTCATGAAAACAGGCCGTTTAAAAACCTCGGAGTGAAGGAGATAAAAATGAAAGACAAAAAATCCATTGCAGTCGTTCTTTCCGGATGTGGTCATCTTGATGGTGCGGAAATTCACGAGGCAACATTGACTCTTCTTGCCATTCACCGGGCTGGAGCTGAATTTCAATGTTATGCGCCCGACAGGGAACAGTTCCATGTGATCAATCACATCACAGGTGAACCGACTGAGGAAAAACGTAATATCCTCGTTGAATCTGCCAGAATAGCCAGGGGAAATGTGAAAAGTCTCCAGGATTATTCACCCGAAAATCATGATGCTCTCGTATTACCGGGAGGTTTCGGGGCAGCAAAAAACCTCTCGACTTTTGCTTTTGACGGTTCTGACTGTACAGTTGAAAAATCAGTTGAAAAAGCAGTTACTGACACCCACAGGGCAGGCAAACCCATTGGGGCTCTCTGTATTGCTCCTGTTATTCTTGCAAAATTGATAAACGGGGCAAAAGTTACCCTGGGAAATGACCTTCAGGTGGAGGAGAATATAGTTAAAATGGGTGGGACACATACTGCCACAGGTCATGGAGAAATAGTAGTCGACCGTGAAAACAGACTGGTGACAACTCCATGTTATATGCTCGACTCCCGTGTCGATCAGATCGCAGACGGGGCAGACAGCCTGATCCGTGAGATTCTGGTATTATCAAAAGAGTAATCAGGAATCCCTGGATAACGGGGAAGCAGCCGGCAGGTCACTTCCCCAGGCAGAATTGTTCAAATATTACATCCAGAATATCTTCGGTTGTCGTCAGCCCGACAATATCACCCAAATGATCCAGACAGTCCTGAAGATCCACTGCAATTAAATCAATGGTCAGTCCAGCAGACAGGGTATTTATTGCTCTCCGACATGCATCCAGGGCTTTTCCCAGGGCAAGTTTATGCCTCAGGTTGGGGGCGCAGCCGCCCTCTTCCCATTGATCCGTACCAGCTGTAATAGTTTTGAATATCTGGTCTTTCAGGATATCAATATTGTACTGTTCCCTGGCGGAAACAGACACGCTCCTGCAGTCTTTCGACAATTTTCTTAAATCAACATCGTCATTTTCGGCAATATCAATTTTATTGATCACGACAAGAACCGGTTTGTGGGACACTGATTGATAAAGAGTAATATCGCCATCTTCAAGCGGTCTGGATCCGTCCACCATAAAAAGAACCAGGTCCGCCATATTAATGAGCTCCCTGGCTCTTTGTATTCCCAGTTCTTCAACGACCTCGCCGGCCTCTTCCCTGATACCAGCTGTATCAATAAGTCTGACAGGCATTCCGCAGATATCTACGTACTCTTCAATTGAATCCCTTGTCGTACCGGGAATTTCAGTGACCAGTGCTCTTTTTTCCTGAAGAATGGTATTGAGAAGACTGGATTTCCCAACGTTTGGAAGACCGGCAATGACCACTGTTATACCATCCCGGTAAACTCTTCCCTGTTCCGCCTGCTGCAAAAGATACAACAATGGTCTTTCAACCTCGCTGCCGATCCTTGCCAGTAAATCATATTCACTTATAATATCAACATCTTCATCTGGGAAATCGATAGCAACTTCTATAACTGCTCTCATGTTGAGCAGACTGTCACGAACAGGTTCTATTCTGTCGAATAGGGCTCCGGAAAGCTGTTCCTGAGCGAGATCCACTCCTTTTCTGGTCTTCGCTGCCAGAACATCAATTACCGCCTCAGCCCTTGTCAGATCTATTCTGCCATTGAGAAAAGCCCTTTTGGTAAACTCACCGGGTTCTGCAAGCCTGACACCAAGGTCCAGCAACAGTTCAAGGACATTCTGCAGAACCAGGTAACTGCCATGACAGTGGATTTCAACCACATCCTCACGGGTATATGTTCGGGGGAGGCCATAAAAACTGCCAGTACTTCGTCAAAGATTTTACCGTCATGTTCGCGCCGGATATGACCATAATACAATTGATGACTGACCAGGTCAGATGGGGAGCCCTTGGCAACAAAAATTTTTTTCAGAACAGCAAGAGAGCGGTCCCCACTCATGCGGATTATACCTATACCTCCGGCACCGGGCGGGGTGGAAATTGCAGCGATGGTATCATTTTCGGACAAAATTGCGGATCCAAAACGACTTTGTATTTTTTTCTCGGATACCATATTTCTGAATCCGTGGACATTTGTTGATGATGCAGCCTATGCTGCCGGAACAGAACTTCAATCAGGAATTATCACCTCCGCTTTTCTTTGACTGGGAAGGCCTGCCCCGGCGCCCTCCCTTGAAGAGGATCGTTTTTTACCGGACCTGTTCCCTTTTCCCGGTTTGTATATGAGAATTTTCTTGAACAGCCCATCCCCTACGGAACGACTTCGAATTTCTTTATCTTCCTGGAGAATCATATGAATAACCCTTCTCTCCGAAGGGTTTAATGCGGGAATCATCTGGGTTTTCCCATCTTCCTTGACCAGAGCAGCAAGCTCGACAGCTCTCACCTTCAGTTCTTCCTGACGGCGCTGCCTGAAATCACCTGCATCAACTGCAATTTTCAGGCGTTCCGGAACTTTTCTACTGACAATCTTCCTTAACAGATACTGCAGGCTGTCGAGTGTTTTTCCTTCGGGTCCCGTGAGCTTGTCCTCAAATTCTCCACGCAGCACACAGTTCACCGAAAGTCCTTCCGTTTTTATTTCCACGGTCGAGGGAAATCCCATGAGCTCAACAATATTCAGCAGTTCCTTTTTCAGCAACTCAATGCTTTCCCCGCTTACTTCCTGGGCAGGCGGAGGTTCCTCACGTTTTTTACCGGGCTTGACAACAGGCTCGACTTTTTTCGAAGTAACAGCTGAGGGCTGATTTCTTTCTTTTTTCCCGGAAGTACTTTCTTTTTCCTTTTTCCTGGAAGGTTTTTTTCCGGTAACCCTTTCCTTTACTTCAAATATTTCGTCGACAACCTCCTCAACCACCGTTTTTACCTGAACCCGAATGTGAGCTTTTTTCCGGATCAATCCAAAAATACCTGTGGAGCCGGTTTCAACCACCTCTATTTCAAGTCGTTCCTGGGGGACATTTAACGCTTCACAGGCCTTTTTGATGGCCCCGGTAACCTCTTTTGCGTAAAAATCTTTTTTGTCTGGAGACATTGAATTTCCTTCTGCAAAAATCCAGGCTACCCCACCTGAAACTGTTTCTTTCAGGAAATGGAGTAACCATCCAATAATCAGGCTTTTGCCGGTTTCTTTGTTTCTCTGTTAATGATTACCTGCTGCAGAATCGACAACAAGTTGTTAATGAACCAGTAAAGCACAAGACCCGATGCAAATTTTATAAACATGAATGTAAAGATCAAAGGTAGAAACATCATGATTTTAGCCTGGGTCGGATCAGCTGTGGATGGAGACATCTTCTGCTGCAGAAACATGGAAGCCCCCATCAGGACCGTCAGAACCGGAAAACCACCAAGATACGGGATGTCAAAGCCAAGATACAATCTGTCAGGCGCTGAAAGATCTGTTATCCACAGCATAAAAGGTGCATGCCTGAGCTCAATACTCTGCAGCAGTACTTTGTACAGAGCGAAAAACACAGGGATCTGCAGAACCATGGGCAGACATCCCCCCAGGGGATTGACCTTATAGGTTTTATAAAGGCTCATGACCTCCTGGTTCATCCTGGTTGGATCATCCTTGTATTTTTCCTTTATTTTCGCCATCTTGGGCTGCAGTTTCTGCATGTTTTTCATGGACTTCATCCCCTTCTGGGTAATAGGCCAGAAAAGAACTTTGAAAAGGATGGTTACAAGGATAATGGCAATACCATAATTACCGAAAACACTGTAAAATTTATTGAGTAGCCAGAGAGTCGGCTTGGCGATTACATCGAACCAGCCGAAGTTGACTGCCTTGTCCAGGTTGTAGCCGATGCTCTTCAGCATCTCGAGCTTTTTCGGGCCATAGAAGAGATGATATTTGTATTCTTTCACCCCACCAGGCTGCAGAGTATCAAGATCACCGGCTAACTGCATTCTGGTCAGATCCTGGTCTCCCTCCATGGTAAATGAATTGCCGGCCCCGTCAATCGGCACAATCCCGCAGAGAAAGTAATTTCCCTCGTATCCGGCCCAGTCGATTGCACCTTTTATTGTTTTTGGACCATCTTTAAACTCTTTTGCTTTAACCGTCTCAAGTTCACCATTCACAAATGCAACCGGTCCGCTGAAAAGATACCTGCTGGTTGGGCCTGAATTTCCCATAAAAGGGCTGTTTATCTGATACAGCTGAGGAATTCCCTGAAGGGGATTCATAGAACTGTTTTTCACTCGAATTGTCAAATCAACAAGATAGGTCTCATTATCAAACGAGTATTCCCGTTCAATGAGCAGGCCATTGCTGCCATTTGCCGTCATTCGCAGAACAGCTTTTCCATTTTCCCTGGAAAGATGAATTTCCTGTCTTTCACTGTCATAAAGAACGCGTTTTCCAAGGGCACTCCCCCATGAAAATTCCAATGGATACCCCTGGTCATCATCTGTTTTTACAAGCTCCATGCCGGGAGAATCAGGATCATGAGTCTCTTTGTGTTTCTTTAATCTGAAACTTTTTACTGTGCCACCATCCTCAGAAAGCAAAGCACTGTAGAGATCAGTTTCAACTATTATATTTTTTGCTTCCCGGTCATAAACCGGAGCTGGCGGTTCGATGTGAGTTTTTACCGGGACTGCAGGTGCCACAGTTTCCTGAGCTGCTGGTGATTTTACATTTTTTTCAGCAACATTTTCGTTCTGGACCGCCACCTTGTCAGGGGAGACAGGCTGATCAAACCCGACGAAGAAATACTGATAACCAACCAGTATTACAAATGAAATAACGATCGCCAAAAACGCTCTATAAGTATCCATTCAGTTTCCGTAAATTTATGCACCAAACCGGCACGCTGAAAATAAAAAAAAGAAAGACCATTGTGGGTACTCACACAACCGGGTCATGTCCACCTCTGGAGAAAGGATGACAACGGAGTATGCGTCGAATACCCAGAAAACCGCCTTTAATAACTCCGTACTTCTCTATTGCTTGAATTGTGTAAACAGAACATGTGGGAAAAAAACGACAACAGGGAGGAAAGAGGGGAGATATCAAGTACTGGTATCCCTTTACAAGTCCAATAAAAAACAGCCTGGGTAACTTCCGTATCGCAATTTCAGGTTTCATGAACTTTTACGCATTTTCCGGACCACGGCAGCCACCGATTCACATATTTCTTCAGGGCAGGAAAGAGAAAACCCCGGGCGGACGGCAAAAACTATATCCATCTCTGACGGATAGTGTCTCCTCCCCAGCCGAAAAGATTCTCTGATAATGCGCTTGATACGATTTCTCTTTACAGCACCCCGAATCCTGTGATGTACACTGATCCCCAGGCGACTTCTGCCAAAAAAATTCGGTTCACAGATCAGAGTAAAATTATGCCCGTGAAAACGGTTGCCCCGGCTGTAGACTCTCTCAAACTCCCACCCTTTCCGCAAAAGTGCGCTTTTACGCAGTCGAAGTTTTTCCAATGATTCAGGCTGACAGTCGTTTGCGACCCCTTGCACGACGAGCATTGATAATTGCCCGGCCTGCCCTTGTTTTCATTCTGGCCCTGAATCCATGGGTACGTTTGCGCTTGATATTGCTTGGCTGAAAAGTACGCTTACTCATTTTGTTACCTCGTCGTTACAATTCATGGTTACCCATGAAGTTTTCGTTATTAATATAAATGCTGCTCCGGATAACCGACTTTCACCCCTGCCATCTTAAAATTGCACTTTATCAGCAGTAGCCGGTGGCATTATGTACTCATTACAAGAGGTGAATATTAACCATATATATCTCCCGCTGTCAAACATTTTTGTCCTTCCCCAATGCACGGATATTGCAGAACCTCTCCTGCTATGCTATTGTCCCAACGTTAAACGTTCCAGGTGACCGTCTGTAGTACAATAATAGTTTTTTATACTGTATAACGGTTCGTTGAAAATCAGACCAGGATTCAAGTTTCGCAATGTCAGCCACCTCACCAAAAACATTTGAAGACATCGACTGGCCGACCCTTCGGGCCAATGCCATGCAGAAAAAAGGCTGGAAGAGCAAAGGTCCGGAGCAATGGGACAGGAAGGCCAGCTCATTTGCAAAACGAAATAAGGATTCCCGCTACACCTCGCTTTTTCTCGAACAACTGCCACTGAAAAAAAATCATACGGTTCTTGATATAGGCAGTGGGCCCGGCACTCTTGCTATTCCCATTGCCAGGCATGTCAAGAATGTCACCGCATTGGACTTTTCTGCTCAGATGCTCTCAACCCTCAACAACCTGGCGAGAGAAGAGAATATCTCCAATATAACTACCATCCAGTGTTCCTGGGAAGACAACTGGGAAAGCCTGTCTCTGGAACCCCACGATATTGCCATCGCTTCCCGCTCGATGGGGGTTGAAAATCTTCCTGCCGCTCTGGAAAAAATCAACCACTACGGCAGAAAATACATCTTCATCAGCGACAGAATCGGAGCGACTCCATTTGATGAACATGCCTTTCAGGCTATCGGCCGTGATTTCAGCCCCGGACCTGACTATATATACACACTCAACATCCTGTACACTCTCGGAATCCATGCCAATGTCTCAGTTCTGACTCTGGACAGGACAACAACATATGAAAACATGGAAGCGGCACTTGATTCCTACAGATGGATGTTCAATGATCTCAACGCCGGGGAACTGGAACTGCTGGAACAATACATCACCGAAAACATTGTCGACAAAAAAGGTCACGCGATTACTGTTGAACGAGTGCACCCGCCCCGATGGGCCCTTATCTGGTGGGAAAAATGAAAAAACAATTTGATATCGTTATCGTGGGTGCCGGGCATGCCGGTTGTGAAGCAGCCCTCGCTGCAGCAAGGCTCGGCTGCAAAACATTGCTCACCGTCATCAATGCCGACACTATTGGCGCCATGTCCTGTAATCCTGCTATCGGGGGCCTTGCCAAGGGACATCTGGTTCGGGAAATCGATGCTCTCGGGGAGAGATGGCAAGAAACATCGATGCGACATCCATTCAGTTCCGCAAACTCAACACCAGCAAAGGCCCGGCAGTACGATCCTCCAGAGCCCAGGCAGACAGGTTGCTTTACCGGTTGCGGATGAAATCGGTTATCGAGAACCAGGAAAATCTCACTGTCAGCCAGACAATGGTAACCGGTCTGCTTATCAAAAACAAAAGAGTATACGGTATTACCACTTCCCTGAATGAAAAAATCGGTGCCCGGGCTGTCGTTGTTGCCACCGGCACTTTTCTCAATGGACTTGTTCATATCGGTCTGAAAAATTTTCCCGCCGGACGACTCGGAGATGCGCCTTCCACAGCTTTGGCCGAGTGGTTTGTTGAAAACGGTTTTTCTGTGGGAAGAATGAAGACCGGAACAGTCCCGCGCCTTGATGCCCGCTCCATCAATTATTCTGAGCTCGAAGAACAGCAAAGTGATTTTCCTCCTGCCCATTTTTCCTTTTCCTCAAAAGGAAATTATACCCTCCCACAGCTCCCGTGTCATATCACCTATACGAATGAAAAAACACATGAAATTATCCGCGGCGGCATAGATCAGTCCCCCATGTACAGTGGAATAATCGAGGGGATCGGCGCCCGCTATTGTCCATCGATTGAAGACAAGGTTATGCGCTTTCCCGAAAAAAAACGGCACCAGATTTTTCTGGAACCGGAAGGGCTGGACACGGTGGAAGTGTATCCAAACGGCCTGCCGACCAGTCTGCCTCTGGTTGTCCAGCAGGCCATGATCAACAGTATCAAAGGACTCGAAAATGCAATCATAATACGTCCCGGGTACGCGATCGAATACGATTACATAGACCCTGTGGGTCTTATGCCTTCACTGGAAACAAAAAAAATAAAAGGCCTTTTTCTCGCGGGCCAGATCAACGGAACCTCCGGCTACGAGGAAGCTGCTGCCCAGGGACTGATAGCGGGAATCAACGGCTGTCGCTCCATCCGTAACCAGGAACCCCTTGTTCTTGACCGTTCCGAAGCTTACATAGGTGTTCTTCTGGATGACCTGGTAACCCTGGGCACCAGGGAACCCTATCGACTCTTTACCTCAAGGGCTGAATACCGACTCCTTCTCCGTGAAGACAATGCAGATTCACGTCTTACCCGTATCGGTTTTACCATGGGTCTGGTTAACCAAAATGCATTCGACATCTTTCTTGAAAAGGAAGAGGCGATCGCTTCGGGCATAGCTACCCTGGAATCCATTACCATAAAACCCACGGATCAATTCAATCGAGCCCTGGAGCTTACAGGAACAACCAGCTTAAGACAGAAATGTTCCCTTGCCGATCTCTTGCGCCGTCCCGAAATGACGATCCACGCTTTTCTTGATCTTCCCCTCTCAGCAACAGCCCTGGAAAACGTGACAAGAATCACTGAAAGCAGTGTCTGTGAACAGATTCAGCTGCAGATAAAATTCAAAGGTTATATTGCCCGCCAGAAGGAACAGGTGGAACGGTTTAAAAAAATGGAGTCCATGCGACTGCCTGAAGACCTGAATTACTCCGAACTCTCCGGTCTTTCCAATGAAGTGGTGGAAAAGCTTACCGCCGTTCGCCCTCTATCTCTTGGTCAGGCTTCACGAATATCCGGAGTAACACCGGCGGCGATCTCTGTACTCCAGGTGCACTTACGCAGAAACGGCGATAGATTTACAAAAAATTATTCCAACCACAAAAAAAAATGACCGATACATGTCCCCTCTTCAGTTTCCTCAAATAGATCCTGTCATCTTTTCCATTGGACCACTGCACGTTCGCTGGTATGGCCTGATGTATGTTCTCGGGTTTTCCGCCACCTATATTCTGGTGCGAAAACAGATACGGGAGTTCAGGTACAGCAGGCTGGCCAACCATTTTGAAAACCTCAACCTTGTCCTCATTCTCTGTGTGGTTATCGGTGGCAGGCTTGGATATGTTCTCTTCTATAATTTTTCTTATTACCTGGCCCATCCCCTTGAGATACCGGCAACCTGGAGTGGCGGCATGTCGTTTCACGGGGCATGCATAGCTCTTTTTGCCGGGGGCTGGTTTTATTGCAGAAGGCAAAAACTGAATTTCTGGAAAACAGCAGATATCTATGTTGCCACGATTCCCCTGGGAATCGGTTTCGGCAGAATCGGTAATTTTATCAATGGAGAACTGTTCGGCCGAAAAACTGATGTCCCCTGGGCAATGATTTTCCCCGGTGGTGGTAATACTCCCCGCCACCCCTCTCAACTGTATGAAGCGTTTTTTGAAGGCCTTGTTCTCTTCGTGATACTCTGGATGCTCAGATCAAAACCATGGGGAAAATCCTCCTGGCCCCATGGTTCTATTTTTGCTCTTTTTCTGGTTCTTTACGGTTCTTTCAGAATAATTCTCGAGAATTTCAGAGAACCCGACCAACAACTTGGTTATCTTTTCAATCTTCTCACAATGGGCCAACTGCTCAGCAGTGTCATGGTTGGCTCAGGAATTCTCCTTCTGATATTACTTGTCAACAGAAAATCTGTTCACCGATAAGGCGCGGCTTATTGAATCCGTTCAAACAGATTTTTACCCGGTTTGAATTTCACCACTTTCCGGGCAGGGATAATGATGCCCTGCCCCGTCTGGGGATTTCGTCCTCTTTTTTCAACCCGTTCTATTACTCTGAAAGAACCGAATCCGGTTATTGTAACCCGCTCCCCCTTCTCCATTACACCAGTCATTGTAGCCAGAACCGCATCCAGCGCCCTGGCGGCACTTGCCTTGCTTATACCTCTTTTTGCCGCTATTTTTTCCACCAGTTCTTTTTTATTCATTTGTTTATTGCCCCAAAAAGGTTTCCAAGAATAATTCTCCTATAAAAACCTTATTAGTATCCTTCCCGGCAAAAAAAACAACTGGTGGAAATACCTGTTTTTTACTGGGTAAAAATACCCAGTTTTATTCCAGTGCTACAGCATTATTATATATACTCGTGGATAGAATAGAAAAATGTTTTTTAGTGTCTGTCCAGAAATGAGATTTTTTGTTCGACTTCAGGTAAGCGTAGACTCCGAGGAGCATAGAAAAATAAAAAGCAATTCCCAGTCCTGCTGATCAAGTGGATATATATCCGTTTCTTACGGCATAATTAACTAAATCAGCACTGTTTCTCTTATTGAGTTTTCTCAGGAGATTTGAACGATGGTGATCAACGGTCCTCGGACTCAATCCGAGATGTTCTGCCATTTTTTTACTCGTAAACCCATTTACAACCAGTTGGAGAATTTCTTTTTCTCTTTTTGTCAATTCTCTGAAAGGACTCTTTTTACCATTACGATACATCTCAATAACATCATCAGTAAAATCATCCGCCAGACTTGGTGAAATATAGTTCTTTCCTCTTTTCACACGCTCGATGGCAACCAGCAATTCTTCGTCCGAATCATCCTTCAGCAGATAACCATCCGCTCCGGCTATCATTGCATTATAAAAAACCTGCTGGCTGGTATGCATTGTCAGCATGAGAATCTTGATCCATGGATACCTCTTTTTCACTGTTGCGGCAGCTTCTGTCCCGCCAATTCCCGGCATGGATATATCAAGAACAATCAAGTCTGCTGAATGACTCTCTAAAAATCGAAGCAGTTCTTCTCCGTTCCCCACCTCTCCCACAACTTCCAACTCACTGTTTTTTTCAATCAGTTTTTTGATACCATGCCTTATAAGAGAATGATTATCTGCTAAAACTACTCTCAACACATTCCGGTTCAACATAACTTCGTCTCTCCTTCTCCTTCAAAGGTATTCCATCGGCCGTCCGATTTCTGAAATAAAACATACGGGAATTCACATTTATAAGCTCCTTGAATAATTGTAATTTTCGTTCGAGGTCAAGGGCCGGAAATATTAAAAAGCGCAGCATATTTGTTATATTTGAGCATTTTTCATTTTCCTGTGAGGCAGAGATCGGGCGAAAAGGCAATTTTTCAAGGTGGCCTTGTGCTTACATAGTATCATATTCAACTTCATTTCCCATGTGAAATAAAAAACGAATCGACCATCCTGTCATTGATACCATTTTTCTTGACATTCTTTTCAAGAGCGCTTTGACTATCATTTCTGAAAAATCCGGTTTACATAAAACCGATTACCATATTTGTTTGCAATTTAAAGGGCTAACGCCCTTCCATTTTATATTTTTGAAAGGAGTTTACAAATGAAAAATCATGTCGAATGGCCGAGTTGTATTCAGGCTTTTCAGCAGGTGATTGTTCATGGCTCATTACCGGCCCGTTCAAACCTTTCGTTCAGGCAGTATTCCCGGCAATCTGGTTTGTATTCCACCTCAACTGAGCAGAATACATTGAGCAGTACCGGAAAAAAATACTTGAGGAGGACCGTTTCTGCAAACGGATTCATCCCTGCTTTTCGTCTGACGAAAAATTTGAAAACCTTCGGGGAACAGTCTCTGTTACAGCCACACTTGTCCACATTTGCGAAAAATGGTTTCCACAATATTTTTCATACAGGCCTGTCCTGTCTGCAAAATTGCTGTAAATCCATTCAGTTCAAAACGTAAATAATTCACAGGCCATGTACTCGTTTACATAGCCGACTCAAGATATGAGGTGACTTCATGATTTGTATAGTTTTTCCCTTCCTCAACTGGTTCAAGGATTACGATACCGGTAAATTCAAGACTGATCTGCTGGCAGGCATTACCGTCGCTCTGGTACTCATCCCACAATCCATGGCATATGCCCAGCTCGCAGGACTCCCAGCCTATTACGGACTCTATGCTGCCTTTCTTCCCCCGATGGTTGCAGCACTTTTCGGTTCCAGTCGACAGCTGGCCACAGGTCCCGTTGCCGTCGTTTCTCTTATGTCTGCAGCATCCCTGGAGCCACTTGCCACCGCAGGTTCATCTGAGTTCATTACTTATTCAATTGTTCTGGCTCTCACCGTGGGGATCTTCCAGTTTTCCCTGGGGGTTCTGCGGCTCGGACTCGTGGTTAATTTTCTCTCCCACCCTGTCGTAAACGGTTTTACCAATGCGGCCGCAATCATAATTGCATCTTCGCAGTTTTCTAAATTTTTCGGAGTCTATGTGGACAAGGCTCCACACCATTATGAAACAATAGTCCGTGTTGCCCGGGCAGCACTTGATTATACCCATATTCCAACACTGATTTATGGGATTGCCGCAGTGATTATCATGGTCTTCCTGCGAAAAATCAATCCACGCATTCCCAATGTGCTCATTGCCGTGGCAATCACCACTATTATTTCCTACTTCACCGGCTTTAATGATGATCGGCGGACTTCTGTTTCGTCTTTTGTTTCATCTGAAATCTCAAAAAAGATCATGGATTTTAATAAAACCATAGAAGAGATCCAGACTCTCAGCAAAGAAAGAGCTACTGCCAGCAACCAGCTCGATGAAGAAAGCAAAAAACAGCATGAAGGTCATGGAAAATCCATAAAACAAATCCATATTGAAAGCAGGATCGCCATTCTGACTAACCGGATCGAAGAGGTCAAACACCGCAACCATCTCCTGCGAGAAGATCTGCGATCATTGAAATTTGCAAAGAAAAAAGACAGTGGTAAAAATCTCTTTTATCTCAAGAATGAAGTTCCGAAAGGAATACAGACTGATGGTAAAACATGGCGACTGAAAGTCGGAAACTCCCAACTTGATACGTCCAGTCTTCTGCTGACTGGTGGGGGAGCTGTTGTCGGCAAAATTCCGGAAGGTCTGCCAACTTTCAAGATCCCGGAACTTGACACCAAAAAATTCTTTAAACTACTGCCGACCGCCATAATTATTTCTCTTCTCGGCTTTATGGAAGCAATAGCCATTGCCAAAGCCATGGCGGCACAGACCGGACAGAAACTTGACCCAAACCAGGAGTTGATCGGCCAGGGACTGGCAAACATTGTCGGCTCAATCGGTTCCAGTTATTCAGTTTCAGGATCATTTTCCCGCTCTGCTGTAAACCTGCAGGCAGGCGCTGTTTCCGGCATCTCATCGGTCGTAACCTCATGTATGGTGGTCATAACTCTTCTTTTTTTCACACCCCTGCTCTACCATCTTCCCCAGGCAGTTCTCGCAGCTGTTATTATGATGGCAGTTATCGGTCTGGTGAATATCAGAGGATTTATCCATTCCTGGAAAGCCCAGTGGTATGATGGAGCTATCTCCATCATCACTTTTATGGTTACCCTCTATTTTGCACCACATCTTGACAAGGGAATTATGGTCGGCGTAGCCCTTTCCATGACGGTTTTCCTCTATAAATCCATGCATCCCGTTGTAGCCAGCCTCTCTCTCAATGAGGAGAATGTGCTCAAAAGTGCGGAATATTACAGGCTCAAAGGTTGCCGGCACATTGCTGTAGTACGTTTTGACGGTGCTCTCTTTTTTGCAAACGCCAGCTACCTCGATGAACAGGTTGCAAAATTCAGAAACGAACGCCCGGATCTCCGCTATATCCTCCTTGACGCCAGAGGAATCAACGATATGGATGCTTCAGGAGAGGAAGCCCTGGAAATGCTCTGCAAAAGAATTCGTGGAGCCGGGCTCGGTTTTGCTGTCTGTGGGGTCAAAGGACAGGTTATGGCTGTAATGGAAAGAACAGGACTGATTGATGAAATCGGTGTGGAGCATATCTACGCAGACAGCAAAACAGCCGTTGCTGCGCTCGTCGATATTGTCCATAACTCTTCTGACCTGCCAAAGGGCAGTTGCAGGGATTGCCCCCTGACACAATATCTCCCGGCGGCAGAATAACTTGTTATTTCCTCTTCCCCGTTGTGGAACAAGGTATGGAGTAAATGATCAGAGACACTACAACGGGGAACTGTCTTTTCCCTTTTGATCCAGGGTTAGCCTGTATTTCTCCATCAGTTCAGGCGGTGACAGCTTCAAAGTTCCCGGAGTCTGCGCTTACCTGACAGTAAATTACAGTGACCTATATTTACTACCGAAATACTGCAGAAGATGGCGTCGTCTGGACTGACTTTAGGTGAACATTGTGTCGTAAATTCTGCTCATTTACTGAGAATTAACTCATTGTTTGTATTCTACAGTTTTTCTCAAAACTGACACAATGTTCTTGAAAATGCGGCGTGGATCAATTCTCAATAAACAATACAAAGCCATGTATCACCAGAACTGATAAGAAATACAAGTTAATCATGACTCTCCTTGCTATGGCCGCATTCTGTTGCTATAATTGCAGCAGTTATTCACAATCAATATCAATATTTATCCGGGAATTCTACAAATGAAAACAGTGTTGCTGGCAGTTTTTCTCCTCATTTTGGCCACCGGAGCATTCGCCGGCGAGTCACATGGCGCAATTGATACAACTGCACTTAGTGGGTCATTTTTAGGTATTTTTTCGCTCATTCTTTTTATTGGGGCTTATACTCTTGTTATTTTTGAGGAACAACTCCACCTGCGAAAATCAAAACCGGTTCTCCTGGCAGCCGGAATAATCTGGATTTTTGTAGCCATCACCTTCAGCAGTCTCGGCAACCATACTGCAGCAGAAGAAGCAATTCGCCATAACTTATTGGAATATGCCGAACTTTTTCTTTTTCTCCTTGTTGCTATGACTTATATTAATGCAATGGATGAAAGAAATGTCTTCCAGGCACTTCGTTCATGGCTGATTTCCCGTGGCTTTTCATTGCGCGTGGTTTTCTGGCTCACTGGTCTTCTGGCTTTTTTAATCTCTCCTGTTGCCGATAACTTGACAACAGCTCTGCTTATGGGAGCAGTTGTCATGGCTGTTGGAGGGAATGACAAGAAATTTGTGGCTGTCGCCTGTATCAATATTGTTATTGGAGCCAATGCCGGGGGAGCCTTTTCTCCCTTTGGAGACATTACAACACTCATGGTCTGGCAGAAAGGTGTGGTTAAATTCCACGAATTTTTTGATATTTTCTTTCCCTCACTTGTCAACTGGCTCGTTCCTGCAATTTTCATGAATTTTGCCATCGCCAAAAAACAACCAAAGCCAGGCAAAGATCAATACATGATGAAACTTGGAGCAAAACGAATTATTTTCCTTTTTCTTCTGACTATTACGACAGCTGTATCTTTCCACAATTTTCTTCACCTTCCCCCGGCTGCAGGAATGATGCTCGGCCTTGGATATCTTGGTTTCTTCTCCTATTTTCTGAAGATAAAAGAACATCGCAACTATGATGTTGACGACAACCCTCTCGCCCACCAGACCTATCACACCAAACCTGACCCTTTTGATCTCTTTAAAAAGGTGGCCAGGGCCGAATGGGACACGCTCCTTTTCTTTTACGGCGTAATCCTTTGTGTCGGTGGACTCTCGCAGTTCGGTTATCTGGCCTCCGTATCTTCTTTTCTTTACCACGACATGGGGCCAACTACAGCCAATGTCATTGTCGGTATTCTTTCAGCTGTTGTTGACAATATTCCCGTCATGTTTGCAGTATTGACAATGAACCCGCACATGTCTCACGGCCAGTGGCTCCTCGTAACGCTGACTGCCGGAGTCGGAGGCAGTCTGCTCTCCATTGGTTCTGCCGCCGGAGTGGCTCTGATGGGATCAGCCCGAGGGACATATACCTTTGGAGCTCATCTCAAATGGACACCTGTCATAGCCCTTGGATATGCGGCATCCATTGCCACCCACATGATTTTCAATGCAGACCTGATGAACGTCTTCAAGTAACATGGCTACCAAGCAGCAGCTCCTTCCCCTGCCCATTTCCTGGAAAGAATGCAAGGGGAGGGGCTGGTCATGGTTTGACATTCTGCTCATAACAGGTGACAGCTACATTGACCATCCGGCTTTTGGTGTCGCCCTTATCGGACGACTTCTTGAGAGCCAGGGGTATCGAGTCGCCATTCTTTCCCAACCTCGCATTGATACAGACAGCGATTTTCGCAGTTTTCCACCCCCAAGACTTTTCTGTGGTATTACAGCAGGATGCCTTGATTCCATTGTTGCTAATTACACCGGAAATGGTAAAGTCAGAAATAGTGATGACTACTCCCCGAACGGCAACCCCTGGAGAAAAGTAAAAGAGAAAAAAGATCGTCATCGACCTGATAGAGCGACACTGGTGTACACCAGCTTTGCCAGATCAGCCTATCGAGGTACACCAATAGTTCTTGGCGGTGTAGAAGCCTCTCTTCGTCGTTTTGTTCACTACGATTACAAACAGAATAGATTAAGAGGTTCCTTTCTCACCGATGCCAAAGCTGATATCCTTGTTTTCGGCATGGGAGAAAGAGCAATTCTGGAAATAGCCCAAAGACTCCAAAAAGACGGGGATCTGCACGGAATTGCCGGAACATGCCGGAGAATGACCGAAAGGCAACTTGCTGAACACTTTCCGCATAAAGAATTAAAAAATTCCAGGAAACTGACAATTCTTCCGTCATTTTCACAAATTACAGCCAACAAACAACTCTTTCTTGACGCTGAAAAAGAAATTGATAATCACCTGCGAAGTGCCTCCCCACGGCCGCTTCTCCAGAAACAGCAAAACCACTGGGTCATCCAGTATCCTCCAGCTCCACCACTGAACCCCCACGAACTCGACAGTCTCTATGAATTGCCATTTACCAGGAAACCACACCCGGAAACTCTTGAAATTCCAGCATACAGGATGATTCAACACTCCGTAACAATTGTCAGGGGATGTTCTGGAAATTGCTCATTCTGCGCCATTACCCGCCATCAGGGACCGGAAATAATATCACGATCCATTGAATCCATCGTCAGAGAATGCGAAAGAATCGTCAAAATGAAATCCTTCCGTGGAACCATCAGTGATCTTGGCGGACCAACCGCAAATCTGTATGGAACCTCATGTGCTATAGGCTCCTGCAAAAAGAAGGATTGCCTCTACCCAGTGATCTGTCCAAATCTGCAGAATAATGAATCTCGTTTCCTTGAATTACTCAAAAGAGTTTCCGCAATCAAAGGTGTAAAGCATCTCTTTATTTCTTCCGGATTAAGAATGGGACTGCTGCTTAAAACGGATAAACTGCTCAGAAAGATCATCACCTCCCACACACCGGGAACCATGAAAATCGCACCGGAACACAGTGAAAAAGAATTGCTTGAACTCATGCACAAGGAGTCGCACTCACTTTTATGTGAATTTATATCGAAATGCAGACAAATCGGGGAAGAAACAGGCAGGATCCCTCTGTTCACACCTTATATAATTACTTCCCACCCTGGCTCCACGGAAACTGCAGCTAGGAAAATGACTCAAAAAATGAAAAAACTGGGTTTGAAAATCAGGAAATTCCAGGATTTTACGCCAGTACCAGGTACTCTTTCCACAGCTGTCTATGTTGCAGGAATTCATCCGGAAACAAAAAAACCACTTGTTATCCCGCGCTCCGCAAAAGAGCGCAGCAAAGAACGTAAAATCCTGGAACAGGCTTTCAATCTGAACCACTCAAGGACCAGCAGAAGGAAAAAATAACAATAGGAAGGCCTGAAAAACAGCGCATCTTCAACTTGGCTGCGTTTCATGGAGAATTAAAAAAACGTCTTTTCAGTATCTGTGGATGACCCCCTTTAAAAATTGCACAACAGGTTTCCACAAGCCGCTTTTGTAAAGATAGACACCCGCTACAATTTCCAATAAAAGCACAATACCAATCCCGAAAAAAAACAGTTTTTTTGGATTGTTGCTTACAGGGGGAAGATAAAAAGCACTGTCACCTTCAAGACAGAGCTGATCTGCGCATTCTCTGATCACACTTTCGTCGACCAAAACACTTTTTTTTATAAAGGCGGATAACAAGGCATTATCACATAATATATTGATCAGTCGAGGATTTCCATCAGTTGCCTTGTAAATCAGACGGAGAGCCCGCTCTGAAAACAGATCTCTGCTGCCTGCTCCTGCCATTTTCAAGCGAAAAAAAACATATTGAAAAGTATCTGATTCATTCAGTTGTCGCAGATGATAACGTACCGCAATCCGTCTGCTCAAAGGAGACAATTGTTTCTCTGCCAAACGATCGAGAAGTTCTGACTGACCAACCAGAAAAACACTGAGAACGCCAACAACCTCTGAAGACATGTCCACCAGCAGCAGTAATTCCTCAAGAAGATCCGTCGGCAGAGAGTGAGCCTCATCAATAATCAGCAGGACCTTTCCCTCTGTTTTTTTACATTCTTCCAGCAGTTTTGCAAAAAGACAAAGAAATCTGGCCTTGTTTCCGTCAAATAAAAGCCCCAGCTGTGCAGCAAAATAATAAAAAAAATCATCAACATCCAGGGTCGGATTTGAAATCAGGCACAGATAACCAGGATTGTTAAGATTCTTGGCAAGAACATTGATAAGAGTTGTCTTACCGGTACCAACTTCTCCTGTAAAAAGAAGAAATCCTTTATCTGAAACGACTCCATGTTTCAATACACCGAGAGCTTCCTTGTGCGTTTCTCCCAGAAAAAGCATATTTGAGTCAGGGGTCAGTTCAAAAGGATCACGTCCCAGTCCAAAATGGGTTTTATACATAGCACATAGCAGAGATTTCGGAATTTCTTACAGGACAATATACCCTTTTTTCCAGAAATAGAAGAAGAGTGCAGCAACACCAAGAAAACAACTCACAAGAAAAACACAGGACACAATCAAAACCCACCTGTTTTTTCTTTTCTCCATACTGGTTTCAATATATGGGACGGCAGTTATCAGGGGCACCTCTAGAAAATTTTCCAATTCCTCTTCATCTCTGAATGTAGTATCTAAAAAATCCAATAAAAGAGTTGCCCCGAAACTCAGTGCCAAACCGGCACACAATGCTCCTCCAATTACAATTAAGAAATTCGGTTTAATCGGTTTCTCAGGATATCGAGCAGGATCCTCAATTTTGAACTGACTCCCTTTCTGTCTTCGTTCAAGATTCAACATCGATTTAGCCTGCAGATTTTGGGACACAAGATAATCATAGTGTCTTTTCAACTGACCGTACTCCCTGGTAAGAGCCGTCCATTCCGCCTCCCTGACCGGAGCCGCGGCAACCCATTTCTCATACTGTTCGATTTTCTGTTTCAGCTGAGCTTTTTCTTTTCTGATGGCTGCGATATTCAGCTTTATATTTTTCCGCTGGGCTTCAAGTTGTACTATAATAGAATCAAAAGCTATTTTCTTTTTGTATGCACTCATTCCACTTAAAGCAGAATCTTTAAAACCTCCATTTCCCTGTTCTCCCTGCGCCTTCACCTCTTTTTCAAGGCGAGCGATAATTTTTTTAATCCTCTTTACTTCCGGGTGTTTTTCCGTATATTTTATAAGCAATCGATCCAGCATTAACTTCATCTTCGCCAGCTTTTGAATGCTTCCCCCAAGACTGGGTACCTCTCCCTCTTTTGACTTGCCATCGAGAGCAGCGAGAGTACTGAAATTTTCCAACATCTTTTTCCTGTTACCCAGCTGATCCTGAATCAACACAAGAGTTCGTTCCAGATCCTGGATTGATTCCTGTTTATTTTGATATTGCTCCTGAAGTGCTATCAATCTGGCGACATTGGTTTCCCGCTGATCCGGCATCTCGTTATAGTATTTTAACTTGTAGTCGCGCATGGCATTTTCCTTACGGTCCATAACCAATTTTGCCATCTGCAACTCATCGCTGGTGTAAGAAGTTGTTTCAGTAGCCCGCTCCTGCCGATATTTCAGATTTTCCTCAATAAATTTTGCTGCAAGGGCATTTGTCACCTTAACAACCTTTGCGGGATCACTGCCGGTAAAGGAAATGGTAAAGACATCTCCCCTGCTCTGCGGCCTGATCACAATCTTACTACGCATCATTTCCACCACATCTTCCATCGGAAGCTTCTCTCTTTCTTTTTGATAGAGATTATACGACGAAATGAGTGCTTCAAGATTAGTCCGACTGGTAACAATCTGGGTCAATGTACTGACAACATCCCGAATTCTTGAGGCAATATCAGGAGACATCTTGTTAGGACTGATTTTCTGCTTCTGATAGCTGAGAAGACTTGTTGCCTGATAAATTTTAGGAGTTACCAAATATACCCCTAACCCGGCAGGTAAACTCAATAACAGAATGATAATAATAAAAAATTTCTTCCTCAGGAAAAGATCCAGATACTTCCTGACCTTCAGGCTCTGTTTAGAATCCATATGCTATAATATGTTTTATAAAAGACTGTACGTTAACTGAAAAATATGATCCAGATTGATATTGCAACACTTCCTGGAAAGCATACGCTGATGTGAAAAAATGACTTATTTTCTGAAAGATAGACCATTCTCTATCATTTTTCAAATTATTACAAAGACTATCCTCTTCAGGAGCATGTCCAAGAATAGGCATTTCGTTCAAAATCGAAGATTTTTCGAAAAAACACCACAGGCATCTAGTTGATATTCCGAGGATATTTTTTGGACAAATCTGAAGAGTTTGGGTGAAAGGACATTCTTGGACAGCCTCCTGTGACAGGAATTTCCCATGCTCAATGTTATTCTTTTTCCGGAATTCGTGACTATTATGAGGTTTTATTTTTTTTAAAAATCACAAGGATGGAATGAAACGGCCTCAGAAACATGTCCTTTTCCTGACAACAACATGTACAGCCTGTCAACACCGAGAGCGATGCCGGCGGCTCTTCCCAGATTTTCAAGATCCGCCAGAAAACGTTCAGGCATTTTCATCACTCTTCCATCAAACTTCCGGATCAATTCCAACTCATGCTCGAATCTTTTCCTCTGCTCAGTCACATCGGTAAGCTCCGAAAAACCGTTAGCAAATTCAATTCCTTCAATATAGAGTTCAAAACGCTCGACAATTTCCGGATTACTCTCACTCTTTTTTGCCAATGTTCCCAGCTCAAGGGGATAATCATACAGAAATGTCGGTGTCCCGATTCCCAGCATCGGCTCTACACACTCTACCAGCACTTCATCAAAACGGCTGTTACTTAAAGCCTCAGACAGGCTGATGGGTGAAAACTGCTCAAAAGCCTCCGCAACACTTAAACGCTGCCAATCCTGAGAAAAATCAATCTTTTTCAGCACAGTCTCCGGGATACCTGAAGAAACAGGAAAATGAGTCTGGAGAAAACGCAATAACTCCCGGCAGTCAACCATCAGATCATGATAATCTGCATCCAGTCGATACCACTCAAGCAAAGTGAACTCTTCCAGATGCAGTCTGCCTGATTCCTCTTTGCGAAAACAGGGGCAGATCTGAAAAATGTTGCCACTGCCGGCCGCCAGCAGTCTCTTCATACAGAGCTCAGGGGAAGTCTGGAGAAACCAACCATCCGAACCCACGGGTGTGATTGTATTTTCGGGTATCAAAACAGGCTGACGCACAGGAGTATCAACCTCAAGAAACCCACGTTCATAAAAAAAAGTTCTGAGAAGACGAAACAGAGTATTCCGCTGGTGTAACCCGGTACGGTCCAGCATTATATCTACTCTTTTACCCTGGTCACGTACTGGCCGGTACGCGTATCAATCTGAATTTTATCACCCTCTTCCACAAATGGTGGGACATTGAGCTGATAGCCTGTCTCCACAGTAACAGGTTTTGTGTCGGTTCCTGATGTATCACCTTTTGCCCAGGGGTCTGCTTTGGTTACTTCCAGGTTGACAAAGATTGGCAGGCTGGCATCGATTGGTTTTGAATCAAAAAAGAGGACATCGAGCTCCATGTTATCAACAAGGTAATTGACATTATCTCCAAGCTGTTCCCTTGTGATAAAAAGCTGTTCATAATTTTCCGTGTCCATAAAATGATACTCATCCCCCTGACTGTACAGAAACTGCATTTTCCGCTCTTCAAGGTCAGCTTTTTCAAATTTATCATTGGAACGATATGTCTTCACAAGCTGGTTTCCGGAAATCATGTTTCTCATTTTACATCTGTACAACGCCTGCCCCTTGCCGGGTTTTGAAAATTCAAAATCTATTATGATATAAGGGCTTCCATCTATCTGTAGCTTCAAACCTTTTCGTAAATCAGAGGCATTATACATCTCATATCTCCATAATGAGTTTTCTTTTTTCTTTTCTGAATCAGTTTCCAAGAGTACCTTACCGACCTGTCTGAACCATTGACATGGAAGACATGGACTCATCGCAATATTACAGTATACCTGCCTTTCATTTCATTGCGCAAGAACTAACCTGCATCTCAAGGTGAATTAACAGTAAGCCGTTTCATATGAAATCAGATTTTTTTGAGTGCTTACTCAGCCCTGCCGGTTATAATACTTACTGAATCTTTGATAATTTCGCATACCTGCTATCTGTATTCGTCACGATTTTGTAATCTTTCCTCAAGTAACATGCTGATAATAAAATTAAAATATTCAACATGGCTATTACAGGAAAAATCACCATTGAACGCTTACTGATTCAGAGATGCCTCAGGGAAAAAAATTACAGACAACATCCATGGTATCAACAACAATTGGAATCCTTTCCGACACCCATCTTTCTCAAATGACGAAAGAATTTAAAAAACACTGTGCAGCTGCCTTCAATGGTTGCGACAGTATCATCCACGCCGGAGATCTCACTGATCTTTCGATTTTTTCCGCTTTTCCAGGAAAAACCATCTACGGTGTGCATGGCAATATGTGCAACATGGCAGTACACCAATACCTTCCTGAAAGACAAGAAGTGACAATCGAAGGGTTTTCTATTGGAATCTGCCATGGTTACGGCCCCCGTCATAATATTGAGGAAAGAATGCTTGATCTTTTTCCAGGTGTGGACTGCATCGTATATGGGCATACCCATCAACCGGTCTGTCACCTCATCGGCAAAACTCTCATCATAAATCCCGGCAGTTTTCAGTCGACCGGAAGATATGGTGCACCTGGCACATATGGTCGTTTGATCATTGACTCAAACGGTCTGCACGGGTCAATCCTTGAACTCCCGCAATAAAAAACTATGAAAACCCTGTGGACCCCTTGGCGCATGGACCATGTGACAGGCAAAATCCAAAAAGAGAAAGGATGTCTCTTTGAGCCTGAAACCAGGTATTCCAGTGATAAATCCTGCCTGCTCCTTACACGGACAAAAGATACCATCGTTCTCCTCAACCGTTTTCCCTATGCCAACGGTCATCTTCTGGTTGCCCCGGCGAGGCATGTACCCTGCATCACTGAACTGACCTTCCCTGAAAATGCTCAACTCATGGAAATGATAAAACAGGCAGCCATCATACTCAAAAAAAATCTCACGCCCGATGGCCTCAATATTGGATGTAATATTGGAGCGACTGCAGGGGCCGGTATTGCAGATCATCTGCATTATCACATAGTACCCAGATGGGATGGAGACCATAATTTCATGACGGTTCTGGGGGACATACGAACTATTCCGGAACATATTGAAGTCACCTTCGACAAACTGCTCCCTGATTTTAAAAAAATAAACACAAATGAAAACCGTTACAAATAAAGCAAAACTCACTCCCATGCTGAGGCAATACCTTGAGATCAAGGAGCAGCACCGGGACACTATTCTCTTCTACCGTATGGGCGATTTTTATGAAATGTTCTTCGACGATGCGATAGAAGCTTCAAAAATCCTTGGAATAACCCTGACATCGAGAAACAAAAAGAGCGATACAGTCCAGGTACCCATGTGCGGTATCCCCTATCATGCCTTGCAGACTTACCTGGCCAAGCTTGTCAGGAAAGGTCGTCGCATAGCCATATGTGAGCAGGTGGAAGATCCGGCCCAGGCAAAAGGGATCGTTAAACGCGAAGTCGTCCGTATCATTTCTCCGGGAATTATTTCTGACAATCAACTTCTGGATGATAAAAGCAATAATTATATCTGCTCCATTGTTGCAAAAACCTCCGGTGAAACAATACATTATGGCCTCGGTTTTCTTGACGTCAGCACAGGTGAGTTTCTTGTAGGTGAATTCAGGGAGAGTGGTTATGGGGATGTGATTGACCAGATTTCACGCCTGACTCCAACTGAAATTCTGATCAATATCAAGAATAAAGAAGATATTGAATCTCTCATGCAGAGTATTGAAACCCAGTTTCCATCCATCTGCATTACAGAAAGAGAACCGGATCTTTACCAGTTTTCCTCCAGCCGTGAACTGCTGCTGGAGCATTTCGGTACCGTCACTCTGGATGGCTTTGGCTGTGGTCATTTTACTGTTGCTGTTATCGCTGCCGGTACATTGCTTGATTATGTTCGCGAAACACAAAAAACCTCAGTAGACCATATAGAGAAGCTGACCCCCCTTGATACCGAAACAATCCTGCAGATAGATGACTCTTCAAGACGTAATCTGGAACTGACCCAGACAATCATTGGAGGCGAGCGCCAGGGTTCTCTGCTTTCTGTCATTGATCAGACATGCACACCCATGGGAGCCAGGCTGATGAAAAATAACCTGCTCTTTCCATTACAGGATGTTCAACGGATCAATAATCGTCTCGATTCTGTAACTTTCTTTTTCAAAAACAGTGGCCTGCGAAAAAAGGTCAGAGATCTTCTCGATCAGGTATATGATCTTGAGAGACTGAACAGCAGAATGATTCTGGGAACAGGTAACGCAAGGGATCTTATGGCCATGAAGCACTCTCTTGCACGTCTTCCTGAGCTGCACACTCTCCTCAGTCAATGCGACACCACCAGGCTTATAGAACTGCATTCAGGTTTTGATACATTGAAAGATCTTCATGATCTGCTGGAAAAGGCCATACACCCCGATCCCCCTGTCACACTTCGTGAAGGGAATATCATCCGTGAAGGTTTCAACGAAGAACTGGATGAACTGATATCGATTCTGAGAGACGGCAAAAAAATGATACTCGGCCTTGAAGCAAAAGAGCGTGAAGCCACAGGTATTGCCAAACTGAAAATCGGTTTCAACAAAGTCTTCGGTTATTATATCGAAGTGAGCAAGATTCATGCGGACCGGGTACCCCAGTCCTATATTCGCAAACAGACCCTGGTCAACGCCGAAAGATTTATTACTCCAGAGCTGAAAGAATTTGAGAACAAGGTCATTGGTGCCCAGGATCGTCGTGTAGAACTGGAATACCAACTCTTCTGTACTATCCGGGAACATTTCGTCAGTTGCAGCAGTCGTATTCTCGCAACAGCCAGAATGCTTGCACAAATTGATTTTCTTGCGGCAAACGCTGAAACCGCGCAAATCTTTAATTACCGAAGACCAAAGGTAAACCGTGGAGACAGTATAGAAGTAATTGAGGGTCGCCATCCAGTGATTGAACGATCACTGGGCTCAGGTCAATTTGTGCCCAATGATATCACCCTGGATCAGACGCAAGATGAAGTTCTCATCATTACCGGACCCAACATGGCCGGAAAATCAACTATCCTCCGACAAACTGCTCTCATTGTACTTATGGCACAGATGGGGTCTTACGTCCCCGCCGAAAAAGCTGTTATCGGTATCGTCGATCGTATTTTCACCAGGGTAGGTGCCATGGATGACCTCCGGCGAGGTCAGTCAACATTTATGGTCGAAATGAGTGAGACAGCAAATATTCTTAATAATGCCACCGAACGAAGTCTTGTCGTTCTCGATGAAATTGGAAGGGGTACTTCTACCTACGACGGTCTCTCTATTGCGTGGGCTGTTGCTGAAGAACTTGTCAATAAAAACGGCAAGGGAGTAAAAACACTTTTTGCCACTCACTACCATGAACTGATTGCCCTGGCCAGGACCCACGAACGTGTCCAGAATTTTTCCATCAAAGTCAGGGAATGGCGAAACACTATTCTTTTTCTCCACAAACTGACCCGGGGAGGCACTAATCGCAGCTACGGAATCCAGGTAGCTTCCCTTGCCGGTGTACCCGATCACGTGGTCAAACGCGCCGAAAAAATCCTCATTGAAATCGAAAAAGATAATCTGAACAGTAATACAAGTCCAAGCACTTGTGATAATTCGCGGAAAAACAGAAAAAAACACCCGGATCAACTCTCCCTTTTTCCCCCTCCTGGGAACCATCTGCTTGACTTCCTGAAAACTGTCAATCCGGACGAAGTTTCTCCAAAACAAGCTATTGATATTCTTTATAAAATAAAACAACTTGCTGGCAACGAACTTTCATGAGAAGATTGTTTTTTTCTGAAAATCAATCCTGTCTTCAAGGCAGTTTGAGAGGATTTTTCATGCAAAAACAGCGTATTACTTTGCCTTCCTTTTTTCTTTCCTGTATAGTATAGGAATTACAAGAAAACTTTCCGGACCCCCTGTGCTTACTTGATATTTGACTGATGGCGTTTGCAAGACAAGGACATTTTCATCCCATGTACTCTCGTATTCCCCGCATCGTTTCCATGCTCATGCTCCTTGTATTCTCCTTCTTTCCCTCCCCTGTGACAGCTGCAGATACCGCATCCACAGCAACTTCAATTCAAAAGAGATATGATCAGGCCAAATTTTATTTTAACGAACTGCAGACAAGTAAATCACTCTCGTCTTCCCGGGAAAACTGGCTGAAAGGAACGCGAAACTTCCGACGTATTTACCTCTCGAGTCCAAAGTCACATCTTGCCCCGCCTGCCTGTTCATGCTTGGACGGATATATTCCCACATGTATGAAAGATTTTCCAAAGGGATAGACCTTGAAGAATCCATATCCTACTATAAAGATACATCAAGACTCTTTTCCCAGCACAGACTTGCTGATGATGCACTCTACGCTCTTGGCAACATCTTTCTCAAGAAGAAAAATGATCCAAAAAAAGCGGCCTATTATCTGGGAAAAATTGTAACAGATTATCCTAACGGCGACATGCACCCCGAAGCGGCCAACATGCTGAAACTGCTGTCTAAGGATTTTGCCATTCCTCTGCCGAAAATCATGGTAACCTCCTCGAGGCTTAACAATCTTAAATATGTCCTCCCCGTCAAATACTGGTCCTCTGATAACTATACAAGAGTTGTTATCATGGCATCCGGCCCGGTCACCTATAAAGATGTCCTACTCGAAGCCGTTGATGATAAACCCCGACGCCTCTATCTAGATTTTCAGCAGAGCTATATCGAACCCCAGTATCGTGCACCTGTTCCAATCGAAGACGGACTGCTGCGGCGAATACGAACAGGTCAGTTCACAACTGACACCGTCAGGGTTGTACTGGATATTGAATCTATCGGCAGCTATAAGATCTTCAGCCTTCCTGACCCGTTCCGGGTTGTTATTGATGTCCGTGGAGAAACTCAAAAAAGTGAACAGCAGGTCGCCGGAATTCAAGCAAAAACAGAAAAGAACATAATTATACAAGAACAGAATGATAATAAAGACCCTGATATTGTAATCCTGCGTGACAATAAAAAAATTGCCTTTAAACCAAAAAAGACCAATGAGCCAGGACAAAAAGCAACTGTAACAGTCACTTCCTCCATGTCACCATTTTCTCTCGCCCAGCAGCTCGGCCTTGGTGTCAGGAAAATTGTTCTGGACCCAGGGCATGGCGGAAAAGATCCCGGAGCAATTGCCAACGGTTTGAAGGAAAAAGATATTGTCCTTGATATCGCCAAAAGGCTCGTTCCCATCCTGCAGAGAGATCTTGGTTGTGAAGTCATACTTACACGCTCGGATGACACTTTTATTCCCCTGGAAGAACGTACAGCTATCGCTAATACCCAGGGAGCTGATCTCTTTATCTCCCTGCATATAAATGCTCATCCTTCCCCGAAGGTGCGAGGAGTCGAAACCTACTACCTCAATCTCAGCACCAATGCTGAAGCCATGCGCGTTGCAGCCAGAGAAAATGCCACCTCGACTCACCAGATGAGTGACCTACAGGACATCCTGTCGGATATTCTGCAAAACTCCAAAATAAACGAATCATCCCGTCTGGCCCAGCAGGTACACCAGTCAATTCTCAGCCAAGCCCAACCAAACGGCCATCAGTATGAGAGGATCAAAAACCTCGGGGTAAAACAGGCTCCTTTTTATGTTTTAATCGGCGCGCAGATGCCAGCTATCCTGCTTGAAGTCGCTTTTATAAGCAACAAAAAAGATGCGGAAAACCTACAGAATCCAAAATTCATTGATATGATCACCCGGGAAATTTCAACAGGTATCAAATCGTATGTCAATGCCACTTCCGCCCAGCTCCGCCTGGGTTCACTGACTGAATAAAAATATTACTCAATTGTAAAACTATTTTTTTATTTTAGTTATGACTTGTCAAACAACCCGAGAAATGAGTCTATTAATCGTTTTCATTCGAGATCAAGACAAAAAAAAAGGCCGCTCCGTCCAGGAGCGGCCTTAAAAACTATATGAAATCTTCTGTTACAAACTTTTTGCAACTTTCAAACGATTTACAGCTCTTTGCAGGGCAACTTCTGCCCGTCTTCTGTTAAAATCTTCAATATCTCGACCATCGTCAGCAAGTCGCTTCTCTGCCCTTTCCTTTGCGCGCATTGCCCTTTCGACATCAATCTCTTCGCCAAATTCGGCACTCTCTACAAGGAAGGTAGCCTTGTTATTAGACACCTCACAAAATCCCCCACTTACCATGAGGGATTTTCTTTCCTTGCCATTCTCATAGGTAAGAGTACCAATTTTGATAGTCGACAGAAAAGGCGCATGATTCGCCAGAACTCCGAAGTCACCTCCAAATCCAGGAGCATTAACAATATCAACATCCTCGTTGACCTTTGCTCCATCCGGGGTTACGACTTCCAATCTTATCTGTTGTGCCATCGAATTGTCCTCTCTAGCTGAAAAATATGCTTATTCGTTGGACTGAGCGTCTTTGGCAACAGCCTCATCAATAGTACCTACCATATAGAATGAGTTTTCATTAAGATCATCGTGCTTGCCGTCAAGAATTTCCTTAAATCCCTGAACAGTATCGGCAACCTTAACAAATTTTCCAGGTATACCCGTGAAAACCTCTGCTACGGTAAATGGCTGGGACAGGAATCTCTGGATCTTACGGGCTCTGGCAACAACCACCTGATCCTCTTCCGAGAGCTCGTCCATACCAAGAATGGCAATAATATCCTGAAGATCCTTATATTTCTGCAGGGTAACCTGAACACCACGTGCTGTCTGGTAATGCTCTTCCCCTATAACATTGGGATCAAGAATTCTGGATGTGGAGTCAAGCGGGTCAACCGCCGGATAAATACCAAGTTCCGAAATCTGACGGGAAAGAACAACCGTACCGTCAAGGTGAGCAAATGTCGTCGCCGGGGCCGGATCCGTCAAGTCATCAGCCGGGACGTAAACACATTGTACGGCAGTAATGGACCCTTTGGTCGTGGAAGTAATTCGTTCCTGCAGTGCACCGAGGTCCGTAGCCAGCGTTGGCTGATACCCAACCGCTGAAGGAATACGACCAAGCAGAGCAGAAACCTCTGAACCAGCCTGGGTAAACCTGAAGATATTATCTACGAAAAAGAGCACGTCCTGGCCTTCTTCATCACGGAAATATTCAGCAGCAGTCAGCCCTGTCAGAGCGACACGGGCACGCGCTCCCGGAGGTTCCGTCATCTGACCGTATACCAGTGCGGCCTTCGGCAGAACACCGGATTCCTTCATCTCGTTATACAAATCGTTTCCTTCACGTGTTCTCTCACCAACCCCACAGAAAACAGAAATACCACCATGATGCATGGCGATATTATTTACCATCTCCATCATGATAACGGTTTTACCACAACCGGCACCGCCAAAGAGTCCCATCTTACCACCAAGCGGAAAGGGAACCAGCAGGTCAATAACCTTGATACCAGTCTCAAGAACCCGCACCTCAGTGTCCTGCTCGGTAAATGCAGGAGCTTCCCTGTGAATGGGCATGGTTTTTTCGGATGATATATCACCCAGACCATCAACAGGACGACCAACCACGTTCATAATCCTGCCAAGAGACGCCTCTCCGACCGGTATTGTGATCGGCAGACCGGAATCTCTGACTTCCATTCCACGGGTCAGACCATCGGTCTGGTCCATGGCGATGCAACGACATACATTGTCCCCAAGATGCTGGGCAACCTCAATAACCAGGTTGTCAGGAGTATCATCAATACCGGGATTACTGACCATACAGGCATTCATGATTTCCGGCAGATTACCGGGCTCAAATTCAACGTCTACTACAGGTCCGATAACCTGTATAATTTTTCCAGTTCTTTGTTCACTCATTGGGCCTTACCCCTCCTCAAAGTCTTAAAATCATCTCAATGATAGTTTATTATTTCAGGGCTTCCGCACCACCAACAATATCCATAAGCTCATTTGTTACTGCAGCCTGACGGGCCTTATTGTAAATAACAGTCAGATTACTGACGATATCCTTACATGCGTTGGTGGCATTATCCATTGCCGTCATCCGTGCGGCGTGCTCACTGGCACCTACCTCCAGCATGGCATGGTAAATGATGACGTTAAGATAAAGAGGTTGCAGTGTATCCATGATTTCCTCCGAGGAAGGTTCATAGATGTAGTCACCTGAAAGCTTCTTCTCGTCTTCTCCATCGCTCTCGACAGGCTGGACGGGAAGAAATGGAACAGCAACCGGACTCTGGACAGCAACGGATTTGAATTCGCCGAAAACAATTTCGACCTTGTCCGATTCACCTGCCAGAAATTTTTCGGCCAGATCAGTAGCAATTTCCCGTGCATTAAACATCTGGAAATTTGCCATGATGTCATTGTAATTTTTCCTGACTTTTCCGGTTTTTCTGAGTAATTGAAATCCTTTTTTTCCTACACATACCAGGCTCACTTCCTTTCCCTCAGCCTCGTATCCTGCAACCATTTTTTCTACACGTTTAACGATGTTTGCATTGTAGGAACCACATAATCCTCGATCAGAGGTGATAACAACCAGTTCGACCTTTTTTACATCTCGATTTTCCATCAGGGGGAACGCATCGCTGTTTGCTCCACCGGACAGATTCGACATGGCGTCATTGAACTTTGAAGTATAGGGCCGGAACGCCTCCATCTTCTCCTGAGCGCCGCGCAGTTTAGCCGCGGCGACCATGTTCATGGCTTTGGTGATCTGGGATGTCTTTTTTACACCGGTGATCTTCGTTTTAACTTCTTTTAAACTCGGCATATTTAGACCTATCTGTTTATTCTGAAAATCATCAACCTGAAAAATAACTGTTTTCAGGCGAGACTTTCATTTTCCGTTTTGGCAAGCCTGTCTCACCCGAATATCTCAGTTAAGACCTTTGCTCGCTTTGAACGTTTCACCAAAGCTGTTCAACACCTTATCAAGTTTTTCCTTGATACCGTCAGTAAACTGCTCTTCTGCAACGAGATCAGTAAAAATACCTGGTTCATTAGACTCTATATAGCTGTACAATTCCTTTTCGTAATCAGCAAGAGTATCCACAGGGAGCGAATCAAGAAAGCCATTAGCTCCCGCATAAATAATAGTTACCTGCTTTTCCATGGGTAGTGGCTGGTACTGTGGCTGTTTCAGAATCTCCACAAGGCGTTCTCCCCTGGTCAGTTTTGCCTGGGTTGCAGCATCCAGGTCGGACCCAAATGCAGCAAACGCCGCCAGTTCACGATACTGGGCAAGATCAAGACGGAGTGTACCTGCAACCTGTTTCATCGCCTTCACCTGGGCTGCACCACCTACACGGGAAACTGAAAGACCGACATTAATTGCCGGACGGACACCAGAGAAAAACAGGTTCGGTTCAAGATAAACCTGACCGTCTGTAATGGAAATAACGTTTGTCGGAATAAATGCGGAAACATCTCCTGCCTGGGTTTCAATAATCGGCAGTGCAGTCAGGGAACCGGCACCAAGTTCATCATTTACTTTTGCGGCCCTTTCGAGGAGTCTTGAATGGTTAAAGAAAATATCTCCAGGATAGGCTTCACGTCCGGGAGGACGCCTGAGAAGAAGAGAAAGTTCGCGATAGGCAACAGCCTGTTTTGAAAGGTCATCGTAAATTATCAGAGCATGCTGACCATTGTCGCGGAAATACTCACCCATGGAACAACCTGCAAAAGGTGCAATATATTGCATCGGCGCAGGATCTGAGGCACAGGCGGAAACGACTGTTGTATACTCCATGGCACCGTGCTTTCTCAGAGCTTCCACAACGAGGGCAACCGTTGATTTTTTCTGCCCGACAGCCACGTAAATACAGTGGACATCAGTATTTTTCTGAGCAATGATGGCATCAACACAAAGAGCAGTCTTTCCAATCTGGCGGTCTCCAATAATTAGCTCACGCTGTCCTCTTCCCACCGGAGTCATGGCATCAACTGCCTTCGCGCCGGTATAACAGGGTTCATGGACACCCTTTCTGGCAATAACACCGGGGGCAAGAACCTCTATTTTGGAGGAGAGTTCCGAGTTAATCGGTCCCTGTCCGTCAATCGGCTGGCCGATTCCGTCCACAACCCGACCTTCCATGGCAGGACCGACTGGAACCTCTGCAATCCTGCCGGTTCTTTTGACAATATCACCTTCCTTGATCCCGGAAACGTTTCCCAGAACGGCACAACCGACATTGTCAGCTTCCAGGTTGAGGGCAAGGCCCATAATGCCACCCGGAAACTCTAGAAGCTCCATGGCCATACAATTTTTCACACCGTAGACACGGGCGATACCATCACCTACCGAGATAACGGTACCAGTCTCGTTAAGGTCAATACTGGTTTCGTACTCCCCTATCTGGTCTTTAATAATTTGACTGATTTCTTCGGCTTTGATCTGCATCTATTCTCTCCCCTTAATGGAATCTTTTAAACCTGCAAGCTGGGTTTTGATGGAACCATCCAAGACCAGGTCTCCTACCTTGGCAATTATACCGCCGATGATCGAAGGATCCACAGTAATGGACAACTCAACCTTCTTGCCTGTTAACTTTTCTAATGTAGCCTGAACACTTTCACGTAATTCATCACTCAATTCTACCGCTGAGATAACACTGCCGTGGCTGATGTTTTTTTCCTCATCGACCATGGTACTGTACTCTTCCGCTATCTCAGGCAGAATCCCGGCGCGTTTTTTCTGAACTAAGAGGCTCAGGAAATTTCCCATTACGGAATCGACTTCCATTGAGCCGATCATGCCGACCATTACTTTTTCCCTGACATCCAGAGGATAAAGCGGATTTGTCAACGCATCCACAACTTCAGGATTCGTTGCAAACAGCCCGGCAAGTCCATTGAGCACTTCATTGTACTCTTCGAACTTCCCCTGTTCCTGTCCTACCGTGAAAATTGCCTTGGCGTATCGCCGTGCGAGGATTGTCTGTTTCACTGTACGGCCCCCACTTTAGCTAGATAGTCTTCAATAATCTTGACCTGATCATCGTCGGTAAGATTCTTCACAATAAGCTCTTCAGCCATTACAGCAGCCTGCTCAGCGACCTCATCCTTTAACAGTCGCCTTGCCTCTGTAATTTCGTTCTGAATCGCCATTTCAGCGGCACGTTTGATATCATCGGCAGCCTGCTCAGCCTTTTCAATAATCTTCTTCTTTTCAATTTCGGCCTGGGCCACCGCCCGTTCTACAACTGTATCGATTTCCGATTCAACATTGGCAAGTTTCGCCTGAAAATCGTTATATGATTTTTCGGCGTCCACCCTCTTCTTCTGCAGATCCTCAATCTCGTCCTTGATCTGCTTCTGCCTTGCAGCCAGACCGGATCCAATCGGTTTCGCACCGAACTTGACCAGAATAATCAAAAGGGCAATAAAATTGACGACCCTCCACCCAAGATCTTTGAGCTTGACGGCAGAAAGACTCGAACTGTGGGCTTCTCCACCTGCAGTTTCATGACCCTCCGCAGCAACCGCGGCCTCACCATGACCGGTTCCGTCCGTTACCACGGCATGACTGTCGGCAGCTGGCGCATGCGCCTCTACCGAAGCAAAAGCGGTACCCAGGGACAAGGCAAACCAAAGTGCCAACGTAGCCAGGCTTAGCATCCCGACAAAGTTTTTCACTCCTCTCATATTAGAGACTCCTCCCCAGAATTTTACCTGCCATTTCCGTTGCAAACCCTTCAAGCCCTGCATGCAACTCTTTTCTGGCTCTTTCAACCTGCGACCTGATTTCAGCAAGTTTTTCCTCCCTGCCCTCATCAGCTTCCGCCTTGATAGCCGCCAGCTTTTCATTCCCTGCAGCCTGTGCCTCAGCCCTGGCTGAATCCAGAGCAGCTTTCGCCTTTCCGGATGCCTTTGCCATTTTCGCATCGACCTCTTCCTGCCTGAGTTTCGCATTTTTTTCAAAATCCGAAATCTCATTCTGCATTCCCTGCAGTTTTTCAGATCGCTCTCTGAGGATTTTCTTTACAGGCTTGTAAAGAACCCCGTTGAGCAGAAACATGAGAACAACCATGTTAACAATCTGAATTACCAAGGTAATATCCATCGTAATCATGTTGATCGCTCCTGATTAACTTAGATAATAAAAAAAACTTAACATTCATCCAGCGATGAATGATGACCGCGACACGCTTACAGCTTTATAAGGAATTGAAAACAGACGGGAACTCTCTCCCGAACACGCCTTCAAATATCAGTCAACTGTCAAAAAGCACCAAAAAACAGGCAGAAATCATAAAAGAACTCGACACAGCAAGCTACACTTCACCCGATTTCACACCCGGAGAAAGAATGAACACTCATTCATAATAGCAAAAAATTCTTACTGTAAATATGCGACTCTGTCAACTTATTTATGTATCTCACACTCCCATACAGAAACGCATATTTACACCCCGGCAATAAAAAATTCCGGTCAGACTATTTCCCCTTCATTATTTTTTCCACAACAGCAGGAACCGATGCAATGGCCTCGTTCAATCTGTCAACCATAGGACCACCTGCCTGAGCCATGTCGGGTCGGCCGCCACCTTTTCCGCCCACGATTTTTGCGACCCGATTGACCAGTTCTCCGGCTTTCACTTTACCGGTAAGATCCTTGCTGACAATAGCCAAAAGTGCTGCCTTACCACCATTATCACCACCCAGCAGGGCAATCCCGGAACCCATATTATCCCTGATCTTATCTCCCACCTCTCTCAGTGTCCTGGGGTTATCAAGGGGTATTTTTGCCGCCACCACCTGAATCCCGGCAACAGTCATTGCGTCTGCAAGGATCGAATGCAGGTCTGAACTGGCAAGACGTGTGGACAGGTCTGCAATTTTCTTTTCCTGGCTCTTATTGGTTTTCAACAATGTCTTCACTTTTGTCACAACCTCATCAGCTGTGGCGTTCAGCAGAGTGCAGACTTCTCTTTCCCTTCCGCAGACACTCTGGATATGATCAAAGGCCCTGCTCCCTGCCAGGGCCTCAATCCTCCGTACTCCTGCAGCAATACCTCCTTCAGAAAGGATCTTGAACAACCCGATTTCTCCTGAATAAGCCACATGCGTGCCACCACAAAGCTCCTTGCTGAAATCGGCCATGGAAACCACTCTCACTGCATCCTCGTATTTTTCCCCGAAAAGAGCAGTAGCCCCGTCTCTGATAGCCTCATCCCTGTCAAGAATCTGCGTTGTCACCTGGCAGTTTTCCCGTATCTTTTCATTGACAAGCTGTTCAATTGCTTCAATTTCCTTTTCTTCAAGCGGTGAAAAATGAGTGAAATCAAAACGCAGTCTGTCAGGCCCCACTAATGATCCCGCCTGTTTGACATGATCACCCAATACTTCCCTGAGAGCCGCCTGCAGGAGGTGAGTGGCTGAATGGTGAGCTGCGGTGGCCTGGCGCTTATCTGGATCCACCATTATTTCGACCATATCCCCTTCCCTGAGCACACCTTTTTCAATGGATACCTTATGGAGAATTATATTATCTCCTTCAGAAAGGGTCGACTCCACCACACCCTGACCATTTTTCCAGATAATTCTACCACTGTCGCCCACCTGGCCTCCAGCCTCTGCATAACAGGGAGTTTCTTCCACAAACAGTCGTCCGGACACCCCTTCGCCCAGTTCCGAAACCCTGGCACCATTGCTGTCAAGCAATCCACCGACTTTTGACTCCAGAGACAGTGTCGCATATCCTTTAAATGCCGCTTTTAAATCATCGGCTGCAAGGGCCTTGACACCTTCATCAAACAGTCTGACACCTTCATCTTTTCTTGACTGTCTCGATTTTTCTCTCTGGTTCTCCATAGCGTTAAGGAACCCGGCCTCATCAAATTCAAATCCTCTTTCCAGGGCAATATCCCGCACGATATCAAAGGGAAAACCAAAGGTATCGTAGAGTTTGAAAATAAAATCACCCTGGATGCATTTCTGGCCCACGCTGCCAAGACGATCGATTTCTTCATCAAGAAGAGCAAGACCATGCTCCAGCGTTTCCCTGAATCGGTCTTCCTCATTACTCACCACCTTGGAGAGAAGTGAGCCTGCATCCCCGAGATGGGGATAGGCTTCAATCATCTGGCTGACAACCACCCTGCAGACGGCATCCATAAATGGTTTTTCAAGACCGAGATGCTTTCCATACCGTACGGCCCGACGCATAATTCTTCGAAGAACATAACCACGGCCTTCGTTTGACGGCAACACCCCATCGGCAACCAGGAACGTGGTCGCCCTTGCATGGTCAGCAATGACCCGCATGGCTGTGTCGTCCTGTCTGTTCATGCTGTATCCTTTTCCGGACAGGGTTTCGAGTTCTGAAATAATCGGAGCAAAAAGATCCGAATCGTAGTTATTGAATTTCCCCTGGAGAACTGCCGCAACCCTCTCCAGTCCCATACCGGTATCAATACTTGGTTTGGGCAATGGTGTCATTGTCCCGTCTTCAGAACGGTTGAACTGCATGAATACCAGGTTCCACAGCTCGAGAAAACGGTCACAGTCACAGCCAAGCGCGCAATCCTCTCGTCCGCAACCCGCTTCCACCCCCTGATCAATATGAATTTCGGAACAGGGACCACAGGGACCGGTATCACCCATTGCCCAGAAATTTTCCTCTTCACCCATTCTGACGATCCGGCCTTCCGGCAGATCCTCTATCTTTTCCCACAGCTCATAAGCCTCATCATCATCTTCAAAAATCGAAACCCAGAGCTTTTCACGGGGCAAGCCCAAATCCACTGTCAGAAATTTCCAGGCAAAATGAATGGCTTCTTCTTTGAAGTAGTCACCAAAAGAAAAATTCCCGAGCATTTCAAAAAATGTGTGGTGCCTTGCTGTATACCCAACATTCTCAAGGTCGTTATGCTTACCGCCGGCACGGACACAGCGCTGACTTGTGGCTGCACGGACATAATCACGCTTGTCTTCACCCATAAAAACCATTTTAAACTGCACCATACCCGCATTGGTAAACAGCAGGGTGGGATCATCTTTGGGGACCAGCGAGGAGCTTTCCACTACCTCATGGTTGCTCTCTTTAAAATACTCCAGGAACTTTTTTCTTATTTCATTTCCATTCATGATAAAATCGCTCAAAAATAGTTATATCTTAATAATTACTCTCTTTCTCTCTCAAAACCTGCAAAGCTGAACCAAATGGCTCAGCCATTTATGCCCTCTGGGCGCAACAAACAATGAAAATCCGATTGCAAAAGCAGCACCTTTCTGGTGGAATTTTCAGAAAAACGGGAAACAGACAAGTCCGAACTTACCCCCTTTTGATAATATGGGGAAGTACTTCCTTGAATTTTGGAGTTCCAGCCTTACCAAGCAATTCATAAATCAGCATTTCAGCAGGCCCCACAACACCTCCAAGGCTTTTGATACGATCAAGCCCCTGAAGATGCATAAACTCTGATCTGGAAGAAACTCCATCGGAAACAACCCACACGGAAAATCCCCGGTCGAGCAGTCCCATCGCTGTCTGGTATATACAGATATGGGTTTCCACTCCAACCAGGATCATTGTATTCACCGTTGCAGGCAAATCCTCTATGAACTTTGCCGTCTCTTTATTTTCCAGACCACAAAACTCCACCTTGTCAAATACAGGTAACCCGCTGACCAGGGATTCAACCGAAGCCACATAGGGTCCAAGACCTTTTTTATACTGGGTATTACCAAAAATCGGTATTTCGAGGATCCTGGCGCATTCAATCATAAAACCGGTTGTTGCAGCCACCTGGTTCGCACCATCTATTTTTGCCATAAGACTTTCCTGGACATCAATTATCTGCAGGCAGCAGTTTTCCGGTACAAGAAATGTCCTTTCTTTCATTCCCGAATCCTCCCATCATTGTTGTGTTTTGACGATAATCCGCCACAAAATCCAGGCCAGGTTTCAATAAACTCCTTTCTTTATTGAGATTCAAGGGGGCGCTCTAGAAAAGTGAAGAAAATGTGGAAAAAAGTCGACCTAAGGTGAAGATCTTTTTTTTCCTTCAATCAGATCTGTGATCACGGAAGGATCCGCGAGGGTCGATATATCACCGAAATGATGAAAATCATTTGAGGCGATTTTTCTGAGCAGTCTTCTCATGATTTTACCGCTCCTGGTTTTCGGCAATGCAGAAACGTATTGTATCGTGGAGTGAGTTGCAATTGGCCCTATCGTTTCTTGAACATATTGCCGGAGTTCTCCAAGCAACCCGGGGGTTTGTTCAACATTTTTTCCAACCGTGACAAAGGCATAAATCTTCTGGCCTTTCAGGGAATCAGCAATCCCGACAACAGCAGCTTCAGCAACACTCCGATGGGCTGTCAGTACCGACTCTATTTCAGCAGTTCCCAGCCGATGACCTGATATAATGATCACATCATCAAGACGACCGGTGATCTGAAAAACATTCTCCCCGCTTCTGCGCGCAGAGTCTCCGGTATCGTACACCCCCGGATATGAAGAGAAATACATTTTTTGCACACGCCCCCCATCCCCAAGGACGGCTTTTAACATACCTGGCCACGGCTTTCTTATGACTAGCCGTCCGCTTTCCCCCGGAACTGTTTCCCTGCCACTTTCTGTAAAGACTGCTGCATCAATACCGGGTAGAGGCCTGGAACATCCTCCCGGACCACATAACTCCGGGTGAACCAGAGGGGCGAGCATGATGCCGCCGGTTTCTGTCTGCCACCATGTATCAATCACTGGAAGCTTTGAGTGGCCGATTTCCTTAAAATACCAGTTCCATTCCCCCGGATTTATCGGCTCCCCAACGGAGCCAAGAAACCTCAATGACGACAGATCATACCTGCCCGCCAGACCTGCCCCGAAATGCATCAGGGCCCGTATTGCTGCGGGAGCGGTATACAATACGGTTACTCCGAATTTTTCCACAATCCGCCAATACCTGTCAGGTTCCGGATATAGAGGAAGTCCTTCGTAAATCAATATGGTCGCACCAGCTCCCAATGGTCCATACACAGAATAGGAATGTCCAGTTATCCAACCGATATCGGCAGTACACCAGTGAATATCATTCTCACTGAAGTGGAAAACTGTCCTGCATGTATGGAGAACATATGTCAAATATCCGCCACAGGAATGCAGTACACCTTTAGGTTTTCCCGTGGACCCGGAAGTATACAGCATGAAGAGCGTATCCCCTGCATCCATTTCTACTGGTTCACAATATCTCCCTATTCCCTCCCGGGCCATTTCCTCATGCCACCAGCTGTCCCTCCCAGGCACCATTGAAATCTCTTTTTCGCTTCGTCGTACAACGATACAGTTCCTGATTGATTGGCATTCATCAAGAGGCCCATCAGCATTAGGTTTCAAGGGAATTATCCGCCCACCGCGGGCGACTGTATCTGCAGTTACAAAAACCTTCGAACCGCAATCCTTAATCCTGTTCTTCAACGCGGTTGAGGAAAATCCACAGAATATCACCGAATGAACAGCGCCTATTCTCGCACAGGCAAGCATGGCAATAACGAGTTCCGGAATCATGGGCAGATAAATGGATACACAATCCCCCTTTTTTATCCCTTTGTCTTTGAGCACATTGGCAAACCTGCATGTTTCCGTCAACAGCATCTGATATGTATAAACTTTTACTTCATCATCATTTTCACCCTGCCAGATGAGAGCCGCCTGATTACGACAACCTTTTTCAAGGTGCCGGTCCAGGCAATTACTGGATACATTGAGCCTGCCGCCGGAAAACCAGGAAACCTCCCTCCTGTTAAAATCACCTTGAAGCACTTCATCCCATTTCCTTGCCCAACTGACCAGAGTTTCCGCCCGTTCAGCCCAGAATGCTTCAGGATTTTCAAGAGACAAATCGTATACTTTTTTATATTTTGAAAGACAGCTGTCGGAAGAAGGAGAGGATGATTCCTGATTATTCTTTTTTTTCATCAGGTTATTCATGGCACAGGTTGAAAAAACAACTCAGCATAGTCTGAGTGTTGCACCCGCATTATTCAGGTATCCGTTGGATTACGCAACACTTTCTTCAAAAAAGAGAGCCTACACCAGCCTCGCCCGATTTAGCAAGAATTATTTATTATTTATATCAACATTACTTATTCCGAATTTTCCTGAAAAAAACTATTTCATTAATCACTACATTGTATATAATCCTCAGGTTGAAACGGTAACATACCGGAGCGAAATAAAAACCTTCTTGCAATACTGCACATTTCAGCAGTATTTTCTACCAATGAACGGTAGGAACTTAACATTCGCCCGGCTCTTTCTCCTTTTTCCATATCTACCTAGAATTTAGACTTTACAAATATCAAACAACTATTAAATTAAATGATGTAATACTTTACCCAGGGAGGAAAAATGCAAGACGAACAAATTGATGCAATGTCTAAACTCCTCAAGTCCATGTCGCACCCTATTCGGTTGAAAATTCTCTGCCTGCTCCAGGACAGGGAGCTGTCGGTGGGGGAAATCAGGGATCAGGTGAAAACCACAAACGCCAATGTTTCGCAGCATTTAAACATACTTCGAAGCCAGGGCATTATCGATTTTCGTAAAGACGCGAATTTCATTTACAACAAGATTACGGACAAAAGAATTCTGGAGCTTATCCAGAAAATGAGAACACTCTTCTGTCCCAATTTTTAATGCATGGCCCGTGAAAATAGAACTCTGCGCGGGAAAGCATGCCGATATATTATGCTAATGAGGTAAGAAATGATTATTACGGATTGGGTTCACACCATTGCAGGTTTTTTTATTCTTCTCAGCCTCTCCCTTGGAGTTGATGCCAGCCCGATTTTCATGAGCAAATACTGGCTGTTTTTCACAGCGTTTGTAGGGCTGAATCTTTTCCAGTTCGGCTTTACAAAATTTTGCCCGCTGGCTTTAATCTTAAAGGCTCTTGGCGTACCTGAGAACAGATCATAATAGTTATCGACGGTTGCAGATCGCCGGCAAAACAGGGCAGTTTTTCCAGCAGGTATCTCTGTTTTGCCGGATTTTTAAATTGGAAGAATATGATATTCCTCAACAGCGCGGTGCATGCCTTCAAGGACCTGTCCGGTTCTGCCATCGATTGATATCGGATCTCCGAACCTGATCTTCAGGCCGGCAATCTCACAGTACTGCTCAACTTCATATACCTGCAGACTGCGACAACCAACTACACACGTTTTTCCCAGGCGTACTGCCACTACAGACGCATGGGAAGTCTGCCCACCCCTGGAAGTCAGCAGACCATCCGCCAGACTGACAACCTTTATATCTTCCGGTACAGTATCCTGCCTGATAAGAATAAGTGGTACCTCGGGATTATTCTCACGCAGTTCCCTGATATTTTCCTCCGTAAAGACAGCCAGGCCGGAAAGCGCTGATCCTGAAACTCCAACACCCTGCCCAAGGTGTGCCTTCTTCAGTTCAGGAGTTTCCACAAAGACATTGAGATGTTCCTTTTTCTTGATTGTGATCATATCCCTGGTCTGAAGAAGATACAGGTTTTCGGGTTCCGGTCCTTCGAAGGTAAATTCAATTTCCTGGGGATTCCATCTCTTGTTGTAAACAAGATCCCTGGATATTTCGAGAAGCTCCTTATAAATTTCAGGAAAACGCCTCTCCAGGGTTTCCTCAACCGAACGCCCGTCAAGCTCGGCCTGTTCAATGGAAATAGCACAGCTTGTCACCAGGCCGGAAACAATATCCTCCCCCTGGTCACCATAGGCATAATCTCCCCAGAGGGCGACCCGCTGCACTTTGCGATAGGGATGAGCTGTAAAAACTACTCCGGATCCGGCATTTTCACTCTTGTTGCCAAAAACCATGGCCTGAACAATCACCGCCGTTCCCCATGAATCAGAAACATCCATAATTCTCCGGTATTCCATAGCCTTATGGGTTTCCCAGGAATCAAGTACCAGTTCAATAGCGTTCACAAGCTGCAGCCAGGGATCATCGGGGATCCCGATACCACGCTGGCGGATCAGTTTCTGATAGGAAAGTGCCAGTTCCTTCATTTGTTCCTTTGAGAAATGACGTTTCAGGGTGACATTATGCCGGGCCTTGGCCTCATCCATCAGGACCTGAAAATCCTCTCTTTTCATTCCGGAAATCATGGCCCAGGACTGGAGAAAGCGCCTGTAATTATCCCAGGCCAGGTAGGCATTACCATTCTGGGCAATACACTCCTCAATAAGTTCCTCGTTATAGCCAATATTATGCACCGTAGCCATCATCCCGGGCATGGAAATCGCACCGCCGGAACGAACGGAAAGAAGCAATGGTGCCTCCGGTGAACCAAAAATTTTACCTGCCCGCTCTTCAATTTCATTAAGTGAATTACGAATACGTTTCATAAATTCACCACGGGTCCGGGAATACCCAAAGACAATTTCCCGGCACCTGAAAATTTCAGTTGTAATGACAAAGGCGGGAGGAACCGGCTTCTTCTCCACGGTCAGAGTTGCCAGGTTAAATCCCTTGTTTCCCAGGTGAATCAGGTTATTGGTAAACGGATTGAGATCATGGAGTGGCGACAATCCCCTGTCCGGGTTATAGGTCATCAGCAGATCGAGCTTTTTTTCGTCCAGCAGATCTTTCTGACTTTCAAGGGTCTGCAAAATACGGAGAATAAAATTATCAAGGTGCTGCAGACCAAAGGTGGAGGAAATCAACTCCCGAAAAAAGAGCTCGGACACTCGCTGCACCGTACCGGTCATATCCTCTTCATCATAGAGATTCCGATACTTGTTCAGCAAATTTTCAGGATCAATTTGGGGAATGATAATTGACAGATTATTCTGATGGATATTGGTATAAAAGGCATACATGATATCTTTTACACCCTCCGACATGCCCCGGAAAATATCAAGATACTGGGTATAGGAAAAGCGCGGAACCTTCAAGGAATTTTTCAGCAATGCAAGGGATGTGGAAAGACGGCGGGAGGTGATACCGTCAATTTCCAGAGCCTGCAGGTACAGCTTGATACAGCGAACGATATTATAGAAAGTTGCCTGGGTAATAATCGATAGATTCACGGTTTCCGGCAATTTTTCCAGGTAAAGATTAGCAAGGTTCTCCAGGCGGAAGGTAAGACTTAGCGCGTCAAATTTCTTTTCCCTGTACCGCCCGTAAACAGAAGGAATATCCACGGCAATATGCCTTTTGTAGTAGATATCTTCCCTGGCCTCAAATTTTTCCTCAGACAGGATAATCTTCTTTAATCCCTCCAGGGTGGAAAGAAGTGCTTCAAGACACTGTTCAGTATCGGCATGCTCAAGCTCATCGAGGAGTTGTTCTATCTCGGGAAATCCCTCATTGGCAGCCCGGTTCAGTTCAGTTCGAAGTTGTTGAAAGCCAAGATTATATTTCCTGTGCAGCAGCTTATACATCCGCACAAGAAGAGCAAACCTGCGAACCTCTTTTTTATCCAAATCCTCCTGGCAGGCAAGAAATTCATCTATGGCCGTCTCATCCTCCAGCAGGATATCTTCAACCTCTCTGATTTTCTTTTCACGCCAGAACCGCTCACTGAGGATATGCTGGTTATCAATAAATCGACCGGAAGTCTTTACCTGGGAATAAACCTCCTCCGGCAGGTAGGGTGACAGGACAACCTTATTCTTTGTTTTCCAGAACAGAAAAATTGCCTGAATGAAATCGACGATCAGGTTTGAACTCTCCACATGCCCCTGCTTCCGCAGGAAATGAATGAGAATATCCTTGCGCTTGTGCAGTTCATCAAGCTCAGTGGAAACATCACGCAGTTCACCCTCCGAACCTATCTCGTTGAAAAACACCGGCATCAGCTTGGTGAACTGCTTGGCAAGATTATATATCGGTTCAATGGGGTGATTGAGCAGTTCCGTTATGTCCCGCTGAAAAAGATCAGTATCCTTGATACAGGTTCCAGTCAGTTTCAGGTGCATGATCAGGGCGGAAAACAGGGTGGAACACCATTTCGGTTCCCGCATGATCAGATGGAGCCAGACCCGTATATTGGCAAGATGGGCAGGATTTGACAGGGGCTGCCAGTTTTCATCGACACCAACCACATTGGCATGTTGAAAACCAAAGCGCACAACTCCCCAGAGAAAGGCTTCCACCATACGGCTGTTTCCCCGATCGAAAACCTCTCCGCCCAGTACCTGAATACACTGCAGGGAGGTATGGGGATATTTTTTGACATTGGCCTTGAGGAGCTTGAATGTTGTGAGGAGAAACTCCTCAATTTCCTCAAAACTCTGTTGTCTGATGAGCTGAACCAGGCTGCGGTTGATCTCCCGAAGCGTCTCTTCATGGATCAGGTAAAGTCCCCGGGTATCCATAATTTTGAAGAGAAAAAGCAGCTTTCTGTTCTCATTAAAAAACGGCATGTGATTCTCACCCAACCCGTCAAGGCGCCGCAGTTCATCTTCAGCCGCTGCAAGTTTTCCCGGCATTGATCTGTAGTATTTCACAATATCCACATGGGCAGGCAACTCCAGGAGCAGTTTCAATTCCGCCAGCCCATCTCCTTCCACCTCTAAAAATTCAAGGATCGCCAGATGTTCCTTCATGGTTTCATGGGAGATGGGAATAAAAAGGCGGGTGAGACGTGAATCTTTTTCTGCAATGGCACAACGGGTCAGAAACCAGTCCAGAGGATCATCCTCCTGAAGCCAATACGTGTAACAGCGACGGAAGACCCGGCGGATCAGCTCCACCAGCGGCAGGAAATCATAACTGTCATGACGGATTTCCACCATCTGCAACAATCGTTTTGCGATTCTGGCCACCGGGTACTGTCCATGAACAATATGCATCATTACAGGCCCGTCTTCCGTATCATAAGCTGCCAATCGACGAAATATCCTGTTAATGACAGGCCCCAGAGCCTCAAGGCCTGCGATGTCCGTAGCCTCAATCATCTTGTCGACCCAGACAAGCAGACCACCAATGGCCTGGGTCAACAGAACAGAATCGCGACGGGTATCCAAAATCGCATCAAAAAACAGATCCGCAAAGAGATTCAGACAATCCTGCCCTTTTGCATGGGAAACATAATGCTTGAAATTTTTCAGGACAAAACTGCGTAACTGGGGCAGGATAATTCTCCAGTTACGAAAAGGGTGACATATTTCATAAAGCAGTTTTTCCAGGGTGGAATGAAGCCCCTTGAAATCCTCAACAACCTCCAGCAGGACAAGGAGTTCGGAATCAATCTCCACCCGCCCCGCCGTTTCAAGCAGATTGGCTTTGAGTGCATCCGATTCTATGACACCATCCGTATTTTTTAAGCTTATGCTTGTTTCCGCAGCCATTATGCTCCCGGGATAAGTTTACAGAACCTTGTTTTTATCCATATGCAGAATCAGATCGAGCATCCTGTTGGAGTAGCCCCATTCATTGTCATACCAACTCATAACCTTCACCGTGCTACCGATAACCTTGGTTGATTGTGCGTCTATTATGGATGAATGCCCGTTACCCTGGAAATCAATGGAAACCAGGGGAAGCTCGGTATAGCCAAGATACCTGTCGGCACTTTCCTTGAGAGCCTGATTCACCTCATCCACGGTTGTCTCCCGTTCCACTTCCATCACTGCATCGACAAGGGATACGGTGGGGGTCGGCACCCGAACTGCCAAACCGTCAAATTTCCCTTTGAGCTCCGGAATAACAAGGGAAACTGCCGCTGCCGCACCTGTTTTGGTCGGAATCATGGACATGGCTGCCGCCCTGGCACGCCGGGGATCAGAATGGGGATAATCGAGAAGACGCTGATCGCCGGTGTAGGCATGGACCGTTGTCATCAACCCCCTCTTAATTCCAAATTTATCCAGGATCACCTTTGCAAACGGTGCCAGACAATTCGTTGTACATGAAGCGTTGGACACAACATGGTGTATTGCACCGTCGTACTCATCCTCATTAACGCCCATGACAAAGGTCTTGACATTTCCCTTGGCTGGTGCCGAAATAATAACTTTTACTGCTCCCGCATCAATATGTGCCTGGGCTGACTCCCCGTCCCGAAAAATTCCGGTACACTCTGCCACATATTCCACACCAAGTTCTCCCCATGGAATATCGGCCGGATTTCGATGGCTGGATACCGCAATTTCACGACCGTCAACAATGATTCCCTCCTCTGTTCCCTCTACATCTCTGCCATAAACCCCCATAACCGAATCATATTTGAGGAGATGGGCCAGGGTTCTGTTATCTGTAAGATCATTGATGGCCACCACCTCAATTTCCGAAAAAACAGGATCTTTATCGATTGCTCTAAATATATTTCTGCCGATTCGTCCAAAACCATTAATTCCAATCTTAACCGTCATATCTGTTCTCCCTGTCTTTTTTCTCGTTTTTTTCCTGGTTTCTGTCCAGAAATTGAAAGTTATATCAGTCCTGCCCGCTCATATAATGCAACATATCTCTTCATCACCCGGGACCAGGTATATTTTTTTTCAATTTCCCGTACACTCTGTAACTGCATCAGACGAAGATTCTCCTTATCCGTATAGAGTACAAGGGCCCTTTCCAGAGCATCAAGTAGAGCGTCAGGAGAATCTTTCTCATATCCAATACCTGTCAAACCATCCTTCACTTTGACAAGCCCACCCACCAAGTGGACAACAGGAACATTGCCAAACAGCTGAGCAATAAAATCCGTCAGTCCACAAGGCTCAAATCTTGAAGGAATCACAAAAAAATCCCCGGCGCAATAGATCCGCCGGGCAAGATCAGGACTGTATCCCCGGATAAAACAAATCCTCTTCTGCCAGAACGTATTACTTGAAAAATTTTTTAACTGGTCCTCAAGACCGGCATCACCACTGCCAAGAAACATGATCTGAACATTATCCCGCCTCTCAAACAGTACAGGAAGAACCTCCAGGAGGAGATCAACACCTTTCTGTTCACTCAGCCTGCCAATAAAGGTGAAAAGCGGGCCATCACCGTGACCATCGAGTGTACCGTACTGTTTCTCCTGCCACTTCCCGTCCTGCAGGTCTCTCAGGAAGGCAATCTTACACTCTTTTTTCCCGCGAAGATCATCATCGGTATTCCCGGGATCAAAGGAAAAATTTTCCCCCTCACCCGTATCTGCAGGATTGAAAAGTGACGGATCAATACCATTTGTAATTCCTTCAAGTTGTACCTTTCTGGCCAGAAGAGCGTGGCCCAGCCAACCGGTAAGACGATCGCTTTTTGTTTCCTGCAACTCTCTTGCATAGTTTTCACTGACGGTATTGAGCAATGCATAGGACCCAGCTGCGAGAAAAGGATCAAATTTCCCGTCCAGCAGGTGATCATCTATTATTTCCCTGGCAAGACCTGTAACTGAACTGGCGTACGGCAAGTCCGCCACCTCCTGATGATAGCCGAGCCCGGCGTTATGAATTGTTACAAGACAACCGCTTGAACGAAAATAACTTCGATAACCGGGTAGCTCACGTATCATGGCAGGCAGTACCGCAGTATGACCGTCGTGACAATGAATAACATCAGGCCGGGCATCCAGAAGTACCATAAGTTCCATAGTGGCTTTCTGCAGAAGGATATTCATGGCAAAATAATCATAATGCCCCATGGATTCTTTTTGCCATGGTTCAGCCTGCTCCTCCTCCGCGGTATAGGTATAAACCGCTCGTTTTTCCCGAAAACGGGCACTATCTACCAGGTACAGGGAAACCCTGTTTATTTTTCTGAAAAAATACCTGACCTTCTCCCTGCGCTTCTCATCCGGATGATCCATATCAATTTCGCATTGCAGGACCTTTTCAGGGTCTTCAGGATCCATAAGAGGGGAAAAGCCAAGGAAAATGGAATCCATGAACCCGTAACAGGGCAATACAACATGAACGGAGCGCCCGGACCACCTGGCCAGAGTTTCCGCCAGCTGGGAAACTACATCTTTCACTCCGCCGGCACCCGCCAGGTCACCATATTCCCTGCTGACCATCCAGATATATTTTATCTGTTTTCTGTTGTTTCCCATTGTAAATTTCATTCCTCCCCGCATTGATCAAAAAAGTCATCCACCACTCATGGTACCTTTTCAATATCCTCAAATCAATGTCTTTCACTTAAGCATTGATCTTCAATTAAAAATCTGATTACCTAGTGTCTGATGGGAAATAAACTTTTTTGTTCGGATCCAGGGAACATGAAAAATAAATGCACAACATATTAGTACCTTACTCCTGAATTCCTGTCATAAAAAACAAGAAAAAAGGGAAGGTGTTTTGAAATCAAATGGTTAAGTTTATTTCCATGGCACTTATACCCCCTTGTGGGGTGTTAGTCATATGTGAGCATTTTTCATCTTCCTGTGACGCAAAGATCAGGCGAAAAACCAATTTTAAAAGTAGCCATAAGAACACATAAGTATCAAACTGATCATGAGATTTTCGACTGCCTGTCCTCATGATTTAAAAACTTGCAGGTATTGTATTGCTGATACCCACCATGTCAAGGAATGCCGAAGATATCACAGGAGAAATCATGCTGAACGGAACGTTTACCCTCTCCACACCGGAAATAATGAAACTGGTAGATATTTCCTCTACCGTGGAAAAGATCATAACCGATGCTTCAGTTTCTTCAGGCCTCTGTTATCTTTTCAATCCCCATACAACAGCAGGGCTCACAATAAACGAGGGAGCAGATCCTGCTGTGCGTTCTGATATCATAAAAGGTTTTCGGGACATTGTCCCTGCAGGACTGGATTACAGTCATCTGGAAGGGAACTCGGTTGCCCATATCATGGCCTCTCTCATGGGTAATTCACTGGTTGTCAATATCATGAACGGCAGGCCCCAGCTCGGCACCTGGCAAAAAATTTTTTTCTGTGAATTTGACGGCCCCAGAACACGAAAAATACACTGGAAAATCATTTCCGATCGAGACTGAATTAAAAACCATATAATTCCTATGAAACCCGACACCGATTCAATCTGCTTCGGCCTATCAGAAGAGCTGGACCGCAGCTCATTTGCTGTGTTTTTACGACTCAGCGGTCAACTTGAATTCGCTGAACTTCTTGCATCCAGACTGTCCCGTGAAGAAATCAACACCCATGTTGACACCTTTATGGCACTCCTCAGAAAGTACCTGACAGAGGATGAATACCACAGCTTTTTCCTCAATCAGTAAAAAAACACAAATAACAGGGAAAACACGTGTCCATATCCAGACTCCATGATCTGCGCAGTTACCTGGACCTGCTGCAGCGGGAAAATGAACTTCTTATCATTGAAGAAGAGGTTGATCCTTTTCTGGAAATCGCTGAAATCCACCGAAGGGTCATCCACCGGCAGGGCCCTGCTCTGCTTTTCACTCATGTGAAAAACTCCTCCTTCCCCGTAACCACAAACCTTTTCGGTACTGCCAGAAGACTTGACCTTGCCTTTGGCAGAAAACCACAACAATTCGTACGCGATCTTGTGCGACTCGCCGAATCAATTATGCCGCTTTCCCTGGCAAAATTATGGGATAACCGCGGTTTTTTTCTGGAGGGGATGAAAATCGGCCTCAAAACGGTGAAGAATGGGCCAATCCTTGAAAACTTCCAATCCCCTCCAAAACTGAGTTCCCTGCCCATGCTCACTTCATGGCACAGTGACGGTGGGCCTTTTGTCACCCTACCCCTTGTCTATACTGAGCATCCGCAAACCGGTGCCCATAATCTCGGCATGTATCGCATACAGCAACATAATGACACGACCACTGGAATCCACTGGCAAATTCACAAGGGTGGAGGGAATCACTATTTTGAAGCAGAAAAAAGAAACCAGCCACTGCCACTGACACTTTTTATCGGTGGTCCACCCGCACTCATGCTCTCAGCCATTGCCCCCCTTCCAGAAGATCTTCCCGAACTTATCCTCACCTCCCTGCTTCTCGGCGGTAAACTGAAAATGGTGAATGATCCACAGGGTGGGCACAGGCTGGTAGCAAATGCAGAATTTGCCATCAAAGGCCAGGTTCCCCCTCATCTCCGCCACCCCGAAGGCCCTTTTGGAGATCATTACGGCTACGATTCCCTGAGACATGACTACCCTGTTTTCCAGGTAAGCCATCTTTACCACAGAAAAGATGCCATCTATCCGGCCACTGTAGTCGGCAGACCCAGGCAGGAAGATTTTTTTATTGGCGACTACCTCCAGGATCTGCTCTCCCCCTCTTTCCCCTGGTCATGAAAGGGGTCAAAGAGCTGAAAACATATGGAGAAACAGGATTTCACTGCCTTGCTGCAGCTCGCGTCCTCGACAGATATCCACGGGAGGCTTTCGGCTGTGGCCTGCGTATACTTGGCGAGGGACAACTTTCCCTCACCAAGTTTCTTCTCCTCACTGACGGGGATGTGGATATCACGGATTTCGGTAAATTGTGGACATATATATTAGAACGTGTGGAATGGCATCGTGATCTCTTCGTTTTTGCCAATGTCTCCCAGGATACTCTCGATTATACAGGCCCCTCAGTCAACAAGGGATCAAAAGCCATGCTCATGGGACTGGGCAGACAAAAAATACGTGAGCTTCCCCGCGAATTTGAAGGCGAGCTGCCCGAGGATTGCAGCAGACCTTTTGTTTTTTTACCAGGAACCCTTGTTCTTCAGGGAAAACTGTACAGCGAACATAAAACCCTGGCACGGGAACTTGCAGAAAACAGGGTATTTGCCAAATGGCCCGTTATCATCCTGGTCGATAACAGTAATGAAGCCACCAGATCCATGCAGGATTTTCTCTGGACCTTTTTCACCCGGTTTGAGCCGGCTGCAGACATTCACTGCAGGGCAACCATGGTTCACAGATTCCACGTGGGCCTCACTCCCCCAATCGTTTTCGACTGTCGAATGAAACCCTGGTACACTGATATACTTGAAGTGGATAAGAAAACGAAACAGCTGGTGGATAAAAAAATCTCAACTCTCATTCCGGCCCGATGGCGATGAATCCGTTAAGATTACAAAAATATCTCGCTCACTGCGGGGTAGCATCAAGAAGAAAATGTGAGGAATTCATACAGGCGGGAAGAGTCAGAGTCGATGGAAAAATAGTTGATCAGCCAGGAGTAAAAATCACTCCTGGAAGACACAATATTACTTTTGACGGACAACCGGTCTCTCAGAAAAACAAGCATGAATACTATCTGCTTAATAAACCTGCCGGTTATGTGACAACGCTCTCTGATCCCCAGGGGCGACCTGTTGTCAGAAGTCTGCTGAAAAATATTCACACCCGCCTTTTTCCCGTCGGCCGACTGGATATCGATACGGAAGGAGCTCTTATTCTCACCAATGACGGTCAGTTTGCCCAGAAAGTGCAACATCCGAGTTTTGAAACAAACAAAACCTATGAAGCTGTTATCCGCGGACATATCAAACAATCTACAATCAGATTGCTTGAAAAAGGTATCATGCTCGAGAAAAAAATGACAGCTCCTGCCAAAATTCGATTTCTTTCTCAGAAGGGAAAAAACAGTGCAATCCAGATCACCATTCATGAAGGAAGAAAACGCCAGGTACGAAAAATGTTCGGGGCAGTCGGTCATCCGGTTATACATCTTAAACGTATAGCCTACGGTCGACTTCAGCTCCGCAATCTTCCTCCGGGACAATACCGAAAGCTCGACGGGGAAGACTTAAAAAAAGTCTTTTTATAGAATTTACTTTACAAACCTATAATTAGCTGATTAAATCTAAACAGTTAGGAGTTTGATCACTTACAAGGGAGAGAGACATCATCCTTCTAACATACTGTTTTTACATATTTTTGTTTGATCTCAGGGCTTTTTGTGTAAGGTTTGAACTTCATTCACTTTTTGCGTTCTGCGGTTTTTTTGCCGTCATAACGTGTAAAGGACCACTATTTGATTTCCGAAGACAGGAGTTGAGTATGAACAAATCAGAACTCATTGAGGCATTGGCACAGGAAATAAACATACCTCACCGTGAAGCAGCAGCAATCACTACAACTGTTATCGAAACGATGACTGAAGCACTGGCAAGAGGTGAAAGTATCGAAATCCGTGGCTTTGGCAGTTTTGTTATCAAAAAATATGATTCATACGAAGGTCGGAATCCAAAAACCGGAAAAAAAATAATGGTTAAACCCAAGAAACTTCCATTTTTTAAAGTGGGTAAAGATCTGCGGGAAAAGGTCAACGCCAACAAAAAACAGTAATTCTGTCTCAGGCCCCTCTTTTCGGTTAAACAACGCACATGGATTAAGGATGTGCGTTGTTTCCTGGAAACGATCAGAAGTCAGAGACCGTATCATCTCCTCCGACGATCCCTCCCACAAGATCATATACCTGAGCACTGCTGATCCTGACATGCACAATATCGCCGGCATTTGCCTCTCCCTCGTTAATATAGACGCAGCCGTCTACTTCCGGGGCCTGGTATCTTGTCCTGCCTTCCAGAAGTAATTCAGTTTCCCGACTGACTCCTTCCACCAAAACCGGCTCAACCCTGCCCACATATTTCTGCTGTATATCCCTTGAAAGATCAGCCTGCAGTGCAAGAATGTGATCACATCTTCTCTTCTTTTCATCCTGGGACAGCTGCCCATCATATTTTTCCGAAGGACATCCCTCTTCGTTTGCATAGCTGAACACACCCACATGATCGATCATTTCTTCCCTCAGAAAAGATTCAATCTCCATAAATTCCTTTTCCGTCTCTCCGGGAAAACCAACAAGAAAAGTGGTTCTGATGGCAATATCCGGAATCTCCTTTCTTATTTTTCCCAGAATGAGATGCAGCTCATTCCTGCCATATCTTCTATTCATGTTCTTCAATATTCTATCGTTCACATGCTGAAACGGGATATCGAGGTAGGGAACCACCCTGGGATTTGCTGAGATCAACTCAAGAAGTTCATCCGTGATTCCGGAAGGATAAAGATAGAGAAGACGCAACCAGGGAACAGATGTATGCAAAAGCAGCTCCCGGACAAGCTGCACCAGATTCGTCCCCTGCCCCAGGTCATTACCATACGCGGTAGAATCCTGCGCAATAAGGGACAGTTCTTTTATTCCCCGCCGCTCAAGATTCTGTGCTTCCGCCACGAGATCTTCTACCGTCCGACTCCGAAGGTTACCGCGAATCGATGGGATCATACAATAGGCGCATCTATTGTCACATCCTTCGGTTATTTTTAACCAGGCCCTGGCTCCCGGAGTGGAAATAAGACGGGGTAGAGAACTGTTCATAATCATCCGTTCCAGCAAAACAACCGGAGGAGATTCTCTTCCGTCAAAAAGTGGTGCAACAAGATCTGCTATCTTAGCTGCGCCTTCCGTACCAATAAAAAGGTCAACTTCCGGCAGGCTTGTTGCCAGTTTTTCCCTATAACGCTGAACGAGACACCCCACCACTACCAGCTTCTTTTCAGGAAACTGTGCCTTGATCTTTACCAGTTCCAGAATTTCTTCAATTGCCTCCTCAACAGCCGGTTCAATAAATCCACAGGTATTAAGTAGCAGCAGATCACTCTCTTCTGGTGATTCAGCAAAATCCCAACCACCTGCGGTCAGGCAGCCAAGCATAATTTCTGAATCTACCAGATTTTTTGCACATCCAAGACTGATCAAATTAAAACTGGGCATCCTTTACATCCCCTCCGGAAGAAATTTATCTAAAAGCAGACCAATAGCAACCTTGCAGTTCTTTTTAAAAAAAGTTGCAGCAAACCCTGGCTTCCAGCGTGCATGATACAGTTCATCAGACACCACCAGAACGGCGGCAAATTCAATTTTTCTGAACTGTGCCACCGAGCAGAGTGCAGAGAATTCCATGTCCACTCCCACAATATTCTCCTCATCTTTCAGGGAAAGCAGTTTCTGCCTGCTTTCTCGATAAATGGCATCGGTCGACCATATTTTCCCGGTTTTTGCTGGGAAATCATTGTCAGCAAAAAAATGTGCCAGCTCTGACTGAAGTTTCTGTGATGGAGAAATCCCCGCTGATTCTGCATAATACTGCGATGTCCCTTCGCCGGCGACGGCTCCGTCTGGAAGGATTACATCACCAACAGCCACCTTTTCAACTATCGCCCCACACCAGCCAAAAAGAATAATCCTTTTTGCTCCCAAAGCTATCAGTTTTTCCATGGTCATAACCGCCATTGGAGCTCCAATGGAAGGTCCAGCCACAAAAAAACCTTTTTTAACATCCACCGAAAGATTCGAATTAAAGAGAAATCTGGACTCTCCCCCGTCATTTCTTACGAAAAGATGGGCTTTTTCAGCTTCTGCAGGATTAACGAGCAGCAGGCCTGTTTCCGGAATGACTCTTTCCTTTTTTCCTCGTCTGGGATGAATCAGGATATCAGTTTCTTCATTTTCCATTTTTTGTCGGTTTGGATTCAAATTCAACAATAAAAAAAGGATCGCAGATTTCTCTGCGATCCTTTGAAAACCTTCAACAAGACTGTTCTCTGTCTATTCTACCCAAGCAGCGGATTGGCATAGAGGAGGATAAGAGAAACAACCAGTCCGTAAATAGCTACTGATTCTGCGAGAGCCATACCGAGAATCATGAACACCATCAGTTTAGGTTGAACTTCAGGATTTCTGGCGAGCCCCTGACAGGCACCGTTACCAACAGAACCAATACCAATACCTGCTCCAAGACCCGCAAGACCAATTGACAGAGCTGCACCCACACAGATAAGAGCTAACTGAATATTTCCTTCCATTTTCTTCTCCTTAAATAATAAATTGTTTTTTGGCCTTCTTCTTTATTTCTCAAAAAGCACTCTGCTTTTACACTTTTATTTTATTGCAAATACAACTGAATCACTCGAATTCACCACCTCTCCCTTAATGGGCGTGGGCATCCGCCTGGGAAATATAAACTACCGTCAACAGAACAAAAACCATTGCCTGAACAAGTGAGACAAGGACACCAAGTATCATAATGGGCAGGGGCGCAAAAAATGCACCTGCCAGCATGAAGAGAATAGTCAGCAATGTTTCCTTGGCCATGATATTTCCGAAAAGTCGAATTGAGAGGGAAATAAGCCGGGCAAAGTTACTGATAAGTTCTATTGGAAATAATAACCAGACCAGCCACCATACAGGCCCGATAAAATGTTTGTAATAATTCAATCCATGAGCCCGGAACCCTATAATATGGTGAACAATCCATACAATAATAGTACAAGCCAGAGTTGTATTGATACTCGCTGTCGGGGACATGAAGCCGGGAATTAAACCGATAAGATTTGCGATTGCAATATAAAGACCGAATGTTGCTATCATGGGAAAAAGCTTATCGGTCATTTCCCTGCCCATATTTTCGGCAAAGAAATCATCCATTCCGCCAACTACAATCTCCCAGAAATTCTGGCCTTTCCCGGGAACCATTTCAAGATTTCCTAGTGTGAGTTTGCTCACAAAAAAGAGAAACGCCATGACCAGCCATGTGTATGTCATATACGGTTCACACAGCTTTTCAAGAAAAGTATGTCCAACCGGCCCGTGTGGTATCGGCAGCCCAAGCTTTTCGAGAATAATTGAAATAAATAGTATCGGATGTTCCATAACCCTTTTTACCTCCTCCCACTGAAGTAGTAGCGTCCGATCAGTTCCATGGAAACAAAACCCACCGCAATCACTACCGTTGACAACCCTAAAATTAGTCCAAAGATATTGACTGTTCTGCTTTGAATTAAAAAGAACAATACAATACCTATAATTACAATGCGCAGCCAGAATTTGAGGATATACCCTTTCCGGCCCTGATCCGCCTCAGCCTGTCTTCTCTCGGGGTCTGCGTGAGATGTTATGGACCCGATAAATCCCATGATATCTCTATGGGAAACGAGAAAACTGATGTTTGCGATAAGTCCTCCCGCAAAAACAGCCATTGCAAAAGAGACGGAACTGAAAATCAGTGCTCCCAGTATCAATATTGCCAGGACAAACCAGCAGACCATCTGCATCCGGTGCAGGGACGAAAACTCTTCTCTACTCAATCCCCCTGATCCTCTTTGTCTGACTTTTTTTCCAGATTCCTGTCACGCCAGAGAATTTCAAACAACGATTTATATCCGGCCGCAATGCCAAACGCCAGACCTATAAAAGTGAACCATGGTGATGTCCGTCCATCAAACACTTTCTGATCGAGATAAATCCCTCCGCCGAGACCTATGAGAATTGAAGCTGCAAACGTAAAGCCAATATGACCATAATTTGCCAGGAGTTGAACAAATTCTTTTTTCACACCAGACATTCTGTTCACCCCTCAGTTGACACAACTTCAATTCCATACAATATAAAGGAGTTTGGTATCATGACTCTGTCGCAAAGTCAATGAATTTTCACTTTTCCAGCAATTTTTTGAATGACCATTCAGTCATTTTCACGGCCTTGTCCAGATCATTTTTACTCTGGGCGGCAGATATGAAAGCCACTTCAAATTGTGAAGGAGCCAGATAAATTCCCCGGGAAAGCATCTGCCTGTAATGACATGCATACCGTTCCGTGTCCGCTTTCATTGCTGATTCAAAATCAAACACATCATTTGCAGTAAAAAATGATGTCATCAGGGAGCCGACGCGGTTCAACCTGACTTCCATACCTGTTTTTTCGGCAACATCCATCAATTTTTCAGCGAAACCGGCGGACTTTTCCTCAAGCTCACCATAAAATCCGGGCCGCTGCAGCAACTCAAGTGTTGCCCGGCCGGCCGCCATTGCGAGGGGATTGCCGGACAGGGTCCCCGCCTGATAAACCGGCCCATCCGGGGCAATATAGTTCATTATTTCAGCCCGTCCACCATAGGCACCCACAGGAAGACCGCCACCTATTATTTTACCCAGACAGGTGAGATCGGGAATGACATCAAAATATTCCTGAGCACCTCCATAACTCAATCGGAATCCGGTTATGACTTCATCAAAGATTAGAACAATACCCAGCTCCCGGGTCAACTCCCTTAGCTTTTTCAGAAAACCGTCCCGGGGTATCACACACCCCATGTTCCCCGCCACAGGTTCGATAATGACACAGGCTATATCAAGATTTTCGTCGCGAAGGGTTTTTTCAAGAATCTCTTCGTTGTTATAGGGAATTGAAATGGTATTTTTTACAATATCTTCAGGGACACCGGGACTGCCCGGAATACCAAGAGTGAGTACTCCCGATCCTGCTTTCACCAGAAAAGAATCAGCGTGGCCATGATAACAGCCATCAAATTTAACCACTACATTTCTACCTGTATACCCGCGGGCAAGTCTTACCGCACTCATGGTTGCTTCAGTTCCGGAGTTCACAAACCGAACTTTCTCAATTGAAGGTACTGCTTCCACAACCATGGCAGCCAGGTCAATTTCCGATGGCGTTGGCGCCCCGAAGCTGGTACCTGCTTTTGCCGCCTCACCCAATGCGGCAACTGTTGAAGGATGAGCATGTCCCAGTATCATGGGCCCCCAGGAACAGACAAAATCAATATATTCATTGCCGTCCGCATCAAAAACAGATGCTCCCTCACCTTTGACGATAAAAACGGGATCACAGCCCACCGACCGACAGGCCCGAACCGGACTGTTTACCCCACCGGGAATTATTTTACACGCCTTTCCAAAAAGATCCTGAGAAACTGAATTTTCCATTACTGCTCCTTCTTCCGGGTATGAGAACACCCCTGTGTTGTTAATAAATTGTATTTTTCCACTGAACCCGTGAGCATCTACCGGCAAGTAATTATTAAATCAACTCACCAGCATAGCTGGACCAAATTATGGATCACGGCCACAACGAACGATGAAAGCGATGCGATTGCTGAAAAATGCGGGCTGGAGAGCAATATAGCATGGAGGCTGTTTTCCTGTCACCCCATTCCTGCATAACAACTGCAGGCAAATATCTTTTTTTCTGAAAATCCTGCTGCTGAAAGTCGAATCGCCGCAGTCGGATTTTCATTTGCCTGTTGCAGTTGAGCCATCAGGTCCGGTCATGCCGGTTTATCAGAAAAAAGCTCCATATTGAACCCTTGATTTTTTCGTATTTATGCACAATATACAGAAGCACAGAAAGAATTGTTATGAACACGGCCGGACCGACAGAAACCGGAACAATTCATTTGGCAAAACTGTTTTTCCTTGTCAGCAAAATGAGCACCATGTAAACTGGCGAAAAAGTATATGCAGATTGCCGTTTTCCGGTTCATAACACTATATATGATTCCAACTCAAAGGAGATGCTCATGGCCAGCGATAAGGTTCTGCAGTTAAACGATGCGGAGTTTGATGCTACAGTAAAATCAGAACAACCAACCCTCGTGGATTTCTGGGCTCCCTGGTGCGGCCCCTGCAAGGCAATTGGGCCGGTGATCGAGGACCTGGCAGAAGAATACGACGGAAAAATCACTATCGCAAAAATGAATGTAGACGACAACCCCGTCACGCCTGGAAAATTCGGCATTCGCGCCATTCCCACCCTCATTCTTTTCAAGGACGGAGAAGTAGTTGACCAGATCACGGGGTCAGTAGGAAAATCTCAGCTGGTTGACCTTATAAATAAAGCCGGTTGATCCATTCCGATTCTGGCTGTCTGTTTCTTACACTGCAACTGTAACGAAACAGGCAGCCATTTTTCTGTTTATATCCCAAACATATGGATGCACAGATGAAAGAAAAAGACCATTACGAGCTTGTTATACTGGGGGCGGACCTGCCGGACTCTCTGCCGGACTCTATGCTGCGCGGGCAAGACTTGATCATGTGCTGATCGAAAAAGGCTCTCCGGGAGGGCAGGTTCTTCTCACTGACTGGGTTGACAATTACCCGGGATTTCCTGAGGGAATATCCGGATTTGACCTGGTGGAAAAAATGACCCAGCACGCCAAACGTTTCGACCTCAATATCATGACCGAAGAAGTCACCAGGGTTGACTTAAGTGATGAAAAGAAAAAGATTCTCCATCTCACCGGAGACAGGACTGTCAGTTGTGACTCTCTTATCCTGTGTACCGGAGCCAGTGCCAATACCCTGGGCGTTCCCGGTGAACACGAGTTGCGTGGCAAAGGTGTCTCCTATTGCGGTACATGTGATGCACCTTTTTACAGGAACATGCATGTGGCTGTAATTGGTGGTGGAAATACTGCTGTCCAGGAAGCTGATTATCTCACTAAATTCGCCAGTCGTGTTACCGTAATCCACAGAAGGGACGAGCTGCGGGCAACCAAAATTGTCCAGGAAACTGCTTTTGCCAATGAAAAAATAGATTTTATCTGGAACTCACAGGTCACCGCAATTGAAGGAGAAAACGGCGTTGAAAAACTCCAGCTTCTCAATAAAGATGGTTCCACATCCACCCTGGAGGTAGAGGGAGTCTTTGTCCTGATTGGAGTCACCCCCAATAATGAAGTTCTCCCCCTGGACCTTCTCAAGGCTGACAAATGGGGGTTTATTCCGACAGACATAGAATCCCGTACCGCCGTTCCGGGAGTAATGGCCGCTGGAGATATCTGCAGTAAAGATGTCCGCCAGATTGTCAATGGTGCCGGGGAGGGCGCAGTTGCAGTACTGGCAGCGGAAAAATATCTCAACAACCTGAAATAAACTGCGGTTGTGTATCAGTGCAAATCCGATCAGAACTGCTTAGCATCCCGGCGGTTCTGACTTTCATATGACGAGAATATACCATGGAGAGAATAAAAAAAACACGGTACGTCAGGCTGTTTCATCTTTTCGTTTTCGCCTGTCTGGCAGCTATTCTGCTCGCCGGATGTGCCGAGCTGAAATCCACCTTTGATTTTATCTCTGATACACCGGTGGAAGAACCGCAGGACCTTCCGTCCAAAAGCCTTGCCATAAAAGGTATGGACGATTACAACGTCGGAAAATATTTCACAGCAATAGAATTTTTCGAAGAAATACTCAACAGATATCCTTTCAGCCCGGAAGCCACCCTTGCAGAACTGAAAGCTGCCGACTGCAGCTATCATCTGGGCCGCTACCAGGAAGCACTGCTGCTGTATGAAGAATTTGAAAATCACCATCCGACCAACGAGTCTATTCCCTATGTCATGTTCCAGAAAGCCATGTGCAACTACAAACGTATTGACAGAATTGACAGGGATACCTCGGGTGCCGTTGAAGCGATTGAACTGTTTAAACAGCTGCTCAAGGCCTATCCCGAATCACCCTATACTGAAGAGGCAAAATCTCTTATTGCTTCAGCAACGGAGTTTCTGGCAAACCATGAATTTTTTGTAGCGGAATATTATGTCAGAACGGAAAAATACAATCAGGCCGAAATTCGTCTTAAATATATTCTGAACATGTACCCGAATACGTCAATAACAGATAAAGCAAAAAAACTTCTGGCAAGAATTGAGGCAGGGGACCCACCCAGATCTCAGTTGACAAAATGGTTCCCGAAAATCGATTTGCCCGACTGGTCATTTTTTGCCAATGATGAAGCAGACACTGCGGCGGAGGAATTCAAGCATTGAGTCGTTGAAAAAAGGTGACAATCATGTGGTCCTTTTTCTTAATCTCACAAGTTCATCCTTGATGTTTCTTCTTCAGGATTGCCGATAGAACGATCAGACCTTAAAGGCCTCAAACAGTACCCAGTCTTCCCCCAGGGATACCTCCATGGCCCTGACCGGACATAGAGAGACGCAGAGACTGCAACCAGTACATTTTTCGGCATCGAAAATCACTTCCATTTCAGGACGTTTTATGTAAAGGGCACCGGGAGTGCATACCGCCGTACAGGCACCGCACTGGAAGCATTTTCCATCATCCCGACGGATACGTGCTGCCAGTCGTTCAATCTTGATTCCCATTTTCCTCAGGTAATCAAGGCCGGCCTTGACATTGCTTTTACTGCTGCCCTTCAACTCAATAATCATAACCCCTTCTCTCTGCAGCAGGATATCAGCCTTGAGAATATTAAACTCAATATCATATTCCTTGACCAGCCTGTAAACAAAAGGCTGGTCGGAAGTATCTTTCGGGAAACGGAGTAAATATATTTGCGTAAACACACTGACCTCTTTAAATAATAAAATAATAATGATTGATGATCTCGTAAAAAGTCGTTCAACGTTCTCAGATGGACTCTGAAAAAAAACTTCGATATACAAGGCGTGGCGGTGTCGTGTAAGCGCAGGCGTACATAGAGTACGTCGAGCATTACACGATCACCCCACAACGCAGTAGATCGGAGTTTTTACGAGTCCATCATGATTGGGAGTACCCTTGAAATCTACTTTCAGGCTTCCATTTTCGCAAGCTCCTTTAACTCGTTTAAGTAAAAACTGTGGAAATCTATCAATACAGTGCGATAAACCAACCATGAACAGACAAATCTTGACAACCCTCCTGACAGACCTGAAAAACGGTACTCTTTCACTGGAAGAGACAGTCAACAGGCTCAGTACATTTCCTGCAGAAACCCTTGATAATGCATGCCTTGACCACCAACGCACCCTGCGAACAGGTATCCCTGAAGTCATTTTCGGTGCTGGAAAAACACCGGAGCAGATTATCTCCATCGCTTCCGCCTTTCTCAAACAGAATACAATTCTGTTGGCAACAAGAGTGAATGAAGAGAAAGCGGCCATAGTCACAGAAGCTCTCCCATCACTCACCTACTATCAGGAAGCCCACATGCTGACCTGTAATGAACAGCGTGAATCTCCGGACAACTACAGAGGATATACGGCAATAATCAGCGCAGGAACATCAGACATTCCTGTCGCCGAGGAAGCCCGGATAACCCTCTCAACCCTGGGGCACCCTGTAAAAACCCTCTACGATGCCGGTGTGGCTGGCCTGCACCGGATTCTTAATCACAGTTCCCTGCTCAGCGCTGCTGAAGTTATCATTGTTGCCGCGGGCATGGAAGGCGCGCTCCCAAGTGTTATCGGCGGCCTGGTCAGCCGTCCTGTCATTGCTGTTCCTACGTCCATCGGCTATGGCGCCAGCTTTAGCGGAATTGCAGCCCTGCTTGGTATGCTCAACAGCTGTGCGCCGGGAGTTGCTGTTGTCAATATCGATAATGGATTCGGGGCTGCCTGCATGGCCGAGGCAATCAACAGAATTTAATAACGGCACAACTCCCGTAAAACCACAGTCTTGGAGCCTCCGTTGAAACAAATTTAAGGGAGGATGGGAAAATTTGACGGGCAGAGTATTGCAAGATTCAGTTATTGCGTTATAATCGCTGAGTTTGACATAGCTACAACGATTAATTATTTTTCTACTTTTCCACTTATACCTACCTTCAGGGGTATCATGAACACTCTACTTAAAGTAAAACTTGCTTTTCTGGCTTCGGTTCTCCTTCTGGCAATTATTACAATTGTCCCGTCATTCTATCCTCAAACACCAACATGGTGGAAAACCTATATGGCGCCGGAAGGACTGCGACTCGGTCTTGATCTGCAGGGAGGCATGCACCTGATCCTCAAGGTGAACCTGAAAAAAGCCGAAGAAAATGCCCTTGAATTTGCAGCCGGTGATCTGAAAGACACCCTGGCAGAACAGTCAATCAGTGCTGTCAGAACATCATCCCCATCTTCCGATACTATTATCTTCACTCTGCCAAACAGCGGAGCATTGGAACAGGTCAAGACTATCATTGCCGAGGACTTTCCGGATATTTCCCCTCGTATAGAAACGAAGGAAGGGAGTTTTCCACGGATTTTTCTCACCCTGAAGCAGGAGAAAAAGGATTATATAAAAACCCACGCAGTGGAACAATCCCTGGAAATCCTCCGAAACAGGATTGACCAGTTTGGTGTGGCTGAGCCCGTGATTATTCGACAGGGAGATGATGAAATTGTCATTCAGCTGCCGGGGGTAAAAGATCCGAAGCGCGCCCTGAAACTTCTTGGCGATACTGCCCAGCTTGAGTTCAAACTCGTAGCGGAAAGCGCAGGACTTAACCTGAAACAGCTGGTGGACCAGGTTCGCGCCTCGGGCAAATGGAAGGATGGCGAGTCAATCCTGAAACTGAATCGTGCCCTCCAGGGAAGACTGCCTGAAAACACTTCCATTCATTTTGAGAAAAATATAGATAAAAAAACCGGCAGGGAGATGATGACTCCACTGCTTCTGGAAAATAAAACTCTCATGACCGGAGAAATGATCAAGGATGCCCAGGTCAGAATCGGCGGCACCTTCAATGAGCCATATGTCAGCCTTGATATGACAGGTCGGGGAGGCAAGGTCTTTGCCACCCTCACGGAAAAAAATGTGGGCAGAAGAATGGCAATAGTCCTTGACGAAATAGTCCGTTCGGCTCCTGTTATCAGAGAGCGTATTCTTGGAGGATCGGCCCAGATTTCAGGGAGTTTTACCCATGAAGAGGCTGCAGATCTTGCTATTGTGCTCAGGGTTGGCGCCCTGCCTGCTCCCGTTGATATCATACAGAATATGACGGTTGGAGCCAGCCTCGGCCAGGATTCCATCACCAAGGGAATCTATTCCGGCCTGTTCGGCTCCATTCTTGTTCTCGGTTTCATGATGATCTACTACAGGACCTCAGGACTGATTGCCAACAGTGCTCTGATCCTCAATATTCTTCTCTTATTCACAGGTCTGGCAATCCTCAATGCCACTCTTACCCTGCCGGGTATCGCAGGTATTGTGCTTTCGATAGGCATGGCGGTTGATGCCAATGTCCTCATCTTTGAACGAATGCGGGAGGAGTATGCCCTGGGGAAATCGGTACGCTCAAGTATTGATGCGGGCTTTGGCAAGGCATTTCTCACCATTGTTGACTCCCAGGTTACCACCCTTATCACAGCTATGGCCCTGTTCATGTTCGGAACCGGCCCAATCAAAGGTTTTGCCATCACTCTTTCCCTGGGTATTATCTTCAACCTCTTTGCCGCATTGTTCTATTCACGGCTCATGTTTGATACAGTCAACGCCATCAGGCCCATTAAAAAACTGAATTTTCTCCAGTTTTCCAAACGGCCGAATCTGGATTATCTGAAAATCAAGAATATCACTTATACTCTTTCTGCAGTTCTTGTGACCATCGGACTGATTGCCTTTATCCAGATCGCCAGAGGCAAAGCCAATATGGGCGTTGATTTTTCAGGTGGATCCCTTCTCCAGTACAAGGCAAGCCAGGAATTCAAAATGGGTGAGGTGAGAAAGGCTTTTGCTGACAACGGTATGAGAAATGTCAACCTTCAAGAAGTTGAAAATGAACACCGCCTGATCGTCAAAATCAAGAAATCAGAAAAAGTAGTTGGCAATCTCAGTGAAACTGTTGGCAATATTCTCTCAAAAACAGAACATCTTGCCGATAAGCATTTTGTCCTGGAAAGCCAGTCTGAAATCGGGTCCTCAGTCAGTGCTGTCCTGCGAAACAAAGCCATTCAGGCTATCATTATTTCTCTTGCCGGAGTTATCATTTACCTGGCCATGCGTTTTGACATCCGTTTTGGTCTTGCCGCAGCAATCGCCACCTTCCATGACGTTCTGGTGGTTCTAGGTATCTGTTGGCTTATGAATGTTGAAATTACCCTGCTTATTGTAACCGCTCTCCTGACTCTTGCCGGTTATTCACTCAATGACTCGGTGGTCGTTTTTGACAGGATAAGGGAAAATATGCGTAAAACAGGTGCCAGGGATCTAACCTCCACCATTAATGACAGTATCAATCAGGTGCTCAGTCGTACGGTTGTAACCTCGCTTACATCCGCCCTGACATTACTGGCACTTTTTCTCATGGGTGGATCTGTAATCCATGATTTTTCATTTGCGCTGCTTACAGGTATAGTAGTGGGAACATATTCCTCAATTTTCATCGCAAGCCCGCTGCTCACTCTCTGGAAGCCCCAAAAAGCATAAATTTTAATCATGATAACCGACAGGCAACTCCCGGAATTTGTAACACGAATCACCAAAGAAACAGATTTTTCATTTTCCTGTCACAAGGGAGTTTCCTGTTTTACCGACTGCTGCAGAATGCTGGAGCTGGCACTCACACCCTACGATGTATTGCGCCTGCGTAAGGGGACCGGCATGTCTTCCAGGAAATTACTGGATCAGTATATTCTCATGGAACACGATCCCGGAGAACCCTTCCCGAAGTTCTACCTGACCATGGTTGATGACGGTCGAGCCAGCTGCGTTTTTATCACCAAAAAAGGCTGTTCAATATATGGGCATCGCCCATCCGCCTGCCGAGCTTATCCGCTTGGCAGGGCAGTTATACGTAACAGCGAGGGGATCGAGGAATTTCATGTCCTCATGAAGGAAAAACACTGCCGGGGTTTTGAGGAAAATCACAAACAGACACCCATCAGTTACAGTCGGGAGCAGGGGCTTCTCAAATACAACAGGTTTAATGATGCTATCGCCTGTATTCTGCAGCATGATGCTGTCCGCAATGGTTACCAACCATCACAGCGTCAGGTAGAACTCTTTATTCTGGCCCTGTACGATCTTGATACGTTCAGGGAACAGCTTTTTTCAGGCAGAATATACACAAACACACTCACAGCAACTGAAAAAAACGACCTGCAGGATGATGAAAAGCTCCTGCTCTTCTCCATAGACTTTCTTCAAAAGGAACTTTATTCCTCCTAAACCATCTTAACAGACTATGCTGAAACTCATTATATTTGATTGTGATGGCGTGATGTTTGACTCGAAAGAGGCAAACCGAAAATATTATAATTACCTTTTGAAAGAGTTCAAATGTTGTGAGATGAGTGATGAAGAGGTCGATTTTGTACACATGCACAGTGTTGATGAATCGCTTCTCCATATATTCAAGAAATATAAAAATGTCTCAATCCCGGATGTACATAGATTCAGGCAGGGAATCAGCTACGAACCGTTTCTCAGGTACATGAACATGGAGCCTGACCTTATACCTTTTCTCGAGCAGGTCAGCCCACATTACGCTCTGGCCATTTCCACCAACCGCACCAATACAATGCGACCTCTTCTCGAATCCCATGGCCTTGCTCACTATTTCGGCAAAGTAATGACAGCAGCCGATACCACCAAACCGAAACCTGCCCCGGATGCACTGCTTGAAATTCTCAATTATTACAATTGTCCCCCGACAACGCACTATTCATCGGTGATTCTGTCATAGATGAACAGCATGCAGCTTCGTGTAATGTGGATCTCATTGCTTTCAAAAATCCAGACTTAAACGGGAAATATCACGTGTCATCTTTTATGGAGATTCTTGACCTGCCACCTTTCCATAACGTTTCACGTTAGTGAACAGTTACCGTTTCACCTCAATCCCGGTAAAACTTCATTCTGTTTGGAGTTTTGACATTTTTATCAGGTCGAGTTTTGTATGTAATCAGAAAAACTTTTTTATGAATCCTCATTTTCCAGACCCTCATCAACTCTTTTTACCCCTTCCATCAGAAGCATCATGAAATCCCCGATTTCCGCTGCCTTCATCTCCCGGGGAGACAGCCCAGTGGTAAACCTGTACAGCCCCTTGTTTTCGCCGAGAATTTTGAAAATTGCCTCCTGATTCTTCTCCCCGGCATACCTGGCATTTATCAGACAGCCTTCACGGAAAGCAACCTTGCCCTCACCTTCGGGCAACTCCATCGTCAATACTCCGGTTTTCTGGTGCATATGGAAGATCTGAAAAAGTTCCGCTGGCACAATCTGATCCAGCCGCCCGCTCATACATGATTCAAAGTCCCGGGACCGAGCAGCATTTGATTTTCTGAGTCGCGCGGCAAGCAGTTTTGCCACAAAAGCCTGAACAGAACCATTGTTCCCGAGAAGGCGACCAAAAACATCTCCCTCGATGGCCAGAACCTTTGACTTCTTCACGGCTCTTACGGTAGACACAGCCACATCCGCTCCGAGATAGCTCATTTCACCACATAACTCTCCTGTCTTGAGGACATCAAGGATAACAGCATCATCCTCAACCTGAAACTCACCCTCTACGATAAGATATAAATTGAAATTTTGTTCTCCTTTCCGGATCAATACCGCACCTTCCATCAAAGTTATTTCTCTGAAGTGTGACAGTATTTTTTCGATTTGATCGGTAGGAAGCGCTTTGAGAAACGGGCTGGCACCGATTTTTGAAAAAATCGTCTTGAGAACAGAACCGACAACCGCTTCCGTACTTGTGGCAGAAGATTTTGAATCCTTCTCCCCGGAAGGTGAAAATTTTATTAGACCGGTACAACCGCTACAGTTGAAAACCTTATCTTCCGGCAGTTCCCCCCGGATGCCTCATCAAGTAACTGAAACAGCAACTGTGTCATGTCTCGAACCAGAATAAGGCAAACCTCCTTCCCGTCAGGGCAAGAGAGTGTTTTTTCAGACAGGGCCAGTTTTTCACCGACCTCGTACAGAGGGCAGTTTTTCTGATCGACTATGGAAAAAAACCAGTTGATTGCTTTCATACTTCCTTTCTGAGGTCAAACATTTATTTCGGGTAACACAATTGCTAAATCCTGCCAACCTGCCCCAATGATAGAATGTATATCAGGATTCCGTCAATTATTCATTATCGGTAATACTCAATCAGACCAATGCACACAAGTCTTTTCGCCATGCTTTAACCCGCATTTCTCATGAATATTGTGTCAATTTTGAGAATAGCTGTAGAATACAAATAATTTGCCAGCTATCGGTAATCGACCAAAATTTACACAATGTTCACCCAAGGTCAGCCCAGGCGACGCCATCTTCTGCAATATTTCAACAGCAAATATAGGTCACTATTATTTACTGTTGAAAATTTTGAAGCTAACGCCGCCTGAACTGATGAGAAATGCGAGTTAACCATCCTGCATTTCTCATCAGACTTGACCTCATGGGTAATTCACACTTTTTCCTTATATAAGACTATGGAATATAACTGGTTTTTGTCCAGAAATGAGATTTTTTGTTCGAATTCAGGTATGCGTAGACTCCGAGGAACGTAAAACAATAAAACCCTCTGTTCCTTATTTCTCAGCAGCATTAAAAAGTAAAATTTCCAGGTGGCTATAAAAAATGTCTGCTAACCATCTTTTGCAGGGAAAAAAATAAGACCAATTTAATCTTTTAATTTGTAATGCGTAATGAACTTGATATACTATCTGATATTGTACACATATACCTACTATGAATATATATAATATATGACAGCTCAATCCGACCAACTCAGCGAGATTTTAAGCCGGATCACAAGGGAATTCTCTGCCCATGAATTCATTTCCATCCAGCCTGTAAAGGGTGATCCTCCGGATCAGTATGAAATAACGTATTCTGTTCCAGGAATGGTACAGGAAAATGGTGAAATCACACTGGCTGAAAAACATATCGTTGAATGTTCCATACCCTTCGGATTTCCACATTTTCCTCCGAGCTGTAAACCTAAGACTCCGATTTTTCATCCTGACTTCGATCCAGCCGCCATCTGTCTCGGTGATTTCTGGGAACAGAATAAATCACTGCCTGAACTGATTATCCATATCGGCAGAATGATCTGTGGCGAATTCTATTCCATTGACAATGCCTTTAATGAGGAGGCAGCGCTCTGGTTCACAGATAACAGCTCCCGGCTGCCTTTTTCTACAATTTTGGCGGAAAAAGGAAAAAGTACACAGCTGAATCAACCAATTCCTTCAGAAATTGACACCCTTGATGATTCAGACCTGACAACTGAATATGATTATCTTTCCATCGAACAAAACGATGAAGAAGAATTGATTCCGGATAAACGTCCAGAAAAATCTCCTGAAATTGAGGAAGGGACGGGATCTGAAATCGATTTCACTCTTATCCAGCTCCTGGATAAACAAAATCGCTACTCTCAACTTTTCAACCTGTTGAGTGATCTCCCCCCGTCTACACGACAGGAAACGGAACCTTATTTTTCAAATGCCAAAAAAGCGATCAACATTGCCAAGAAATTCCACAACAAAGCCAGAAGTGAAGAAGACAGGGGCAATGGTGAAACAGCTCTGAAACTGTATGAAAAAATCCCTGAGACCGTTGCAGATTATCCAGACATATCCATAGATATTGACAGACTAAAAAGAAGTATTGAGCTGCTTAGAGAATTGTCTTCCGAAACAGTTCCAGACACTCCGGAACCACCAGATATTCCGCAGAAACAGAAAAAAGAAAAAACAAAAAAACCAGCTTTTCCCACAAGAAGAACGAGACCGAATTCATCATCTCCGCCTCCTTCGCCCGGAAATTCGAGAATCAAATATATCTTTCTAGGTGGAATTATTCTCCTTTTGGCTGGTGCCGCAGGTTATTATTACTTCACACTTCAACAAAATATCATCTTCGCCCGAAGATCATTTTCCACTTGCAAGGCACAACTGAAAGCAGACAATTTCATCAGTGCGAAACAAAACTGCGACCAGGCAATGAAGCTGGCTGGCCAGGTTCAATTCATACGCCAGCCTGAAGTAGCTGTTCTCAAATCAGAAATACAACAGACTCTCCAATCAGAAAAAATGCGGATGGGGTTAGCCGGCAAAGTTTTGTTCAATGGTCAATATCTTGCAAAAAAAGATGTTAAAGCCCTGCTCTTTTTCCAGAAACTGAAAGAAACCGCTTTTTCTCTCTACGATGAAGGAAAATGGAAAAAGGCCTCCACCAAACTGCAGGAAGCCATAAGCGTGGCCCGAAATACTCCTTCTCTTGACGATACTGTCCTGCCTATTCTCATGTCGAAGCTGCAACATGCAAAAGTACAGCAGTTTCTGCAGAAAGCAGATGAAAAGGAAAAAGAACATTCCTGGAAACTTGCCATAAAACACTATACAGATGCGCTGGTTTACCTCAATGAGCTGCCGCAGGAAATGCAGCAGCAATACCGAGGGCAACTTCTGTTGGGACTGGAAAAAAGCCGTTTTGAGGATTTAAAATCAAAGGGCGACTCTCTGTTTGCCGAATCCGACTGGGAAAAAGCAACTTCTTTTTATCAAAAAGCAATACAGCTTGCTGAAAATAAAGGTGTAGTACCAAAGGAAACGTTAAATAAAATAGCAGTCCACGCAAAAAAGGCAAAACTCTATGACGCCATAAAACGAGGTAATCTTGCCTTCAGTAATGGTTCCTGGCAGGAAGCTATTGATGCTTACAGAAATGCGCAGATTCTACTTTCAAAAGACCAGACCATTCTCAAAGATATCGGCGCCTCGGATGTCAATATGAAAAAGCTGGCAAGAATTTCCCTCCAGGCTTCAATAATAAAGGAAAGGCAGGCCGCAAAAAAACAACTGGAGAAAAAGAAACTGTCTGCCGCCAGAAATACTTACAGAAAAGTTATCTCTGTTATTGAACACAGCTCTTTTTCAAAAGACCCTGAATTTCAAGAGATAGCAGCTGAAACCAGAGGAATGGTTCAATCACTCGACCAAGAGATTTTTCTTGACCAGAAACAAAAATATCTTGAAACAAACTTCAAAAAATTATTTGCGCTGAACTATCCGTCAACAGTGCCCGAAAAACTCAGCAATCCCGTAATCACCTTTATTAAAGAAACACCTTCAAAACTTCTTTTTAAACTTCAATGCCTGGAAAAAAGTGGCAGTCGTCCACTCTCATTGATCATGTTTTATGCCTATGATAAAAAGAAAAAGAACTGGGATTTCTCATCAGGAGACCTTTAGCTCGCATTTCTCATGACCATTGTGTCAATTTTGATAATAATTATAGAGTACAAATATTCAGGCAACTATCAGTGATTGATGATTGAGCGAAGTTTACGCAATGGTCACCCGAAACCAGTCCAGGCGACGCCGCCTAAACCAGGAAACGGAACTCCCCTTTTCCCAGAAGATCATGGAGGTGCAGCATGCCCTCCAGCCGGCCTTTTTCATCCACAATCGGCAATGCCGTTATCTCATACTCCTGCATAATACTCAGGGCATCTGCGGCCATTCTTGAGCCTTCAATACATACAGGCGCAACTGTCATCAGGTCTGCAGCAGTTGTTCTTTCCAGTTCCACATTATCCATGACAGCCCGCCGAACATCGCCATCGGTGACAATTCCCAGAACAGACCGGGCATCGTCAACAACCACTACTGCGCCCTTGTTTTTTTCATTCAATTCCCTGATTGCCCTTCCACCCCTTTCTTCCGGTGAAATGACAGGAATATCCTCCCCAACCAGCATTACTTCAGATACTTTTACCTTCAGTCTTTCTCCCAGACTCCCCCCCGGGTGATTTAAGCGAAAATCCTCCGCCTGGAATTTTTTCCTATTCAGCAAAACGACTGCCAGCGCATCTCCCATAGCCAAGGTTGCCGTGGTACTTGCAGTAGGTGCAAGTCCCAGTGGACACGCCTCTTTGGGGACACTGATATCTAGAACTATATCCGCAGCCCTTGCCAATGTCGAGTGAGCCCCACCGGTCATGGCAATAATCCTGTTTCCCCTCTTTTTCAGGCTGGTCAACAACCCGTTCAGCTCAACAGTCTCACCGGAATATGAAATAGCCAGAACGACATCAGCCGCCATAACCATTCCAAGATCCCCATGCATAGCTTCAACCGGATGAAGAAAAAACGAAGGCGTTCCCGTACTGTTTAACGTAGCAGAAATTTTCTGTCCTACCAGACCCGATTTACCAATCCCGGTAATAACCAGTCTTCCGTTGCACAATTGAACAGTTTCAACAGCCTTGACAAATTCTTGGCCTATTCTCTTGCGAACTGCTGCAAGCCCCTGTTCTTCTACAATTAATACTTCCTTTGCTGCCTCTATCGACATTTTCCTTCCCGATTTCCTTTAAATATTGAAAAGCCGTGTCTCCGACTTCTGACTCATCTCCACCATTATCTCCTGAAACACTGGAGCAGAGACGCAATTTAATCATTTTAATCTTTTGGACAAGCTCCATTTATATACTTACTCATCTTTTTCCTGTACAACAGAACAAATTATTATCATTTTTTCCCCCAATTTTCTTGAATTTTCGGACAAAATGCGTATGATTTGCACCGAACATTCTACAACCTGAATCCTGAATTTCAGAAAATGAGAGCATTTTCTCCAATTTGTTTCCGCAGGAATTTGCAATGTCTCCAGCAGAGCTCCCACCGCCGGAGAAGAATTATTTTTTCATGCAATAAATGGATTCAGATATAACGCATTTCTTTCTCTCAATGGAGTTTTTTATGTCAGATTATTTATTTACATCCGAATCGGTTTCAGAAGGGCATCCAGACAAAGTTGCCGATCAGATTTCAGATGCCATTCTTGATGCCATCCTCATCCAGGATCCTGCTGCCAGGGTTGCCTGTGAAACTCTGGTTACGACCGGCATGGCAGTAATCGCCGGCGAAATTACAACTTCTGCCTGGGTAGATATGCCGGATGTAGTCAGAAACACCATTAAAGAAATCGGATACAATTCTTCTGAAATGGGATTTGATTCACAGTCTTGTGCAATCATAACTTCAATAGACAAACAATCCCCCGACATAGCCCAGGGTGTCGATGTAGGAAAAGGACTGGATCTTGACCAGGGTGCAGGGGACCAGGGCTTGATGTTTGGCTATGCCTGCAACGAAACAAAAGTGCTCATGCCCATGCCCATAACATTTGCCCACACTTTGACCAGGCGTCAAGCCGAAGTTCGCAAGAAAAACATATTGCCATGGCTTCGTCCTGATGCCAAAAGCCAGGTCACCATACAATATGAAAATGATATACCAGTGCGGATAGATGCAGTTGTACTCTCTACCCAGCATAATGCTGAGGTCAGTTATGACGATCTTAAGGAAGGGGTTATGGAAGAGATCATCAAACCCGCCCTTCCTGCTGAAATGATTGATAAGAATACCCAATTTTTTATCAACCCGACAGGTCGATTTGTTATTGGAGGACCAGTTGGGGACTGCGGAGTTACAGGACGGAAAATTATTGTTGACACATATGGAGGCAAGGGCTCCCACGGAGGAGGTGCCTTTTCAGGCAAAGATCCTTCCAAAGTAGATCGATCCAGTTCCTACTACGGAAGATATGTGGCTAAAAATCTCGTTGCTGCAGGCCTTGCCGATGAACTTGAAGTGCAGATTGCCTATGCAATTGGTATCTCAAAACCCGTTTCCATCAATGTAAACAGTTTTGGTACCGGCAAAATTTCTGATACCAGAATGAAACAACTTATCACTGAATTCTTTGACCTGCGTCCAAAGGCCATCGTCCAGCAGCTTGATCTCCTGCGACCGATTTACCGCGAAACAGCGGCCTACGGCCATTTTGGCAGAGAACTTGATAATTTCACCTGGGAAAAGACGGATAAGGCTGAGCAACTCCGTAAAGCCGCAAATCTTTCCTGATTATTCACATGAGAAGGTATTAAATACATGAGTACATCCACAAATGACTTTAAGGTTGCCGACATTTCCCTTGCAGAATGGGGACGGAAGGAAATCAAAATCGCAGAAACAGAAATGCCTGGCCTTATGGCCCTGCGAAAGGAATACAGAGACAAGGCTCCACTTCGAGGTGCCCGTATTGCCGGTTGCCTGCATATGACCATCCAGACAGCAGTCCTGATGGAGACCTTAGTTGAACTTGGAGCTGAAATACGTTGGTCAAGCTGTAATATATTCTCCACCCAGGACCACGCCGCTGCCGCCATGGCTGCAGCCGGAATTCCCACTTTTGCTTGGAAAGGTGAAAGCGAGGAGGAATTCTGGTGGTGTATTGACCAGACCATCTTCGGACCTGAAGACTGGCGGCCGAATATGGTTCTCGATGACGGCGGCGATCTGACACTGGTTCTCCATGAGAAATACCATGAGGAACTCAAAAACATCCAGGGAATCAGTGAAGAAACAACCACAGGAGTGCACCGTCTCTCGGAAATGGCTACGGAAGGCACCCTGAAATGCCCGGCTATCAACGTCAACGATTCTGTAACAAAATCAAAATTTGACAACCTTTATGGCTGCAGAGAGTCTCTTATTGATGGTATCAAACGTGGTACGGACGTCATGATTGCCGGTAAAAATGCGGTTGTTGTCGGATACGGTGATGTTGGCAAAGGTTGCGCACAGGCCTTGCGTGGCATGGGTGCGACCGTCTACATTACCGAAATTGATCCCATCTGTGCTCTTCAGGCTGCCATGGAGGGATATCAGGTTGTCACCATGGATGATATTGCCTCCATCGGTAACATCTTTGTTACCTGTACTGGAAACCTGAATGTAATAACCAGGGCCCATATGGAACAAATGCCAAATGAGGCCATTGTCTGCAATATTGGTCACTTCGATTCAGAAATCGACATCGCAGGCTTAAAAGATCTTGAATGGGATAACATTAAACCCCAGGTTGATCATGTTATCTTTCCTGACGGTAAGAGAATTATTATTCTCGCAGAAGGCCGGCTGGTTAACCTTGGCTGTGCCACAGGACACCCCAGTTTTGTTATGAGTAATTCTTTTACGAATCAAGTCCTGGCACAAATTGAACTCTGGAACAACCACTCCAAATATGAAAACAAGGTCTACTTTCTCCCAAAGGAACTGGACGAGATGGTCGCCAGACTTCATCTTAACAATATTGGAGCAAAACTCACCAAGCTTACTGAAGAACAGGCTAAATATATCGGGGTTCCGGTTACCGGCCCTTTCAAACCTGATTATTACCGATATTAAAAATGATGATGTCGTAAAAAGTCGTTCAACGTTCTCAGATGGACTCTGGAAAAACTTCGATATACAAGGCGTGGCGGTGTCGTGTAAGCGCAGGCGTACATATAGTACGTCGAGCATTACACGATCACTCCACAACGCAGTAGATCGGAGTTTTTACGAGTCCATCAAAAATACTTCTACTTAAACTGATGGCTTCCCTCTTAACAATGTTGGAAGCCGTCAGGCTTCTTTTGAAACAGTTCCCGCCAGACGCAAATCACCTGAGAGAACTTCGAAGTCCCTGCCATCCCGTCCCCGTAAATGCATTCTTCCGTCTTCGTCAGGCCCCAATGCAATCCCCCTGATAACTGCACCGTCATATCCAACACATTCAATAGATTTTCCCAGCAGGAAGTCACGTGAACGCCAATTTTCCAGAATTTTATGAAATCCACCATGTTCAAAAGCCTCAATCTTCTGCAACAACTGCTTCCTCACCAGCTCAAAAAGATCCTTGATTGAGTGTTTTTTCCCATTTTCTAAAAATAACGATGTCGCTGTATCCCTTAAATTTTCCGGAAAATCTTTGAGTTCCGAATTAACATTCACACCGATACCAACTATGGCTGCCCTGTCTCCTTTCAAGGTTCCATTCTTCACTTCCATAGACTCTGTGAGAATACCACCGCATTTTTTCCCACCAAAAAAAATGTCATTGGGCCACTTCAGCTGACATCTTCTGCCCAGTACCTTTTCAAGAACCTCAGCAACAGCTACACCAGCCACGAGTGTCAACTGTGCATACTGCCCAGGTAACACATCCGGGCAGGTAATAATTGAACAATATAACCCTTTTCCAGGTATGGAAGTCCATTCTTTTCCAAGTCTCCCTCTACCATGGGTCTGTTTTTCCGCCACAACTGCAGTCCCATGCCCAGCCCCCCCTTCTGCTTTAATCTTTGCAATTCTGTTAGTTGAATCAGTTAATGCATAAAAATGTGTTTTCATTTTGGTATCCTGCCCAAAGATTTTTAACCCGAATTTCCATGAGCATTGATAAAAACAGTTTGCTGCCAGTAAGCACAGACTCAGAAAACTTTGAACCTGACGCCGCTTGAACTGATGAGGTAAAATGAGAAGGCTGGTTCTCCCGAGCTATGTTATAGAACATGCTCAACTATAAAACGCAGTCATGATGCTGCAAAAAAAGGAGAACCAGCCATGAACAGTATAACAATTGGAATGGATTTAGGCGATAAAACAAATTTTGTTTGTATTGTGGGTGACAGAGGTACCATCCTGCTGAGTAAATCTATAGACAACAATGTAGAATCCATAAGAAAATTTTTTAGGAAATATAAAAGAACTACGGTCGCTATTGAAGCGGGAACTCATTCCCCATGGATGAGTAGACTCCTGAGCTCCATGGGCTGTAATGTTTTAGTGGGGAACCCAAGAAAACTACGTGCAATATGGGAGAGTGATTGTAAGACAGATCAGCGAGATGCTGAAATGCTTGCAAGGATAGCACGATTCGATCCCAATTTGCTTTATCCGATACAACATAAAGGTGAACAGGTACAAGCGGATCTTGCACTATTGCACTCAAGAGATTTATTGGTGAGAACCCGCTCTAGTCAGATTAATCATGTTCGTGGCATTGTAAAATCCTTTGGTGAGCGGTTACCAAGTTGTAGCACAGAATGTTTTCATAAAAAGGCTATATCCCATATTCCTCAACAGTTGCAGCTTGGCCTTGGACCTGTACTGATACTCATTGCACAGCTTAACGAACAAATTAAAGCTTTGGATAAAGAAATCGAGAGTATCAGCAGCGAGCGGTATCCTGAGACAGAGTTGCTCAGGCGAGTGAAAGGAGTCGGTCCATTAACAGCTCTGGCATTTGTATTGACGGTTGAAGATCCTGGTAGATTTGGAAAAAGCAGACAGATTGGCCCATATCTCGGGCTGACACCTCGTCGCGATCAATCTGGAGAGACAGATAAACAGCTTCGAATAACCAAAGCTGGCAGTCCGTTTTTACGAAAGCTATTGATAAATTCGGCGCAATATATTCTTGGCCCATTTGGAGAGGACTGTAACCTGCAACGTTTTGGTTTACGTCTGGCATCTAGAGGCGGGAAAAATGCAAGACGTAAAGCTGTAGTGGCAGTGGGAAGGAAATTAGCAATACTCCTACATCGTCTGTGGAAATATGGAGAAATATATGACCCGGTTTACAAACGTAACGTTTTATCAAGAAGAAAGGCAGCATGAGTTACATAGTCTCACTGCACCTGTCAAGGACAATGTTCCCCAGGAACCGTAAGTACCCGGTAATACATACTGTGACACTTAAAATGAACTTGGTGAGTATATTTATAGAGGAACATTCTCCTTGACAGTTTTGTTCGTTATGTACAACCGGTAACTGTGAAAAGGGAAAAATGATTTTCCCTTTTTATCAGCAACGTAAAATGAGTGGAGACTTTCAAGTCATTTTGAAAATAAAGCCCTGAATAAAGAACGTCCCGTCCGGAAGACTGCGTGAATTTCTCTGGTCTGTCATATGCCAATGACAATTTTTAAGACCGATGATGAGGTGGCAGCTCCAGGACGGACCCTACAATGCACCGAACTTTTTGGCAGAGGTTCATAAATGAGTGCGAATGGAAGCATGACGTTTCAGGGATTATTTAAAAAATGGTTCGCCACGTCGAACTTATATCTTGACAAGCCTTCTCATGGAAGAAATGCATGGAGAAAACTCTGATTCCATGCGAAACCCAGACTGACAGTTTAAGCACTTGAGATAAGTCTGAGCTTCGTTAGTTGTCAGATTAAAAACACCAGCTGACTTGTTAAAAAAAAGGGCACCGGGAATCTTGCTCCCTGTGCCCTTTTTATAAAGTGGAAATAACCAAAAGCTGTTACTTTCCGCTATTCCTCCTCATCCTGAATACGACTTGGAATACCATACATCGTAGTTGATCCGGAAGACCAGAACATCAGTCGCCCTTCCCTGACCATCTCGTTTGCCACATTTTTGATAACACGTGGCTTCGAATCAGGATCACATTTGTAGAAATCCTTGATGTACAGTTGCGGTTTCGGAGATTTCGTAGCTTTCTCCTCAATGGCATTCTTCAATTCTTCTTTACTCAAGGCCATGATAAAACTCCCTTTAATAGGTTTTGAAGAAAGCATCGAACAACCGGAGACTGCCCTTGCAACCTCCGGTTATCAAACATCATTCTTGACTTACTATTTGATATGGCTGGTGTACTTGAACTGCGTAGTAGTACGCCAGGTATCATATGCGAGACGATAGTCATCGATGCTCTTCTCAGTAAATGGAATATCACATTTCTCGAAGAATTTCTCCCACCCGATTCTCTCGGCCCATTCACCGACACGCTCATACTTCTTGGCATCAGACGCATAAGCTTCAAGGATCTTCTTGATCGCCTCCACAACTTCAGGCCATCTCGGGGTGTTGTTCGGCAGAAAAGGTATAACCAGTTTAGAGAATTTAGGCGCTGTCCTTGAGTTGGATACCTTTCCACCAACAAGAATCGCAATACCGTCACCTTCAGGATCCGCCAGAGGCATTGCCGGACACATGGTGTAACAGTTACCACAGAACATACATCGGTCAACGTTAACCTTAACGCTCTTGATTTCCTTGCCGTTAACCTCTGCTTTGGCTGGCTTTACAGCGCCAAGAGGACAGGAAGCTATGGCGAGTGGCAATTCACAGACACCTGTAATACGCTCATTATCAATCATCGGTGGCTTGCGATGAACACCGAGGATAGCGATATCAGAGGCGTGAACAGCTCCACACATATTCAGACAACATGCCAGAGCGATACGTACCTGAGCAGGAAGCTTGTGGGATGTAAAATAGTCAAACAGTTCATCCATTACCGCCTTAACCACACCTGAAGCATCAGTTGCAGGAGTATGGCAATGTACCCAGCCCTGGGTATGAACAATATTAGTTACACCAGCACCGGTTCCACCAACTGGATAACTGTTGCCGTAGCTGGCAAGGGTGTCGAGCAGCGGCTGAACCTTATCCTTGGAATCAACCATGAACTCAATATTGTTCCTGGTGGTGAAACGCAAGAAACCGTCACAATGTTTGTCCGCGATATCACAGACTTCACGAATATATTCGATGGAAACCAGACGGGGGGATCCGACACGAATGGAATATACCTCGTCTCCTGTTTCCGATTTATGCATCAAGACGCCAGGCTGGATAATTTCATGATAAAGCCATTTACCCTTGTTCGCCTTGATTACCGGCGGGAAAAACTGCTCATAGTGCGGGGGACCAAGATCTGAGATCCTGCCATCCATTGGTTTGTCTGGATTATAACCCATGGTAAATCTCCTTATGTATTAAATAATTTGGATTATCAACTCAATAATTGACAGTATCAGGCTGCGTGACGCTTACGGAACTCAATGATATCGCGTTCAAAACCACCCTCAACCTCTTCCTCTTTCCAGAATACGTATGGATTTGAACGAGGTTCTTTCACATGCTGCGGGATCGGCTCTACACCCATAACTGAAAGGAAGGTCGGTAGGCCGACACGCTGCATGGTCTCACCAACACGTTCGCGGTTTTTACCAACTTCCATCCACCAGTCCCAAATGGTTTCGATAAAATCGATCAGTTCTTCAAACTCATTGTCCTTGGATATTTTCATAAAAGGAATAATGAGGGTTGAGAACTGTGCACCGTCAAGGATAGGAGCCTTGGCACCAACACAGATACTTGCGCCTTTGTCCAGTCCCGGACGAAGAGCACGGGGCATTACATTGATACAATGCATGCAGCGGGTACATTCACTGTTATCAATTTTCAGTTCATCACCTTCCATCCACATACATTCAGTGGGACAGAGATCTATGACTTCTTTCTGAATATCAAAAGGACCCCAGTCTTTATCACTGTGAGCGCCGCCGTTTGCCGGGTAATTTCCGGCAACATACTCTTTCACGGCAGCCTGGTCGATCTGAATATCATCGCGCCAGGTACCGATAACCGCCACATCTGAACGGGCTATTGCAGCAACACAGTCATTCGGGCAACCAGAGAACTTGAATTTAAATTTGTACGGGAATGCAGGACGATGAATCTCATCCTGGTAATGCATGGTCAGGTGATGACAGCATTCCTCAGTATCATAACAGGCCCACTCACACCTGGACTGACCAACACAGTTTGCCGGAGTACGCAGGTTGGAACCGGAACCACCAAGATCCTGTCCCATATCATGAGTCAAATCCCAGAAAAGGGGCTCAAGATTTTCAGTTCTGGTTCCGAGCAGGATGATATCACCAGTTGATCCGTGAAAGTTGGTCATACCGGATCCGTGCTTCTCCCACAGGTCCATCAACTGACGCAGATTAGCGGTTGAATAATATTTAGATGCCGGCTGGGCAACACGGACGGTATGAAAATGTTCAACACCGGGGAACTGCTCAGGAACGTCCGCGTAACGTCCGACGATACCACCACCATATCCGAAAACACCTACGATACCACCATGCTTCCAGTGAGTGATTCTGTCCTCATAGGACAGTTCCAGGATACCTAAGATATCCCAACACTCCGGCTTGGTCTCCGCCTGGCGCTTTATGTCGGTCACGAAGCTTGGCCACGGGCCAGTCTCCAATTGGTCCAACAAGGGCGTCTCATGTTTTGCCATGATTTCCTCCTTTGAAATTACAGTTTAAACTTCAACTCAACCCATTTTTACTTTGCAGAAAAAAAATTAAAACCCTGTTCCGGTTTATTTATTTCCTCTTTGTTCACCCTGTAACTTCCCTGGCCTTTCTCAAGCCCGCGAAAGAGGTGACAAATACCCGATAAAAAGGAAAACTCGGGGTTTCAATACCCATTTATAATTATTTCCCCCGTACAGCAGAAAAACAATTATGAACATACTCAATTATGAATTCACATTCAGCGTGTGAGAATATCTTTGCTGTGCTATTTTGTCAACAAAAATTCCGCCTCGCACCCTCCAAAAATGAAGCGCTATTCAGTGCTGATTCTCCTTACAACGCCCTTGTATTTACCAGGTCAAGTAATTTAACTTCAATACTTCCATGTTCCAACTCGTCACCTTTCATGGCCCTCAAAAAGCGTGATGCAAGAATTTTTCCCAGTTGTACTCCCTCCTGATCAAACGAGTTAATATTCCAGATAAAGCCCTGGAAAACAATTTTCGCTTCATAGGTCGCAAGAATCGCACCCATGGTTTCCGGAGTCAATCGATCCGCAAAAAGAAGAGAAGAGGGGCGATTTCCGGCAAATTTCCTGTTTGGATTTTCAGAATCACAACCTGTTGCAAAGGCAACCATCTGGGCAAACAGATTGGCCAAGAGTTTTTCCTGGGAAGTAGTTCCATCAATCCTTCGATCCAGACCGGATTGTGATTTCGCAAAACCTAAAAATTCAATGGGCACCACCTCAGTCCCCTGGTGAAGCAGCTGATAAAAAGCATGTTGACCATTGGTACCCGGCTCCCCCCATACAAGAGGCCCGGTCCGGCAGGTAACCGGCTCTCCATACCTGGAAACTGATTTCCCGTTACTTTCCATATCACACTGCTGAAGATGTGCCGAAAAACGATGCAGTGCCTGACTGTACGGAAGAACAGCAAGGGAATTATAGCCGAGAAAATTCCTGTTCCAGACGCCAAGAAGGGCCATCATCAAGGGAATATTTTTAAAAATATCTTCCTCTTCCGCTCCGTAATCAACAGCTGCGGCCCCTTGTAAAAACTCCATAACCCTGGCAATTCCAAGGGCAAATCCAAGGGCAACCAGACCTACCATTGAAGTCGTACTGAACCGGCCGCCAATGGAATCAAACATATAAAAGGAACGCAGATATCGTTTCGGGTTGTCCATCGGGCTTCCCTTACCCGTCACGGCAATACAGTGTCGTGCAGGATCAACGCCGGCTTTTTCCATCACCGAACGAACAAGCTGATCATTAGCAAGGGTTTCAAGGGTGGTGCCACTTTTGGAAACAATATTGACAAGAGTAGTGTCAAGAGAGATTTCCGCAAGCACCCGGGCACAGTCATCAGGATCCACATTGGAAATAAACCGGACGGTTCTTCCCGGCCGGCAGTATTGTTTCAAGGCTTCAACAACAGACCTTGGACCGAGGTCGGAGCCGCCTATGCCAACCTGTACCAAGGTATCAAAAGGCTTTCCTTCACTATTGCAGAGCTGGCCACCTTCAAGCTCTTGCAGAAAAATCTTCAGCTTTTCCAGTTCCAGTCGTGCCAATCGGGTGATTTCAGGTTCAACGGGGCTCTCGGCAAACATATCCCTGCACCCTGTATGAAGAACCTGTCGATTTTCAGATTCATACCCCTCAATCCTGTTGAGAACAGCCCCCCGGCGCATCTTTCTGAACTGTTCAACAAGCTTCAGTTCATCAGCGACCTGCTGCAGGCAATCAAGAACTTCATCACTGACCCGCTGAGCAGCAAAAAACAACTGCAACAATTTGGAACGACAGGCATACCGTTCTAATCTACCATTCCTTTCAAGACTCTTTTCTTCTGTCAGGTCGTAGGGTTTGACGGCCAGTTCCTGCAGTTTTTCAAAAACACTGCAGGACGACAAATCGATCGTTTTCTGCAAATCTTTTCCCCTGCTCTATTCAGACCGGTATTTGACTATCCCATTTCCGGCCTTCTTTTTCAGCTGACTGATGGTTTTACCATAATCCTTGCTTCCATAAACAGCGGATCCAGCAACAAAAATATTGGCACCTGCCTCAGCCACCGAACCTATTGTTTTTTCACTGATCCCACCGTCCACCTCAATACCGACGGACAAACCCAGCTCATCAATCCGGCGACGGAGAGCTGTTATTTTCCTGAGGGTAGAAGGGATAAATGACTGTCCGCCAAACCCCGGGTTTACTGACATGAACATGACCAGATCAATATCTTCCAGGATATAATCAAGGGTTGTCAAGGGAGTTGAAGGATTAAGGACAACGCCGGCCCTTTTTCCTAGTTCTTTTATTCTCGCCACGGTCCTGTGCAGATGGTTACAGACTTCCACATGTACCGTAATCCAATCTGCCCCGGCAGAAGCAAACTGCTCAAGATACCTGTCCGGTTCAATAATCATCAGATGTACATCAAGCACCTTGTCCGTAACTCTTCTTGCCGCCTCCACAACCAGAGGGCCAATAGTAATATTCGGTACAAAACGCCCATCCATTACATCAATATGGATAACATCTGCTCCGCCACTTTCCACAGCTCTGATCTCTTCACCCAGACGGCTGAAATCTGCAGACAATATTGATGGTGCTATTTGTATGGTTTTATTCATATCTTCCCTGCGTTTCTTTTTTTTTACCAGTATCTGTCCTGTCTATACAACCCCCAAACCTACAACAGACTCCTTATATTGTCACCTGGCAGAACTTCAACAAGACCCTCCAGTTCAAGGAGGAGCAGAAGCTCATTGACCCTGGCTGCAGGCAGCTCCACACTGTCTATCACCTGATCCCGGGTCTGGGGGTATGGCTCAAGCACATTGAGAAGCAAAAGAGAATCGGGTTCCAGTCCATCTATCTCCTTACCGTTTTCCAGAGTCTCAGAAAGATGGGCTGTATCCTCACCGGGAAATTCTTCCAGAATGTCCTCCACCCCCTGAACCAGCTTGGCGCCTTGCTGCAGCAGCCAATGGCTGCCTGAACTTTTGTGTGAATCAATCTGACCCGGAACAGCAAAAACTTCTCTGCCATAGTCCAACGCCAGCTGTGCGGTGATCAGGGAGCCAGATTTCCTGGCGGCTTCCACCACGACAATCCCCCGGCTCAACCCGGCAATTATTCTGTTTCTGGCGGGAAACCTGAACCCTTCCGGACGGGTTCCCAGCGGATATTCACTGACCAACACTCCCTTCTCAAGGATTTTCCCGGAGAGCTTTTCATTCTGCCTGGGATAAACAACATCCAGGCCACACCCAAGAACGCCAATTGTATCACCGCTCCCATCCAAGGCCCCCCAATGGGCACGAGCATCAATACCGAGAGCCAATCCGGAGACCACTGTCATTGAATGACTGACCAGTGCCTTTGCCAGGGAATGAGCCACCTTCCTGCCATAGCCGGTTGCCGCTCTGGAACCGACGATTGCAATGCATTTTTTTCGAAGAAGTTCTTTTTTTCCTGAGAGATACAACACCGAAGGTGCATCTGGTATTTCGCGGAGAAGTTCCGGATACAAGGCATCATCCCAAGTCAAAGCCTGCACTCCGGCCTGTTTCATCCGGTAGAGTTCGTCCCGTCCCCGCTGCAGGTTCTCGTCACGGCGAACCAGGTTTTCAATCTGGCTGGATCTGATCCCGGGAACCTGGCGCAACTCTTTTGATGACGCCTGCAAAACATTGCCGGGTTCTGTGAAATGATCAATCAATTTCCATAAACCAGTCACCCCGAGACCCGGCACAAGACTGAGACTGATCCAATCCAAAACAGGAGCCATTTTTAATATCTGCTGTTCAACAGGCCGATGAAAAAATCAATCGACCATAAAAACCCTCAGCTCTTCCACCCTGGACGGATGTTTGAGCTTGACAATTGCCTGGGCCTCAATCTGTCGGATTCTCTCCCTTGTCACGGCAAAGCATTTTCCGACCTCTTCCAAAGTATGATCACAGTCAACATCGATACCGTAACGCATACGCAGCACTTTTGCTTCCCGGGGCGTCAGGGAGGACATAACCTGATTCAGACATTCCCTCAGGCTTGTAACCATGCTCGCTTCATCAGGCCCAAGTTTTTCCTTGTCTTCAATGAAATCTCCAAGATGACTTTCCCCGTCATCTCCGACAGGCGTATCGAGAGAAATGGCATCTTTGGCAATTTTCAGGGCCGACTTCACCTTGGCCACATCCGTACCGAGTTGCTCCGCCATCTCTTCCGGCGTCGGTTCCCTATGTTCTTCAAGAAGAAAATCCTTGGAAACCCTGAGCAGTCGATTAATCGTCTCTATCATATGAACAGGCAGCCTTATAGTCCTGCCCTGATCGGCGATACCCCTTGTAATGGCCTGTCTTATCCACCAGGTGGCATAGGTACTGAACTTGTATCCACGATGATAATCAAATTTTTCCACAGCCTTCATCAGGCCGATATTACCTTCCTGGATGAGATCAGAAAACTGCAGCCCACGGTTGACAAATTTTTTCGATACGGAAATAACCAGACGAAGATTGGCTCGAACAAGCCCTTCCCGGGCATGTTTATACATTTCCCAGCCTGAATCGACTTCATGGAGAATCTGCTGAAGGTCCTTCTGGTCAACACCGGATTCTTCAAGCATCTGCCGGTTGACCTGCCGCTCTATAGCCTCTGGAGAAATTTCTTCACCGGATTCATTTTCCCCCAGGCTGTATTCTCCAATGACAGTTACAAAAACCTTCCTGAACCGTTTTGACAACTCTTCAAGGCCCTTGGCAACCGCATTTACACAATCGGAACAGAGAATTTTGTCTTCAAACAGTCCGGCGATTTCTTCTCCTTTGGCCTGCGCCTCTGCAAACAGATCTTTCGCCTCTTTTGTCGTCTCATCAAGGGCCAGATACTGTTTCAGGAGTTCATTTCGCTCCCTGTCGATTTCAACTGCCCTCTCCACTGCGGCCAGAAGTTCTCTGCTCTCCCGCTCCACAACTCCGGACTGGTTGTCCTGTATACCGGCCAGAACCTGGCAGATCTTCCCCGGACTCTTGGGCAACACTTTCACAACTTCCTGGAGGGCCGGAATGGCCAACGGTGTCTTGAGAACGGCATTTTGCACTCTCTTTTTACCGTCTTCCATCATTTTGGCGAGTTTCAGTTCTTCTTCATGATTGAGCAGAGTAAGGCTCCCCATCTCCCGAAGATATATATTCATCGGATCAACGGATGATTTGGATTTGGAAGACTGTTTTGCTGATCCCCGGGAAATTCTGCGCCTGTCTCCTTTGCGACGATCGGTGAAAATCCCGCGACGACGATCTCCCGGCCCCCGACCACGTCTGTCATATCGAGCATCCGAGAAATCTACGGGAGTTACCTCTTCATCCACGTGATCATCGTTAGCCAGTCCAAAAAGGGATGTTTCTTCTTCGGGGCCATATTCGCGAACCCGTTCACCCACATCACCAACTAAATCATCATCACTTCCAGTCAAACTCATATAACTCTCCCTTTGCTCAAACAGTCAAACCGCCCTGGAATATCTCCTTCAGGATAACTGATCATGAGTTTCTTTCTGCCTGTTTTCGTAAATTAAAAATGTGTAAATTGTCACAGGCTCTCTTATGGTTGTAACCTGCGTATGTCAACAGGAGAGATCCTGAAAAGCCGAGGTACACGTGATCATTTACCCTTCAGGAGTACAACTCAACCTGAAGCAGGACAATTTCGGACCACTTTTAACAAAAACCACCCTCAATTCAAATACATCCTACACAATCAAACCAAACAACCGGAAATGTCAAGAAAATTCATCGTTTCATGGGAAAAACTCCAATTTCCTGCTCTCTTTTACCATAAATTTACCACAGTTCGAAACCTCCATGGCCGAAACACTTCAGCCATCTGACTAAACCATACCGGCTCAGCTCAAAACCTGCTTATTCATGCAATTTTTTCTCGATTTCAACCATTTTAAGCACAAGTTCCTGCAATTTTTCCATATCTCCGGCATGTTCAGCTTCCCTCATCTGAACTTTCACGTTTTCCGACTGTCTACGCAGGGATATCGTTTTCAAATAGTACAACATATCCCCAAGTTCACTCCCACTTTCCATATCATCGCCATTACTTTCAGGCACATCCCGGAGAGAGGCCTGCATCAGTAATTCCGTGACCAGCTTTCTCTCCTGCCCGCCCGGCAGTTTTGAGAGGAGTTCTTCAGGTTCAAATTCTCCCTTTTCCTCCACCATCGCCTTCAACTGAAGAAACAGAATCTCTCCCAGCCCTCCCACCAGCGCATCCCTGACACCATGCTCCTCCAGAACTTTGAAGTGAACAGGGTTCAGAACCATGTACTCCACCAGACGTTTCTGGGCCATGGAGAGAGGTGCCGTTCTTTCCCCTGATTTTCCCGCCATCTCCACTTTTTTTTCCCGCAGAAGAGTCTCCCTTCGCTGTCCGGACTGTATTACAGCCTGGAATGACTCAACGGAAATTCCTAGCTTATCGGCAAAATGGGAGATAAACATCGACCGCTGCAGGGGAGATGTCGCTGCCTGTACCAGAGGCACCAGAGAATCTATGATTCTGCTTTTTCCGTCAAGTGAGAGACCATGACGTTTGATCAGACTTGCAAGAACAAATTCCGGAAGGGATTGCGCTGTATCAAGCAACTGCATCAGTTTTTCCGCTCCCTTTTCCCTGACAAAACTGTCGGGATCATGTTCCCGGGGCAACAGGGCAACCTGCCCGCTTAACTGCTCTGCCAGAAAAAAAGGTACCGCTCGGACTGCGGCTTTCTCCCCGGCACTGTCACCATCGAAAAGCAGGGTTATTTCCGTGGTAAAACGTTTCAGCATTCTCAACTGCTCCCGTGTCAATGCAGTACCCAGGGGAGCGACAACATTCCGAACTCCTGCAACTACCAGGGAAATAAGATCAAAATTCCCCTCTACGAGGATTACTTTTTTCTCTTTGCGAATACTCTCCTTCTGCTGATACAAACCCAGAAGCAACCTGCTCTTGTCGAAGACCGGGCTTTCAGGAGAATTCATATATTTTGGCTGACCTTCGCCCACTATACGACCGCCAAAACCGCAGACCTGGCCACTGATATCAAAAATGGGAAACAGGATCCTGTCCCTGAAACGATCGTACATCCCGCCTTTGTCCCTGCGGACAAGCAGTCCAGCATCCACAGCAGCAAGCTGTTCTTCCGCGCTTAGCTTTGAACCGAGAAAATTCCAGCCCTCCCTTTCAACTGAAGGGGCATAACCGAGATGATATTTTTCGGCAATTACACCACTGACACCCCTTTTCCGCAGGTACTCACGTGCACTCTCCGCTCCTTTATCCTCCAGTAGGTAACGAGCATAGAGTTCTGCACATTTTTTATTGATCCCGAATAACTGTTCACGTTTTTTCTGCCGTAATACCGCTTCTTTTGACTGGGGCCTCTCAGGCAGTTCAATATTATATCTTCGAGCCAGTTCTTTCATGGCCTCAGGAAAGGTAAGATTATGATATTTCATAATAAAACTGAACACATCCCCGGATTCCCCGCAGCCGAAACAGTGGAAAAACTGCTCCCCGCCATGAACTGAAAAGGATGGAGTTTTTTCTCCGTGAAAGGGACACAGTCCCAGATAACGAACACCGCTTTTCTTTAAATCAACCACTTCACCAATTATTTGTACGATATCCGCCTCTTCCTTTATCCTGGCCGGTATATCATCTCTGGAGCTGTTGTTCATAATTTTCATAGTGCATATCTGAAAATCCGCAGTGCAGAAGGTATTTTCGCCACAGTCTGATTTTCACTTGTTTTTATGGTTGAGCCATCAATTCAACCTGGCATTTGCGAACCTGAAGATGAGTTTTTAACTGCTTTTCGTTGAAACGTCTCACTTTCTACCATTAATTTTGATGAATTTCATTCTTCCCGTCTCAACACAAAAACATATCCATTTCTATTATCCATTTGCAATTTTATAAAATGAAAATGTATAGTTAATTATAATGCAGGCTTTGTGGCCATTACTTTTTTTACAAATCAGCGATCATTCCGCCTTTTGAACCAATGACAAACGATCTCCTCCAAAATATCAACCAGCTTTCACCCGGTTCAACTTTTCTGCGATTGATTCTTAAAGCCTGCCCCGATGCCAGATGCATTTTCAACTGCAACGAACTTACAAAACCTGTTATTTCAAATACTTCACTTATTATCACAACTGACAAAAGTGAAATTTTAAAAACAATTCTTACGCCGGGTATGGTCCCGGACCAAGTTCCAATCCTGGTTCTCGGGACGGCACAGGTCCCCCCGAAATCCCTGGTCCTTACTGGTAAAAATCGACTGATTGATTTCCTGCCTCTGCCGGTAGGCAGTGAATTACTCCGCTACAAAATCTCTTTTCTTACCCATATCCAGAAAATCAGTGCGGAATATTTCGAAAACCTTCAGACTCATCAGAAAGTCCTCGACACCCTTTCAAAGAGAGATGGCCTGACCGGGTTATTCAACAGACGACACCTGACCGAGATCCTCAAAAATGAATTTCAGCACGCCATCACCCGGGAAAAAGATCTCTCCTTACTTATTCTCAATATTGACTACTTCAATGAGATTAATAAATCTTCAGGACTGGAATTCGGCGATGCGGTGCTCAATGAAATGTCCGCAAGGCTTACCTTGAACACTCGCCCCATCGACAGTTGCTATCGCTTTTCGGGTGAAGATTTCGTTATTCTGATGCCGGAGGCGGATCTTGAACTTGCTCAAGAAACGGCAGAGAAAATTCGTATTGCATGCTCTGAAAAGCCTTTCATCCATTACGGTATCCATAAATCAATTACCGTTTCCATCGGAATAGCCTCCCTGAAAACCCACGCTCTCGAAAATCATGACGAATTGATCTCCATGGCGGAAACAGCCCTGTACATGGCTAAGGCGGGAGGCCGAAACAGAATTCATGTCTTCGCTCCTCTGGGGATTAACGAAGAATACAATTCCCAGCAGTCACTCGCTACACTCAAAGAAACAATCAATCGTATCCTTGAAAAAACAAGACATTCAACCATCTCCTCTCTACAACTTCTGGCCAGGGAAATTGCCGGAACAGAATACAAAGACCATATTGACCAGGTTTCTCACTATACAGCCCTGCTCGGCAGACAGCTCGGGCTTCCCCCTCATCTCGTTGCAACCTTTCAAAACGCCATAACCCTGTACAACAGTATCCGTTTTTTCCTCCATAACGATCTGTTCAGTAAACAGTCAAAACTGAGCGGCAATGAGCGGGAGATCATGAACGACCTTCCATATAAGCTTGCAGAAATAACCGATATTTTTGATTTTTTTGCCAACGAACGCACCGTACTGCTCTCCCATGGAGAACGATATGACGGCAATGGTGCGCCCTATGGCCTGAAGGGTAGTGAAATCCCCCTTGGAGCACGGCTTTTCAATGTTGTTGACGCCCTTGCCGCTATGAATTCAGAACGTCCCTTCAGACCCAGATTGAAAGCTGAAGCTATTGTTGACGAACTGATCAATCAGGCGGGAAAACAGTTTGACCCCCATCTCGTACTGCACACGATTGAAATGATAAAAAAGAATAACCTCCTGGAGTTACCTGCAAAGTACCTTGAAGAAAAACGCAGACAGCTTATAACTTATTTCCCCGAAATCAGATAATGACTACTCTGGAACAGATAAATATAGAGACACAGATAAACTCTTTCCCGGCCCTGCCCCTGATCGTAACAAAGGTCATGGCAGTTACCGCTGACCCGGAAAGCAGTGCTGAAGACCTGATGAAAGTGATTCTTCCTGACCAGAGCATGTGTTCCACCATTTTGAAAATTGCCAACTCCGCCTTCTTCGGCATCCCCCGGGAAGTGAGCACAATGGAGAGAGCCTTGATGGTCCTCGGTTTTGAGGAAGTTCGCAATATCGTCATTGGAAAAGCTCTTTTTGCCGCTTTCCCGAAGCTTGGCAAGGAATTCCGGGAGACTGTCACCCTCTTCTGGCAACATGCATTCACCTGTGGTCTTACGGCCAAGATAATGGGTGAAACAATGGGAATTTCTCCAAGCGAACTCTTTGTGGCCGGCCTGATTCACGATATCGGCAAACTGGCCATGCTGACACTGTTCGGCGATAAATATCCCCTACTAAGAGAACTCACGGATCCCGGTCGCAGCGACAGCGCCTCAGAAGAACTGACGGAATTTAAAATCAGTCATGACAGGGTCGGCCTGCTCCTTGCCAACCGCTGGCTCCTACCGAGCAAGCTGACCATGGCAATAGGTCATCATCACTGTCCCGGGGATGCACCATCAAACAAACAGTTTCCAATTCTCATCCAGACCGCAGACATCCTGTCTCTCATGTATTGCTCACCCGATTTTTTAGGAGCTGAAGATACCATGAAAATCTTTGAGGATTTTCTCCCTGAAACACGAGACCTCTGGGCAGAAAACGATCTCAAATGGGATATCATCAATATCGGCACCTGGTACAACACCCTCGCCGAACGCTTTGAACAGGACCAGGCCATCCTTGATATTTTCACTTCATCATGAAAATTACCAGCATAAAACGAACCATCAGAAATACAAAACGATTTGCTGAAATCGTCAAGGTTCTTTCCATGTTTGGCTTCAGGCAACTGGTCCTTGACACCGGCCTGCACCGCTTGCTCGGCAGGGCAAGGAAGACATGGAAGACGATTCTAACCCAGATAATCTTGCCCTGCCACTCCCCGTCAGAATTCGCCGGGTCCTGGAGGAACTTGGCCCCACATTCATCAAACTTGGTCAACTGCTCTCCACCAGACCTGATCTTATCCCGAAGGAATGGACCCACGAACTCAAAAAACTGCAGGATCGCTGCAGCCAGGTTGAGTTTGAAGAAATATACAAGGTTCTTGCCCTTGAATTTCCCGGCCGTCTTGACCTGCTGTTCAAGTCTATAGAGGAAACGCCTCTCGCTGCTGCCTCCATAGCTCAGGTCCATCGCGCCGTCATGCAGGATGACAGGGAAGTTGTCATCAAAGTGCTCCGTCCAGGGGCACGACAACTTGTCGAAGAAGACATGGCCCTGGTGGAGAGTCTCGCCCAGTTGATGGAACAGTATTTTTCCGATCTTGGTTACAGTCCCACCGCTGTGGCCAAAGAATTTTCCAGGGAACTTCTCAAGGAAATCAATCTGATTACCGAGGGACAGTCCACCGAAAGACTGGGCCGTTATTTTGAAGATGATTCTTCGATTTGCTTTCCCAGGGTCTATTGGTCAGCCACCACACGTTCAGTCCTGACCCTGGAAGAAATCAAGGGAAGACTGCTCTCCACCCTTGATCCGGAAGAACTTACCCCTGCCCAGAGAAGAGCCATTGTCGCCAACGGTACGGATGCCATTTTCAAGCAATGCCTGGAATTCGGATTCTTTCATGCTGATCCCCATCCTGGAAATATTTTCCTGCTTGATGACAACAACCTCTGCTTCATCGACTGCGGGATGACTGGGCAGCTTGACAAAAAAACCACGGAACAATTGATCAATCTTGTCTCCGGTATCATTAAGGGAGATCTTGATCAGCTCTGCAGGGTCGTCATCGGGCTGACTGATGCAGACCCGATGGTTACAGAGAGACGCGATTTCAGAACAGACCTGCAACACCTGATCAGTCATGTGCAGAACACAAGCCTGCAACAACTTGACATCACAACGCTGCTGTCGGACTTTTTTGCCATGCTGCAGCGGTACCATATCCAATGTCCGGGAGATCTCCTCCTGCTGACCAAAGCCCTGACAACCATTGAAGGAGTTGCGGAATATTTTGATCCGACTTTTGACTTCCTCTCCCATGTGGAACCCCAGATTAGAAAAGTAGTCATGAACAGGTACGGTTTTCAGGCTGTGAAAAACCGAATGTACAAATCATTCACCCGTTACCTGGAACTGCTGGAAGAAGTGCCCGGAGAGCTACAGCGTTTTCTCAACCATGCCAAACACAGCAGGTTTACACTGAATCTTGAACTTAAACGAATAGAACATCTGTCGGAAAAAATTGACACAGCCAGCAGGATCATGGGCATTGCCATGATCAGCGCAGCCCTTATCGTCGGTTCTTCCATCCTTATCCTGGCTGACAGTATTTCTAAAAAACCCGGCATAATCGGCACTATCGGCATACTGGGCCTGTTACTGGCAGGAATCAACACAACCATTTTTATTTTTTCATTTCTCTTCCAGAAGAAAAAAAAACCCTGATCACATACGGAATTCTGCCTGATATTTGCGAGCCCGGAAATGCACCTGCTGTATCTGAAATTGCCAAACCTTAAGTTCAGTAGTCCGGTATTAAAATAGTGTCTGTCCAGAAATAAGAGAACTCACACCTGTTGACAAACTTCGGCAAAATCCCTGGGATCCAGACTTGCACTGGCCACAAAAACACCGGACAGTACCGGGAGAGAAGAGTAGTCCCTTACATTGGATGCGAGCAGTGCTCCCCCGTAAATAACCGGCCATTTCCCCAGGTGATATTTTTTTTCCTCAAGAGTTTCCTTCACTTTTTCCGGGGACTCGGGGATTTTGAATGTCAGGGCATCGACAGGGGTATATGCTATGATCATCCGGTCAATATCAATATCCTGTAGTGATGCCAGCCGTGATGATAACGAAGAACCGTCCACGCAAACAATGGGAATCAGACCGGCATCTACCGTTTCATTGACCTTATTGATAATATCCTGATCCGTTTCATGAAAATATCGTTTCCGCTCAGAATGACCAATGATCACATAATCAACAAGTCCTCTCAACATATCTGCTGCAATTTCTCCCGTGTAAGCCCCCGGGGAAAGGGAGACACATTCTGGGCGGCAAGACGCACATTTTCCAGGCCAAGTTTCTCCAAGTATGAAGCCGTGCTTTCCAGACAGACGAAAGAAGGAGCAACAATCACTTCCAGGTCATCTCTCAGGCTGCAATGTTGGGCAAAAGCATCAAACCACGCCCTTGCATCATCGGTTTTCTTGTGACATTTCCAGTTGCCAACCACGTATTGTTTCATTCTTTTACCTCCAGCAGCCGACGGACTTCACTTTCCCGGATATTTTTGAGTTCCAGACTCTTACGCCTGGACTGCAGCCCGGACTTCACCCGGACATCACTTCTAGGGATTTTCATTTTTTTCGCCAGAAACTGAATGATTTCTTTGTTGGCCCGACCTTCAACAGGAGGGGCACTGACAGCAATTTTCAATGTCCCGTCATACAATCCGACAATTTTTGTTTTTGATGCCCTTGGTTGAATATGGACCCGAAGAAGCAGGGAGCCATCCTTTGCAGTGGAAAGAAAAGACATTTTTCCTTCCCGCCTGGTCAAGGCAGTTCCATGTCAATATTGTCTATATCATCGGGATCAACACTTTCGACCTCAGGAATCTGTATGGATTGGAAAAGATCTGAAAAATCATCATCCGTTTCACCGAAGCTGTCAAGCTTCTGCAGATAGGTGTTGAGTACCGCTTTCAGTTCATCCCGAACCTGAATTTTCTTCTGCTGTAATTCTTCAATTTCTTTTGGAAGATGGGCCAGTTCCGCCTGGGCCTCTTTTCGGAATTTTGCCACATCGGCCCGTGCCTGCTCCATGAGTGCCGCGGCTTCCTGTTCACTGGTCATCTTGAGATTGTCAGCGAATTTCTGGGCAGCAAGAATAGTTGTTTTGAAATCAAGTCCTTCCTGTTGCAGCTCCCTGTTTTTCTCCTCCAGCTGCTCCAACCTGGTTCGCAATCTTTCGATCTCTTCTTTTTCTTCGGCAAAGCTTTCACTCCTGGCGCCGAGTTCCTCTTCCAGTTTTACTATTTTTTCAGAGGCTTCACGCTTTTCACTCTCCAGGGTTGCCACCATACCTTCCAGTTCCTCAACCCGGACCTTCAACTGGTCTATTTGTTCATCTTTCTGTCTGTACCCTTCCCGGATTTCAGCCTGAACAACCTCATTGCTCTCCTGGTTTTCCCGGAGTTCATTTTCAAGCTTTTCTTTTTCTTCCCGCCATGTTTCCTGCTCCGTGGTGAAGGATTCAATCTCTTCCGCCTGGACACGGTTCTGCTCATGCAGCTCAAAATAATCTTCGGCAAGCAGCTCCAGATACGACCGTACTTCGATAGCATCATATCCTCTGAACTTTATCTGAAACTCCTGATCTTTTATTGCCTGAGGTGTTAGCATGTCTGCCTCCAATTTGAGTTTAAAACGTAGTTTCTATCCCATTCCCATTGCTATCTGCTTTAAAGTCTGCACCAGAAAACTCTGGAGAAACATGATGATTAAAATGAGAACCATCGGGAGAAATCCATTCCGCCCATGCTCATGGGCAGAATTCTTCGTATTTTACTTAACACAGGTTCGGTAATCTCAACAAGGAACCTGACAATGGGATTGTACGGGTCAGCCCCCACCCAGGATATAACAGCTCTTCCGATAATGGCCCACATGTACAGTGTCAAAAGAAAATCCATAAGTTTGGCCACAGCCATCAAAAAATTATTCACTACAAACATCCAGCTCTCCTCTATATTTTATACCTAGTGTCTGTCCAGAAATGAGATTTATTTGTTCAAGTTCATGGAGCATAGGAAAATAAAAAGCGCAGCATATTAGGCAGATGTGAGCATTTTTATTTTTCGTAGCGACGCAGAAATCGGGCAAAAAGGCCATTTATGGACAGGCACTACCTAAATCCTGCACTTCCAAAATCAGCTGACAGCAGTTCCAGCAGCAACATGTTCGCCTACACTTGTAAGCACGAGGCGTTCCTTTCCATCTCTTTTTTCCTTTGCGGCAAGAACCATTCCCTGGGATTCAATACCCATCAGTTTCACAGGTTTGAGATTGGCCGCAATAATAACCAGACGACCAACCAGATCCGCAGGTGAATAGAATTCAGCAATTCCTGCCACAATTGTTCGTTCTTCCGGAGCCCTGACGATCAATTTCAGCAGTCGGTTCGATTTTTTCACAGGCTCGGCCGTCATAATCTCAGCAACCCTGAGATCCAGCTGGCGGAAAGTATCGATTGTAACAAGGCCGTCCTGTCCCGATTCCTTTTTTTTCGACTTCTTTTTCTGCTCTGCTTTTTTCCGGGGTTTTCCGGAATCCTTTTTCTCCCGAACCAATCGGGGAAACAAGGCTTTTACAGGCTTCAACTCTGCGCCTGCTGTAAGTACACCCCATTTTCCACCCTGCTCAAGCAGGTGGACATCATTTCCAGTCGTGTCAAGTCCGAGTCCTTCAAACATCCTGGCGGCGGCCCCGGGCATCACCGGTTGCACTACCAGGGCAATAACACGCAGACACTCAAGCAGATTGTAAAGCACATGATCAAGCCGTTCACTTTTTTCCGGTGCACCGGCAAGACTCCAAGGTTCATTAGTGACAATATATTTATTGGCCAGTCCCACAACCTCCCAGACAACCCCAATGCGCGATGAAACTGGAAATCTGCCATAGCCCTCCGATAAAGAGGAATCATCTTTTCCACGGCCTCCCGCAGCAGGCTGTCATCATCTTTTCCACCGTTCACAACAGGGACTTTGCCGCCACGGTATTTTTTCACCATGGCCATGGTCCTGGAGTAGAGATTACCAAGATCATTGGCAAGATCAGCATTCTGCCTGGCAATGATCGCCTCCGAACTGAAAGATGAATCAAGCCCGAAAGACATTTCACGGAGCACAAAATACCTGAATGTATCAATACCATATTCTTCCACCAGCTGACGCGGGCGAACCACATTACCGATACTTTTTGACATCTTGGTATTGTCCACATTCCAGTAACCGTGGACGTGAAGCTTTTTGTAAAGCGGGGCCTCCATGGCCATCAACATCGTGGGCCAGTAGATCGCGTGAGGTTTTAAAATATCCTTGGCAATCAGATGTTCCGCCGCGGGCCAGAACGTTTTATAGTTTTCTCCATCAGGATAATTCAGGCCGGTGACATAATTTATCAGGGCGTCAAACCAGACATAGGTGACAAAATTCTCATCAAACGGCAATTCTATTCCCCAGGTCAATCGGGATTTTGGCCTTGAAATACAGAGGTCTTCAAGCGGTTCACTGAGAAAAGAGAGCACCTCGTTACGATATCTCTCCGGAGTGATAAACTCCGGATTGTTTTTGATATGATCAATTAGCTGCTGTTGATAGTTGGACATCCGGAAAAAATAATTCTGTTCAGCAATTTCCTTCGGTGGTTTCTGGTGATCGGGGCAATTCCCGTCAACCAGTTCCTTTTCCGTAAGAAACCGTTCACACCCCGTACAATACAGGCCCGTATATTCATCAAAATAGATATCACCCTTATCGTAAACCTGTTGCAGTATAGCCTGCACATTGGCCATATGATCCGGGTCCGTGGTGCGGATGATATTGTCCGGTTCCACCATCAGCAGCGGCCAGGTATCCCGGAACATGGCGCTGATCTTATCCACATATTCTTTTGGTTCTATACCTTCATTTTCAGCGGCTTCCGCGATTTTATCACCATGTTCATCCGTCCCCGTCTGGAATCTGACATTTTCCCCGCACAGGCGCCTGAAACGGCTGTAGGTATCAGCAACAACAGTCGTATATGCATGACCAAGATGGGGTTGAGCATTCACATAATAGATGGGTGTAGTTATATATGTCGTCATAAAAAAACTCATTTTTATTGCTGTATGATTATCCCCCTGATTCTGCAAAAAGATGCAGATTAAGAGTTACCCCTGTCCTTCTTTTTTTTCCTGTCCCTGCCTGTCGTTTTTCTTTTCTGATGCCGGTACTGCTTCCACTGGTCCCTGGGCAGAGTAATCTCTTCTCCCGATTCATTTTCAACCAGTATCGTTTCCTGCAGAGGATTTTGCCGTTTGACCCGAAAATGTTCATTGTTTATAACAATTCGTTTCCCCGGTCTGGGCATACCTTTTCTCTGCTTCTTATAGGTATCATACTCGTAGGTCAAACAGCAGAGAAGCCGGTTACAGACACCGGATATTTTCGCAGGATTCAGAGGCAGATCCTGCTCTTTGGCCATTTTAATTGAGACAGAATCAAATTTTTTAATAAAAGAAGAACAGCAGAGTTCCCTGCCGCAAGTACCGATCCCGCCGATCATTTTCGTTTCATGCCGAACACCAACCTGGCGCATTTCCACCCTGGTACGAAATTCCTGAACCAGGTCTTTGACCAACGCTCTGAAATCAACACGATTGTCAGCTGTAAAATAAAAAACCATCTTACTGCCGTTGAAAAACCGCTCCACCCTCACCAGCTGCATACTGAGCTCATGCTTTTCAATCAAGCCCCTGCAGATGGAAAAGGCCCGAGCTTCATGCTCAGCGAGATGGCTGTACTTTTCTCTTTCTTCATCACTGGCCAGACGACTGATTTCAAAGGTTGCCCTGCTGACCTGCCCTCGGCATCCTGTAAGGGACGGCCTTCCGACAATCTCGGCAGGCTCGAGACCATGATCCGTATCAACCATCACCACATTGCCTGCGGCAAGATCCGGTTCAGGAAAGGAAGCCGAAAACTGCTGACCCTCCTCCCGGAACTGTATCCGGTAAAAGGTCTTTCCTTCTCCAGTTTCCGACCTCACACTCGATTCTTCTTCACTCATTTCCGTCATATAGTACCTGAGATCATTTGGAGCCTGCACTTTCAGACTACCCCTGAAATTACCTTTTCACCTGAATCCTGCACTTCGACAAACTGCCAATTGCAGGGTTTAGGCTTCACCATTATGAGTAAGGCATTAAAGTCACGCCTGTTTTACCAGATTCCAGTAACCTGAACAACACTATTTCACACACCAGGAGTCTGTTGCAGTTCCTGGCCAACGCTTTTTCAGCCATTTCAATGGCCTGCAGTTTAGCAAAAACCAGCTCGGAACTCCAGCTTTTCGACACTCTCTGCCCATTGCCCAACGATTCCCCGAGACCTTTCCCAGCCAGGGAAGTATTCTGTCCACGAACCAGCATATCACGAAGCCACATTTTAAGAAAAATAAGCAGTTCACCCAGGTCATCTTTCAATGCGGCCATTTTTTCCGCCAGATCCAGGGTCACGTCAAGATCCATCCCTGTTTCCCTGGGTTGATGCGACAAATGCCCGATGATCTCCCGCCAGAGCTCAATCAGCTTTGTCTGTTTCAGCATAAGCGCCTTCCCAGGACTCCCCTCTGCAAACCTGGCGTAGAGATAACTCTCGTCACCACTGATTCCAAACTGTTCAAGAATCAAGCGAGTCTCTCCCTCTGACAGGCGAAAAAACGGAACCACCTGACAACGGGATATCAGGGTAGGCAGAATCTCCCTGGAAGATTCGGCGGTCAAAATCAACAGGTTGTTTTCCGGCGGTTCTTCCAGAGTTTTCAGAAGACTGTTTGCCGCCTCCCTGCGCATCAGATGGACATCTTCCAGGACAACCACACGTCTGGCGGCCTCGTATGGCGGATAGGTCAGTTCCCGGCTCAATTCCCGGACCCTGCCAATGCTGATGCCGTTTTTTTCAGGACTCACAACCAGGAAATCAGGATGATTTGCCGAGAGATATTTTCTGCACGAGGCACATTCCCCACAGGCTGTTGAAGCTTCTCCTGTTCGGCAGTTCAGGGCCGCAGCCAATCCCCGGGCAAAGAGTTTTCTCCCGATTCCATCCGGCCCCCGAAATATATAAGCATGGGGAATCCGGCCTCCAGCAAGAGAACGGCGGACCATCTTTTTTGCCTTTTCCTGGCCCAGAAGCTGAGTATAACAGAGTATGGAGCGATTCATTAATCTTGTATCCTGTCAATCTGGTTCCGGTCCAGGAAAAAGAGACGGTTGACGACGATTGACATCCTTTTTCTTCGTGTCTGTCTGCTCAGTTTTTTCCTTGAAACCTCCAAGGTAGAGATACCTCTCGAGAGTTCTCTGATATTCAGTCCATTCCATATCTTCGCTGTTCATCTTCCGACGCAACTGTTCTATCAGGTTCATCTTCGCGTCAAGATCATCAACAAAACTGAGTATCATAGCCTCAACAGTCATCGGCACAACAGGAGAACCGAATTCCTGCCGACCATGGTGGCTGAGAATCAGATGCTGCAACTGTACAAGCAGGTCTCCCGGAAAATTCTTTATGCGTTCTGCCGTTCTTCCCACCAGTTCGCAACCGATAACAAGATGCCCCTTCAGCCTGCCTGGCACAGTATACTCCACCACACCATCATTTGCCTGAAGTTCCTTCAATTTGCCGATATCATGGAGCAGAGCTCCGGTAAGGAGAAGGGAACGGTTCACACCATCGTAATGATCCGCCAGGAGATGACAGAGTCTGGCCATGGAAAGAGAGTGTTCGAGCAGGCCACCGATATAGGCATGGTGAATTCCTTTTGCTGCGGGGGCATCACGAAAAATCAGCAGATCATCTTCCCTGCCGAAAAAGCGACCCAGAAGTTTTTTAAGGTACGGGTTACTGATGGTCCTGATAAGTGAAGACAGCTCATCCGCCATTTCCTTCCTGTTCCTGGGTGAAACCGGGAGGAATTCCCCTAGATCCACTTCCCCACGGGGTACAGACTGAACCCGCTCAACTTTCAGCTGAAGTGCATCCCGGTACGACTGTATCACACCGGAAATTTTTATTATAATTCCGGGCTGGCATATTTTCTGCATTTCAAGAGCATTTTCCCACACAGGACCACTGACCTCACCACTTCTGTCCATTACAGCCAGGATGAGATACGGCTTCCCCGCCTTCGTCTCTGCGAGGCGTGCCGACTTGACAAGGAAGAGATCATCAATCCGATCTCCCTGTTTCAGCTGCTCAATAAATATCTTTTTTTTCATTCTACCCCGGATTACAATTCGTTCGAAAACGATTCCCATCAATTTGGCAACACGTTACAGTAGATGATCTCGTAAAAAGTCGTTCAACGTTCTCAGATGGACTCTGGAAAAACTTCGATATACAAGGCGTGGCGGTGTCGTGTAAGCGCAGGCGTACATAGAGTACGTCGAGCATTACACGATCACCCCACAACGCAGTAGATCGGAGTTTTTACGAGTCCATCACAGTAAATATTTGCGGATAATAACCTCTGTAAAAACAAAAAAGCAAGAATGGAACCTGAATCCTGCACTTCGGTGCCTCGTATCTTTGGCAAGATTGCCAATTGCAGGATTCAGGCGAAAATAAATTAACCGAAAAACCGTCAAAATATCCTATTTTTCCTTCTTTCGTCTGAAAAAAACTTTTTGTATTTTTCAAAGGTATCATATTCAGGTCTTGATCAAATCAGGAATCAATGCAATAATGGCTGACTCCGTCATACCGGAATCTTGAATTCATAATACATCAATCCTGAACTTTAAAAATGCAGGACCGAGAAAAACAATAGAACTCATCATACTTCTAATGAAAAAACAAATGATTATATCGGTAATGTCAAAGGACAGGCCTGGAATTATTGCCTCCATTACCGGCGCGATTTTCAAGCTGAACGGTGACGTGGCAGATCTGAACCAATCCGTTCTCTGTAATTATCTCAGTATGATTTTAAGTGTCTCCTTCCCCGAAAATGTCAACAAGGAAGATCTTATCGCAGCCATTTCCCATATCGAAACAGAATGCAGGTTCGAAGTTTCCATAAAGGAAATCAGCCCCGAAGAGGAAAAAGTTCAGCCGCCGGAGGAGACATATATCATGACCGTCCAGGGCCCCAACAGGGGTGGTCTTGTGCATGGCATCAGTCAGTTCTGCTACGACTATAATATCAATATCCTGGACCTGGTAACCACCCTGAAAGACGACCAGTACACCATGGCACTCCAGCTTGACTTAAAGAACTGTACAGTTTCACTCAAACAGATCCAGGAAGCACTGGAAGAGTATTCGAAACAGAGCGGCCAGAATGTCATGATGCAGCACAGCGATATTTTTCAGGTGACCAATGAAGTCACCTTTCATTAACACCTAAATCCTGCACTTCAGAAAATGAAAAAGATAACTTTTTATTTTATATCAAAGTATTATGTAAAAACAGAAGGCAAGTTCATTCACCGATAAGGTGAAACGATTTTTTCATTTTCTTTGCCCTGCGGGATTAGCGACTTTACCGAATCTGCTTTGTTATCTAATGGCTTGAAGTATGCAAATACGTCAGCGCCATTGATGCCTCGCATCTTCGATAAACTCACTGATTGCAGGATTTAGGTAACAGAAACAGGAGAAAGCCGGTATGCTCCGTTCAGACCAGATAATTGCAACCGTGGAGATGATCCAGAAAGAAAATCTGGATGTCCGTACGGTGACCATGGGTATAAATCTCCTTGATTGCCGGGGGGAGTCGGTACAAAGTACCTGTGAAAATATTAAAAAACGAATCAATACCCTGGCAGGAAATTTTGTGCCGACCTGTGATGCGATCAGTAGAAAATACGGCATTCCCGTTGTCAACAAAAGAATTTCCGTAACCCCCATCGCCTTTGTGGGAGCCGGTTTTAAAAGAGACGGTTTTATCTCGATCGCAAAAAGCCTCGATGAGGCTGCCACCGATATCGGCATCGATATTCTCGGAGGTTTCTCAGCCCAGCTCGAGAAGGGAATGACAGCCACTGACCGGGAATTTATCGCTGCTCTGCCTGAGGCTATTGCCGAAACTGATAAAATCTGCGCTTCAGTCAATATTGCCACGACTCAGAAGGGCATTAACATGGACGCTCTGGCCATGATGGGTACCACCATCAAGGAACTCGCTGAAAGAACGGCCGATTCCGGTGGCTTCGGGGCCGCCAAATTCGTTGTATTCTGCAATCAGCCCGGGGATAACCCTTTTATGGCAGGTGCCATTCATGGACTTGAAGAGGCGGATGCGGTTCTCAATGTCGGCGTCAGCGGGCCGGGTGTCATCGCCCGATCCCTTGAACGGCTCATCGACAATCATCCTGAAAACGGAACACTCCAGCTGGATGAACTGGCAGAAGAAATCAAGCAGACCACCTTCCGGGTCACCCGCTGCGGAGAGTTGATCGGACGGGCTGTATCAAAATCCCTGGGGATAGAATTTGGTGTAGTTGACCTCTCCCTTGCCCCCACACCCACCATCGGGGACAGCGTCGGGGAGATTTTCAAGATTCTCGGCGTTGATGCCGTGGGTGCCCCTGGATCCACAGCCATTCTTGCCATGCTCAATGATGCCGTGAAAAAAGGTGGCATCTTCGCCAGTAAAACAGTGGGAGGGTTGAGCGGTGCCTTTATTCCGGTAATGGAAGACGCAGTCCTCGCGGAAGCTGTTGGCAACGGCTCCCTCTGCATTGAAAAACTGGAAGCAATGACCTGTGTCTGCTCTGTGGGGCTTGACATGGTGGCCATCCCGGGCTCCGTTGACAGTGATACCATCTCCGCAATCATCGCCGATGAAATGGCCTTGGGAATGGTCAACTCAAAAACCACTGCGGCACGGCTCATTCCAGTTCCCGGCAAGGAAGCAGGGGAACATGTCAGTTTCGGCGGGCTCTTTGGAGCAAGCCCCATTATTGAAGTGAAAAACGCAGGACAGTCCGGCCGTTTTATAAGTTGGGGCGGACGAATTCCAGCCCCCATTCACAGCTTTAAAAATTAACACAAAGATCAGGAGAAATGCAGTTAAAAGGAGTTTTTTGAATTCCCGATGGACAAAAAAAAGGGGTGAGCATAAACTCTCTCACCCCTTACTCCTCGCACCTTACTCTTTACTTTTAGCCCGCATTTCTCATGAACATTGTGTCAATTTTGAGATGAGCTGTAGAATACAAATAATTAGCCAACTATCAGTAGTCGAACAAAATTGACACAATGTTCACCCAAGGTCAGCCCAGGCGACGCCATCTTCTGCAATATTTCAACAGTAAATATAGGCCACTATTATTTACTCTTGAAAATTTTGTAGCTGACGCCGCCTGAACTGATGAAAAATGCGGGTTAGAACGCCTGAATATCAGCCCCGGTCCTTTCCTTCCATCATCAGATCCGGCGGCCCAAGCCAGGTACCTTTCAGCAGCAGATTAAAATAGGCCCATTTGAACATCAGCTTGGCCATATGGTTAAGTTCCGTTTCCCTGAGCAGGTTCAGCGGACCAACTGCCGGAAATGGATATTTTCCTGTAAGAGGTTCAGTGTCATAGTTAAAATCAATTATGTAGGCTTTCCCGAAGCCTGATTCTATAAATCAGACCGCATGCCCGTCGGACCGGGCATGTTGTTCACCTCCGGAAATGAAAGCCATGATATTCTCATGAAGCACATCACCCTGGAAATGGGCAACAGCTCCCGCTTTTGAAGTGGGTACGTCTGTCCCGTCACCCAGAACCCATACGTTGTCATAGCCTTCAGGTTGCAAGGTATGTTTATCCACAGGGATATAACCCATGGGATCAGAAACATCCGAATCGATCATAACCTGGGCGCCGAAATTCGGCGGAATGGACACCAGCATATCGTAATCAACCTCGGTACCATCGTAGGCCTGAATGACCTTCTTCTCATGATCCACCGATCCCAGGGAAAAGTTTGGCGTAATTTTAATGTTTTTATCGTGACAGGCACTGGTCAGGACTTTTGTTGCCACGGGCTTGGTAAAGGCCCCGGCAAGAGGTGTTACAAACTCAATCTCCACCTTGTCCCGAATACCTCTTTCATGGAAATACCAGTCAGCCAGAAAGGCAAATTCAAGGGGCGCCACAGGGCATTTTATCGGCATCTCCGCAATATTCACCACCAGTTTTCCACCGGTAAATTTTTTCAGCGCCCTGCCGAGTACCTGACAGTCATTGTAGCGGTAGTAACCGTAAATATCCTTTCCCCAACCCTCCTGAAGACCTTCAACTTCCTCCGGCCTGATATCACAGCCTGTGGACATCACGAGAATATCATACTTGAAGATTCCTTCAGTAGCCGTTGTAATCTCCTGCTTGTCCCAGTCAACTCCTGTAATTTCAGAGATAACAAAATCAATTCCCGGCTTGATAAACTCCCGCCGGCTCCTCCTGATATCCTTTGGTTTATTGATATCAAACGGCACAAAAAGAAAGCCGGGCTGGTAATAGTGAACATTATCCTTGTCGATCAGGGTAATGGACCATTCTTCATCCAGGTCGCCCCGCATCTTGTTGGCCATCATGGTGCCTCCTGATCCCGCACCGAGTATGACTAATTTTTTCATGATTCCTTTATTCTCCTTATCGTTCGTGCCCTTTTATATCTTCTGCTTTTCTCCATTCATTCTGCACGTATGAAGACAGGCTCCAATTGTCTGCAGAATCATGAAAATAAAGCCGATTGCTTCTTTGACCTTGGGATCGTTCATCTGTTTAACCATGCCCATGAGCCCCACCGGCTCAGCACTCGACAGGTCCAGATTTTCAATGGCCCGACAGATTTCGTTGACCTGTTCTTCACTGCAGTCCAGTTTCCTGAGTGCCGCCATGGACGTTCCGGCCAACCTGACAAGGCCACTTTCCTGCTGCAGGCTGTCAAGCCAGATATTCATTCCATTAATAATATCCGTCTCCTTCATCAGGACACCGACCTCCTTGACCAGCTCAGTAAACGGCTGAATCATATTCAACAGATCGCTCAGAGTATGAATGTTCAACAGAACCGTATGCAGCAGATCCCCGAGCTTTTCCGCCTGGAATTCACCCTCATGGAGAGAATTCAGAAACCTGACAATTTTGGGATACATAAGCCGGAGAACCGGAGCCATCTCATCCCTGAATTCCACCCCGGCCTTCAGCATATCCAGACCTTCTCCCATGGTATCCAGGTTTGTTATGGCCTTGCGCATCAGAATAGCCAGTTCATCAATATGGAATTCACTCTCCACATCAGTCAGGAACTGTACACTTTTGGGAAAAGCCGTACTCTTTTCCCCGTCTTCACTGCTGACACACCTCACAGCTTCGCTCAACTCCTCCACACTTGCAAGCAGTGTCGAGGACAATTTCAGGAGCCTTTCCTTTGCCTGTCCGTTTTCAACATCCTGCAGGAATCCGACTGTCGCAGGACGAGTTGATTCGAGAACAGGTTCAAGATCACGCCTCAACTCCTGAAGAACATCTTTTTTCAATGATCTCACTTCATCGCTGAGAGCATCCAGCTTCTCCAGAATCAACGCTTCATTCATCGTATTTCACTCACCGGTTAGAATTGCAGAAGAACCACCATGTAGTAATACTACCATGTAGTAGCACACTCTTTGGAATATGTGAAGAGAAAAAGAAATGTTAAAATATTCTTAAATTCTTTAACACTGCTCACACCTTCTTAAAGAGAAAAATATTTTCTTATTATTTTAAATTGTTAACCGAAAATACGACACAAATACCCGTGATTTCCCACTCCTTAAATTGATCAGGGGTGAAAAAGCTACCAAATATAATTTGACAATAATTCTTCTTTACTTGACACTCGTATATACATATCTGAAACAACGTGAATAAACATATTCACACGGTGCCCGGCACATACAATGAGCAAACATGTTAAAACTGAATGAAGGATATCAAAATTCAGACCCTGGAGAACGCTACCCAGGAAACAAGTTAGGTTAATGAGGCGATAACCGAAATATCGGAACAAACAAATCTTCTGGCACCCAATGCGACTTTTGAAGCCACCTGGGCTGGTGAAGCGGGCAAGGGATTTGCAGTGGTTGTCAACGAAATCAAAGATCTGGCAGGGCAAACATCGGGAGGAAACAACTCAAATAGTGAAAAGGTGAATATAAGCTCTGAAGATTTAAGAAAACTGGCCGGACAATTGGCCGAAATGATAAATCAATTCAAGTTATAATTCATTAACAGGAAAGTGGTCACAACTACCTGTGACCACTTTCCTGTTTAGCTGATGACGTACGACCGTCTTCTGTACTGTTTCGACAGTAAATACAGGTCACTAATTAACCACCAGGTAGGGGAAGACTCCAGGAACTTTGAACCTGAGACCGCCTGAAGTTCCATTATTTTCCCGCGGCCATTCCCGCTTCTTTCAACCGGTCAACAAGGTAGGCAGCAAACTGTTTATCATCTTCAAACATATCAAAACAGTACCCATCGCTTCCGGAAAGCCCACCCGGAATAACCTCTCCTCTCCCTTCTGGGTCCGTGATCATATCGCCGTAAAAACAAACGGACAACCAACGTTCTGCAGGGTCATCATCAATAACATCAATAATGGCAAACAACTCTCTGTCGGTCTGTCTGATATGCTTTGGCCTGATGGAAAAACTGACACCGGGCCGGGCGACAAACGTAAGCTCTACATCCTCCATGGTTTTTACAGTATCAAAAAAAACCTGAAACCAGTTCTTCATCGGCTGCTCCCCTTCACCGCCCCATTCACCGAGGAATGCTTCGATTTCTGATTCCACCGCTTTCTTTTCCGTCATTTTACCCTCCATATATTTAAAATGATCTGATACCCCTGGAAACGTAACTGGTCACAGGATTTGTAACTCTGTGTTTTCATCTACCTTACCCCTGATCACTTACTATAATACAGCTCCTCTTTTCATACCAAAAACAACCTGGCCCCGTAATATCTTGATGATTTTCTTTTGAAGAATCTACTGAAAATAGAGTACTGTGTAAGACAGGTTTTTTCAAGACAATCACCACTCCTTTTCATTGTTGGCAGCCAGGCAAAAAACGGGCAGTAAAAGCCCTGTGTCCAGTTGCCAACACAATTTATCCGAATTCGCTACAATGCTCCTTATTCTTGCACCTTCCAAAACACAGACCTTCAATGGACGGGATTTCCCCCTCTATTTTCAGCCACTCTTTCCAGACAAAACTGAGTTTCTGGTAAACCAACTCCAGACCATGTCAAAGGATGAACTGGCAACCATTTTGAAAACCAGCAGAAAACTGACGGAAACAACTTACGAGCGTATCCACAGTTTCGAATTACCCCTGCAGAAAGGCCATGTTCACCAGGCCTTTTTCACCTTCCAGGGAGATGTTTACAGTGGAATAGCAGCAGAGTCATACAGCAAAAGCCAACTCCTGTACTGCCAGGATCATATCTTTATTCTGTCGGGACTGTATGGAATTCTGCGTCCTCTTGACCTCATGCATCCATACAGACTGGAAATGGGAACAAAACTGGCCACGAGCAGGGGAAAAAACCTCTATCATTTCTGGAGTGATACCATCACTGAAGAAATAAACAGAACACTTAAAGATACGGGGTCAACCACGGTCGTCAATCTCGCTTCAACCGAATATTCCAGAACAATTCTCAAGAAAAAGCTGCGTGGAAAAAGAGTGGATGTGGTTTTTCAACAGAAAAAAAACTCTGTTTACAAGACAATTCCCATCCATTCCAAACGGGCCAGGGGATATATGACGCATTTTGTCATCAACAATGCCATTGAAAAAGCAGAAGACCTCAAAAAATTCGACCTCGAAGGTTACAGATTTCACTCCCGGGATTCAACAGAACTGTGCTGGGTATTCAGGCAAAGCAAGTAGTCCGCATTTCCCATGAGCATTGTGGCAATTCTGATATGGCCTTATACATTTACAAAGTCAGCCTGGCTGGCTTCAGTATTTTTTACTGGAAATACAGGATACTATTGTTTACTACAGGTAAGGGAAGACTCAGAAAAACTTTGAACCTGACGCCGCCTGAATTCAGAAGAAATGGGGGACAGGAGATCAAGCACCTGACCCATGGCAGGATCAATTGCCGCAGCAACTTCATCACTCATCTCCGCTCCCAACTGATCAAACCGGTGTCCCTCTATTCCCACCAGGTACATTTCAGCCGGCACCTTTTTCGGATAGATCCTGAAAGCAACCTCTACAGCTTCCCGTATTCCGATTCCATGCCCGCTGACAGGACGGCTCCCGAGAGATGGGATTTTATCCCAGGGTAATTGATGCACTGTTCCCGGGGGAAATCCCAGCTGGACACTGTCAACCACCACGAGAATCCGCTCTCCCCGCAAATGTTCCAGCAAATCCATTCCCCGAGACCAAGATATTCTACTCGGACACCTGAGGGTACACCGTGCAGTTTCAGTCGCTTATAGACAGCAGCACCGACACCGTCATCACCGACAAAATCATTACCGATACATATGACAAGACCTTCAGTCATCGCCTCTTCAACCCGCTGAATACCAAATTAAAGGTGCACTGTTCACCGGTGGAAACAGTTCGTGGTCGTACCGGCATACCGACCAGTTCAGCCACTATTCCCGCAATATAGTAGTGAAACATTTGACAGGTCTGCCCGTCTATCTCCATTTTCCTGTTCTCACACACGCTGCCGATGGGACACTGGTTGATAGTAATTGCGGCTTCCGTCCCATCAAAATGTCCACTCAACTCCAGCTCCTGCATTGAAAAAACACGGACAAGCTCCTGAATAACCTGCTCGGGGCTGTTATCGGTCAGGTAGACCGGTAGATTTACCGCCATTTTCCTCCCGGCTGCGACCGCCAGTGACGGCGTTGATTTACCGACGAAAATAGTGATGGTCTCCACAAACATATCAAGGAGAAACGAGACCTCTGTAAACGCCTTGTCATAGTCTTCCAGAGTCAGGTTCAACTCATTTTCCGTTATCATAAAAATTTCCCCATCCGACGACTGAATTGTATGTTACGATAAAAATTCTTCACAACATGATGATTTCTATGGGTGATAGCGAGTGACGGGCAGATATAGGCACAACTCAGACACTCAATACAACTCGCAATCCTTGCCACAACTGCTTTCCTGCTTTCCTCGTCAAACTCAAAACAGTCAGTCGGACAAACTTCAAGACATAACCGGCAACCACGGCAGGCCTTCTCATGAATAGTCATTTCCAGCATCTCACTACCTCCTGATTCTCCTGATCACCTTGTTATTGCACCGTATTTCAACCTCCAGTGCCATTCTTCCTATAGCATGAGTGGAACAGGCCAGGCAGGGATCGTAGCACCGCACAACAAATTCGAGATTATTCAGTACCTGTTCATCATTACTGCTGGTTAAAAGGCTGTTACCGCTCTGTTTGAGTGAACTGTTGATGGCTGCAGTATTCTGCTGGGTGGCAATTATCATATTTGCCTTTTTCACGAGCCCTCTTTCGTCAATTTCATAATCATGAATCAACGTTCCACGAGGTGCCTCGATATGGGCAACACCTCTTTTACCAGCAAAAGAAGCCTCCACCCTTGTTTCCCCCCGCAAAGCCGGATCATTAATCAACTGATCCGCCCGCTCACAGGCATATATCAGTTCTACCAGTTTGGCATACATCTGAACGACACTGTTATGGCATGGCGAATTAAAACTGTTTCTAAACTGTTCAAATTCAGCCTGGGCCAGGGGAGTTTCAATTCCATCTATCACGTTCAACCGGGCAAGAGTGCCGACACGGTACATGTTTTCAACATTTTCATGGAGAAAATAGACCTCCTTGGCATAGGAGTAGGTAACGGCACGCTCCACCAGACACCGATCATATTCACTTGCCTGAAACTCTTTTCGGATTGCACCGTTTTCATCCATGCTGCGCAACATCCCGTCATAGAAATCAAGTTTGCCGTCACTGACATTACCCAGATACCATGACGGCTGATTCTGACTCTCCAGTAGCCGGGGGTTGGCATCGAAAAGACGAAATAAAAATTCCCTGATCTGCCCTGCAAGCTCCGAGCAGAGTTTCACCGTTTCAGCCGTCAACTCCTGCAGCCGGGAAAATTGTCCGTCGTTGAGAGAAAATGAAATTCCTCCGGCGACCGCTGTCACAGGATGAATTCCCCGTCCCCCAATAGCCTCATTTATTTTCTGTCCCAGGCTGCGAAGGCGGAGTCCTTTTTTCGTCAGCTCCGGTTCCACTTCCGCCATCCCGACAATATTTCTGCCAGCATCCTCTCCCTGCAGACCAAAAACCAGATCTGGTCCGGCAAGAATAAAGAGGGACAGTGCATGGGAGTGAATCACATGCCCCATATACATAAACTCCCGCAGCAACTTCCCCGCCTCCGGTACAGTTACACCGGCCGCTGTATCAAGAGCCTTTGCAGCTACAAGGTGGTGGGCGGTAGGGCAGACCCCGCAGATACGCGCTGTAACCTGGGGCAGTGTATGAGCTTCCATGCCTACCAATATTCTCTCAAAACCCCGAAGCTCATTAACGCAGAAAAAGGCATCTTCTACCTGACCCGTTTCATTGCAATCCAGGAGGATACGGGCATGCCCTTCTATTCTTGTTACAGGATCAATTCTGATTGTTCTGGACATCTTTTATTCCTCTGATTCGGCTATCCATTTCCTGACAAGAAATGTAGGTTTCTGGCCAATCATTTTTGTGGCCATTGCATAGGCATAATATGTCTTGGCTGATTTTTCCATTTTCTCCCTGATAGTATCATAGGAGATTGCAGTCAGTTTCGACATACGCTCGCTCACCTCTGTTCTGATATCCCTGGTGGGTTCAGTGAGGATCTGCATAGTCGGTCCTGCACAACCTGTACAGGGAATCCCATGGGAGGGACAGGGAGACAGGCAGCGGTCGAGGGTAACGGAACCCAGACAGATATAGCCCTGGCTGAGGAAGCAGACATCGTCTCTGGCAATTCCCTCATGACTATCCCGAACGGCGGTGACTTCACTTTTTTCCATTTCCCTGTTGCAGCCTGCGCATACCGTTTCCTGGACAACCCTCGGTTCTGTTCCATTTACAAGAGAAGAGAGCGCCTCAAAAATAAACCGGGCATGGGGAGGACAACCAGGAAGGTACAGATCCACATCTATCACCTCATCAATCGGTATCACCATTTTTTCCAGGGATGATATGGAGTTGCCTGGAATAAGATCTGTTTTCGTTGTAGGGCTCTTCCTGTAGACATGGTTCAGGATTTCTTCCCTGCTGTGTGCAAGGCCGGCACCATGGAATCCCCCATAGACAGCACAGGTACCAAAAGCAATAATTGTTTCACATTTCTCACGCATTTCAATAGCGGCTTTACGATCATGTTCTGTCCTGATGGCACCGGTGACAATACCGATATCCGCCTCCGGATACCCTTTCTCATCTGTCAGTACCGGGCATTTCTGAATTTCTATGGATTCCATAACCCGCAGCATTTTCTCATGCAGGTCGACAATCGCCACATGGCACCCACCACAGTCACACAACCACTCGCTGTTCAGGCGAACCTTTTTTTCACTCATCTTTTCCTCCAAAAAGATCCCTTCAAGCCGCAACCGTCAGTTTTTTCAGGCAACTGTTCTCACCGGCATGTTTAATCGTCAGTGTCGCTTTTTTCCCCATGATAGACTCCAGGGCACCCGCAAAAAAACCATACATCATATTGCACAGGGAACCCTGCTGGGGATGTCCGAAACGAAAAAGGGCCTGCCTGATCATGCAGTCTCGGAAGACCAGAAGCATTTCAAAATCACCCTTCTCATTTCTGAAAACAAACTCATCCTGCCCTTCCGGTCTAAACGGTTCGAATCCCCAGAGACAACTGTTGGCAACCAGTATATTCCTGACTTCTTCCACTGCCTCCAGCAAATCATCTGTCTTCCTGGCATCTTCAGAAAACTTTCTTCCCAGGTTTCTCCCTGCCGACATGGTCATACTGTTGGCCCCACGGCCAAGAATCGGTTCTATTCCGGCAGATAACGCTGCCATGAAATTCATTGTTTCCTGGAGGGTTCGTCTTTTTTTCAGTATTTCTTCCACTCCCTGCTCCTTTTTCCATCAACTCCATCAGGTTATTAAACATCCCACCACTGAAGATGTTTTTGCCAGAGTTGGGATCTTCATTGCCTGTTGTAGGTGAGTCATTCGGTCCGGCCATACCGGTTTATGCGCGCTCACAAATTCAGGGTATAGAAAGAAAATGGGAAATTCAAGAAAAATCAGGCAATATTGACAGTGTCAAGGGATTCTAACAAATACAAGCAGCCAAAACGAGACCAATAGGCACTTTTTGCCCAATCGCGATTAGAGGAAATACTTAACCAGGGCAAAACCCGCGACAAGAAGAACAACAAAAAGAAGGGAAAGAACATTAAAATAACGATTGATAAACGTCTGTATCCAGGGACCGAACTTACGAATAAGCCCTGCCACCAGGAAAAATCTTGCAGAGCGTGCCACCAGCGACACAATCATAAATGTAAAAAAATTAGAGTGTACAAAACCGGCCGTAATAGTGAACAGCTTGTACGGAATGGGAGTAAAGCCAGCTGTACCCACTATCCAGACATCATACTCCTTGAAATAGTGTTGCACCATTTCATATTTTGCAGACAAGCCATACCATTGCACAATTGGCATACCAACGCTATCCATAAACCAGTAGCCCAGGCCATACCCGAAAGCACCCCCAAGAACCGATCCAACTGAACAGATTGCAGCATAGCGAAATGAATTCAGTGGGATTGCCACACACATGGCAATAAGAAAAACATCAGGCGGCAGGGGAAAAAAAGAAGATTCAACAAAAGCAATCAGGAAAAGTGCATACGCACCGTATGGACCACTGATCCAATCCATACACCTGTCATACAGTCCATGTATAACGCTTTTTGAGCCAATGTCTTCACTTTCCACTCCAGCCATACTCCCCCACCAGGTCTACAAACCGGACATTTGCAAGTCGCCTGGTCTCAACCTGCCCATCCTTTTTCACCAGCAGTTCAAGCCCCTGGGTATGCCTGTCCCCAATTGGAATAACAAGCCTTCCCGGATCGGCGAGCTGATCAATAAGCGGTTGTGGAATTTCAGGCCCACCTGCTGTAACAATTATTGCATCATAGGGGCCATGCTCCGGCCATCCCAATGTGCCATCATCCAGTTTTGATCTGATATTGAAATATCGCAGCCGGTCAAAAACTTTCCGGGCACCGGCCAGAAGGGAATTAATTCGCTCAACTGTATAAACTCTCCTGCACAACTTGGAGAGAACGGCGGCCTGATAGCCTGATCCTGTGCCGATCTCAAGCACACTTTCACTTCCACCAAGCTGCAGGGATTGTGTCATGAAGGCTACAATATAAGGTTGGGAAATAGTCTGTCCAGCACCAATGGGCAGTGGATAATCCCCGTAGGCACGACCACCCATGGCATCATCCACAAAATAATGCCGGGGGACTTCACCCATTGCGGCAAGAGTTCGCTCATCAGTTATATTACGACTAACGAGCTGTTCTCTCACCATTTTTTCTCTGCTGGTTACATACCGATCACTCACTTTTTTTCTCTTGCCAGGAATAATCATCAGCCCAATCCAGGTCATCCTCATCAGTACGCAGATAGACGCACTTCGTGACTATACCGTTTTTCAAAGTCACAACCAGGCGACTGTACTCAGGGGAGCCAAAATATTTTCCGGCGTAGGGCACTCTCTCCAGAAGGGTCATATCCTTTTTGGTATACAACCATTTCTCAGTGCCATCAGGCTCAAGCTGCTGCTCATCTGGATCACCAAGATAAATCAGGACATCTTCACGGGTTGACTCTCCGACTTTCAACAAAGCCGCATCAGATGCCAGATGTCGTACAGGTTTATTATAGCAGCCGGACAAAAGGGACAACAGGCACAGCAGAACCACAACAATACGCAATTTTAAAAAAGACATACTCTCTCCGGTTATCCATCTGTAACCTAAATCCTGCACTTCGATACCTCGTATCTTTGGCAAGATTGTCAATTGCAGGATTCAGGTGTAAATTTTCAAGCCATGCCCCTTACCCTTACACTCCATGCCACTTCTATAGCCTGAACGATATTTTTTATCAACGAATAAGTGGCTGCAAGAGAAGGCTGCAAGAGGTGAAAGCCCTCATTTTACAGCCCCTGCCCGGCAACGATATCGCTTCCGGGCTTGCCCGCATTTCTTATCAGTTCAATCCACTACCCGGTTGAGAATCCTATAGTTCCTCTCAACCATTTCAAGGGGATCCACCACCAGACCCGCCTGAATCATAGCGTTATCGTGAATCTGCTTCACCACCTCGGCAGCCAGCTTCTCATCTTTTTCACGCAACCCGGCCAGTTTGATAATCAAGGGATTTTTCGGATTGATTTCCAGGGTTTTCTTTGATTTTTCCCCCGCCATAAGCCCCTGGTCCTTTCGGCTGGCAGCAAGAATCCGTTCCATTGAAGAGGTCATGAAACCATCAGGATTAACAATCATGGCCGGCGCATCCACCAGCCGTTTCGAAACAACCACATCGGTAACAACCGCGTCAAGTTCCTCCTTCATCCACTGAAGAAGTGCATCGATTCCTTCCTTGTCAAGGCTGTCACCATCATCACCGACCTCATTTTCCCTGGCATCCTCCTCATCCTTTACCAGTGAAAGATCGGCCCGATCTGCTGAAACAAGTTTTTTGCCATCAAATTCGGCAAGATGACTGAGAACAAAATCATCGATTGGTTCAAGGGTATAAAGAATTTCAATATCCTTTTTCCTGAACATTTCCACATAGGGACCGGCCTCAATCGCCGCCCTGGAAGGCCCGTTGATATAGTAGATCTCCTCCTGGTCGGGATTCATTCTCAGAACATAGTCCGCCAGGCCGACAGGTTTGCCATCCTCCGATTTGGAGGATTCAAAGCGAAGCAGTTTCCCAAGCTCCTTCTGGTATTCGTAGTCGCTGGTTACACCTTCTTTCAGATAAAGACCAAATGTTGACCAGAATTTACGATACTTCTCTTCATCTTTTTTCGCCTCTTCATCCAGGTATTTCAAGAATCTCTTGGTAATTACCTTTCGCAGTTTGGCAACCAGGGCATTATCCTGTAGTGCCTGCCTGGAAATATTAAGCGGTAGATCCTCGCTGTCCACCACGCCCTTTAAAAACCTCAGCCATTCCGGCAGGATATTTTCGGAATGCTGGTCAATGAGAATTCTCTGGCAATAGAGATTGACGCCCGGTTCAACTCGACCAAACCCGAGAACCTCAAAATTCTCCTGGGGAACAAAGAGAAGAGCATTAATCGCCAGGGGAGCGTCAGCGGAAAAATGCAACCTGTACATTGCTTCCGTGGTGGCATTGCCGATGAACTTATAAAAATCGGTATATTCTTCTTCAGTTATCTCACTTCGGTTTCTGGTCCACAGGGCCTGAACCGTGTTGACGACTTCCCCTTCGAGTTTTATGGGAAATGAGACAAAGGCCGAATACTGTTTAATGATCGACTCGATCTTCCATTTCTGCGCATATTCCTTCGCATCATCCTTTAATGCGATAATAATCTTTGTTCCCCTGTGCAGCCCCTTCATTTCAGTAATGGTAAAAGATCCTGAACCATCGGAAACCCACTCATGTCCCTCGCTGCCGTCCCAGGAACGACTCTGGACCCGAACCTCTTTTCCAGCCATGAAGGCAGAGTAAAAGCCCACACCAAACTGCCCGATCAGACTGATATCTTTTCTGGCCGCTTCAACAAGTTCCGACAGAAAGGTATTGGATCCTGAATGGGCAATAGTGCCGAGATTATGCTCAAGCTCGTCACGAGTCATGCCGATTCCGGTATCGGTAATTGTCAGGGTCTGTTTCTTCTCATCAACATCTATGGTGATCTCAAGCGGTACGTGACCATCGAAGACATCAGTTTTTGTGATTGACTCATGCCTGAATTTTTCCAGGGCATCGGCCGCGTTCGAAATCAATTCCCTTACAAAGATATCACGCTCGGTATAGAGTGAATTGATGACAATATTGAGCAGTTTTTTGGTTTCCGCCTGGAATTCATGCGTAGTTGTTTCCATATTTCACCTCATTTTTATCGTCTGTACAGGTAAGAAAAGAAAATCCTTTCCATTGATTTTTTTTATAATTTCGGCCAAAATGTTAAGCATCGAAGAACAACTGTCAAGAGTTTCAGTAGTGTCAACTCTCTTCTTCTCAACACTCTGTGGACAGTCCAGTTTCCTCTTGGATTTATATGAAAGTGGAGTAAAAAAAATTCTGGCTATCGCATTACTTTCATCGTTCGTTGTAGCTGTGACCCACATTTTGATCCAGCAACGCTGGTTATGGAGCCATAAAAACCGTGACAATACTGAAGCTTTTATTAAACACATTGAAAACCGGCATATAAATGCAACTGATCACGGTTTTTGCTGCCCGTTTTCATAAACCTGCTGAATTTTTGAGCTGTCCCTTACTGTTAATAACGTTCCCGGCTGACCTATGAAAATAATTGCCTTTGGTGATATCCACATGGCCACATCCCGGGTCGGAACTATCCCGGAGATCGAAAAAGCTGATCTGATCCTGCTCACCGGCGACCTCACAAATCACGGCTCCGAATCTGATGTAAGAAAAGTGCTGGACGAGATAATAACCATTAACCCCCGGATTCTCGCCCTGTTCGGCAATCTGGACAGAAAATCTGTCAATACATGCCTCGATCAGCTCGACATCAACCTGCATGGCCAGGCAAGACTGATCGGCTCAAAGCTTCTCATCCTGGGAGTCGGAGGCTCAAATCCCACCCCCTTTAACACACCTTCGGAATTTTCAGAAAAAGAGCTGGCGACTCTCCTGCAGGGAGCATGGAAAAAAGGCAGCAACCTGTTACAACAGATAGAAAATGATACAAGCAACAAAATACCCACGATCCTCGTCTCCCACCCACCTCCATACAACACGACAACAGACCGGGTTCGAAGTGGCCGCCATGTGGGTTCCAAAGCGGTAAGAACATTTATAGAACAGCACCAACCTGATATCTGTATCACCGGACATATTCACGAATCAAAAGGTGCAGACCGGATTGGTAACACACGAATTTACAATCCCGGCATGCTGCAGCATGGTGGCTGGGTAACACTTTATCTCAAACATTCTCAACTTCACGTGACACTGCAATGACCAGAAAACTCGATACTGTTATTATAGGGGGAGGACTATCCGGCCTCACCACCGCCCATATACTCAAACAAAAAAATCCGCGCCACCGCTTTGTGGTTCTTGAAAAAGAAGCCCGCACAGGCGGAGCTGTCCGCTCCTTTTGCCGGGATGGATTTATTGCAGAAATCGGCCCCCACGGCTTTCTTGACAACTGTCCGGAAAGTCAAAAATTACTGAATGAATCGGGACTGAGTGCGGAAACGGTAAAAGCACCACTAATCGATTTTGTGCGCTACGTCTACCTGAACGGTAAACTGAACCTCATACCCCAGACCCCGCGGAAGATATTAATGGCCCCCTTATTCCCTGGACCGCAAAGTTGCGGATCCTTGGAGAACTTTTTCGCTCTCCTCTTGAGGGAGAGCCCACTGTTGCCAAATGGGTCCACCACAGGTTTGGACCGGCTTTATTACCTTATGTGGATGCCGTCTTTACCGGCACTTATGCCGGGGACTGCGACAGACTGACCATTGACTCTGTCATGCCTGGTGTTCGTCACCTGGAACGGGAGGCAGGCTCTCTTCTTCGTGGACTGTTTAAAAAAATGAGGGAAGAGAAAAAAAGGAAAAAAGGAGGCTCCCTGAAAATGCCGGCCATGATCAGTTTTTCAAATGGCATGAGACAACTCCCGGAGAAACTGACGGAAAAACTACAGCAGGGAAAAGAACTGCAGACAGCCTGCCGGGCTATGACGATAAAAAAAGAAGGCAATAACTGGTATGTCAGTACGGAAAAAGAAACTTTTTCGGCAAAAAATCTGGTTCTGGCACTGCCGGTAAACCAGGCACTTCAGCTCCTGAGACCGATCACTCCGCCTTGCCCCTCAACTCGATTCCTGAAGCTAAAATAGCCACTGTTGTTTTTGGATTCACCAGTGAAACAAGACTCCCGCCCGGTTTCGGCTATCTTATTCCCGAATGCGAAAAACGCTTTACCCTCGGTTCACTCTTTTCATCCAACATGTTTCCCGGCCGGGCCCCGGAAAATCATATTCTCTTTGAGACCCTGGTCGGTGGCAGACGTCATCCGGAAAAACTTGAGTTGGACGATCCAACTCTGATATCCAAGGCTTACGATGATGTGAGGACAATACTCAAGATCAGAGAGGAACCCGTTTTCACAGAAGTTCTCCGACCCCGGTCCGGTATTCCCCAGCTCGAAAGAGGTTATCCTGCCCTCCTCAACTGGCGATCAACAGTCCAGTCATCACTGGCTGGCCTCTATATTTGCGGGTTTGGCTGGGAAGGGATCGGTATTAACGACATGATAAAGCACGGCAGCAGGGTTGGTGAAGCGATTCTCGCCAGAGATTCAGTTGCAGAAACTGCCGCGGAAGTCAAAGGCATTTATTTTTAGCCCACCTCTCTCATAAATTTGCAAACAGCAACACAATATTCATGGGAAACGCGGGCTAAAGCTGCTTTACCTTATTGCTCAACAGGTCCAGCTGGGCAGAGATGGATGTGTCCCGGATAGCCTTGTTTGACACAACCTTGATGGCATGCAGCACCGTGGAATGATCACGGTGCAGTACCTTACCTATATCGGCAAGAGAATCATCAGTATATTTGCGGGCCAGATACATGGCCACCTGCCTGGGAAAGGTAATCGCCCTCTTTCGTGATTTTGATCGCAGGGCATCCATGCTCACATTGAACTGACAACTGACCAGTTCACAGATAAGCTCAGCAGAAAGCTGCTGTTCGACACCTACTATCGTGGTCACGACTTCTCTCAGAAGATCAAGATCCACATGTCCTCCGACAAGTCTGGCTTTGGCCCTTATGGCCCTCAGGGCCGACTCTATCTGCCGGACATCTCCGCGAATATTATTCGCCAGGTACTGCACCAGTTCCTCATCGAGACACAGCTGCTGCTGGGCCGCTTTTTTCTCAACAATACGAGTCCGTGTAGCAATGTCAGGTGGCTGGATGCTGGTGACAAGCCCGGAAGTCATCCGGGATCTGAACTCATTATCAATCCCTACCAGATCCCTTGGAGCACTGTTGGCTGTAACGATCACCCTTTTTCCGGATTTAATCAGAGAATCAAGAACCTCATTCAGCTCTTCCTGGGTTTTCTTCTTCCCCGTAAGCGAGTGAACATCCTCCACAAGAAGAATATCGCAATGTTCCAGGTATTTTGATTTGAAATCATCCATAGTATTGGTTTTGATACCACGTACCATCTCCGCAGCAAACTGCCTGGCAGTCACATAATGAAGTCTCGTCATCGGCGACTGGGCCAGAACCTGATGGGCAACCGCATGGGTCAGATGGCTTTTCCCAAGCCCTGTGGAGCTGTTGATATAAAGACAGGGACCGACGGAGTCGTCCTGAGCCACCATGGAACGACATGCTGATTCAGCCAGAATATTACTCTCTCCCACCATAAACTCATCGAAGGTATACCTGGGATGAAGAGCCTTGAACCTGGATTTGTTCACAGGAACCGACGGCAGCCGCAACTGTCCTCTTTTGGGAGTATGTTTCATTGCGATTGGAGTCGGGAGACTTTTTGAACCCGATTCGCAGAAAACAATGCGAAGTGACGACAGACCATGTTCACTGGCCTTCTCCTCAATAATTTCAAGAAAATTCTGTTTTACATAAGCACTGAAAAATCTGTCCGGACTTGATAGGTAAAGTTTTTCCTCCTGCAGCTGCACAAACTGCAAAGGCTCAATCCAAAGATCATAAATATTCCCCGCCAGGGTGCTTTTCAGACTCTCTTTTACCTTTTCCCAGACCATAAATATTCCCTTCCATCGCTTACAGGCCGCCAACCCTTGTAACAAACATTGACAACCCTAGAAAAACACTACCCAGAAAAACCTTAACTCAAGGAGGGCA